>DASWWW010000001.1:0-206240 GCA_036400935.1 Minisyncoccota bacterium
ACCTCGGCAACGACCGATCACGACGGCTGGGTATCCCTGGGCGGGGATACCTCTGGGGATACCCCTGAGCGGTTCGATTCCAAGTCCGGCAAGGCGACGTGTCCTTGAAAGTGCGTTCGAGCCAGGTTGTATAGGGTGACACTCGTATCCCCCAAACCGCGTTCGGCGATATGCGACCACGGTTTCGCGGCTTTGCCTCGCGCTTTTTTCCCGCTCAGTACCGAAACAGTTTGACGGCTTCTCTTCGGAGCGCACCACGGGTTGTGGTCGACAGTTTGTTTTTTCCGCGACGATTTTGTAGGATCCGAGGCATGGAGCCGCTACGATTCTTCCTCTACGCTCGAAAGTCCACGGACGTAGAGGACAAGCAGGTACGATCAATAGACGCGCAGCTTGCGGAGTTGCGAGAACTCGCCTCGCGCTGCGGGCTAACCGTCGTTCGGGAATTCATCGAGAAAGAGTCCGCTAAATCACCGGGGACGCGGCCTGTGTTCAACGAAATGACATCCCGCATCGCAGTCGGCGAAGCTGACGCCATTCTTACGTGGCATCCTGATCGGCTAGCGAGGAACCCAGTGGACGGCAGCCGCGTGCTCGACCTCCTCGATTCGCGCAAACTCAAGCGCATCCAGTTCCACGGGTCATCCGTCGAGAACACCTCCCAAGGAAAGATGATGCTCACCATCGAATTCGGGTTCGCGAAATACTTTATCGACGCCCTTTCGGAAAACACGAAGCGGGGGCACCGGGAAAAAGTCCGCCGCGGCGAGTACCCCTGCATAGCACCCTTCGGGTACCTCAACGACCGACGCGTAAAGCGCCTCGCTATCGACCGAGAGCACGCGCCGATTGTGCGTGAGGCATTCGAGCGGTACGCAACCGGAAATGAAACGCTTCAGGGGATACGAGAGTTCATGGCGACACGCGGCATTCGCACCAGGGCCGGCCGCATACCATGCAGGGCGCGCGTCTCATCCATGCTCTCAAATCCGATCTACTACGGCCATTTTATCTGGGGCGGCGAGCTTCACGAGGGCATACACAAGCCGATCGTGAGCAAGCGCCTATTCGACCAAGTGCAGGCTATCTTCGAACGGCGGTGGCGTTACTCGCCTTGCGAAAGAAGAGGTACCCCGAAACCGTTTCTCGGTCTCATTCGGTGCGCACAGTGCGGAGGCGCGATCACGGGAGAGGTACAAAAGGGCCATACCTATTACCGCTGCACGAAGAAGCTGCAACCGAAGAACTGCTCGGAGCCGTATATCAGGGAGGAGATGCTCCGCGTCGAGGTATCCCACCTTGTATCCAGGCACGAATTGCCTCACGGCTGGGCAGAGGAAATGCTCACCCTCCTAGAAGCGGAGAGGGTCAATGCCGCACAGTCAGCGGAGCAGTTGCTATCGGAGTGCAGGTCTCGAATCGAGACGCTCAAGCTACGACTTGAGCGCCTCACGGAGGCTCTCATCGACGGCTTGATTGACCACCAATCTTTCCGATCTGCGAAAGCAAAGATTCTTTCGGAAAAGAAGGGGCTGGAAGAGCGAACGACCGCCCTCACAAAAGACCAGCTACCTTGGCTCGAACCACTAAAAAAATGGATTTTGACGGCTAAAACTATAAGCGAAACCGCCCAGACGGGCTCCACGACAGCTATCGCTAGCCTCGCCAAAGAAATCTTTGGCTCGAACCTGATGCTGAGCGGGAAAAAAGCGCGAGGCAAAGCCGCGAAACCGTGGTCGCATATCGCCGAACGCGGTTTGGGGGATACGAGTGTCCGCCCTGTTGGAATCGAACCAACGACCCACTCCTTAAAAGGGAGATGCTCTACCAACTGAGCTAAGGGCGGAATATATTAACCAACGCTTCAAATGTACCGCGCCAATGTTACCTACCAAAACAGCTAAGGGCGGAATGAAACCGATAATACCACAAAAACGCCAAACCTCAATTTTTCTTTGACAATCCCCTGCCGACAGGAGTATCGTGTAGAAGTTGCGCAACGACGCGCACACATATGCGAGATATCTCGCGAGCTCTTCAAACCAATGCTTTATGAAATGCTCAATGACGGGTAGGGATATCGAGGAGACCGACTGGCTCTATGTCGGCTCCGCCCTGAATACCGAGTGGGCGGCCGTGTTTTCCCAAGATGCGCTCAACCGCATCCCCGACAACAAGCGGAAAATCATGCGGCCCACCGACGGGAGCCTTGGAGTAACCTTTTTCCAGGCAAGCCGCGACGAAGATAACCGCGACCGCCCAACCTGGGGTGAAGGCAAAGGCCTCCTCTTTTCCGTAACTTGGGAGACCCTTCAGCTGTCCTTCCCCGAATTCGCCGAGTACTTTAAGACGATCCCGCGGCCGATTGAAGAAGAGGCCGCGGCTGCATAAGCCCGAAGGCCGCCAAATATTGGCGGCCTTTTTTATTTAAATGTCCAAAGCCAATTTCTCTATCTCCCTCTCGAAATCCACCTTGCCGCGATGCGCGTCGTGGTACATGCGGACGAGCCGCGAAACGAGGGTATCAATTTCGCCTGGGCCAAAGTTCGAAACGTATCGCTTTGCCTTGCCGTATACGAATGGGTTGAGGCCGGCCTCCCCTGCCGATGAGGTCTTCTCTGCGAGAGCAAGCGACTTTGCCTGCCAGAAAAGGATTCCATGGATCTCTTCAGGAACGGCGTCCTTGTCCATGGCGTCGCGGAAGAGCCTCCAGAGGTTTTTCTTGTCCCGCATGCCAAGGGCGTCCGCCAAAGCAAAGAAGCTTCCCGCCTCTTTCGGCTTCTCAGCCTCAGATTCGTACTCAGTCACCTTCTCCGCCCTCTTCTCGAGCTTCTTCAGGATCTCCTTGGTGAGCTTGCCTTCAAAGAATATGAAAATATTCGGAGATTCGGCGATTTCGTCGATCATGTCGAGCATCACTTCGCGCACGTCCTTGTTCTCAAGGGTGCGATCCATATAGAGGATCTGCTTGTTCTCGAACAGGCCCTGCGTCTGGGTAAGCTCCATAAGCTTTTCGGTCGTGACGCTCTCGGCGGACAGCGATCCAGCGGACGCGTCAGGCTTCTTCTCGCGCAAGGCATCGTAAAGGCCGCGAGACTTCTCGCGCGCCTTGTCGATATCGGTACCGTGGATGACGTATAGCATATAAGCTAAGGAATTAATTGGGGCTGCTTTCCATCGATTTCAATTCCGTCTTTCAGAAACTGCTCACCTGCTGGAGTGGTCTTATACTGCTGGCTACTACTATTTGGCTTATCCGGAATAGTCAGACCCAGATAACCTTTCTCAATTAACCCTCTCGTGTATTTAAGAAATATCCTATAGCTATTGTACATACCCAGCTCCGACATGATCTCCCGACGCTTCTTTGGTCTCATGCAGTATCTCAGAATCAGCTTATCGACCGAGGCACCGACTTGTGCACCGACTTGTGCACCGACTTGTGCACCGACTTCTACCCATACGGGATGAACTGGCAACGTGACAGAGAAATACGCGAGGTTGTCATCCGTATCAAAGACAGGCTCCGGAGATCCGTTTCTCTTCATCGACCGCTTAATCTTGGGGATACCCGTACCTCTTCCTTCGGTTAGATGCAGCTCTTTCAGAAAATCACCGATCCTACGATTTCTGTATTTTCGAGCAACGATGTTCCCCGCCCTCAGCTTCTCCTTGGTCAGAGGCGGCAATGGGCCGGGATAGCTCAACATTTGCATCTGGTTGGGTGATAGACGAATCTCTATGGGGCTATCATCCTCATAGCTTCTGTGATAGACGGTGTTTACCAACGCTTCTTCAATAGCATCAAAAGGATAATTACAGATCCGGATAGCCTCAGCTTTGCCCGTAACCTTGACAACGCGCTCCGCAATAATGTGATTCTTGATATAAGACAGGGCATCCTGAAGCTGAGTCTGGATCGGACCGGTAAACAGCTTTTCCGTGAACTCATCGCCCGAATCATCTTTAAACTGCACCAAATCAATCCTCGCACAAGGAAAAAATTTTGCAGGATTATCGCTGAACAAAAGGAGGCCGATATTCTTTGGCCTCAAATACTCATCGGGACCCGATACGATGTTCATCTTTCTACACAAATCTACGAACGGTATCGAAGACGACTGATCAAAAAGGCTACTTCCAATGACCGCGAGATGATTCTGGATAAGCGAGAGCCGCAAGTCTGTGACTTGAGCGTTTTGATGAATACGGTCATCAAAAGGCACGTGCGCAGACATCTGTATAAGATCCCGTATCTCCTTATCATTCGCCTTTTTAGTCGAAGAGAGATGGCGGACATAGTGAAAGTAGTTACGCGGTCGTGCAAAGGATTCCGGTGCTTTATAAGGTCTCGTCTCACCGCCTGGGACCCAAATAATCAAAACTGTTTTTCCTTGAAACTGAACCGCCTCGGTAATCGGAAAGTAATTTGGGCGCATTTCATGACAAAGATTCAACAGCTCTTTTTGAATGGTATCGATAGAGCTCTCCTTAACGCCTACCGGGGGGAGCACGGGCAATCCATCCCTTTGCTCTATACCAATAATGATATACCCGCCGCCCCAATTGTTTATATCGTTGGCAAAGGCGCACACAGATTGAATAGCATCAAGAGGGTCCCAACCCCTCTTGAATTCAATCCTTTCAGATTCAACGGTTTTGCCAGTTACTAAGTCTTCGATATTGATTGGCAGTGCCATACACTTGAGTATATATAAATCACGCAACCTTCTCCATCTCTCCCCAGTTCTGCCCTATCTTGGCCTCGGTGGCGATAACAATTCCATGGATATCCTTCGGATCGATGATCGCCTCCATGATCTTCTTTATGTCGGGCACGATCTTCTTTGCGACGCTGTCTTTCGCCTCAAGGACGATTTCATCGTGCACCTGCATCAGTATGTGGACGCTGTCCTCGAGCTTGTTCTCCTTTATGTAATCCGAGATGCGGATCATGGCGATCTTTACGATGTCGGCCTCTGTTCCCTGGATCGGCGCGTTAATAGCCATACGCTCAGCGGCGGCGCGGATGAATGGGAGCTTCGATTTGAGCCCCTCGAAGTAGCGGCGGCGGCCGAAGAACGTCTCCGTGTAGCCGTCGCGTTCCGCCGCCGCTTTCACCGCGTCCAAATACCCAGCGAGGCCGTGGAATTTCTCGAAATAGTCGTTATAAAACTTTTGAGCTGCCTTGCGATCGACGCCCATATTCTTCTGGAGCGCGTTCACGCCCATGCCGTACATCACGCCGAAATTGATGACCTTGGCCTGCGAGCGCATCGCCTTTGTCACCGACTCGACCGGCACGCCGAATACCTGCGCCGCCACGGCAGCATGGACGTCCTCTCCCCTGCGGAAGATATCTATGAACTTCTCATCCTTGGAAAGGAATGCAGCAATGCGCAACTCGATCTGCGAGTAATCGAAAGCGAGGAGTGACCAACCCTTCGGCGCGACGAATGCGTTGCGGATCTTTCGTCCGAGCTCCGTTCGGTTCGGAATATTCTGGATCGAAGGATCCTTTGTCGCCATGCGTCCTGTCACCGCTCCCGACTGTATAGATGTCGGGTGAATGCGCGACTCGCTATCGAGCAATGTTGGAATAGTATCGATGTACGTACCGAGCAGTTTGGCGAGCTCGCGGTATTTCAGGATCTCGTCGATAATCGGATGCTCCTCGGAGAGCTTTTCGAGCTCCGATTCCTTGGTCGACAGGGCTCCGCCGGCGGTCTTCTTCTTGGATTTGAGGCCGAGCTTCACGAACAAGACTTCGCCCAACTGCTTTGGCGACGCCACATTGAATTCCATGCCGGCCATGCGCCAGATGCTCTTCTCGATTGCGGCGAGCTCCTTGTGATATTCCTCGCCCAGCTTCTTTAGATACGCGCCGTCAATCTGCACGCCCACTTCCTTCATGCGATCAACGACAGGAATGAGCGGCTTCTCAATATCCTCGAAAACCTTTGTCAGGCCTCGCTTTTTGAGCTCCGCTGTCAGGATCCCGTGCGCCTCGTTGAGCGATTTAGCCTTTGTAAAATTCAAAATATCCTCTGCCCCGGGATCGGTAAGGGTCGAGTTCACGAGCCAGAGCATGAGCGTCGCCTCGCGGAACTTGTCGCTCCTGATCTCGTCGTCAGTCATGGTCGGAACGGCCTCGGCCTCCTGTATCGCCTCGATATCGCGGGATATCGTCTGGCCCAAGAGGTTCTTTAGTCGCGAAGTCATGGTGCGGAACTCGAGCTCAGCGAAAAGGGCCGTCGCCCTCTCGACATCGACGCCGTCCTTCCAGCATTTGGTCGGCAATTTCCAATCGATCGGCGCGTCGCGACGAATCGTAGCGAGCACCCTTGAAAAGTCGGCGTCATCCCTGCCCCCCACGAGCAAGTCGACGATGCGGTCGGTAATTCCCGCTTCCTTGAATCGCTCACGTCCACCATCCCCCTCGAGTGCCTTGTATATGTCGGCTACGCCGCCGAATGTGGTAATCAGGGTCGTAGCGGTCTTCTCGCCGATGCCTTTGATGCCCTTGATATTGTCGGACGGATCTCCACGAAGGCCCTTGTAATCGGGCAAGAGCTCCGGTCCGAAACCGAATCGCTCACGAACGGCCTTCTCGTCGTAGATGATCACATCCTTGATCCCCTTCTTCAGGGTGTAGACGCGCACCCTCTGACCCGTAACGAGCTGGAGCGTATCCATATCCCCCGACGCGATGATGACCTCCACATCCTTGAACTGCTTTTCGGTAAGGATCTTCTCGACGATGGTTCCGAGCATGTCGTCGGCCTCGAATCCCTCCTTATCGAAAACTGGAATGCCGAGTACGTCGTATATCTCGCGCGACTTTACGATCTGGCTTATGAGCTCGCTGTCAGTCTTTGCGCGGCCTGCCTTGTAATCCTTGTACGCCTCATGTCGATGGGTCGGCTTTGGCAAGTCGTATGTCGCGACAATATAGTCAGGCTTGAGCTGATCTACGGCGCTAAAGATCATCGTACAAAGGCCATAGAGGGCGCCCGTCGGGATTCCCGTAGACGTCGAAAAGTCCGGCATGCCGTGATAGGCCCGGTGGAGTATGGCGTGGGAATCCAGCAAGAGAAGGCGTTGGGACATAGCCCTATTATAAAGGAATATCTTTGCCTGCGCTCGGCATTGACGCCGATCTTTAGCGTGCTAATTTGGCGACAGAGTCTCAACCCTACCAAAACATGTTCTCGCACATATTCCTGTTCACCTGCCAGCTCATCAGTGCGGTGTTCCGCATCACCTCCTCCGAATGGCGTCCCGGATCCGAAAACGCGGCCTCGGCGCGCGACTATTTCTCCCTGATCGGGCCGCGGATGCTCATGGTTCGCGACGAAACGGTCGTACGCCTTACGGGCGTATTCACCGTCATTGCCCTCTTTGATGAATCGGGCAAGCTCATCAGCTGCAGGCCCGCATACTTCATGCAAAAGAGGGGCGACACGGTCATTTTCGGCCCGCGCGTTCAAACCGAGTATAGGAGATTGGACGCCTTGAATTTCGGATACCCACAAAGCGGCATGGAGTAGCCCGTTCCGCCTCGCTGCGGAACTTTTTTATTTAAAAAAGACCCTACATGGCAGTAGGGCCTCGTGCAGCATAGGTGCGATTCAGCAGATCTTGAATTCGATTATGCTCTTTTAGCCTTTCGGCTATCGCTGTGGGGATCGCGACGGGCTTCCGACTTTCGAGGCCCATCATCACCATAGTCCATTCTGCCGAGCCTACATGATCGAGCGTGGCAAGACTGCCGCTGACGACGCGAACCAGGTTGAAAAAGAATCTGATCGAGCACCTCCCTTTCGGCGAGCTGCGAATGACAACCGTCACGATGTCGTGAAGCCCGAGCTCTCTTTTGTATCGATAGGCGTCCTCGGTGACGAAGAGCCCCAGCTTATCATTCAGCCGCAACGATGTGCGGCCGAACTTATTGTCCTTGGCGAATCGATGAAAGGCCTGCTCGATAAGCAGCTTTACCTTATTGAAACTGCAGTGACCGAGCTCGTCGAGATCCTTGCGGAAAACAGTAAAGGAATAAATCCTTGCGCTAAAAGGAACGAAGGAGTCCATTTGTTATGGACATTACAATAAAAATGCGATTAGTCAACAACTATCTCGCGGCTCGAATCGTCGATAAATTTAAAATCCAACTTTCGCGCCCCGTGAGGTATCTTCTCCCCCATCTTCTCCGGCCACTCGATCAAGACAATGTTGGACGGATCGGCAGCGATCTTGTCCCAGCCGATCTGCGACGCCTGAGCGGGCATCTCCAGGCGATACGCATCTATATGCACGAGGTTCCTCCAGCCGAGCATGAGCATTCGAGGGTCAGCGACCTCGTAGCTTTTCATGATGACGAAGGTCGGGCTCGTCACCTCGTCCGAATTCACGCCGAGCGCGGCGGCAAACGCCTTGGTGAACGTCGTCTTGCCCGAACCAAGGTCGCCATGCAATGCCAAAACGGTCGCGGCCTTCCCCGCTTTCAGCTTTTCAGCCACGCTCTGCGCAATTTTCGCCGTCTCTTCTACAGATTTTGAAATCATAAAGGTAGCTTAGCACACGCCAGGCCCGCTCCTGCCTCATGAGGGGCTCTCGGAGCCCGACGGCGCGAGTGAGACATGGGATGGGACCCATGTCGCAAGACTCATTGAGGGCTTTTGTACTCAAAAGAACCAATGAGTAGACAGCTCCTGTAAGGAGCGAAGGTTTCGGCTCCAAGCCGAAAACCTGTACCCGAAGGAGGCAGGAGCGGGCCTGGCGTGTGCTAAAATACTACGCATGCCAGTCACCTTTGATGAAGACCGACAGGACAAGCGACTCGACGAATTCAAGCGCCGAGAGCAGGAGGATGTTGCCCAAATAATGGCTTCGCGCTACGGGCTCGAGTACGTTGATCTCGGCCCCGTGCCGATCAACATGGACGCATTGCGCATCGTAACCGAGGCTGAGGCTCGCGAATCCCTGATCGCGCCCTTTTCGCTCGTCGGCCGCCGCGTAAAGATCGCCGTCGTCTCGCCCGTAAACGATAAGACCGTCGCCATGCTCGACGCCATCAAGGCAAAGGACTATGAGATAGTCGTAGCCGTCGCCTCCCCCATGAGCCTCGAGAAGGTATGGGGCCGCTATGCCGACCTTACGTTCGCGACCGTGACCAAAGCCGGCGCGCTCGACATCTCAAGCGAGGACATCAAGGATTTCGTCGGCAAGATCCACACTATCGAGGACGTAAAGGCTCAGATGACCGAAGTGCTCAAGCTCAAGAAGGGCTTCCGTATCTCGAAGATCCTGGAAATCGTGCTCTCGGGCGCGCTCGCGACAAAGGCATCCGACGTCCACATCGAGCCGGAGGAGGCCTATGCCCGATTGCGCTTCCGATTGGACGGCGTGCTCACCGATATCATGCAGTTCGACCTCGAGACGTACCACCTCATCCTTTCCCGCATCAAACTGCTCTCGGGGCTCAAGCTCAACGTCAAATCCGAGGCCCAGGACGGCCGCTTCAGCGTGAAGGTCGGCGAGGATCAGATCGAGATCCGAACCTCGATGCTCCCCGGCGCGTACAGCGAGTCGATCGTGCTCCGATTACTCAATCCTAAATCCATCCAGGTGCCGCTTGAGGATCTGGGCATCCCAAAGAAGCTCCTCTCGATACTCCTCGAGCAGGTAGCAAAGCCAAACGGCATGATCCTTACCACCGGACCGACAGGTTCCGGAAAAACGACGACCCTCTACGCCTTCCTCCGCAAGATCCACACACCTGACGTAAAGATCATCACCATCGAAGATCCGATCGAGTATCACCTCCCGGGCATTACCCAGACGCAGACCAATGCGGACAAGGGCTACACCTTCGCCCTCGGCCTACGCTCCGCCCTGCGACAGGATCCCGACATCATCATGGTGGGAGAAATCCGCGACAACGAGACGGCGCAGATCGCCATCGACTCTGCCCTTACCGGACATCTCGTCTTCTCGACCCTGCACACCAACTCGGCCGCAGGATCCTTCCCTCGCCTGATCGAGCTCGGCATCAATCCGCGCATCATGTCGTCGGCTATCAATATCGCGCTCGCCCAGCGACTCGTCCGAAAGCTCTGTACCGCATGCAAAAAGGAGGAGACACTCGCAGGCAAGGACAAAGAGACCGTCGAGAAAGTCCTCTCAACCATCACCGATCAGTCCGAGATTCCGGCAAAGCGCGACACCATATATAAGCCGGTCGGCTGCCCTACCTGCAATATGACCGGATACAAGGGGCGCCTCGGCATCTACGAGGGAATCCTCATGTCAGAAGAGATCGACAAGGCCGTCGAGTACTCGGTAAACGAGAAGGATGTGGCCAAGGCCGCTGTCCCCCAGGGTATACTGACCATGACTCAGGACGGTATACTAAAGACGCTCGCAGGCATCACGACCCTCGACGAATTGAGCCGCGTCATCGACCTCCCTTAAAACATTAACCAACACAAACATGGTAGCGATAAACAATCCGTTTCAGATAAAACAGATAGCGGAAAACCTCCGCAGGGAGATCGGGCGCGAGGAGACGCATCGCCACGAAGAGGAGTCAAAGATGAACGAGCTCAAGCAGGAGATCAGCCGGCTCCAGGCTGAAGAGCAGAAAAAAACTGGCGAGGCTGAGAAGGCGGAGGCCGATCTCAAGGAAAAGGAGACGGCATCGCAGGCCCTCAAGGCTGAATTCAGGCAGAAAGAGGCCGAGATCCAGAAGATCAAGGACGAGATGAAGCAGAAGGACAGCAAGGCCAAGGAGCTCGATCGCCAGATAATGGCCTTGAAGCCTACGATTCCCCGACTCAAGCAGGGCGTCGCCGAAACCCAGAGGAAAATAACGACCGCCCAGCAGAATCTCCACAATCTCGAGCAGGCTCACGCCCGAACCGAGCACGAGCACGCAGAGCATCAGCGCGAGCTCCAGAGGCTTTCGCAGGAACTCCAGCAGGCCGAGCGAGACGCGGCGATCCACAAGGGAAATGCCGGCCAATCGGTCAATCAGCGAAATTAAGACACTCATTTGCCTCCCCTGCCAACCACGTGCTCTCTTGAAAAAATGCCATTGCGCGGGAAAACAGGAGGAGTAGTATGTGGGAAGAAAGAAAAAGAAAAAATCGCACCGAACGGCGCGACTCTTCTCAAAAATAATTTCCAGAATATAAATCTCTAAGCAATACTTAAAGATGTGCATCCAAAGTTAAGCTGAGTTCTTAGGATAGACCCAGTAGGAACACCGAAGTGTAACCAGGACGTCCCGAGAGTGACAGCTAGTAAACCGTAAAGGTTTAATTGCTTAGAGATTTATAGGCTGGAAAATCGTTTTCAATTCAGCTTTACATTGACCATCTTAGCACAAAGCTTTACAAATGTCAAGTACTCCTGCACTATCATCAAATGAATCCGTAAAGAATGGCTCTAATAAAGGGTCTTTTACGAATGATGAATTGTTTTTGGATACAACCCTCCGTCCTTCTCAGTGGGACGAGTATGTCGGGCAGAAAACCATAAAAGAGAATCTCAAAGTCCTCCTCAAGGCCGCGCAGGAGCGAAAGCATCCGCCGGAGCACATCCTCTTCTATGGCCCTCCAGGCCTCGGCAAGACCACGCTCGCCCACCTTATCGCAAAGGAGACCGCATCGCAGCTCAAAGCCACTTCCGGTCCCGCCATCGAGAAGATCGGCGACCTCGCGTCGATTCTCACCAACCTCGCTCCGGGCGACATGCTTTTCATAGACGAGATCCACCGACTGAACAAGGCGATCGAGGAAGTCCTGTACCCCGCCATGGAGAACGGCTCTCTCGACATCGTCATCGGCAAGGGTCCTTCGGCTCGAACCGTCCAGCTCGAGCTCCCGCCCTTCACCCTGATCGCTGCAACCACCCGAATCGCCATGCTTTCGGCGCCCTTGCGCTCGCGCTTTTCCGGCGGAACCTTCCGACTCGAGTTCTATACCAATAGCGAGATCCAGCAGATCATCCAGCGCTCGGCAAAGCTCCTCAAGATAGACATAGACGAGAAATCGGCTGCAAAAATCGCGGAACGCAGCCGCTTTACGCCCCGAACGGCGAACTTTCTCCTCAAACGAGTGCGCGATTTAGCCCAAGTAGAGAAAGTGACCGTCTCCCCCGCCATCGTCGACCGCGCGCTGTCGATGCTCGGCATAGATGAGCTTGGCCTCACACAGTCCGATCGCGACCTTCTGAAGACCCTTATCGATAAATTCGGCGGCGGACCAGTCGGACTCAACACCCTGGCAGCGTCACTGTCTGAGGAAGAGGCCACGGTCGAAGAAGTACATGAGCCCTACCTCCTCCAGCTCGGCCTCATCGAGCGAACCCCGCGAGGTCGCAAGGCTACGGACAAGGCCTGGGAGCATCTCAATTTGAAGAAATAAAATAAAATTTCATGGCAGGACACAATAAATGGTCACAGATAAAGCACAAGAAAGCCAAGACGGACGGAGCTAAATCTAAGCTCTATTCGAAGTACTCGAAACTGATCTCGGCCGAGGCCCAGAAGGTCAAAGGCGACAAGAGCGCCCCTTCCCTGCGAGCCATCATCGACCGCGCAAAGGCTGAGGATGTGACGAACGAGGTCATCGAGCGGGCTGTAAAGAAAGCGAGCGAGCCGGGCGCCGCCCTCGAATCGATCATATATGAGGCATACGGTCCAGGCGGCTGCGCCATGATGATCGAGGCCCTCACCACGAACAAGAACAAGGCCGCTCAGGAGGTAAAGCATATCCTCTCCGACAACGGCTTCGAGCTGGCGGCCGTTGGCAGCGCCGCATGGGCATTCACCCGCGAAGGCATTACCTGGAAACCGAATATGACCGTCGAGCTCTCGGATGACGATCTGGTGAAGCTCGAAAAGCTCGTCAGCGACCTCGAGGCAAACGATGAAGTACAGGAAATCTATACGAACGTCGAATAATAAGACGCGAAACAAGCGGCCCTTACGGGCCGCTTTACTTTTGCCCATACGGGAGTAATGTCTGAATCAGACTTCTTCTTCCCGCTCTCTGCAGGAAGGCTCTTTGAGTCTCGGCCTCTCTCTCACGGAGGAGGCTGCAACGTCAGACGGACTCTCTCACGGAGGTCCACTTCAGAGGAAATAGTCATGAGTGAAGGAACTATAGTGCCTGGAGTTGATACGGGTGCGAGCAATGAGCTCGAAACCCTTGTCAGAAAGTTAATCGGCCACGGAGCGTTCGAGCGCTGCCGTGATTCGCTCCAATATTCGGTCATCGATACGATCGAGAGAGCAATCAGAGACAGCACCGGCCGGACGGACGCGCAAGCAAGGCTTTACGCCGTACTAGCCGATGTCTACGTCATGGGCAGCATGCTTGCAGGGCTTAAATTCAACAATCAGCAGCGTGCCTACAAGGAGTTGCGCAAGGCTCTCATGAGCCGGAACTTCTTTCTTACGGGCGAAACCGTTCCCTTGGGACAAACCGTACCCGTTACGATACTGATGCTGGAACCAGCCAAAACCTTCATCCTCCTCCAATGGATGGCGGAGGCGAGGACGGCGGAACTGTATGCCCACCTTGGCATACCCTTCCGCCGAATGGAGGAAGCTCCAGTTCAAGAAGTAACTCGACGGCTGTTCGCCGAGTTCCCCATGCTAGAAAATCGTGTCCGGCAAGGCCACGAGGCAAAGCAGGATTGTGGCACCGAACTCGAAATCGCGTTCAAGGAAACGATCGCCGGTCTGCCGGATTCGTTTCCTGGGTCGCTGCCGCTTATAACGAGCGAAATGGAGAGGCTTCTAGACACCAATGCGACTGGAGGCTGCGGGTCGATGTTCACGTTCCCTGTCGCCTGGATGTTCCCAGGCAAGGAGCAATCCGAAATCCTCGGCCTCTTCGACAGAAAGGATCAGGAGAGGGTTACGACCTGGCAGCTTCACGTACCGCTGATGACGTTCCAATTCAACGGGACGTTCGAGTACGTGAAGATCGGCATGCATCCGGAAAGCGAGCATGCGCAATGGGCGCGAAGGATGCCGCCGTTCGTAAGCAAGGGCGTAACGCGCAGTCACGGAGCCCTATTCCACGCGACATCCACGGATTATGACACGCTCGAGGAGTACTGTAACAAAATGACCAATGAAACTCCCGACGGCCCTAGCGGTCGGACATGGAATACGGTTGCAATACCCGGCACAAGGCCCCGCATCCTTATGCGAGTACGAGCAGACCGAAACCAGATAACAGAAGTAAACTCGCTGCTAAAGCAGTGGGAGGAACGGGCCGCCACTTAATTGTAGCGGCTTTTTTATCCCCAATTTTGCTATCATATGCCCATGCGAATCATCTCTATCGATCCCGGATACGAGCGCCTCGGCATCGCCGTCATAGAAAGGAATCCCCGCGAGAAGGAGACCCTCCTCTATTCGGACTGCTTCAAGACGTCGGCAAAGCTTCCCCACTCCGAGCGCCTCGGCCTCATCGGCACGGAGATCGCCCGCGTCATTGCCGAGTTCCAGCCGAACGCCCTCGCCCTCGAGACGCTTTTCTTCAGCAGCAACAAGACGACCGCCATCACCGTAGCCGAAGCGCGAGGCGTCATCCTGTACCAGGCGGCCATCCACAAGCTCCAGGCATACGAGTACGGTCCCGGACAGATCAAAGTCGCGGTCACGGGCTACGGCAAGAGCGAAAAGGATCAGATAATCGCCATGATCCCCCGCCTCATCCGCATAGAAAAAGCCATAAAGCACGACGACGAATACGACGCGATCGCCGTCGGACTCACCTGCTTCGCTACCGAGAGGTTTCAGCAATAAGCAAACGATATCCACAAGTTGCAAAAAATACCCCATTTGATACAAATAGAGGCACTTAGAAATTCAAACGCCATATGCCACGAAAGAAAATCGTAAAAGAAGAGGCCGAAGAAGAGGTGAAGCCTCGCGCCAAGGACGAAGACGAGAAAGAAAAAGAGGAGGAAGGCGAAGACGATCCGAGCCCGAAAAAAGTGGCGAGCGATGACGACGAATCGACGGACGACGCCGACATCGACGACTCCCTCGACGACGAGGAAGAGGACGAGGACAATCCCCTCAACGATTTCATGAGCGAGGAGGAAGAGAGCTGGTAACACACTCATCAAAAAGACCGCCAATGGCGGTCTTTTTGATATTTACACTCGGATCTTGATGAATCGCATCTTTCCAATCTTCAGATCGACATCTCTTTCTATTTTGAAATCATGAGTCTCGATCGCCTTGCCTGTCTGGATATCCTTCACGGCCTTCTCCCCTACGAGCCTACGGAACTCGGTCTTCGAAGCGACGATCTTGTGCTCGACGAGGACATCGGCGAGGGCTGCGCCCTTCGCGACCTTCGCCTCCGGAGCGTCTGCAGGAATAGTTCCCGCAGAGAATGCCGAGAAAAAGGACGCCTTCGCCTGCTTAGCCTGTTCCTTACCGTGATAGAGCTCCGCTACGGCGAACGCCAATCGCGCCTTCGCATCCCTAGGATTCGCTCCCGACGCGAGATACGCCTTCTCCTTCTCGATTTCCTCGTCAGATACGCGCGTGCAGAGCTCAAAACCCGGGACAATCATGCCGTCAGGCCAGCTCATAACCTTTCCGAACATGTCTTTCGCATTGTCCGCCAAGGTGATCATGTTCCCTTCTGTCTTGCCCATCTTCTTGCCTGATGGATCGGCCAAAAGCTTCGCGGCGACGACGAACTTCTCCTTATTATTGATACTGCGAGCGAGATCGCGACCGGCAAGCATGTTGAACGTCTGATCGTTTCCGCCGATCTCGACGTCGACGCCCATAGCGACGCTGTCATAGCCCTGCATCAATGGGTACAAGAATTCATGCAGATAGATAGGCTTCTTCTCAGCCATGCGCTTCTCGAACATGTCGCGCTCGAGCATCTGCTGGACGGTCGTATGCGATGCGAGCTCGACGACATCGGCAAAGCTCATCTTTGAAAGCCACTTGCTGTTGAAGCGGATCTCGGCGGCATTGGCGCCCTTGAACGAAAGGAATGTGGCGGCCTGCTCCTTGTATGATTTGAGATTCTCAAGGACTTCCTTGCGAGTCAGACGCTTGCGGGCAGCGCCCTTGTCCGTAGGGTCGCCAATCATGGCCGTAAAATCACCCATCAGGAGTATGACGTGATGACCCATTTTCTGAAGAGCGGCTAATTTCATCAAAGGGATCGCGTGTCCCATGTGAAGGGTCGGGCCGGTCGGATCGACACCCAGATATATAGAGAGCCTTCGGCCCGAAGAGAGCGCCTTGGCGAAGGCCTCCCGCGAAGGAAACACGTTCTCTACGCCTCGCGAGAGAAATGAATCGATATCTTTTACGTCTGTACTGACAGCTCCTGTGCCCTTGAATAATTTCATGGAATTACTCTAGCATAGCGGTATTTCGTTGTCTTGTGACGCCCGTTGTTCGGTGATATCGTAGGCCTATGACCAAAAAAAGCACTTTCGCAAAGCTCAAGCACCACCTCAAAGCACACACAAAGCGCGACATCTTCATAATCCTCGCGTCCGTGCTCTTTATCGTGGCCGGAATCTTCATCCTCTGGATCGCGTCGTTCCGATTGCCCGATCTCTCATCGTTCGAGCAGCGAAAAGTGTCAGAGTCGACCAAAATCTACGATCGTACGGGCAAAGTGCTCCTGTACGATCTCCACGACGACGTAAAAAGGACCATCGTCCCTTCTGAGGAGATCTCACCCTTCCTCAAGAAGGCCACGGTCGCCATCGAGGATGCCGATTTCTACAATCATGGCGGCATAAAGATCTCGTCGATCATTCGCGCGGTGCTCGCGAACGTCGTTTCCGGCGAATACGCCCAGGGCGGATCGACCATCACCCAGCAGGTAGTAAAAAACACCCTCCTCACCACAGACAAGCGCATCTCGCGAAAGCTCAAGGAATGGGTGCTCGCCATAAAGCTCGACAAGATGCTCTCGAAGGACACCATCCTTACGAGCTACCTTAACGAGAACCCGTACGGAGGCAGCGTTTACGGCGTCGAGGAGGCGGCAAAGCAGTTCTATGCTAAATCGGCAAAGGAGGTAACTCTCGCGGAAGCGGCCTATCTTGCAGCCATCCCCCAGGCGAGCACCTATTTCTCCCCTTACGGAAAGAATGTCGACAAGCTCGAGGCGCGCAAGAACCTCGTCTTGAGGAAGATGCTCGAGACAGGCACGGCAACCCAAGCCGAATACGACGCCGCAATGGCTGAAAAGGTCGTCTTCCAGCCACAGGGACAGTTCGGCATCAAAGCTCCTCATTTCGTATTCTTCGTAAAGGAATACCTAGAAAAGATTCTCGGGGCGGGTACCCTCGACGAGGGCGGCTACAAGGTCATCACGACCCTCGACGCGGACCTTCAGGAGAAGGCTGAGGACCTCATCAAGACCAAAGCCCTCGAGAACACCGAAAATTTCAACGCGACTAACGCGGCATTGATTGCCCTCGACCCCCAGAATGGAGACATCGTATCGATGGTCGGCTCGCGCAACTATTTCGACGAAAAAATCGACGGAAAATTCAACGTAGCCATCGCGTCGAACCGCCAGCCAGGATCGACCATGAAGCCGATCATCTACGCGGAGGCATTCAAAAAGGGCTACACCCCTGAAACCGTCCTTTTCGACCTCAAAACATCGTTCTCGACCACCTGTGACCTTGAGGGAAAGCCCCTTAATCCCTCTGGCGATCCAAAGCAGTGCTACGTGCCAGGAAACTACGACGATACCTTCCGCGGCCCGATAACCCTGCGAAACGCCCTCGCCCAGTCGATCAACATCCCGGCGATCAAGACGCTCTATCTCGCCGGCATAAAGGATTCCCTCAATCTGGCAAAGAGCATGGGCATCACGAGCCTCACCAATGCCGACCAGTACGGCCTCACCCTCGTCCTCGGAGGCGGCGAGATCTCCCTCCTCGAAATGGCGAGCGCCTACGGAACATTCGCAAAGGACGGCGTACACGTAGCCTACAGGCCGGTGCTCCAGCTCTTTGACTCGAATGGCACCGAGGTGAAACTGCCTACTCAGAAGCAGAATCAGGTCTTGCCGCCAGAGGTAGCGCGCAGCATATCGGACATCCTCAGCGACAACGTCGCGCGAACCCCGGGCTACGGAGCAAACTCGGTACTCTACTTCCCTACACGCGACGTCGCCGTAAAGACCGGTACCACCAACGATTCGCGCGACGCGTGGACGATCGGCTATACACCAAACCTCGTCGTCGGCGTCTGGGCCGGAAACAACGACAACAGCCCGATGGTAAAGAAAGTCGCGGGACAGATTGTCGCGCCTATCTGGGCATCATTCATGAAGCAGGGCCTCGCAGCGGTTCCAGACCAGCGCTTTACCCCTCCTACCCCGGCAGATCCGGCAACCCTCAAGCCTGTCATGAAAGGCATCTGGCAAGGAGGCAGAACATACACGATCGACACCGTCTCGGGCAAGCTCGCGACCGAATACACCCCTGTCGAAACCCGAAAGGAGATGCCGATAACATCGGTACACTCAATCCTCTACTGGGTGAACAAGGCCGATCCTTTAGGCGCTGCGCCTACTGACCCTACAAACGACCCTCAGTTCGAACGATGGGAGGCTCCTGTACGAAAATGGGCTCAGGAAAACGGCTACAGCGACCAGCAAGGCGATTCAGGCATCCCAACCCAAACGGACGACGTGCACACTGAGAACAATTCCTTCAGGGCTTCACTGAATTCCGTAAACGCGGATCAGATATACGGAATCAACGATACTGTATCGATAAGCGTCGGCTCTACTGGCAAGTATTCCCTTTCCAAAGCGACCCTCTACGTCAACGACGTGTTCGTAGAGAGAATCGAATCGGGACCATTCACCTTTAGGTTCACGCCAAAGGATATCGCCGGCATACGCGAGCAAAATACCGTTCGTATAGTAGCGGTCGATAGCGTATTCAATCAGACGGAGGCCCGCGGCCAATTCTCGGTAAAGCTCGATTAAAAACAAAGCGGCATATTGCCTTATCGGAGCACGCGTCACGGGACCCTAACCCGTGCGCTCACTCTCGGCCCGTCGGCCTGCGAGAGTCTCCTCCAAGGCAATATGCCGCTTTTGTTTATCTAATATCTACGATTTTTGTCGTAGGCAGCTTTTCCTTTATAAGGGCCAATATCCTCGCCTTCCTCGTAAACACCATCGACTTCACCAGCGGAGAGCCCTTGAGATATATGATGTTTTTTCGGATATCGTATCTGACAGTTCCCGTACCGCAGGTTTCGGCCAGAGCGGCCAATATGGCGTCGTTCTCCGCCATCGTGTCCCCTTCTATCTTGGCGAACTTCTTGAAGTAGTCCGAGATATTAAACATTAGCGGTTCATCGGCATCACGAGATACGTGAACGACTTGTCCGAAACGCCCTTCATGACGAGAGGCCTGTTCGCGCCGCTGATAGAGAGAGCGATGCTATCGGCGTCGATAGACTGGAAGCTGTCGGCAATGTACTTGTGGTTGAAGTTAATCTCGACGTCCTGTCCCGTTATGCTCGAATCGATAGAATTGGTGTACTCTCCGACGTCGCTATTCTTGGTCGAGATGGTAAACGACTTCTTCGAAGGCAGCGCCTTCACGTTTACCTGATTGAACTTGTCGGAAAAGACGTGGGAAGTCTTGAGCGAGTCGACGAAATCCTGCTTGAGCACGACGACTTCGGTGACAAACGCCTTCGGGATGATCTGGCGGTAGTCTGGGAACGTTGCATCGATAACTCGAGACATGAGATATATGTCCTTCGCCTCGAAAGCGATCTGATTCTTGTCGAAAAGCACCCTTATGTCATCCGAAGCGCTCTCAAGGGTGCGGATGATGTCGTTTACGTTCTTTGCAGGGATGATAACCGATGGGAAGTCGAGAGTATCTTTGATCTTTACCCTCTTCTCGGCAAGTCGGAACGAGTCGGTCGATACGAATACGAGCTCAGATTCCTCCTTGAATACGTATACGCTCGCCAATTCAGGCTTTACGGTCGACTGGGAGGCGCTGTATACGACCGATTTGAAACCCTTAACGAGAAGCTTGGGGCTGATCTCTACCGTTTTCTGGGTCTCGAGCTTCGGAATCGAAGGAAAATCATCTGGCGGGAAAGTCTTGATCAGTGTCGTGTTCGCCGAAGTAGAAATAACGACGTTTCCGTCCTTTGATTCAAGAGTAATGTTCTTCTCCTTAGGAAGTCCTGCCAGGAGCGAGTTCATAACGCCTCCGTGAAGGGCAATTTCGCCCTCTGCGTCGACTTTGGCGGCAATCTTGACCTCTATGCCGCAATCGAGGTTCGTGGCTCGTATAGTGAGGGTATTGCCCTGAGCCTTGAGATTCACGCATGAAAGGATAGGAAGAGAAAGATTCTTTCCTGTAAGGCGATCCGCCTTTGTGATCCCTTCTATCAGCTTCTCTTTAATGCATTCTATTTTCATATCCCCAGTATATATTCTTATATTCTATTAAGAAGACTATTACTAATACTAAGCCTGTGAATATGTGCATAACTTTTCCTGCCGCTTCAGTTATGACTATTTCAGGATTTTCCTATCCCCTATTCTGTGGATATCTTCAGGGATAAAAGGATAACTTTTCCCCTTTCCCCGAACACCCTCTTTTTATCCCCACTTTCACACATGCTATCCCCAGCCGATTCACAGGCTATACAATCAACGAACGGATGTGATTTACCTCTTGGAGCAGTATTTGATTCGACTTTATATCTTCCTTGATCTTTTCGCAAGAATGGATGACTGTCGTATGATCGCGGCCGCCGAGCTTCTCGCCGATGGATGGGTACGAGATGTTCATATCCTCGCGCAAAATGTACATGATTACCTGGCGCGGCTTAACCACTTCCTTCTTTCGGGTCTTCTCGTATATGCTCTCTTCCTCGATATTGTAGAAATCCGAGACGATCTTTACGACTTCCTTTACTGAAACGGTCTTTTTCGGCTTCGCGCTGTTCTTTATGAGGTTCTTTATCTCGAGTATGTTGATCTCCCTGCCCTTGAGCTGCGTCTGCATGGCAATAGAGTTCACGATGCCCTCAAGCTCTCGTATATTTCCTTCTACGGACTGGGCGAGGAACTCTATAAGGTCCTGTGGAAGCTGGATGTTCTGGCGCTCGAGCTTAGTCTTGAGGATCATAAGCCTTGATTCGTAGTCTGGGGCCGAAACGTCGACGATCATGCCCGCTCCGAAGCGAGATTTGAGGCGGTCATCCACCTCTGCGAGGTGATTTGGGTGCTGGTCAGACGAGCAGATGAGCTGCCGGTTGCTCTCCTTCATGGAATTGAAGAGATGGAAGAATTCCTCGGCGATTTTCTCCTTGCTCGAGAAGAATTGCACGTCGTCCATGATCAAAACATCGTACTTTCGGTACTTTTCCTTGAACTGATTTGCTTTTCCGAGCTGGAGCGAGTTCATATAGTCTACGGCGAACTTCTCGGAGGTAACGTAGAAGACCTTCTTTGCGGGATGATTGGTCTTTATGTGGTTCCCTACCGCCTGCATGAGGTGCGTCTTGCCTCGGCCGGTGCCTCCGTATAGGTAGAGCGGGTTATACGCGATTCCAGGATTCTTTATGACCGCCTGGGCAGCTGCGTGCGCCAAATCGTTGAAAGGCCCAACGACATACGTCTCGAACGTGTATTTCGGATTGAGATTATCGTCCTTGCTAATATATACGTCCTGCAAAGGAAGCTCGTATGCGGGCGCAGCCTGCTTTCGAGGCTCTTCCGGAGCCTCCTTTCGCTCTGGGGCCTTGGAAATTACGTATTCGAGCGAGCGCACGTCGTTCCCGTAGTCTCGGAGATATTTGAGAATTGTCTTGTGGAACTTGCCCGAGAGCCATTCCTTGGCGAATATGCTTGGTACCGAGAGATATACGACGCCGTCATCCTGCTTGTGGATATACGTATCTTTGAACCACATGCTGAAGGTGGCTTTCGAAACTTCCAGCTCTACCCTCCCAAGCACGCTATCCCAGATTTTTTTGTTATCCATAAAAGTATTATTTCTGAAGAAGTAACGTAAGTATAATGGCTTATAAGAATAGTAGTACTTGAAACTGAGCCCTAAATGTGTTAATAATATGTGAACAAGTTGTTAACAACTGAATTTATGGCAATCGTATACAAAACAAAGAACAGGAAGCGAGCACGAGCACACGGATTCCTCGCTCGAAAATCTACCCCTACGGGTCGCGCGGTCATCAAGCGCCGACGAAACAAGGGTCGCAAGAAGCTTCTCAAAGTCTAATGCTCAGGAAGGCTGAAAGGCTTACAGTTAGCGATATAGAGGGCCTCTCGGCAGGAAAAAGCGTCTTCGGGACGCTTATTTCTATGCGGTATAAGCCGGCTTTGAAAACAAAGGTCTCGGTAACCGTCTCCAAGAAGGTTGCCGCGTCGGCTGTCGACAGGAACAGAATCCGCCGGCGAACCTATGCAGCAGTCGAAAAAGTGTTGGGCAATATGAAAAATCCGGCTTATGCCATGCTTATGCCGAAAAAGGAATTCCTAACTGCCCCTTTCGATACGGTGTGCGCGGAAATCGAATCTATCTTTAAGAAAGCCGGCCTGATACTATTGAGTCTCTAACCTACATATATGTATACAACGTTCGTCTATAACCCTCTCTACAACGGCCTCATACTGCTTGCGGACTGGCTTCCATTCCTCGACGCCGGCCTCCTGATTGTCCTCTTCACCATTGTCGTAAAGCTCGTTCTCTTCCCTATCTCAAAGAAGGCCGTCAGGACTCAGGCTATGATGAAACAGGTTGAGCCGGAGCTTCGATCCATCAAGGAGCGCTTCAAGGACAACAAGCAACAGCAGGCTATCGAGACCATGAAGCTCTATAAGGAGAAGCAAATCAACCCCTTCTCAAGCATCTTTCTCCTTCTGATCCAGCTCCCTATCATCTTTGCCCTCTACAAGATCTTCTATTCGACAGGATTCTCTTCGGTAAATGCGGATATCCTCTATTCGTTCGTCGCCGTACCTACGAATATCAGCAATTCGTTCCTTGGATTGATTGATGTATCACAGAAAAGCGCCGTCCTCGCCGTCCTCGCCGCTGTTTCCCAGTATTTCCAGATCAAACTCTCCGTCCCGCCGGCGCCCCCAAAGGTTGAGGGCGCAAAGCCGAGCTTCCAGGACGATCTGGCGCGCAATATGCAGGTTCAGATGAAATACGTCTTCCCTATCATGATCCTTTTCATCTCCTATCACGCTGCTGCGGCCCTCGCGATCTACTGGACCACTTCAAACCTCTTTATGATTGGCCAGGAGCTCTACATCCGAAGGCAGATGAGGAATGAGGCAGAAATGAAGATGCGCGTCGTCGAAGCGAAATAGCCAAATGCAGACAGGAAAAAAACGGCCGACGGCCGTTTTTTTCCATGCCCTGATTAGTCGTTGAGTCGGTATCGCCACACCGTCATGTCTTTCTTGTTGGTGAAGAGAATTATATTTTCCTTCTGGTCGAGACTGAGATTGATCATGTCCATGCTGATTCCTGCGCTGAGATCGGTGTCGAGAAGCTCTTCTGTTTCCCCGCTTACCGCATTTATCTTCCAGAGAGCGTCGTCAAAGCTCGTCTTTCCCTTGTGCCAGTCATCAGGATATGCCCCATTTGCTGGCGATTTTGGGACGGCGCAATATACAGTCGCGCGGTTCCTGCTGCTCCAGACGCACTTATCGGCAAGCGTTGCCACCCCAAGTCTTTGCGATCGGCTGGTTTTGATGTCGACCACGGAGGTTCCGAAAAGGCTATTGTTGCGGCCGGAATAAAGCATAAGGGTGCCATCGCTATTCAGCCTTGTCTCAAGGCCGGCTATGCCGCTCAGAGCTTTGGTATAGTCGCCTGTTGCCGGATTGAGCACGTACGAACTCCCTTCTGTCGCGTTTCCAGGCTTTGTGCCCAGCGTGATTAGGTTTTGAGACGTCCAGCTCGTCGCCCATTCCCCGAACGACGAGTTGAAGATTATTGACTTGTTTGACCCGTCAATATCCGCCAGGATTCCCTGCGCATCGGTATCCTTCCAGACGAGATAAAATACCTTGTTGGCAAACACAGCCATGTCCCGAATGCCATCCGGAAGGAAAAGCCCCTCGAGAGCCTGTTCCGGCCTCTGGGGAGTGGCAATTTTGGCATAGAAGGTGCGAATTATGTCGCTGTCGTCCTTGAAATAGCGGATAAGGAGCCTTGTCGCGTTTTGAGTAAACAACGCCTCGTGAACTTTCGGTATGGTAATGGTCGATATTTTCGTTACGGCCGTCTTTTCGCTTTCGGTTTCATAGATATGGCCTGTCGCCCGCTCGATGTAGCGGATAATTGTTGACGAAGCAGTGGAGGATGCTATGGCGCCAGCTGTTGGAACGAACGAGATCTGTCTGAGCCGAGGTGTCCTAGGCTCCCCGCCCGTGCTCAGGTCAATTTCCGTCTGAGTGCTTGTTGACGTCGAAGTCGATGTCCCCGTGCTCGTATTCCCTCCTCCTGGTCCGAAAGGAAAAAGATCCGAGGTCTGATTTGTTCCAGGGTCTGTAACGCCGTTGTCTGTACGGGTATAGAGATACCAGCCGATAGCGACGAATATCGCTATCAGAAATATTATAAGCAGCGTAAATGACTTTTTTGACATGCTAATTTTTACAGCTTACGACTCCCGACGATGCCACTTCTATCTTGCCCGCGCATCCTGCTATTCTTCCCATCTCGATATCAAACGCTTCCCTCTGAGCAACGCTTTGTCTCCTTAGCTCCTCGACTTGGCTAGGGTCGTTTGCCCTGACGGCACTTTCAGCCGATGAGTGGAGGTCGACGAGAGCCTGACGGGACATTCTGATCTTGTTCTGTATGTCCGTGTTGCCCGACAGGCCGAAGGAGCCACCTGTCATTTGATACGTTCCTGTCATTGTTAGCGCTTTTGCCGTTGCCTCGCCGACGCTTTTCTGAACCTCGTCGAATGATTTTATTGAGACGATCTGCTGCGATGCGATGCTGTTGAAAGACGTCAATGTTGCTGTCGCCTTGTCTTTTGCCGGTCCTGCGGGGATATTTCGTATTTCCCTCATCATGGCATCCTCCACCGCCTCCTTTCTGGTCCTTGCCAGCTCAGACGCTTCGGCGAGATTTGCCTTATTGGCATCGATTACCTTTGCTATATCTGAAGCCCCTCGGGCTGAAAGCGTTACAAAGGCGCTTTGCTGAACGGCTTCTGCCAGTTTTATCCGGTTTGTGGCTATTGTCTCTCTCGATGCTTCGGCCTCGCCTATTCTTTTTTCAAGATCTCGTATGCGTGCCTGATTTGCCGGATTTGTCCTGTCGATGTCGGCAAGCTCCTGCTGCATGTTCTCGAGAGCTGCGTCGGCCTCATTTAGCCTTCGAGTCTCTACTTCGAGGTTTGCTTCGTTCGTCCTGTGCTGGGAAAGTGCCGCTGCTGCCCTATCGTCGCTCTGCTTGCTGATTCGTTCCAGAATGCCGGAGTCGACCTCGGTACCAGTCACCAGGCTTCCCAGAGAGAGATTTATCTTAACAAGATCGATGTTTATGGTACGCAAGAGCAAATACGAACATAGGAGGAGCCCGAGTCCCATAAACGCCCCATGCCATTTTTCCTTGGCGTCTGATTTGCCGGTGATGGCTTCTGCCGTGGCGTACTCTATTCCTGCCCAAATGATCATTATGACCGCAAGCACCGCGGCGATGCCTATGGATAGGCCGTAAAGATTGGTTAGTTTTGCTACAGGGTTTGCGGTGGCGCATCCCGCAGTGCTTCCGCTTGCCGAGGGCTTGCAGCCGACTGTCAGGCCAGGGATGGTTGTAAGGGGCACGTATTCTATGGCGTCAGCAGCCAAAGCCTCAAGCGTCGGGATCAGCATTGCAAAGGCTATGAAGCCGAGAAGGATTCCCGACGACGTCCTTTTAAGAGAAGTTCTGAGGCTGCTGGTGATCATTGTGATATTGTTATGCTTGATTGCGCGCCTTGGAGCAGTTTTCTGCTGTTCTGTACGGTGACGCCCAGGCTCGACTGCCCTGCGGACCCGTCTACTTTTCGCAATACGATCTGATTCCTATTTGCAAATTCGGCTATCATGGCTCCGTTCAGGTTCCAACTGAATGTGAGGAGCCCTGACGTCGGCCCGTCGGTCGACATTCCAAAAGGCTCTGCCTTGAGCGTCATTTCTTCGTTTGCGAGTGTATGGGTTCCCCGCAGGCTTCGCTCGTATATGACCCCGTAAAGAGGACTGTTCTCATAGAAGAGCACTTCGGGAACGCTTGGCCTGATTGTGACTGACGCGCTGCCGGCATAATTCTCCCTTGGGGATGATACTTCGACGCTTATCTCCTCCCCGTCGCGCAGATAGCTTGTCTGCGATGTGATGTAAGAGTCCTTGGCGAATCCTGAGGCGTCGCCTTGAACCTCGCCATTTTTCTTCCAGGTATAGATGAGGTCCTTGGGATTTATCCTTTTTCCGCTAGCTGAAAAGAATTCGGGAAGCGCCGTGACCTTGAAAGTGCCTCCGAATGAGTGGGCCGCTTTGCCCTTGTAAAAAGGGGGTGTATATGTGTCGGCCTCCCACATGAGAACAACCTCGGCTGGCCTGAATGCGAATTCATTCGTGATTACTCCGAAGTCGCTTGTAGAGATTTCGACGCGAACGGAAGTGAAAGAGCCTGCTTGCCCGCTCGAGACGCTGATGCTCTTCATTCCGACGCCTTCGGCATGAAGTTTGCCGTTCACATACCATTTGAATACCGCCTTGTTGAGATCGGTGCTGAAGCTCTGAGCAGAGAGGTCGACTCTTTCTGACGGGTTTGGATTTTGTGGAATCATCCGAAAGGTTATCGGATCGCTGATGCCGGGAACGTTCTGGGCGTGGGCGTAGAAAAAGAAGCCTGAGAGGAGAAAAAGAGAAAATAATGTGCTTTTTAACGCGCGATTCATGCGATTATTGTATCACAATAGGCGAAAGCCGCTTCTCACAAGCGGCTTTCGTTCTACTGCTGGTTTTCCAGCCTTTTCGCCTGCTTCATGGCAAGCACCTGGGATGGATCGGAGGTAATTATCTGGTCCTCGGTATAGGAAGCGATGATCTTTATAGCCACATGCTTGAGGCCGACGAAGAATATTCCCTCTCCCACGTCGGATTCTAGGAGGAGGTACTTTTCCTCGTCCGTAAGGTTGAATACTTGCTGAAGCTTGTCTATCGACGATGGCGACTGCTTGAGGAGAACCTGTATGGACGAGTTGGTGATGATCGGCAATCCATAAGGAGATTTGAGGAAGTCGTCCACGTCCTGGGTGATGGTAGCGAGTCCGAGGTAGTATTTTCGCCCTCGCTTCGCCAATCCGAGAAGGAATGAGGCCGTATCTTCGGATTTCATCATCCACCACGCCTCATCGATTACCAGGAGGCGCTTTTTGAGGTTCTTGCGGACGGCGTTCCAAATATAGTGCGTAACGATATACATCGCCACCGGCTTGAGCTCCTCTTCCATGTCGCGGAGCGAGAATACGATGAACTTGGCGCCGATATCCACGTTTGTCGGCCTGTTGATGAAGCCGGACCATGTTCCCTTGGTGTATTTGGTCAGTCGCTGGACGAGCGACTCCCCTCCCTCCATGCCGGCAAGCACCAATTCGAAGTCGGAAAGGAGCGGCGGTTCGGTCGCTCGAAAATCCGAATCAGGCGTGATGTCCTTGAGGGCATATGTTTCCGAGATTGCCTTGTCGATGATCGCGTCTTCCTCTGGAGTAAGGCCACCCATCATGATGCGGAAGAGCCCTACGAGATTGATGATGTTCGATCGCAGTACGTCGGCGCCGGATTCGTCTTCGCGAGGCACCGGAAGGTCGAACGGATTGATATGGTGCTCGGAATTGAGCGAGATGTTGAAGTATTTGCCTCCTGTCGCTTCGGCTAGGTACTCGTATTCCCTTTCAGGGTCAATGACGATAACGTCCGTATCGAACATGAGGGTTCGAAGAATCTCGAGCTTAACGGTGTACGACTTTCCGGCACCGGACTTTGCGAAAGTGATGGAGTTGTAGTTTTCGAGCGAGAAGCGGTCGAACAATACGAGCGAAGAATTGTGTCGGTTGATGCCGTAGAGGATTCCCTTGTCCGACGTGAGGTCGAACGAGATGAATGGGAAAAGGCTCGAAAGAGGGCTTGAATTAAGTTTCGAATGGACGAGGAGCTGATCGGAAGCGGTTGGCAAATTGCTCTTGTACCCCTGCTCCTGCTGAAAGAGCGCAGGCTTTACGTATACGAGCTTTGATTCGAGGATCGACTTGATCTCCGACTCGGTCTTGTCGAGCTCTGCAGCGCTGTCGCCGTAGATCGAGATATAGACGCCTACATCGAAGAGCTTCTCCTGAGCCTGCTGGAGGCTATCGCGGAGGGTTTCGAGATCCTGGTATGCCGTATCGAGCATTGGGTCGCGGACGAGTCCCTTCTGCTCCCTGATCGAGATCTGGCTCTGCACTTCGGCCACCTTTTTCTGGAACTGGCGCAATACTTTCGCCGTCTCTACCGGATGGACGAAGATCGAGATGTTGAAAACCTTGTCGAGATTGATGATCGGGGCGAACCAGCTCTCGCCGAGGAATCGAGGGTATGAAATGACGAAGAATGACCTGACGATCTTGTCGCCGAGGGACAGCTCGCGAGGGCTTACCTTGAGCGCTGACGGCGCGATAACGTCCTTGAGCTCCAAAACGCCCGCCTCGTAGATCTCATGCGGCAAAACCGGTGCGATATTTACCTTATTCTCCTTCTTTTTTAGAAAATCGAGTATTCCCATAGGTTTTATTAAGCGAGAGGTATTGGCTTCTCGGTATCGCCAGGATTGAAAATTTTATAGAAGACTTCGACGATCTCTTCCGTTCCGAGCTCGACCGTTCGGATGCCGCAGCGGGCGAGGCCTTGGGTGACTACCCCCACCCTCTGCTCGAGCTGGCTGCGTCGCTCCTCGAAATCGGCGAGCTTCTTCTCGGCCGTCTCCGCGGCCGTTTTTTTCTTGCTGAATACGTCGGTCACTCCTCCCGCGTTAAGGGTCGCCGGAGAGTACGGGACGACGACGAAGAATGTCTTCGTCATGATGTTCGAGTTTTCGGTGAAGTTTTTGATGAAGGATATGTATTCGCGCGTCTGGATTTTCAGGAGGTCGCTCATCTGCTCCTTGAGCCTTGCCTCTAGGAGCGCTATATACGGCCTGATGTCGAGCTTTCGAGACTGGATGAAGACCTGCACGGAAAAATCGAGCGAATTGAGGAAGTTCTGGAACTGCATGATGATCGACTGCTGCTCGTCCGCCGATTTGAGGGCGAAATTGAGCGACGAGGCCATGACGATGGCGCGCATAGAATCGTCCTTGAGGATGATGATGCCCTGCTTTATCTCTTTGATAGGAACGAAATCTTGAGTTGTTTTTGCGTTGAGAGCCATACGTTGCCTATAAGTATACTAGAAGGTCTGCTTATCCGCTCGCTGCGCCGGATTCTGGCTCTGCTTTATGTCCAAAGACCATGTAAGGTCCTTGAGCTTTGAGTCGGAGAGCTTTGGGACATAGAAGTCCGATTCGGTCGTCGCCTCCTTGTCCTGTTCCTTGGGGGCAATTGGCTTTTCGACGTGTTTCCAGATATAGAGCTTGTTTCCAAGATAGTAGGTAAAGGCCGCCTCGACTACGTTGATGAAGGGCTTGTTGTTTATCTTGTAAAATGCGAGCGCGAGGGCGAATGCTAGTATCGGCAGGATAAAAAGCGCGCTGATGAATATGTTCCCGATCAGCTTGTAGACGAGAAAAGACGTTCCCGCGCCTCCAAAAAGATACAGGAATTGCTTTATAGTAAGGGGTCCGAAAATCTTGTCTTCTACCTCGATAAATTGGGGAACCTGGAATCTCATGATACTAGTATACCCTATTGCGCATTAAGGGGTCGGCGATCCTCCTGTAATTTTTGAAGCTATGCCCGGCGTTACTGAAATGCCGGCCTTGTCCTCGGCCCGCGAAATTCCGATGATGACGATCGTCTCGACAGTGATCATCGGCACGATACTTACAAAGGGTATTGCCTCCGCGACGCATGCGATGAGATACGGGACAAGCTTCTTGTACCCTCCGCTAAATATGTTTACCCGATTGAGTAAGAAGAAGAGGGCGGTGAAGGCTTGGGCGATTACGACTACCACCACGTTTATGGCTGGCCAGAGGGACAAGACATCGAAAATAATCGCCATCAGGATTAATACGGTGGCCTCTCCGTTGTTTATACGGCGCTTTTTCTTCTTCTTTTTCTCTTCTTCATCCATGGCTATATGCTTTCGCGATAAGGATCAACCGCGTAGCCTTTGGGCTTTGCCTCAGGGTTTACGGCGGTTTTCTGGGAAGGGATGGTCACAGTCTGCGTGAGCTTGCTTCCGATAAATTCATTCGCGACGCCCTGCTTGGTGCTTTCGGTCTGCGCGGCAAATGCAGGATGGTTTGTCTCAGCGGGATCTTCTATCTCGGCGAGAAGTTGCTCGCGGTCGCTCGGTACATCCGCGGTTTCAAGTGTTTCGGCGAATTCCCCCTCCTCGGCCATCTTTTGCAGAGACGCTCGGACGGACACGAACACCTGATCGTTAACATCTTGCGCTACCGCCCGCGCGACTTCGGCAGAGACGCCGATCGCTTTCTGCACATTCCCCACGAATGCACTCGTCCTTTGAAGCCCGAGAAGTACGAGCACGGTTTCTGTATACAGGTTTCCGACCTGGTCTATATGCAGGTTGTTCTTGGCGGCTATTCCCTCCATCATGTTCATTATCGGAAGAGACGTTACCGCTTTTTTCATATCGTCTGGAAGCTTCTGGTACGCTTCCTTTATTGTTTGTTCAAGTTGTTCGTCCATATTTATTTTGTTGGTCCTGGTCCAGGAGCCGGCGCTGGAGCAGATGCGTCATTTGCAAGGCTCTGGAGGATTCCCTCGATCTTGCTGTTTTGCTTCTTCTTTTCAGGCTTAGCTTTTGCTTCGCCGAGGGCCTTTGCCGTTTTGTCTCCCTCCTCCACCGTCTGCGCGGCAGCGGCTCTGATAAGGTCAACTCCCGTGACTATGCCAAGAGCCTTGCCAATCTTGCCCCTCTTTCTGTATTCCGGGATAGAGCCGATAAGGTCTGCGCCGGACGCTTTGGCCGCTATCGCTCCAAGCAGTCCCCTCTCCGCCTTCTCCTTGTCCGTCATCTTGCCTGCGGCAGATTTCGCCAGCTTGTAGCTAAGAGTATCTTTTGAATTCTTGATAGCCTCCTGCTGACGTCGAGCGGCTTTGATTGCGTTGACGATCTTTTCCGCCTTATCCAGCTGGACCGTATCGTTCTGAGGGACGGAGTTGAGTGCCTCGGTCGCCTTTTTAAGCTCAATTTCTTGCATCTCATGGAGCTTCTCGTTGAAGTTCCAGTCCTTCTCTTCGCCACTGTCGGTCTTGTACTTGGTATCCTCTCGCATAGCGGTCTTTACCTTATCGAGTTCGGCCTTTGCTTTTTCGTGCTCCTTGAAAGCTTGGGTTCTCTCCTCTGCGGAGACTATCTTGAGGCGCTCCTTGGCAGCCCGCTCCTTATAACGCATGTCATCGTATACCGCGCTTAGGGTTGGGTGAGCCATATAAGCCTCGTGTTCCGCCTCATCAAGCTGTGCTTTGGCAGGAGCCATTTCCTTGGCTGAAGGGGCGATAGCCTCCATTGCCTCTTCCTGCTCCTTCCTGAACTCCTTCATCATGCTCTTGTATCCCTTGCCTCCCTTCACGCCGATATTCATCGCGACTCGAGGATCAAAATGGAAATCGGCAATAGAGCCGGCTCCGCCCTTTGCCGCGCTCGCGAGGATGCTTCCTTCAGCGACTTTCTGGTTAAGCCACTTGTTCTCCGAGAAGCGCTTTGCAGCAGCTCCCACGGTGAACTGGCCCGTAAGGGCAGCTGCTTTGCCGCCGATCGCAGTCGAGATTCCGGCAAACATCTTTGCGATGCCCGTCGCGCTCTCGCCGAGCTTGCCGCTGGTCTTTTTCGCGACCTCAAGGCATATGAAAAGCATCGAGACCACGATGAAGTACTTGAATATGTCGCCAAAGCTGAGGCCGAATATCGAATTGTTCGTACCAAAAGTGAGCATGAGCCCGTCTATTACCCCGGTCATCGTCAGCGCGTTGACGAATTGTACCGTGATATACAGCATTAGAAGGTAGACTATCGGGAAAGAGAGCGCGGACGTTAGCTCCTCCCTCCACTCCTCTGAGTACGCCCTCAATTGAGGCAGAAGGTCTCCAATGAAACCAATCGGGGAAAGCGCCAAAAGGAAGATTATAGTTACCGCGCGCGTGATAAACATGATCGACGTATACGCGAACACGTACGTAGCCGCCAAGAGGACTATGAGCCGTATGACTGCAGTTATTATTCCTTGGCTTGGGTTTATCAGGTTGCTGACTATGTTCAGATTCCACAAAGCCGCGATGCCGAGTCTGTCGCTTATCAGTGCGCTCAAGCTATCCGTTCCGTTTGCCTGAAGTGATGCCAGGATTCCGCCATAAATCCAGGTGGCGAAAATGTTGCTGAGGTCGACGAGGACTTTCGTAAAGAAAAGGCTGAAGTTTATGATCAGCGCCGCCAATATGACGTGTATGAGCTTGCGCTTGGCGTCGTATTCCCCTATTCCGAGTATCGTGCTGATGGACATCCATATAAGAGCGAAGATAAAGAAGAGGTTGCAGAGATCGCGGACAACCGTCCATACTTGGTTGATGACCGAAAGGTTGTTGAATATGTAGCTTGTGCTGATCGAGAATTTGATCATCGCGTCCAGGAATGCGCCTGTCAGACGCATGATGCCGGAGGATAGGGGCAAGATTACCACTTCGAAGAAAGTCTGGAACAGCTTGCCAAAGGAGTTCGCGAACGCGTTCACTATGCCGGTACCGATATCCAGCCAGAAGCCGCTATCGTTTTGATTCTGAGCCTGCGCGTAGACTACGTCGGGAGACAGCGCGAAAACAGCTACAATCGCGATCGATAGTACGGCTGTTAGGACTGTTGCGTAAGGTCGGCACATTTGGATGTTATTGTACTACGAACTCCGTTATCTGCGTGTCGACGACTTCACCGTTAACGTCGGTCAGGATGCTTTCTACGGTATAGGTGCCCGTCGCTGCCCCTACTTTCTTTGGCCCATAGAAATTGAATATGAATTTCTCCGTGGCGCTGACCGATATTCTGTTTCCTCTCATGCCCGGCGCATTTAGGCCGACATTTGTTATGGATGCAGCGCCGTTGCCCCTCCGCGTCGTGACCGTAAGGCTCGAGAATACGCTTCCTACCGATACTGTCTGGCCGTTCCTCTTGATAACCGTCTCGACTGCGAGGCTCGATGTCGAGTGATTCGCTGCGACTTGGATATCGTATAGGAATGGTACGGATGAGCTGAGGATCAGCGGGCTGGTCGAAGAGGCGATCAGATTAAGGGTCTTTGGTCCGTTCGAAACCGAGGGTCCCATCGTTGTTCCTGACGCGGAGCTCGTCGCTATTCCGGCAGTCAAACCTGCCCTGTTAGCATTTCCGATAATCTCGACTTCTGCGAGTTCAAGCGGATGATAGCAAGCTTCGTACTCGTCCTGGCCGCGGAAGTAGTCTGCCGGCACTAGACGGCACTCCGGGTCGAGGGTGCTGAGCTTCTGGATTCGAACGTACCTGCGGCTCTGACCGACCGGTATGATTATCGGATTGTTGCCTCCCTCGGCCGGAGTAATCACCGGGCTTGTCCATGAGTCTGCTCCTGCCTCGTTGGTTGCGATCACCCTAAAGCTTTCAAGGGTTTGAGATGCTGGTTTGTTTGTTACCTTCCACACGCGTACCTCTCTGATTTCCTTCGATTCTTGGAGGTCGACTTCCCACCATGGGTCCCGCTCTTCTCCCGTAGCAGCAACCTGATTGTACTGGCTTACCGCTCCGTCCTTTACTCCATTATTCGCCTTGTCTGCAGAGCCTGCCCCTATACTTGATTGGGTTGCCTGCTTGTAGAATGCGAAGTTCTGCTCGGTCGAATTGTTCGCGCCGAGAGCGCCGTTGATTGCCTGCTGCTGCTGGATATTCTGATTGACTGCGGCATTCGTCGCGGAGGCTGTTGCGGCATAAATATCCTGCGCGAGTCCATTGCTGAGGATGAGGGCGTTAGCTTCTTCGAAGTTCGCAATCGTGTAGTCTTCGATCTCTGAAGTTGCCCCGGTATTAATGGTTTCGGTAGCATTCACGCCATAGAACTGGCTCTGATAGCGCTCCATGTATGTCTGTCGGTTTGCCGTACCGTTCTTTTGGCTGAGTCCGAGGAGACCTTGCGCGCCTTGAATCATTTTCTGGGCAAGCTGGTTCATGGTAGCGGCGATGACGTCATCGATCTCCGTTGCGACTGCTCGCTGGATATCGTCAGAGCCGAGGGTGCTCTGAAGCTTCCCTGCGATTATGGTGCCCGGAGTCTTTGTCGACTTGGCGATACATTTTCGCTGAGCTCCTGTCGGGTCGACGAAGCGCGTGCCTTGCTTTACTACAGGCGCGGTGTCGCGTCCTGAGCTTGATGTTGTAGAGAAGCTCGAATTAACGGCACCGAGGAACGTGTTGTTGTTGAGAACTTCCGGATCCGTACCGTCGCTGCCCAGGTCGCCATGGTCGTCGATTTCTTCCCATCTGTCGCATGTCTCGTAATCGAGGAAACCTTGTCCGAGAGCGATGCGATCCTTCTTGGTTGTCGCGGCTTCGAGCGCGCGCCGAGTGAGCTCGCTGTCTGCCATTACGTATGCGCCGTAAACGTTGTTCTGAGGCTCTGTTGTAAGGGCAAGCCAATTGTCCCATCCCACTCCGCCGTTCGTTCGTGCGAACGCGTTCGCGTTCCTCGCGATATCGCTGAGGGTACAGGTCGCTTTCTGCCTAAACGGCTGACTATATTTGAGGGCTAGGGCTATTCGTATTTGGAATGAAAAATTATTACAGAGGAATCCGAGGTCGGTACCCTCGATAAAGGTTCCTATGGCCTCGTCGGCAGAATTGAGCAGGGTGCCCTTGTAGTCGGTCACGAATGACGGCTTGCCTTCGAATCCCGTGTTGATCCAGTTGACGATGCTTCCTCCGACGTTTCGGATGATCGTTATGATCATGGCCTTCGCGAGAGGCTTGAGGATACAATTATTGAAAGAGAGCGCGTTCGCGCTTCCGCCGGTCGTGACGTTCTGGGCCGTATCTCCCACTTGGCTTTTCGAAACACCGATGACGTTCTGGGTCACGCTGGCAAGAGCCGAAAGGCCCGCGGCAATATATCCGGCAGTACACGCTGCTGCGCCCCCTGCCTGCGCTTCCGCCACCTTCGGTTGAAGCATGAAATTAGTGCTTGTCGCGACGATCGCAACGGCGAGCACGAGGCTTGTAATTTTTTTAAGAGGGCTCTTCATTGGGAGAAAGATAATCCCTACTAGTATACCCTATTGCGTGATTTTGTACCCCCCTTCCGTTGAGGAAAAGATGACTCCGCCGTTCATGAAATTGACTTTTGATTTCAATACGCCCGCACTGACGAGGTTGATGCCGTTTTCATAGAGCTTTATCTTGGTTAGAGAGCCGACTGGGTCGCTGAAGAGCTCGATAATACCCTCGGTTCCGTTAGCGAGGAGATTTACCCCGTTTATAAGGGCGGCGTGTGCTGACCCAGCGGTCCTTGGGACGGCCATTTCCATCAAAGATTCTGAGATAGCCTTATAGCGAGCTAGTATTTTGGCAAGGGTTGCCGTTTCCTGGTTTGTGAATCCGCCGATTTCGCGCGCTCTCTCGAGGATGATGAGCTCGTGATCCCCTGCTACTGCCGGTATCGATAAAGCGCTTCCAAGGGCATTTCCGTACGCCCTGAGCGCTGAGCGGCTCGAGTCGTCCCGTATATTGAGATCGGTTTCGCTGATAAGCTTCATTTGGCTTGAATAATCGTTCGAAAGCACGAGCTCAGCGATCTCGTTTTGAGTTAGCTCATCTATATTCTGACCGTTCTTCTTCGCGTCGGCGTATTTTGTGAATAATTCGCGCGCAAATCGATCTGTAGCGGTAACGGTTGCTGCATTTCCTGAAATGCTTGAGGAATCAGGCTCTTGGAGTGCGATTGCTTGGTCGGTGCTTGACCCGAGAATATTGAGCGTATCTTCGAAATCGTAGGATCCGTCCGCTATTGATCTTTTGACGCTCTCGCTGGCAATTAGCTGGATTTTTTGGCTAATATCGCTTGGCTGAGCCGTTTTTGAAGATACTTTATACGCAATCGCGATGATTACGAAGATTATCGCTATGAGAAGAGCGATTCCGATCCTTGTTTTGAGAAAATTAGCGATCATTAACAATCAGTATAACAGGGAGGTGTGTCCATTCATAGCAGCGAAAGGGTCGTCGGGTTATACTTGTTGCATGGTTTCTCGAAAGAATGTCCTGCTTCTCGTCTTATTTTTGATTTTGGCGCTTTTTGCCTTTTTTTATTTCTTATTTTTGACAAAAAGAGACGCCGGTTCGCCGAATCTTTCTTCGGGTCAAGAAAACTGCCTGATCTTTCAGGGTGAAAACGCTCAAGGGCCATGCTATGCCGACGACGATGTGCGACCAGCCGATTTTGGAGACTCAAACGGGATCGCTGCGACGTCTTCAGCTTCTGAGACGGACATAAGCAGCGCTCCGAATTTCTATAGTAGCTCTATGGATACAGGTATTTTTGCAAACGATAGATTGGCAGTTGCCTCTTGCTTGTCCGCAAGCCAGTCGGATTATGACGCATGCATCAAGAAAGTCGCCATGGATAGCGGAAAAATGTCTGTGTGCTCAGGCATCGGTGGGTTCCTTGAGAGAAGCGACTGCGTAAGCTCCGTTGGCAAACAGGACAAGCCTATCCAAGAGGCTTACTCAAAGCCTGTCGTGAATCAGACCTCTTTGGCCGCCACCTCTACCGCGTCTTACATCTTGCCGTCCGGCGCTTCGACTGCCGGCGGGAGGACGATTGCAAGCATTTTTAGCGATGTTTTGTCCTTGATTACTCGTACTAGCGATTCTTCGCGATCAAATATCGATAGCGCTTACACGGCAGAGGGCTTCAATCAGCGCTATGCCGCCGCTTTCGGCCTCAAACTCTATACTTTTTCCGAATATCAGGTCGCTCCAGGCACTACATTGACCGCTCAGGGTGCTGGCTTCTCGAAAACTGGAAATACGGTGCATATTGGAGGCTCTTCAGTTTCGGGTCTTGATAGTTCTGACGGCTTTACCCTCACGTTTACCGTTCCGAGCATGAATAATGGCACGTACGAGGCGTGGGTTGAGAACGAAAAGGGTTCCAGCCGCAATGACGCACAGCGCGTCATGCTCATGATTACAAGCTCCCCTGCTCCGAGGCCAATAATACAGAGTGTCTCCCCTCAGTACCCTTCTGCTTCGGATACTCTGACTTTTTACGGCGACAATTTTAGCTCTTCGATTACTGTAATAACGACAATGGGCGTAAGGCAGAATGTCCCTGCCAACGGAGGCTCGTTTACATTGAAGCTTTCGGATCTTCCTTATTTCAGCCAGGCTAGGAACGCCGAGGCGGTGAAGGGCCAGAAAGTATCTTTCTTTATCCAGGTGCAGAATGAGAATGGCGTAACTAGGCAGCCATTTGTTTTTGACATACAATTCTAGTATGAAGATTTCTCTCCGAATGAGCAGAAAATCAGCGATCTTTTCTGTGGTCGCCGGACTCTTTCTCATACCTTCTTTTGTATTCGCGGTAGTCCCCCCGCTTCGTGATTTCGGAGGCCGCGCAATCTATACGATTCCTTGCACGTGCAGTGCCTCGACGTGGGCGTGGTTTGCCCCTTTGTTTCTGACTGCGGTTCCGGTAACAGGTCCTGTCGTATATGTTCCCTACGCGACCGTGCCTTTTGCTAACTATACCCCATCGGTTCCTTCGATCGAACACGTGGGCGGATACATGCCGGGAGTTCAGGCCTGCTGGATATATGCGGGCTACACCTGCATCACCGTTCCGAGCGTAGGGGTGATGACGTTCGTTGGTACCGGACTCTAATTTGTGCGCCTAGTCCCGCGCAAGCTTGAGCCACGTATCGAGCGCGATATCCTCCGCTCGCGCGTTTTCGTCCAATCCTAGTTCTGCGAATTTTTTCTTGAGCTCCTTCTTGTCGGCGACCGCTTCTAGGTTCGATATCAACTTCTTTCGCTTTTGAGCGAAGCCGGCCTTTACGTATGAGAAGAATCTCTCCTCCCCTGCCTTGTCCGCGAATGGATTTTTTATATCGGAAAGCTTTATGACTGCCGAGTCGACATTCGGTATCGGGAAAAAGTTACCGCGCGACACGTTCATGACGAGCGACGGGGTTGCGAACACCTTTACGGAAAGCGAGAGAATGCTCTCCTTCTCGTCGCGCGCGATCGTACGATTGGCGACCTCCTTCTGCACCATGAGTATCATGATTGACGGCTGCTGCGGCCGCGACAGGAAGGTGCGGATGATCTGACCGGTGATGTAGTACGGAATGTTCGCGATTACCTTGTATGTTCCGGATGTCGCAATCATGTCCGCGAGTTCGGCATCGTTGATTTCCATTACGTCCTTGTGAACAAGGATGAAAGAGCCTTCAGCAATCTCTTTTTTGAAAAGGTCGCTGAGCACGGGGATGAGCCGATCATCTTTCTCGATGGCGATCACGCGCGCTCCGGCTTTCAAAAGCTGTGCCGTGAGGGCTCCCTTCCCCGGACCAATTTCTATCACCGTCTCGCCTGGTTTTATGTCGCCGGCAAGCGCGATCATCTCCACTATGCGCGGGGTTATAAGAAAGTTTTGTCCGAGGGATTTCTTTGCGAAAAGCATGCGCGAACTATATATCAAAACGCCTAAATATCGAAATAGATCACCTTTCTCGGCTTTGGATCCCTTTCCGGCTGGTCGAGATACTTGTCGGGAATGTCAAAAATGAATTCGGACGGCGCGGTCACTTGGCGCGAGCCGAATATGGTACGCATGGAAGCCTGAGTGAGGAATAGCTTCTTCTTTGCCCGCGTGAGGGCGACGTAAAAAAGGCGTCGCTCCTCTTCCTCGTCGCGCTTCTCGCTCTTTGATCCCATGGCCTTGTGCGGGAAGAGATCCTGCTCGAGCCCGGTGATGAATACGTTCTGGAACTCGAGGCCTTTCGACGCGTGAATAGTCATAAGGCGCAATGCCGGAGAGTCCTCCTCCATCTCGTCCTGGTCTGATGCGAGGGCCGCATCCTCGAGGAGCTTCGCTACTCCCTCCCCGGGCATCATGAAGTCGTACTTGGTGGCGAGGGTCGCGAGCTCGCGAATGTTCTCGAGCCGCTCTAGATCCTCGTCGAGTCCGGTCTCTTTGAACGACTGCTCGAGGCCCGTCCGTGTAACGACGTATTTCACGAGATCCGAAGGCTTCTCGCTCATGGCTTTCTGGGCGATATCGTCGAGCATGGTGCAGAACGATTCCCATTTTGCGGCATGCGCGCTCGAAAGCTCGCTTGTCATGCCAGAGAAAATCTTGGCGATCGTAACCTTGCCTATGCCGCGGGCCGGAACGTTTATGATGCGCTGCAGGTCGGAGAGCGAGTCGCGATTGAGGGCCGCGCGGATATACGAAAGCACGTCCTTCACCTCCTTTCGCTCGAAGAATTTCGTTCCGAGGACCTGGTATGCGAGGCCTTTGCTGAGCATCGCCTCTTCAAGGGCTCGCGACTGGAAGTTTGCGCGGTACAGCACGGCGATCTCCCGCGGATCGGTTCCGTTCTCGATGAGCTCATTTGCCCGCTCTGCTATATAGCGCGCTTCGTCGTTCTCGTCGAATCCCTGATACAGGGTGATGAGCTCTCCCGCTCCCTGCTTGGTAAAGAGATTCTTCTCGAAGCGGTTCTTGTTCTTCTTGATGATATGGTTCGCTACCTCGAGGATAGTCTGAGTCGAGCGATAGTTTTCCTCAAGCACGACCATTTGCGATCCCGGATAGTCCTTTTCGAACGAGAGGATGTTCTTGATGTCCGCCCCGCGCCAGCTGTAGATGTTCTGATCGACATCGCCCACGACGCAGATGTTCTTCTTGTCCCCCGCTATGAGTTTCGCGATCCTGTACTGGACCTTGTTCGTATCCTGATACTCGTCTATGTGGACGTACTGCCAAACATTCTGGTAATGATTTCTGATAGCCTCGTCATGTTCGAGGAGTTCTGCCGCCTTGAGGAGGAGATCGTCAAAATCGAGGGCCTTTTCCTTCTTGAGCGCAGCCTCATAGAGCGTCCAGACCTTGGTTATGACGTCCCTCATGTAGTCGCTCGCGCCGTGGGCGCTGAATTTGGCCAGGTTAACGGAATTTCCCTTTTCCCTTGAGATGATCGAGAGGAGCGTGTTCGGTTCGTACTGCTTTGGATCGAGACCGATCTGCTCGATCGCGTGCTTTACCGCCCTGCGCGAGTCGCTGCGGTCAAAGATGGTGAAGTTTCGGGTAAGGCCGAGCTTTTGGGCGTTCTCCTTGATTATGTGGACGCCGAGCGAGTGGAAGGTGCTGACGAACGGCCGCTCCGTAAAGGAGATCGGCACATTGAGGCCCTTGTCCTCTTGGATCAGCTTGAAGACCCTCTCGCGCATTTCCTTGGCCGCCTTGTTGGTGAAGGTGATGGCAAGGACGCTCGAAGGCCTCACGCCCATCTTTATGAGGTGAAGAATTCGGTAGGTTATGGTTTTTGTCTTGCCCGCGCCCGCTCCGGCAAGGATAAGTACCGGTCCCTCGGTCTTTTGGACCGCTTCCCGCTGTCGTTCGTTTAGAGTAGAAAGGTAATCCACACAGAGATTTTAGCACGAAAGATTCAAATCCCTATTATGGCTATAAATAAGGGTATTTTGGAAATGGATTCCATTAAAACAATATGGGGATAGAGGGTGGAAAATGTTGGTTGACGAAAGATTCTGCCCGAGTATAGTTATAGAGCACCAAAACGACCGACTCTCTGAAATATGGCTCAATAGAGCCGTAAATTCCGAAAAATGAAGCAAAATCAGGATAAATTCAAGACTATTTCTACGTCTCCTACATATCGGTCAAATATATGGCTTAACATCGGGCTTTACTCAGTAAAGCTTATGTTTGTTTTTGGGGTAATTTTGACCCCTGCTACCACCTCCGCGGGTGTTTTTTCATTTATAACGAGCCTTATTGAGAGCAAGGAGGCCGATGCCGGTGTTAATACTGTGACGTCCCAGACAATGGGTATATTACAAGCTAACCTCGGCCCAAGCGCGACCGCTCCTATCGGCGGAGGCGATATTGCCATCATGGACGGCAGCGCCTTGTACCAGGAAGCCGGCGTTATCGGTACCCAGGCCGATATTACCGAGGCCAAGTCAACCAAGATCAGCCTCTATGTTGTGCGTTCGGGCGACTCCTTGAGCCAGATTGCCGATATGTTCGGGGTCTCCGTAAACACTATCGTCTGGGCGAACGGCATCAAAGGCGCTATCCGCGAGGGCGACGAGCTTGTTATCCTCCCTATCTCGGGCGTAAGCCACACTATCAAGAAGGGCGATACCCTGAAGTCTATTGCTACCAAATACAAGGCCGATATGGGCGATATCCTTGCCTATAACAACCTTTCGGCGAACGATACCTTGGAGGTGGGCTCTAAGGTGATCATTCCTGACGGCGAAATCCAGGCTGTCGCAGCCTCAAAGACCTCTTCTGTCTCTACAGAGGCCCTCCGAAACGCCGGCGGCCCTCTCTACAAGGATTACTACATGCGCCCTATCGATGGCGGCCGCAAGTCGCAGGGGCTCCATGGCTACAACGGCGTCGATATCGCTGCTCCTATTGGTACCCCTATCCACGCTTCTGCCGACGGCGTCGTCATTATTGCCCGATCTTCTGGCTACAACGGAGGATACGGCTCGTACGTAGTTATCTCTCACCCGAACGGCACTCAGACCCTCTACGGCCACATGAGCAAGGTAAATGTCACCCAGGGCGAGAGCGTTACCAAGGGCGAGACGATCGGCCTTGTCGGAAATACCGGAAAATCTACTGGTCCGCACATCCATTTCGAGATCCGAGGAGCGGCAAATCCTTTCTAAATAGCAAAAGGCCGCCGGCGCAAGCCGGCGGCCTTTTTGATTTGCCCTGCGATACGCCGTTTGATCTATTTGGATTTGAAATGCCTTTGCCTGTATTGGATTGCTTCAAGGACGTGCGCCGTTTCTACGCTTTCAGAGCCTTCTATGTCGGCTATGGTCCGCGCAAGGCGCACTATTCGGTGATAGCTCCGTGCGGACAGGTTGTGCAATGCCGCGGCTCCGTTGATTGTGCGTTCTGCCTCTTTTGAAAGCCTGCAAGTTCTCGCCAGTTCCCTTCCTGGTATATCCGAATTGCATGATATGCCCAGTTTGAGCGAATCGAATCGCTTTTTCTGAATTGCGCGGGCTCTTATCACCAAGTTCTTCGCTCGTGCGGTCTCGTTCCCGCTTGACCGTCCTCGCAAAAGCTCCTCGTGATCTGTTTTCGACACTTCGATCCACATGTCGATGCGATCAATGATAGGTCCCGATATTTTTCTGTCGTAATCTGCGACGTTTTTTGGAGCGCAGATGCATTCTCTGCCTTTTATGCCTTTATTTCCGCAAGGACAAGGGTTGAGGGCAGCTATCAATATGAAATTCGCTGGAAAGTGCGCGGTACCCTTTGCGCGCGATATGGATATGCGCCGATCTTCCAAGGGTTGTCTCAGGGACTCGATGGCCTTGCGGTCAAATTCTGGAAATTCGTCGAGAAAGAGTATGCCTCGATGCGCCAAGGTAACCTCCCCGGGCTTTGGAATCGAGCCTCCGCCGATAAGCGATCGGTATGAGGCGGTATGATGTGGCGCTCGTACGGGCGGTTCGGCGATAATACTCCCTTCGAGGCAGCCGGCTATTGAGTGGATTTCGGTTGCCTCTAGGGTCTCCTGGAACGTGAGCGGCGGCAGGATGGTGCGGAGTGCCCGGGCGAGCATGGTCTTGCCTGTTCCCGGCGAGCCGAAAAGAGCGATGTTGTGTCCGCCGGCTGCCGCTATGATAAGTCCTCTCTTTGCCATGTCCTGGCCGACGATATCATCGAGGTTCGTATCGCCGCTTTCGTTAGCGGCGGTTTCAAGCCTCTTCGGCGGCACGCGCTCTATTGGCTGCTTTCCTTGGAGGTGGTCTATAGCTTCGCGTAGCGTTGCTGCTCCGAATACTTTGATCTCTTGGATTGTAGAGGCCTCAGATGCATTCTCGAGCGGTACGAACATTTCTGTGATTCCTTCAGCGAGGGCCAGTCGCGCATATGAAAGAATTCCGTGTATTGGCCGCAGCGCGCCATTGAGGGCAAGCTCGCCGATGAACAGCTTCCCCTTCGGGTCGAAATCGATCTCTTCGGCAGCCAAAAGGTATCCTACGGCTATCGGCAGGTCGAATGCCGGCCCTTCCTTGCGGATGTCTGCCGGAGCGAGCGAGACGACGATCTTGGCATTCGTCTGCTTGGGCGATTTGAAGCCCGAATTCTTGATGGCCGCCGACACCCTGTCCCGCGACTCTTCTACTGATTTGTCCGCCAATCCGACTATCGAAAGCGCGTGCAGGGCGCCCCGCGATATGTCCGTCTCTACGGATATTAAGTGCGCTTTGAGCAGATGGTGCTGAGCGCTGAATATTTTTGAAAATGGCATTGCCTGAATGTATCAGGCATGCGATAAAGGAATCATAAAGATACAGCAAAAAGCCGTTTGCTTGTCCAAGTCGCGGAAGGACTCGCAAACGGCTTTTCTGCTTTTAGTGCCTATTTCCCTTCCTTCATGTGCGCTACCGAGGTTCGCGCCGAAGGATTTGCTTCGAGTCGCTCCTTTTCAATAGGCTCTCCGGACACTTCGCAGATTCCGTAAGTTCCCTTCTTGATCTTGTCGAGGGCGAGCTTTACGTCGTTGTACTGCTTCTCGAGTGGCTTGAGGATCGCGGTGTTCGATTCGTAGCTCTCGATATTATCGGCGATGTCGGCGGAATCGGAGGCGTTCACGTCCACTTCGCCGGACGACGGCTCCCAGTCCTTCGGATTGTCTGGATTGATATGCCCTACGCTCTTGAGCTCGGTCTCGAGCGTCTTGAGCTCCTTTTCGAGCAATGCCTTGAAGTGCGCGGTGTCTATGTTTGTATTCTTTTTCATATGTCTGTGTGTACCAATAGTAGCTAGTTTTTCTTTTACTGTATAGTGCGGACCGTGAGCAGCCTTTCGAGGATGTATTTGAGGGTGCTTTCCCCTGTCGTCACCACGATCGTGTTCTTGTCTGCGAACGCGTATATGAGGACGGTCTTTCCGGACGAGTCTTTCAGCACCCGGGCGTCGATATTCGATACGATTGCGTCCTCGAATTGGCTCGATGCGGCGGTTACCGACGTCTCTGTCTCGTGCGCTATTTGCGTGAGCGGCAAGAGGTCTCTGCGCATGCCCTTCTCCCACTCGAGCATTCCCGAGAAAGCATTCTGGAAGAAGGTGTTCTTGATGATAAAGAACGGGCTGAGCGTGTCGTACGTGTACGTTCCGATCATGTAGTTCTGATCAAGCGAGCGCAGGAGCCGGTTCGGGATCGCGGTATCCCTGAATACCGACGCTATGTCTGCCTGGCTCGTCGCCGCGGGGCTCGCGATCGGGACGAGCGCGTACGTATTGCCGAGCCCCGCATTGAGCTGCTTGAGCTTTGCGGCTATGAGCACGAGCGAGTCGCTCTCGGGATCCATGACGATGGTCGACGCCTTTGCGTAAGGGATGATTGTCCGTATGGAAACGTTTGAGGCTGGTGCGCCTGTGTCTGCCACCTGCGAGGATGAGAACCAGAAATACCAGCCGCCGCCGAGGACGACCATGAGGATAATCACTACCAATATGAAAGTTCCCGCATGATGCGTTTGCGGCGCCTCGTACTGTATCTGGGTCCGCTCCCTCTTCTTCTGCTCGGCGAGGGCGATGTCTACGGCCGATACGTTCTGGTATCTTACTGCTTCTTCGGCGTCGCTCTTGAACGTGCGGATTTGCTTTATCGATGGGTCGTTAAGCGCGGCCGCCGGCTGGGGCGCTGATTGTGCCGCTGGTTCGGATGCTTTTGTGTCTGTCGCTGCCGTAGCCGTTGCCGGAGCGTATGTCGGCAATACGGTTTGTGGGACAGGCTGCGGTGCGGGAGGCGGCGGAACCGGCATTCGAGGAGCGGCCTTGAAATTCGATGGCATCTCCTGGAGCGATGAGATCAGTTTCGCGCTTTCGGTGCTGAGCGCCGGCTTTTCTGCTGGCGTTACCGGCGTGGCTGGGGCTGCCTTCTGCTGGCGCAGCGATGCGATGATCTGCGCTGCGCTCGGTATATTCTGGACCTGCGGCGCGGCCGTCTGAACCGGCGGCTTCGGCTCAATCTGTGCTATGTCCTGCGCCTCGGAGGTTTCTGTTGCGGCGGATGGCTCTGCCGAAGCTGCCTCTGTCGCCGAAAATTCGTTCTCTTCGGAGACTCCTGATCCTACGATATCGATGCCCTCGTCACGCAGGCTCTCGGCGGCAGATTTCTGCGCGCTTTCGGGTACCGGCGTATTGCTTTGTGCGGGATTTTTTTCAGGGTCCATATGACTAGTATATCGCCTCGACCGCAGACGCGCAGCGTCTTCCCTGCCTTGCCTGATTATCGCAGCTTTCGGATCACCTTTCGCATCGCGCCCGGCCTTTCGGTTCGCTCCTGTCGAGGGCGATTCTGATTCTGCTGCTGTGGGATGCTTGTGGACGCAGTTATCGGTGCCGCCACTACCGGCACTGCATTGCGTTCCGCACGGTCCTCGCGATTATCGTTGCGATTGCCGTTCCGTCGGTCGAAATTGCGGTTACCCCCTCCCATGACGTATCGTCGAGGGTCCTCGTCCATGTCGATGAAGTCGTCGGCTGCCTCCTTGAGCTTGCCTGACGCGGACTTGCCGAAGGTAATGACTTCTACCTGGCAGCCGTTCATTTTTAGGTACTCTACGAGCGGCACGAAGTCGCCGTCGCCCGATGCGAGGACTATGACGTCGAGCTTGTCGGCGAGCTTTACCGCGTCGATAGCGAGGCCGACGTCCCAATCAGCCTTCTTTGATCCGGACGAGAAGATCTGAAGATCCTTCGTTTTGGTCTCGATGCCGATCTTGCCGAGCGCTTCGAAGAAGCTTTTCTCCTCTCCCGTCTCGGTGGTGATTACGTACGCGATCGCGCGCACGAGCTGGCGGTCCGCCAATGCGTCCGCGAGCACGTTCTCGAAGTTAACCCTTCCGTGATGGAGGTTCTTCGCGCTGTGATAGAGGTTCTGCGCGTCGATGAATACCCCGACTCGCTGATTTGAATGTTTAATTACTGACATAAAAGTTGCTGTTTAAAATATAAAACTGACTTGTCCCATGCGCTGCTTTGATATGAAAATGTTTCCCCGCAAAGCGAAACGCCTACTTTGTTCAAAAGTAAGGCGTTTCGGTTTGACTACTTCTTCTTGAGGTCGAGCTTCTTTGCGATCTCCGAGTATCGCTTCGGGTGCTTCTTGGCGAGATACTTCATGTGAGTCTGTCGATCGGCTACCATCGCGAGGAGGCCTCGTCGAGAGTGCTTGTCCTTATCGTGCTTCTTGAGGTGCTTTGCAAGTTCCTCGATTCGAGCTGTAAGGAGTCCGATCTGAACTTCCGGAGAACCGGTATCCGTTGCGTGGACGCCGGCGTTCTTAATTACTTTTGTTTTCTTAATCGTTGAAAGCATGGTGTGATACATCTTAGCACATATCGTCTAAAATTGCAAGCCCCTGGCCGTATCTCGGGGAATGGGGCCGCGATTGGTCAAATTTGCTATAATATTGTGCGACACAGGGCTTCAAAATACATCATGGCATCACTCAAAGAGCTAAAACAGCAGTTTCTCGAGTACACCGAGATCGAAAAGGGCCGAAGCATCAATACGGTCAAGAATTATGATCGTTATTTGTCCCGTTTTGTCAGTTTTCTCAAGAAAGACGATCCGGCGGCCATAACTGACGCGTCCGTACGCGAATTCCGCCTGTGGCTTAACCGCCAGTCTACGGGAAACAATGCCAAAACCGGCGAAACCCTTAAAAAGAAGACCCAGAACTACTATCTGATCGCGCTGCGTGCGTTTCTCAAGTATTTGGCTCGCCAAGGAGTTAAATCGCTCGCGCCGGAGCGTATCGAGCTTGCCAAGGTGGGCGAGAGGCATATCGAATTCATGACGGATCAGGAGCTGCATAGGCTTTTGGAGGCTCCGAATGGCAGCGATTTGAAGAGCTTGCGCGATAGGGCCTTGCTTGCGACCCTGTTTTCTACCGGTTTGCGCGTCTCCGAGCTGTGCTCGCTGCCTCGGGATATAGATTTGTCCGTAGACGAGATGTCTATTCGCGGAAAAGGCGACAAGGTGCGCGTGGTTTTCTGGTCGGATACTGCGAAAAAGGCTGTAAAGGAGTACTTGGATAAGCGCGACGACATGGATGACATGCTTTTCGTAAAGGTTTCACTGGAAAAGCGGAACGGCGGTGACTCTTTGCCGCTGACCACCCGTTCCGTCGAACGAATAGTGAAACACTATGCCACAAAGGCTGGAATCGTATCGAAAAGGGTTACTCCGCACGTTATTCGCCACTCATTTGCTACCGATCTGCTGTCTAACGGCGCCGATTTGCGCTCTGTGCAGGCTCTGCTTGGCCACGCAAACATCGGAACGACGCAGATTTACACCCATGTAACCGACAAACATCTGCGGAACATACATAAGCAGTTTCACAACAAGAAGGGCAAGGAGTAATCTTTCGAGTGCACGCATATCCGCCTGCTGGCGGATTGCTCCGCTCGCGCCGTCGCGCTGCGCGAGGCATCTCAAGACTATTTCTTGCCCCTTTGTTATGATTGCGACATGAAAATCATCGCTTGGAACGTTAACGGCATTCGCGCCAATATCAAAAAAGGTGCATTTGATTGGCTCTTGCAGCAGAAGGCGGATATTTTCTGCCTTCAGGAAACAAAGGCCGAGCCTTCGCAGTTGCCGGCAGAAGTCGTTACGCCGTTTGGCTATAAATCGTATTTCGACCACTCAAAGGGCCGTAAAGGATATAGCGGCGTGGCTATATATGTAAAAATCACTCACGTTCCTTTGATTTCGAAAGTCGAATACGGTTTCGGATTGCCTGAATTAGATCAGGAAGGCCGTCAGATAAGCTTGTTTTTCAATACAAAAGCCGAAAAACCCAATTTCTGCCTCATAAATACTTATTTCCCTAATGGCGGCGGCGGTCCTGAGCGACTGGCTTACAAATTGCGATATTATGACGCTTTTTTGACATATATAGAGAAGATTCGGAAGCAGGGCTATGAAATCGTCTTTACTGGCGACGTTAATACTGCCCATACCGAGATCGATCTTGCCCGGCCAAAGGAGAACATTGAGAACACAGGCTTCCTTCCTATCGAGCGGGCCTGGATAGACAGAGTTCTGGCGGCAAAATATATCGACACCTATCGCGCGGCAAATCCGGGAAAGACAGGCGCGTATACCTACTGGGACATGAAAACTTTTGCGCGAGAAAGGAATGTCGGATGGCGCATAGATTACTTTTTTGTAAGTGAAAACCTCTCGAAAAAAATCAAAAAAGCAGAAATTTTTTCCGATGTGCTCGGATCCGACCATTGTCCGATCGGTCTAGATGTCTCTTTGTAGAGCCGTTTTTCAAATTGTCTTTTATAAAGGACAAAAGAAAAATAGTTATCCACAACTAATGTCCTTTACATGTCTTTTATGGTTGATATTATTATCCCAGACCAGAAAAGATTTCTTCTCTTAGAAAAATCCGGATCTGGAAAATGGTTCCTTCAAATAGTCGGTAATCGTTTAAGGTTTGGTCAAAACGTCAGTTAAGTTGTTATGTGTTTCTTCGCGGTGCTCAACAATGTGTGCTTGAATCTCGAGCATAGATTGTTGAGCCTCGGAAGTCTCTCGCGTAACACGCGAGTCCTTCTCGGACTCAATATTGTGAGTATGCGACTCCTTAGGCGAACGTAGAGTTCACGCCTTCAATAAGGCACTAAATCATAGAATTTCGGCCCTCTATATGTTGGCCCTTTCTCCACGTTCACCCCAAGTAGTCCGTATTTACGAGCCGCTCGTGCATTTAGCCGGGCGGTTATTTGTACCCAAAAATCCGACGAATTCAACAAAAACGGCTCAATAAGGCCGTTTTATCTTGCCTACTTTACGCCGTGCTTTCCGCGTATCTTTGCTATCTCGTCCTCCTCCGCCTTCATTTTCTTGTCCTTCCCTACTGCCGCGCGCTTTTTGAGGTCCTCGTCTGGCAGTTTCATAAGCTCCAAAGTCTGTCCTTCTAGATATTCGGCCGTGTTGAGTTTTGGATTTTCCAATACTTCTTCAAGAAGAGCATTCAGAATAAGACCGATCTTTGGATTTGGAGGCATTTTGCTCACTTCCATGATTTTCTTGCCGTCTATTTTGAGCATTCCTACGGAGATCGGGTCGCGGAGGGCTTCTTCAATCATGGCTTTGTATTTGCGTAGTCGATATGGATTCTCCTTTGGTCGGCCGGTGCCGATACGATCGCAGATGCGGACGTTCATAAGATTCCAGATGTGCTCCTTCCCTACGTTGGCGACCATACGACGTACGGCCGAGAGCGTTATTTGTTCCGTGTCCGAGAAAAACATGTGCCAACGAACGAGTTTCACGACGTTTTCGACAGTTTTTGTTGGGAAATTGAGGTTTCTTAGGATCTTTTCGGTCATTCGGGCGCCAACCACCTCGTGTCCGTAGAACGTGAACTGATTGGTTTCACGTGAAAAGCGTCGTGTCGCGGGCTTGCCGATGTCATGAAACAGCGCAGCGAGACGGATTTCGAGGGGATATTTCTTGTCTGCCGAATGCTGAAGCGTTCGCAGCAAATGCTCCCAAACATCGTATGAATGGGCCTGGTTCTGCTCTACGCCGTAGCTTTCCTCCAATTCCCTTGCAATGAACGGGACAATTCCCAATTCACGGCACATCATAAGGGCATTCATGGGCGTATCGGACATGAGAATGCGTACAAATTCGTCTCGGACACGCTCCTTGGCTATATGGGCCAAAAGCGGCGCATGGGTTTTGAGGGCCTCCAGAGTACCCTTTTCTATCGCAAAGCCCAGTTCGGCCGCAATACGGATGGCACGCATAATGCGCAAGGCGTCCTCGGAGAGGCGCTCGTGAGCGTCTCCAACCGTTCGTATAAGGCCGTCTTTGATGTCTGTTTGCCCGTTAAACAGGTCGATCATGTTTCCTGTGAAACTTCCCTCTCGTTCATCCTCAAGCTTCAATGCCAGGGCGTTTATCGTGAAATCGCGCCGCTTGAGATCGTCCTCAATGTTCTTGCTAAAGGACACAGCATCTGGACGTCGCTTGTCTGTATATGCTGATTCGAGTCGGAATGGGGTTACTTCGACCGTCTTGAGCCTTTCATCAGTAGCGAGATCGTTTACCACGCCGACCGTGCCGTATGAGTTTTCGTAGAACGTGTGCGGAAACACGGCAATGATCTGTTCGGGAGTCGCATCGGTCGTAACATCCCAGTCCTTTGGCTCCCTGCCGATTATGAGATCTCGGACGCAGCCGCCTACCAGATATGCTTTAAAACCCTTATTTTCGAGGGTTTTCGTTACTTGTGAAACTTCAACGGGAACGATAAATGAAGCTTTTGCCATATTTTAGTGGGACTAAACCCTATTTTAGACCGACAAGTGGTGCTCCCGGAGGGATTCGAACCCCCAACAACGGTTCCGAAGACCGGTATGATATCCATTTCACTACGGGAGCGCTGACTTATCATACGCGAAACTCAATATAAATCAAAAGATTTCAAAAAAACTTTGAGTTTATATCGGTTTAGTGTATATTAATTCCACTGCGGGTATCGTTTAGTGGTAGGACACGTCCTTGCCAAGGATGAGGTGAGAGTTCGATTCTCTCTACCCGCACAGGTAAACAAAAGCGCCCTTCTCTCGGGCGCTTTTGTTTTGTCTAAAGGTATTGTGACGGACCAATTGTCTTAGACATTACAATTCTTTTTTATCAAATATTCCTTTAGACCTTGAGATAAATTTTTTATAAAACGGCGTCAGATAAGGATTTTTGTACAAACTGTGGATAACTCTGGGGATAGTGTTTAAAAGACAGGTCTTTTTAAGGGCGGGTTTTCATGTCTTTTGTCCTTATAACCGCTTAACTGAGCCATTCTTCTGAAACCACGGTTCACTAACACAGAAATCCACAGTTTTGTTACATATGTAACATAATAATTGGTTTCATGTGAAATTGATCTGTTATTTATGATTGCTTTATCTATGTTTTGCCATGATTATGGCTATGAAAAGATTTACCTCAGCAAAACAAAAGATTGGTGAAAGGGGCGAGGCAATGGTTTGTATGCATCTTGAAAAACAGGATTACACGATCATTGAGCGCAATTTCACAAGAAAATGCGGAGAAATAGACATAATTGCTGGCAAGAATGGAATTACACACTTTATTGAGGTGAAGAGCGTTACACGTGAAAGCCAGTTCGGCCGACCGGAAGATAATATGCATAGTTTCAAGCAAAGGAAGTTCGCTCGAACGGTTAGGATGTATCTGGCATATAGGAAAGTAGGGCAATGGCAGTGCGATCTGGCTTGTGTCCTTTTGAATGACAAGGAGCGTAAGGCGGAAATACGCATGATTCTGGATATAATCCTCGAAAATTAGATTTTTACCGACATTGTGCTAGTATGTGAAAGCTCACAAGAGTTTCGGGGCGTGGTGTAACGGCTAACATGCTTCACTTGGGATGAAGTGACTCCGGGTTCGAATCCCGGCGCCCCGACAAAATGAAAAACCGCACATGTGCGGTTTTTCATTTTGTCGGGGCGAGCGCGTCCAGAGGACGTGCGACCGGGATTCGAAAAGGTTTTCCCATATTTTCGAGCTTTCCAAGCGAGAAAATGGGAAACCTGTACTGGTCCTGTAAGGACCGAATCCCGGCCCTGTCTTTTTTCTTTGTTTTGCATAGACTGTATCTATGGACTCCAAAAAATTCACCCGCACTATAGAGGATTTCACGTGCGGCAACTGCGGCCTTGAGGTGAAGGGCAACGGCTATACCAATCATTGTCCTAAATGCCTCTGGTCAAAGCATGTCGACAAGAATCCCGGGGACAGACTCGAGGAATGCGGCGGATTGATGAAGCCGATCGCGATCGCCAAGGAGGGAAAAGATTTCGTGATCACTCACAGGTGCCTTCGGTGTGGTTTCGAGCGCCGCAAGAAGGTGGAGGAGGGCGATGACTTTGATGCGGTTATCAAAATATCGTCAAGCGCGGACGACAGCGCAACAAAAAAGTAGAATTGACGGGATTTGCTACTGTGTCGAAATTTGTTGGGGGTCTGAAAGAAAATTACCTGCCAATACGCTCCAATAGCCAATATTTCGATCGAGAAAAGTAAACGCGTCGAAAGTCGATTTGTGTCAAATTTCTGAGAGTATTTTGACAGTACAAAACGGCTGTATCGCTTCGGTGGCGCGCTGGTGTTCGGGTGTATGCTAAATATACGAAAGAGGGCGAAAGCTTTCTTTCGGAAAAGATCTTTTACCAAAGATAATAAAAATACACCTATGAAATTCTCAGATCAGCCAAAGCCAGACCAGAAGCCTCGACCAGACCAGAAGCCGCCACAGCAGTAAACTAATTTATGAAAAACGGCGTCGCGATTGCTCGCGACGCCGTTTTTTGCTACTATCGCTTAGCACTAGTAGGGAACAGGCGGCACATATGCGGGCGTGGTTTAATGGTAGAACGATTGCCTTCCAAGCAGTACGTCCGGGTTCGATTCCCGGCGCCCGCACAAACTCAAAAACTCCTATTTTATATGGCTTTCCAGAGCCGAGGAATTTTTGGTTAGAACCTCATAATAAAAAGAAGTTCCTTGTGAGAAACTTCTTATTGAATGGAGTCTAGTCATCCATAAACGGCCAAATATAATTATTGTTTCCTGCTGCGCCGCCAACCGCCCTTTCCGAGCGTCTGTGGGCTTCAGCACACGGCAGACCGGTTTCATCCATGATTCGTGCCGTTTCTTCTTGTCTTCTGGTTTCATAAGCCGACATCTGATGTTTGATTAGTTCATCATGACGATCAGCTAAACTTTTTAGTTTTTTCTTTTTTGACATTGTTAACCTTTCCTAAAGTAATCTACAAAACCTTTTCTTGAACTTTAAGTAAAAAAAGTGAAATTCAAAATAGTGGCTAATACAATAGTTATTTTGTAAAAAAGTTGACAAAAATATTGTCATAAACAATATTGATAGTATGAAATTACAAAAAGCAGAATTATCTTTTTTAAATCTTTCGAGCTTAGAGGCAAAAATACTGCAGACTATGTCTCCTGATGTTTCATTTACCGTAAGTGAGCTGTCGAGAGAAATTAAATTTCCAAGGACTTCCGTAGGTTTCACTTTAAATAGGTTAAAGTATCGTGGCTTTGTAAAAAAAATTGGGGTTAAGAAACATACGGAATGGCGAGTCATTGCGATTGATTCCTTAGCCTCGAGGCTCCAATCTATTTCTCACCGGTTAAGTATCGATGAAGATAACAATAGAAGAAACAATTTATTTGTAAAAATCGGCTACGGTCAAGAGGGTTTCAAGAGGGCATATGAAAAGATGCTTCAAATCCAATGTGACCGAGTTTACTTTATACAAGGCAATAAAGCGGCAGAAGCTGGTCTAAAAAAGATCAATTTTAGCTACTATGCTGATTTTCATAAAAAATTACGGAAAAAAGACATCGTAATGGAGGCAATAGCAGGAGAAAGTATCTTGAAACGTCTAGAAAATCTGAGTAAAGAAGAGATAAGGGCACACAAAGATCGCCTAATCATTACTTACTTAATACCCGATCAATATATAGATTTCGATGTAGATATAATCATGTTAAATAAGCATCTGATTATTGTAGATCCCGTGAATGAAATCTCACTTACAATAAATGAAGCTTCCATTTCGAAAGCTTTCCAGATAATATTTATTGGCCTTGCATCATTGGGAAGAAAATTCGATTTAAATGCTTTTATAAGAGGTTCCAATTTCATTCACTAATCTGCACCAACAAATGAAAAATCCCCGGAAGGGGATTTTTCGTTGCGATCTTATTTTTTATTGCCACCAATCGTGCCCCATAGATTCTTGAAAAGCTCGCGCATGTTCTCGGCATAGACAGCGTCATGTATCTCAACCAAATAGTAGGGGTGCTGCTTTGTCATCATGAATACAACGTATTCTCCTAGGGCCCATGTTGTTGCGGTGAATTTAAAATCCTCCTTCCAGAATTTGATTTGGCGGCGTTCCAGGTTTCTCGCTTGCATGTTTCGTTCGACGCTCGAATCATTTGAGATTATCTTTACGTCGAACTGCTGAGGGGCTCTTTTCCAATACCACTCGATCCACTCGAGATGCTCCTTCTTTTCAACCATCGTATGGTCTTGGAATCCCCACCACGTGAGATCTTTTGTTGCAGCCATGCTCGATTCCCAGATCGGCGTCTGGCTATAAAGAAAATCAGTCATGTTGTGCTCCTCGATGAATCGCATCTTGGGTACCGAATAGGATTTCGATTTAGGCACGCTCTCAAGCTTCGTCACGAGCTCTTGGGCTATTTTCCTTTTTTCCGAAAGCGCTCTTTCCTCGACTTGGAGCGCTTTCTCAAGATGCTCGAGGGGTAGGGCGACAAAATAGCCGTTTGGGCCATGTATGTCTTCAGCCATAACGCCCCTTTTGATGAGCTCTTTGCCGACGGAATACACGGTAGGTCTCTTGATATTGGTCAGGGAGGCGATTGCGGCGGGCGCTATTTTGCCATTTTCTAGTACGGTCAGATATACCTGAATCTCCTTATCGGTAAAGCCAAGTTTTTTGAGTAATTCATCGATCATGGCTCTAGTATAACCAATCTCTAATTGTTGTCAATGTTAAATCAACAGATAAATACCTTTATCTTATATAGATTATATCGATTTATCTAAATAAATCGTTGATTTTAAATTGACAATTAATAAAAACTGTGCAATACTTATATAAGAAAGTAAAGTTCATTACATTGCGTTGGTTATGGAAACGGGCCCTATCTAGATATCGGCCCGACTCCGTAACCAATGCGACTGATAAGCTCCCTTCTTGGGATGACACGGTTGCTGAGGTGAGGAACATACGCCATGAGTACCACTGATACAAGTGCTGGTGCGAAAAACGACGGACGGTTCGCTCACACGCTCGGGGAGGAGTACGAGTTGCTACTGAAATCGATGCCTCATTATAGCGAGGTTCAGTGGAGGATCGGCCAGATCATTGGGAAAAGGTTTGAGGGCAAACCCGTTTCTAAGGTCAAGGTCCTTGAAATCGGCTGCGGTACCGGTATCACTACGCGGGCGATTCTCGGGTGCGATGTGAGGACGGAGATCTGGGCTGTCGACAACGAGAAGGTGATGCTCGAGCAGGCAAGGGCCATGGTAAAGGGTCTGCGCGCCCAAAGCCGTGTTCATTTCGAGCAGCACGACATCTTGGTCTTCCTCGGGACGGTTCCGGATAGCTACTTCGATGTCGTCGCTTCTGCCTGGGTGCTCCATAACTTCGAGAATGGTTTACGTGAGGAAATCATGAAAGAAATCTATCGGGTGCTCAAGCCGGGAGGGCTTTTCGTGAACGGCGACAAGTATGCCCACGACGATCTCGCCGAGCGGGCATCGAGGCTCGCTGAGCAGATCCGACGCTTTGACGTCTACGATGGCATGGGCCGCTCGGACTACAAGGCGGAGTGGATCGCTCACTACGTGCAGGACGAGCGTCCGGAAGTGATCTGGATCGAAGGTGAGGCGAAGAAGCAGATGCACCGGCTCGGCTTCGAGATGGTTGGTCCGATTTATCGCTGCCTCATGGAGGCCGTGATGGTCGGGACCAAGCCGGTCTGAGCTTATCAGGAGAGTTGGAAGACTCATTAAAACTTTCAGCCTGCATCTCGATCGATGCAGGTTCCTACGAGGCTTACGACGCAAGTGCGTCGCGGGTCTCCAGGAATAGGACATTGAAATATTTCAGCTTTCTCTATGAAAACGACACTGCTGCTAGTTGCTATCGCATCAGTCGCGCTCCTTTCGAGCGGGACTTCCGCTTCGGAGTCAAAAGGACCGAGCGTTACCGTAGGGACTTTGATTACTAACAAGTATCTGGCCTCGGGGACAGGCTCGACGCTGAGTCGGGATCCAGCGCTCCAGTCGGATCTATTCGTTATGTTTCCAAATGGCTTCTACGTAGATCTCTGGAATTCCAGAAGCCTTCGCGGCTCATGGGATGACGGAAGCCTTGGCAACGAGGTGGACTACAGCGTTGGCTGGAAGGGCGCGGTTGCTGAGGGCGCAAGTCTGAACGTTGCCACGTCCTACTTCGACGAGCCGAGGGCTTTCGATCTTGGTAAAGGCGACATTCTCTATACACGCGCGTTTCTGACCAAGGGCTTCAAGCTCTTGCCTGTCACGATCGGGTATGAGAACTATGTCGCTATGCCTAGCTCGGGTTTCCGCGGCGGGAGCCTGGTTAGCCTGGGCTCGGGCAAGTCTTGGTCTGGGATCGAGAGCAAGATCTCGGCGCGCGTCTCGGCTGCTGCGGTGTATGACTTCGGCACGCTAGGCACTTCGAGCGGAGTGATATTTCGAGGCGGCGCAGGCATTGACTGGAAAGCCTCGAAGCGTCTGACCGTCAATCTGATTGGAGCGAATTGGTTTGTTCCGGTAACTCCTCGGGATAAGCGATCATCAGACGTCGCTTTCTCTACTGGCGTTACGTGGAGTGTGAAATAGTCGCTTTGTCAGATTCAAGCCCGCATCATGAAAATGATGTGGGTTTTTATTTTGCTATGTGACAAATAAAAAACCGCCCAGTGAGCGGTTTTTTTGCTACTATCGCTTAGCACTAGTAGGGAACAGGCGGCACATATGCGGGCGTGGTTTAATGGTAGAACGATTGCCTTCCAAGCAGTACGTCCGGGTTCGATTCCCGGCGCCCGCACCAACAAATGGAAAATCCCCGGAAGGGGATTTTTCATTGCCAGCATTGCTAGACTTCCTCGTATTCAAACCCGATCATTTTCGTATCTTCCTCATTATAGAAAGCCTTTGCCTTGATTCTCTTTCCCTTAAGCACAAGCTCGAGCCAGGCCCTATCTGAGTCCCACATCTTGTCGAAAGGAACCGCATCGAACGCGAACCAACGGGGAAGCGCCATCTCTTCTGTCTCGATAAAATCGCCTCGCCACGCGCGGACAAAGAATACGTGGCATTCGAATGTCGCTACGCCGCCTTTGGAAAAGCTAATAGTCGCCACCTTTTCTAGATCCTGCTCGTTCGCGGATATACCGCTTTCCTCATTGAGCTCGCGCATCGCAGCCGCCTCGACCCTTTCGCCCGTCTGGACCTTGCCTCCATATCCGTTTAGACGCCCTGCGCCATGCCCGCGCCGCTTCTCGGAAAGCAGTATTTGACCGTCTTTGACAGGGAATACGATGGTGGCGACTTTCATGAGCTAAGTATAGCCCAGGTACCTGCAGCAAAAAACCGCCCAGTGGGCGGTTTTTTGCAATTCTGATCAGAATTATTTGACTGAGTCCTTGAGAGCCTTAGCTGCTCGGAACTTAGGAACCTTCATAGCTGGGACCGAGATGGTCTCGCCGGTTCGAGGATTTCGTGCCTGTCGAGCCTTTCGCATCTTCACTGAGAAGATACCGAGGCCTGCGATAGAAACTTCATCGCCCTTCTTGAGGCCTGCGACGATAGAGTCGAAAACCTTGTCGACTACCTGCTCTGCCTGTACCTTCGTTGTATTAAGAACTCCGTGTACTGCTTCTACGATTGCTGCTTTGTTCATGATATGGAAATTACCTTTAATAATACGAACTTACTTGCGCTGGATTTTCATCGAGCGCTTTCCACTCGGTAGTCGAGGGGTTGGTCTATATAGATTATATAAGAAGCCATTTTTTAGGCAAATAGCGAAAATATGGCTCTGTTGACAACTGTGGATAAGAAAAAAGTAGAAATAATAAAACGGCTCTGTTGAGCCGTTTTATTAGGTATCTATCGGGCGAATTCCGTAATCCTATTTTCCCGAATTAGCGTGACTTTAATTTCTCCTGGGTACTTTAGATCCTGCTCTATCTTTTCAGCTACGGCGCGCGCCATGTTCTTTGCTTCGATATCCGAAACCTGATCTGGCTTCACAAAAATGCGGATTTCGCGACCGGCCTGGAGGGCGTACGCCTTCTCGACGCCGCTCATTCCCGTGGCGATTGCCTCCAAATCCTGCAATCGCTTGATGTAGTTCTCGACGCTGTCGTGTCGGGCTCCTGGTCGGGCTCCAGATATGGCGTCCGCCACCTGAACGATGATGGATTCGACGGTTTCGTACGGATATTCGTCGTGATGGGCCTGCATGGCCTTGATTATGGCCTCATCCGCGCCGAATTTCTGCAAAATACGGCGTCCGATCTCGACATGGGAGCCCTGAACCTCGTGGTCGAGGGCCTTTCCGATGTCGTGAACGAGGGCTCCGGCCTTTGCTACGGCCACATTTGCGCCCAATTCCTCGGCAATCATGCCTGCGACGTGCGCCATCTCAACGGAATGCTGCAAAACGTTCTGTCCATACGATGTTCGGAAGTAGAGGCGGCCTAAAATGGCTATGATTCGTGGATCGAGATTCATAACGCCCACTTCGTAGGCTGCCTGCTCGCCCTTTTCCTTGATTACTCTATTTATGTCCTCGCGAGCCTTCTCTACGAGCTTTTCGATCTTTGCTGGCTGTATGCGGCCATCTTTTATGAGCTCCTCGAGGGCCATTCGGGCGATCTGGCGGCGGATAGGGTCGAATGACGACAATATAATGGTGCCCGGGGTGTCGTCGACGATGACTTCTACGCCGGTAACTCGCTCAAAGCTCTTGATATTTCGGCCTTCCTTGCCGATGATCTTGCCCTTGATCTCGTCAGAGGCGATCGTGATAGAGGTGGAAAAAATATCAGAACCTACGGCGTTTCCGAGGCGGTGTATAGCGGTCGCGAGGATATCCTTGGCGCGGGCCTCGATCTTGTCCTGGTTGGCGCGCTCCAATTTCTGCATGCGCACGAGCAAATCGTCGCTATACTTGTTCTCGGTTGTCTTTATGATCTCTTCTTTGGCCTGCTCCTGAGTGAGGCGGGCTGTTGTTTCGAGGGCATTCTGCCTGTCGGCAAGGAGCTTGTCGGCGCGCTCCTTGATAGAGCGGATTTCAGCGGCCTTGGCCTTGATGGATTCGACTTCGGAATCGAGGTCTGCCTGGCGTTTTTCGAGGGAATCCTCCTTCTTTATGAGGCGATCCTCGATTGCCTTTGCCTTTTCCTCCTTTTCTTTGACCTCCTGGCGCAATTCCTTCATCGTATCGGCGGCTTTCTGTTCCGCGTCGAGGACGATTTTCTTGGCCTGCTCTTCGGCGGTCAGAAGGGCGTGCTTGAGGTCTGTTTCGATAGATCGCTTCTTTGCGAGCGCGATCAAAAGACGCGCCCAATATCCAAGGGCCGCGCCTCCGATCATGGTCGCCGTAGCGAGCAAGAGGGCGTATATAAGTGACATATTTTTATAAAGCCGTCAGCTTTTAGGGTCTGTGTTGGGCGAAAGAGATTGAGAGATTTCTGAGTCGAAGGGAGGAGGAAAGGGGCGTCCAAGAGATCGTTGATGCGTCCGGCCGGAAATTAAAGGGGTAACGATTTCATACTACATACAAAGCGGGGGAGTGGCAAGGGTAAGCTGTCGGGCCTATGCGATTTTGCTCCCGGCCGAGGATTCGGTGAGCGACCACAGCTTCTTGAAGACCTCACGCATGTTGTGGGCGAGCGTCACGTCGTGAATCTCTACCAGGTAGAAAGGGTGCTGCCTGGTTACTGCCATGACAAGATAGTCGCCCGCGACCCACACGCTCGATGTGAAATTCATGCCGGGGAGGAAGCGTATGTCGCGCTTTTCTCGCGAAAGCGTGCGCTTCATCTTGTTCTCGATGGGCGATATGTTGCTCAGCAGGTGGGCCTTTACTCGGGGGTCCTGATACTGCTTCTGATTCCATACCCACCTGATCCATTCCTCGTAATTCTCGACGAGGCTGTGATCCTGAAAGCCCCACCAGGTGAAGTCGATTGAGGATATGGCGTCTTGCCACTTGTGAAAATTTTCATAGAGGAAATTCTTGAGGCCGCTTTCCTCCACGAATCTGATTTTCGGCACGGGATACTCCTTTTCTGCCGTGACGACGCTGAGCTCGTCTATGAGCTTCTTTATAAGCGACTCCTTTTCCTCGAGCTCGCGGCGCGGCTTCTCGATTATCTGCTTGAGGCTTTCGAGGGGCAGGGGGCTTAGGTACAAGGTCTTTCCGCCCAAGTCTTCGGCAATGATCCCTTTGGTAAGCAGGCTGCGCGCGATATTGTAGACGGTTGGCCTGCTGATGCCGCAGATTTTGGATAGGGAGGTGGGGGTCATGCGCCCCTTCTTTATAAGGGCGAGATAGACTTTTATTTCTTTAGCGTTGAGGCCGATATCGGCGAGTTTCTCATTTAGTGACATAAATGCAGGATATTCTGTTGTCAGAGTTTTGTCAACAAAAGTCATACAAAAATTGACAATAATGGGGATATCGCTAGGGTTAATAGTTGAAACGTTCGTTCGGCAACCTTGAAAATTCAATATGGGCTTACTATGAAATACCTGGTGCTTATCCTTAGTCTCACGCTCTGCGTATCCCGGCTGCAGGCCGCAGATTCCAAAATGTCCTGGTCGCTTACGACCAGCGTACTGTCTCAATATATCGGGGAGGGCGGTAGCGTCTTTTCCGAAGATCCCGAGCTCATCACGGATCTAATCGCCTTTAAGGGCGACTGGTATGCGGGCTTGTGGGTAGCCACGGGCCTTAAGGGCGGTTCATATACCAAATCCTACGCCAATGATTACGATCCGTATGTCGGCTGGGCGCGCGCTTTCGGCCCGGTTAAGTACGAAATTACGGCGATTTATTTCGCAATCAGCGATCTGCGGCTTATCCGCGACGATATCTGGGTCTTGGATCAGAAAGTCAGCTTTTCGAAATGTCCTGTCGTCCAGCCGTATATAAAGGTGCGTTCCGCCTTTGAGATAGGCTCGAAAAGTTTCGAACGCGGGATGTTCGTCTGGGCGGGAATCGGCAAGTCCATCGCCTTGGGCGAATCAAAGCTGAGTCTCGACCTATCAACCGCGTATTCGGATGGGGCCTACGGAAAAGACTCGGGATGGATATTCGGCCGGGCATATGCCGGTCTGACTATGCCGCTGTCCAAGAATCTCTCCGTCATGCCCTCGTTCATGTATCAGGTCCCGGCTTCGGGCCAAAAGGGAAACCCTCGCGGGTTTACGAATGGCAATGAAGTCGTCGCCGGCATATCGATCACTCGCAAGTTCTGACGCCATGCATAACTTACCTCCAGCAGAAATCTATGAGCAGGAGTTCCGTTACATGTCGTGGGGAAAGCTCGTCGCACAGGTGGCAAAGCGCATCGTCAAAGATGTTCCGCGCGGAGGCAGCGTTCTCGACCTGTGCTGCGGTCCCGGCTACCTCCTCGGGCAGATAAAAAATGATCGCCCGGACATTCGTTGCGTCGGCGTCGATCTCGATTCTGAGTTCATCGCTCATGCCCGAAAGCGTTACCCGTCGATAGACTTCGAGATAGGGGACGTGCTCGCTTGGGATGCAACAGAAAAGTTTGACGCGATCGCTTGCACCGCGGGAGTGCATCATATCCCTCTCGAGAGTCAGGAGAAATTCATCGCGCGCATGTCGACCTTTTTTAAGGAAGGCGGCGACATGAAAAGCTTCGCAATTGTCGGCGACCCGTATATCGGCGATTACGAGACCGAGTCGGAGAGGCAGCTCGCGTCCCTGGAACTCGGTTGCGAGTATCTCGCGGAAGCGATCCGCAACAGCGCGCCGCCGGACGTGGTGAAAGCGGGAATCGGCATCCTGGAGAACGACCTGCTTCTCGTCGAATGGAAGACGTCGGTCAGAAAGCAGATCGCATGCTTCAGGAGGCACTTCGCCGTCGTCGAAGAGAATCACGTGTGGCCGATAGGGAAGAATTTAGGCGACTACTATTTCGTCCTCGGTCGCTGAAGCTCCAAAGCAAAACCGATCACTCGCAAGAGGATCGGTTTTTTTCTTTTCTATTTTTTCGAGACTAGCTGAGTACCTTGTCGACGATGCCGTACTTCTTTGCCTCCTCCGCATCGAGGAAGAAGTCTCGGTCGACATCCTTCTCGATCTGGGCAAGCGGCTTGCCGGTGTTGTCCGAGAGAATCTTGTTCAGTCGCTCGCGCGTCTTCAGGATGTGCTTCGCGGTGATCGCGATATCGGCCGCCTGGCCCTCGACTCCTCCGAGCGGCTGATGGATCATGACCTCGGCGTTCGGGAGGACGTATCGCTTTCCTTTTTCTCCCGCAGAGAGAATAACCGCACCCATCGACGCCGCCATTCCAACGCAGACGGTCGACACGTCGTTCTTCACGTGATTCATCGTATCGATGATCGCGAGTCCCGCGGTAACCGATCCGCCTGGTGAGTTCACGTAGAGCGAGATGTCTTTTTTAGAATCTTCCGACTGGAGGAAGAGGAGCTGCGCGATCACGGTGTTCGCAACCGCGTCGTCGATCGGGCCTGAGAGGAAGATGATGTTTTCCTTGAGGAGGCGCGAGTAGATATCATAAGCGCGCTCGCCCATGGTTGTTTTCTCGATGACGGTTGGGATGAGTATAGACATACGTGTTGTGATTAAGGTTTCGATAATTGCCCGCGACTGAGGGATAGCGAAACAATATACAAAAAGGCAGGGAAGCGCAATACGGGCGGGCGTGTTTCTTTTTCTGAGAAACTGCCTATACTGTTACACATGAGGTTACACCGTTTTTTTCTCACATCAAATATTTCTAAAGGAAAGATAAATTCTTTCTCAAGCCCCTCTCTCACGCACCAGTTGAGCCACGTTTTTAGGTTGCACGCCGGGGATACCGTCGTATTCTTCGATGGTACGGGCACGGATTACACCTGCGAGATTGTTTCACTCGAGAAGGCCGATGTGATGTTCCGCGTCGTTGAAACGTCGACCGTGAAACCGCTCTCTGAAACGAAATTGGCCTTGGCGGTCTCCCTTATCAAGAAGGACAACTTCGAATGGATCATTCAGAAGGGGACCGAGCTCGGCGTATCTGAGTTCATCCCCCTCATCTCTGAGCGCAGCGAGAAGAAGGGTTTCAACATGGAGCGAGCGAACAAGATTATGACCGAGGCGCTCGAGCAGTCCGGCCGAAGCGACATGGCGGTCGTGCGCGAGCCGATCGCCCTTGCCGATTTTCTCGAGAGTGAAAAGCGTCCGATCACGACGCTTCATCTGAGCGGCGAGTCTTTCAAGAATGAATTAGCGATCGCGGGAGAGATCGTCCTCTGTATCGGACCTGAGGGCGGATGGTCGGATAAGGAGATCGGCATGTTCAAGGAAAAAGGAGCGTCCGTTATCAAACTCAATTCGCCCGTGTTGCGAGCCGAGACTGCGGCAGTCGCAGCGGCAACTTTGTTTCTTGTCCGTTAAGATCTGTCCTTTAGATAAATTATTTCTAAAGAAAAAATAAAATATTTCTAAAACAAAAAGCTCCGCGATGCGGAGCTTTTTGTTTTCAGTATTTTGATTATTTCTGCTTCTCGAGGAATTCGAACACTGCCTGATTCACGAAGATGTGCTCGAAGTACGAGCGAGCCCTCTCGGGATCAACTCCCTTGTGGTGCTCGGTCGCGTGCTTCACTTCGTCGTCGACCTTCTTCTTGTCGGCGACGATCTTCTCCTCCTTGGCGATGAGTGCGAGAGCGAGGTCGAGCTTTACGCGCTTCACCGCATCCGTCCTCCACTCCTTCTTGAGATCGTCAGACGACTTCTTGAGGTGCTTGAGGTAGTCGTCGAACTTGAGTCCCATGCGCTCGATGTCCGCCTTCATCTGCTCGGTCATTCGTCCGAGCTCCGAGTCGATGAGGACTTCGGGGATGACGACGTCGATCTCCGAGGTGAGGGAGTCGACGAGGGCGAGTCGCTTCTTCTCGTTTGTCTTGTGCTCCTTCTCCTTGGTCATGTTGTCTTTCAGCTTTGCCTTGAAGTCGGCGACTGAATCGAACTCTCCGAGTCCCTTTACGAACTCGTCGTTGAGCTCGGGTGCTTTCTCGCTCTTGTTTGCTTTCGCGAAATTCACGAGTATGCTCTCGATCGTCTTGTTCAACTCTTCGTCGCTGATTTCAACCGTCTCAGACTTCTTCGCATTCTCCTTTGCCGCGATCTTCTTGTAATCGAGCTTCTTCAGTTCGGGAACGACTGCGGTCGTGATCGTGAACTCAAGAGGGTTGCCCTCGGCGATCTTGGTGATCTCAACCTTTGGGTGGCCGATAGCGTCGATCTTCTCCGCGTCGAGAATGTGTCCGTATGCGTGAGAGATAGCGTGCTCAGCCGCCTCGCGGATAATTGCCGCCATGCCGATCTTCTCCTTGATCATCTTTTCAGGAGCGGTTCCTTTGCGGAATCCCGGGATGGTTACCTCCTTCTGGATGTCAGAAAGCGAGTCGGCGATAGCCGCGTCGAATTCCTTGGCGCTGATTTCGCTCTTGATCTCAACTTCCGATGTCTCGGGAAGCTTCTTTATCGATGCCTTATATGTGTGATGTGATGCCATATGTGGATATATGATGTGGAAGCAGTCTAGCCGGAAAGGTGCGGTTTGTCTATTGTTTTGGGCCGGACTTGTTTTCTTCCGGAGTTGCTTTCCAAATTATCTGGAACCAGGTACGCATGCTGTCGGCTATTGCCTTGTTGGCAATGACTGTATAGGTTGCCTTCTCGTCTATCTCGCCTGGCCGAATACTCGAGAATATGATGATGCGATCCTCTAGTATCTCGATGGCGGAATTCGTTGAAAGGTCGGGGCCAAAGAACTTGTTTGACGACATGCTCAGAACTGACGGTATGGCATGCCGTGCTTCGTGGTCAAAAATGGCGAAAAAGCGGATTTTCTTTCGTTTGGCCTCGCGCTCGAACTGCTCATAAAAGGATGAGATGCGCTTGTCTCCCCAGGCGCCCTTCGCGCCCAGCGTATATATGTCGCCGCCGACGCGCAGAAGCTCTCTCATGTAGTTTTTCCAGCCTTCTATGCCGCGATAGACATATATTGAGTCGTCACGTCGGGCTCCCTGGTAAAGGGATTCCAAGGAAGGAATTATCTTTTCGAGCTTAGACTCTTTTTCTTTTACTATCTCCATGAGCTTTCGGGGATCAACGGCTTGGTAGCGATTTTCGGCGCCTTGAAGTATTTCAAATGCCACGCCCTTCTCTACGAGGCGATTTACTGAATCGTACACATTGCGTCGGTTGATTCCGGCACGCACTGCAATTTTGCTTACCGGAAGCTCCCCATCAATAAGAAGAGTTTCATATATTTTAGCCTCGTTTTTCGAAAAATTAAGCTCTGTAAGGGTTTCTACAATCATATATTTATGTGGTACATATTACCACCATATGGCCATATATGCCACTCAAACAGTAATATATAGCTTGAGTTGGTCGGGATAATCTTTTAATCCATGAAATATAAGATTTTTATTGCTTGTATCACGCTTTTGGCGCTTATCTGCGGGGCAGCTGCTTTCAGCACCAAAGATAGCGAAGCCATCTCTATCGGCGTCATATCACCGCTCACTGGAGATGTTGCGTACTGGGGCGAGTCCGCTCGCGCGGGCTGGAACCTTGCGGTAAAGGACCTGTCCTCAGAAGGTATCAAGGTAAACATTATCGCGGAGGATGGCGGCCTTGATCCTGCAAAAGCGCTTAGTGCCGCGCAAAAGCTCGTGAATATCGACGGCGTCAAAGCGCTGTACGTTGAATTCAATCCCGCTTCGATTTCAGTGAGCTCGTTCCTGAAAGACAAGGAGGTTGTCGAGATATATGACGCGACGCCCGTTTCTCCTCTTGCGTTGAGCGGTAATTTCTTCAAGACGTACCTTAATTATAAGGAAAGCTGCGCGACTGCCGCGGAAGTCCTGAAAGAGAGGGGTTTCGCAAGGATTGGCATGCTGAAAATGAACCTCGAGCACGGTGATTTGTGCGTGAAAGGTGTGGCTTCGGTGTTTGGCGATGGCGTAATGGTCGAGCCTTACAACCAAGGCACGACCGATTTCAGGACGGCTCTCTCCAAGCTTGCGGCTGCCAAGGCCGAAGTCGTCTTTCATTCGTCGTTTCAGCCTGAAACTCTGATATCGCTCGAGCAGATGCGAACACTCGGCATGAAGCAGCAGTTTGTTGCGCTTTCCGAGACCTTTACTCCGGATGTTGCGTCCGATAAAAAGCGACTGATAGAGGGCGCGATTACCTTCGGCCTTCCGTCGGTATCGCCAGAGCTCGTCGCGCGAATGAGCGCTGGCGGCGCGATTGTCGACGAGAATGCTGCGGCCCTCGCTTACCTGCACGTCATGCAGCTCGGCAGGGCGCTCTACTCATGCGATTCAGATATCACGTGTGTTCGCGACAGGCTCGCTTCTTCGCCGGCATTTCCGGAAGCGGGCTTTCAGGGATTCTTTGCCCGCGTCGCGCGCTTCGATACGCTGCTGGGCGAGTGGAGCGACGGATCGTTCAAGGAAATAGTTCGGTAGCGAAAAGGCGCTGGAACCGAAGGTTCCAGCGCCTTTTCAATCTTGCTTTGAATACTATGCAAGCTTTGGAAGGTAGTCCTTGTTGTATCGCTCGATGCTTTCCTTGACGATCTTTACGCCTTCCTCCGGACCCATGAAGTGCTCTACGATGCCGGTTCCTGGCTTCTTGAGCGCCTTGTAGTTCTCCCAGTAGTACTTGGTCTCGGTCTCGAAGTACGCGCCGAGGTCCTTGAAGGTCTTGATATGCTCTACGCGCTTGTCGCTTGCCAATACCGCGATGATCTTGTCGTCGATCTCGCCTCCGTCGATGAACTTCATCGCGCCGATAATGCGGGCCTCTACGAGGGATCCTGGAACGAGGGGCTCGGTGATGCCGACGATCTCGACGTCGAGAGGGTCGTTATCGAGGTCCCAGGTGGTAGGGATCGCTCCGTAGGTGAATGGGTAGGCGAGCGAAGAGTAGCCGACACGATCGAGCTTGAGCTGGCCTGATTCGGTAATGATCTCGTACTTGTTGATCGAGCCTGAGGATACTTCGACGATAACGTTGATGATGCCTTTCGACTCGTCAGCGAACGCTGGGAGGGCATGGATCAGGTTGTACATGAACTTCGAAGGCTTCTGGTTGATGTTTGCCATGGTGAGGTGCTTATTGAATAAGGGACTATTCGGTCGCTGCTGACTCGTCTGCAGCAGGAGCCGCAGATGAAGCGACTGGTCGGATATCGATCTTCCAGCCGGTGAGCTTTGCGGCGAGGCGCACGTTCTGGCCGCCCTTTCCGATAGCGAGAGACTGCTCAGAATCCTTTACCTCGACAGTGGCTGTCTTTGCTGTCTCGTCGAGAGTAATGTTGGTAGGCTTTGCTGGCGAGAGCGCATCAGTGATGAACTTCTTAGGATCTGCTGACCACTCGATGATGTCGATTTTCTCGCCGCCGAGCTCCGACGTAACGGTCGTTACGCGAACGCCGCGCTGGCCGACGAGCGAGCCGATAGGGTCGATGTGCGAGTCGTTGGAAGTCACTGCGATCTTTGATCGCGAGCCTGCCTCTCGGGCTACGGCCTTTACTTCTACGGTCTTGTTGGCGATCTCAGGAGCCTCGATCTCGAAGAGCTTCGTGAGGAACTGAGGATGCGATCGCGAGAGCTTGAGGAATACGCCTCGAGGAGACTCCTCAACGCGGAAGAGGTATGCGCGGATTCGCTCGCCCTGCTTGAAGTGCTCGCTCCTGATCTGCTCCTCGAAAGGAAGCACGCCGGTGGCGCGGCCCATGTCGATGAAGATAGTGCCTCGCTCGATGCGCTGCACGGTGCCCGATACGATGTCGCCCTCTCGCTTGCCGTACTCGCCGAGGACAGAGACCTTCTCGGCCTCGCGGATCTTCTGGATGATGACCTGCTTCGCTGTCTGGGCGGCGATGCGGCCGAAGTCGTCCTTAGACTCGAGCGAGAAAAGGAGCTCCTCGTCGAGCGCTGCGCTCTTCTTGATCATGCGCGCCTCGTCGAGCCAGATGTGATGCTCTGGGTTGTATCGCACTCGCTCATCCTCCGGCGGAAGCTCGGGCATCTCCTCCTCTTCAGGGATGTCGATGACCTTCGAGTCGTCGACGACCGTCTTTACCTGGAAGAATTCGGTCGCGCCGGTGTCCACGTTGAAAGTGGCTCGGACGATCTGTCCGCGCTTGCCGTACTCTTTCTTGTAGGCGGTAGCGAGGGCCATCTCAATGGCCTCGATTATCTTCTCCTTCGGAATGCCTCGCTCTTCTTCGAGCTGGCCGAGTACCGAATGGATAACTTTAAGGTCGAACATCATAATAATTGTGTGTATTTGGGCTATTAAACAAGAAAGTCCGCCCGGAGGGCGAACTTACATGCATATATCATATATTTTCCACACATAAATGTCAAATAGCCCTAGTTTTCATTTCTCCCGGCACGCATAAAGGCCTGGTGGCCTTTTGCTCCGCTCAGCCCGTCGGCTTGTGCGAGGCCGTTTGAAATGAAAACCAGGGCTACTCGGCAACTTACGTGTAAATATATACTGATATAATAAAGGTATGAAAAAAATATTAATTTTGCTTGCGGTGATAGCTGTGGTGGCGTTTTTCTGGCCTAAGGAGTTTACTTCGTCGCCTGGATTCGTATCTCAGGAGACATATCAGCAGTTTGAGGCTACAAAGGCCGAGTGTTACGGGTTCGAGCGCCTTACCAATGCCGAGGCTATGGCGGCTGATGCCCCTGGCATCAGCCAGTGCTTTGGCTGGCTCGCCCGATAGGATATAGTAGTGCGCATGGACGCGAATATTCCATCAATTCACCCTCATCCTTGGCTCGAAGAAGACGTTGCGGCGCTTGAGGCCACGAAGAACTTCGCTGAGATAGGCGAAATCGTCAAAAATGTGGCCCTCAGGCTACCTCATAAGGTCGCTATGATTTCTGGACCGATGACTTCGGGAGGAAAAGGCTCGAATGCCGAGAATCTGGCCGCATATCAGAGGGCTATGGAGTATGTTCGGTCGCGAGGCCATTTCGTATTCGATCAGTTGCCGGGCGAAAGGGCCTTGAAAAAGCATTGGCATGCATGGAATGCCGCGCAGACAGTGCAGCCGCCCGGATATTGCTGGGAGCTTTTGCCGGGAGTATACGGGCCGATCTTCGAATCGGGGCAGATAAAGACGATATTCTTTATGCCAGATTGGAAAAGCTCGAAGGGCTCTGCCTGGGAGCATGAAATGGCGGAGAAGCTAGGCATTGAGAGGGTATATATCCCGCTTAATTGGGAATAGCATCACTTGTAGAAGCATAGAAGAAAGCCGCGATCCAATGGTCGCGGCTTTCTTCTATTGATATACTAAATGCATGAAAATGCACTTATTAAAAGCCGGATTCTTATCAGTCGTTTTATTGGCGGCGGTCGTTGGCGCGAGCAAGGCTGAGGCGCAGGTCTCTTGCCCTGCGGGAAGCCAGTGCGCGTGGATCAGCACGACGGATGTGACGCGCTTTGGCGTCCGCGCGTCTGCATCGGCGCAAGGTTTTTATAACGATCAGACGACCAAGGACAAGCTCTGCCAGCTCTCGGGCTACGAATCGAATCCTGGTACCGATTGGTCGGTCAGGCAGCTAAAGTGGAGCAAGTGCAACGCCGAATACCATGTCGATTGGCGCAACGGGGGATGGGATTCCCATAAGTGCGGAGGAGATTCATACGTGAGCGAGGTGTACTGCGTCCGATCGGTGCCGGCCGCAGCGGAGCCTGTCGTCACCATCTCGGCGAGCCCTATGGCGGTCCGGCCTTTCAATAAGACTACTCTCACGTGGAGCTCTCAGAATACGACATCGTGTACTGCCTCTGGCGATTGGAGCGGATCAAAGTCGACATCAGGCAGCGAGGAGTCGGGCACGCATATTATCGGCGGCAAGACGTTCGTTCTTACCTGTACCGGTCCTGGCGGAACTGCGAGCGGGCAGGTAAATACCTCTCTCTATATATTGGCGAGCGCTCCTACCGTAGCGTGGGTTTCCAATCCGGCAAGCAGCCCATCGGGTATTGCGTATGTTGTATCGGCAATCGGCACGGATTCTGATAAGGATCTCGATTCCATTATTATCAAGAAGTCCGGAGTGACTTTTGCGACAGGCGGCGCCGGAGATGGGGAGCATTCGCTCGCCTCGGCGCAGTCTACCGATACCGGCCCGGCAACTATTACCTATACCGCGATCGCCACTGATGCTACCGGCAGGACCTCTCCGGAAATCAGCCACACGGTCACTATCAATACGCCGTCTGTCACCGCTGTCACGCCTCTCGATGACGGGACGACTCCGCGAACGGGTCCAGCGCCCACGCTGAGCCCTATTGTCGCCACGGTTTCAGCGAGCCCGACCTGCGTCGCGCCGGGCGGAACTATTTCGGTGAGCGGATCGGCAAGCGGAGGCGTTCTCAACGGAAACCCTACGATCACCTCGAACGTTTTGGAGAAGGATTCGAACAAGGACGGCGCATATGGAGCGATCGCGTCGCGTTCGGATGCAGGATCCAATTCGGCGACGGTAAGCGTGCCGTTTTCGGAGACAAGCAACCGCTATGATTTCAGGACGGTGGTTAACGGCTCTGTATATAGCGCCGTTCAGAGCGTGACGGTCGATTCGGCCTGCGGCGCCCCTACGGGAATCTGCGCCCTCATTCCCGCATTGTGCGGGCAGCCGACTGTTCCGGCTCAGCCGATTTCTCCGAGCGTATCGCTGTCGGTCGGCTCGACCTGCGTTCAGCCGGGATCGAGTGTGACGTTCCGCAGCACTGCAGGAGGGACCATCACTTCGCACGGCATCGAGAAGGATTCCAATCAGGATGGGGTGTATGGAGGCATGACGGGATTCGCGCCGGGCGCGGGAACACAGACGTACTCGTCGTCGTTCGGCGAAGGGCTCTATGACTTCAAATCGGTCGTAAACGGAAATATCTATTCGGCGCCTGTCCGAGTCAGCGTATCGCCGGCGTGCGCGCCGACGGTCTTTAATCCAGGCATTCCTGGGGGCGGCACGGGCGGAACGGGAGGCGGCGGTTCGATGCTTCCTACATGTACTGGAGGCAAGATCTTGAGCGGCTCAACGTGCGTCTGCCCATCATCGACTGTTGATGCGGGATCGTTCTGCGCGACGCCGTCATTCACTCTCACGGCTAATCCGAGCACGGTAAAGGTCCGATCGATCGCCGGATACTCAGGCGTGACGGAGGAGGCGATCAATCTGTCGGTGAACCCATCGTTCTTCACTGCTCCTGTAACGATCGAGGTGGTCTCGGTTTCCGCCGGTCTTCAGCCGGAATTCTCATTCAATAACGGTGCGTTCGGCTCCTCGCTCATGTCGCCGTTTACCCTCAATAGCGGAGGATTGCAGTACTTACCGGTAAAGATCCGCTTTGCGGGCAAGCTCTCGAGCTCCGAGAATTACTCCATAACGTTCAGGGCTACCGGTGTGGATAGCAGGGTGGGCGCGATAGTGCAGACTGCCACGGTCAATCTCGATTCGAAGCCGCTGTTTCCTGGATATATAGAGATATAGAAAATATAGGGAAGGTCCGGTGAGAAAAATGCCCGGCGCGCTTCGCGCGCCGGGCATTTTGCATCCTCGATATGAGTGATATGATATTGAGGATGAAATCTCTCTTTTTAAAGCTTGCTTTTATTTTCGCTCTCTCGATCTTGCCGTCGTTCGTCTCTGCTGACGGCGCTCAGAATGTCTCCGGTTTCGCTTGGTCTTCCAATATCGGCTGGATCAGCTTCAACTGCACTAATACAAGCACCTGCGGAACCGCCAACTACGGCGTTCACATGAATGCGTATGGCTGGCTTTCCGGAAACGAGGCTTCTTCCACTCCTGGATACGCCTGGTCCTCGAATATCGGCTGGATTCAGTTCGGTGGACTCTCGGGATTCCCAACGGGCAACGGAACATATGCGCAGAACGCTCAGGTCGTTTCAGGAAGCCTGCGCGGATGGGCCCGTGCCCTCTCGTATGGAGGTGGCTGGGATGGCTGGATCTCGCTTTCGGGAACCTCTCCTAATTACGGGGTGACGCTTTCAGGAAATGATTTCATGGGATATGCCTGGGGCTCCGATGTCGTAGGCTGGATGACGTTCAATCCCTCTACTGGAAACGGCGTCGTCACGAACGGGGTAGTGGATCCTGCCGCGTTTTCCCTTGGCCTCGATGAAAGCATCCGCGTAAAGCTTTTGCCTAACGGAACTTCAGAAACCGAGCAGAAAAATGTCACTCTGGGCTTTAATGGCGCCTTCGAAACGGCGGGAAACCCAGTAACCATAAGCATTCAGAGCTATCCGACCGTAGCAAGCACTACCTTCAGCTACTCGTTCGACGGCGGCCAGAATTACTACACGGCGCCGTCCGGCTCGCTCACAAAGACGATCCCAAAGGGTTCAAGCCCGTACTATACCGAGAATGTTGCCCTCAGGATTCGCATTAACCGCCTCGCTGGCGCTCCTTCGCTGACCTCTCCGATGGTCCAGGTGGTGCTCCGCGGCGTCGATTCTGTCGGGGGCACTTCTGACGAGAAGACCTTTACCATAATGCCCGTCACGTTCGATCCTCGATACGGGGAATTCTAATATCGTATGAAAAAGATACTTATTATCGTAGCAATCATTATTCTCGCCGGAGCAGGCTTTTGGGCATACAAGCTCTGGAACGCTCCAGCGCCAGCTCCCGTAGACTTCAAGCCTCTCACTCCTGAGCAAAAGGCGGCCCTTTTTGACGAGCTCGTAGAATCCTCATCCGAGCCGGCGCCGGCGGTTGAGGTCATTCACCAGTCATTCACCGAGCTCGAGGCGACTTCGGCGTCCTCGACGGTCACTGACAAGCAGAAGGCCGACATGTTCAAGGTGCTGGAGGAGTCGAGCGTCCGTTAGGCTTGTTCGGGCAAGTGTTGGTATACTAAAGGCAACATTATTCATCGAAACCAAATGAAAAAAATAATATTCGCTCTCGCCATTCTCTCGATCGCGTCTGTGGCATCTGCCCAGACCTGGTCTAATCCGGGTTCGACCCCTACGGGAGGAAATGCGGCGACTCCGATCAACGTCAGCAGCGCGACTCAGGACAAGTCCGGAAACCTCAGCGTGGGCGCGTTCATCGCGACGCTCAATTCGCAGTTCACCCAGAAGCTCGGCGTCGGCATGGCTCCTTCGTACAACCTCGACGTGAACGGCACCGTGGGCGCGACTACATATTTCTATACCTCTGACAAGAAGCTCAAGGCAAACATCAAGCCTCTCACAGGCTCTCTCGCGAATATCACAAAGCTCCAGGGCGTCAGCTTCGACTGGAAGAAGGACGGCACATCGAGCATCGGCCTTGTTGCTCAGGACGTAGAGGAGGTTTATCCGACCCTCGTCAGCGAGAATGACAAGGGTATCAAGTCGGTCCAATACGCGAATCTTGTGGCGCCGCTCATCGAAGCCATAAAGGAGCAGCAGAAGCAGATCGAGGACCTCAAGGCGGAAGTAGCGGAACTCAAGGCGCGATAATCAATCAAACAAAACGATGCGAAACCTCATAAAAATAGCCTTCGTAGCCCTCTCGCTCGTTCTCTTGCTCAAGACGGGAGACGCGATGGCCGCATCGTCCTGCAACTCCACATACTGCCGCGTTGAGCCGAGCGATACTCTTACTATCGATGCTCACGGTACTTGTTATGACATTTCCAACTATCCTCCGAACATCCCGATCTACGTCCCGATAAAGACAAGCGCGGAGTGGGCGAATTTCTACAATCACCTGCCGTCTAACGTAACGAAGGATTCGTGCGATCCTGGATATTCGGAGGGTGAGTACTATTCGGAGGGAACATACGGTCCTGCTTACTCAGAGGGATATTATCCGCCAGCATATTCCGAGGGGTACTATCCTCCTTCGTATTCTGAAGGCTACTATCCTCCAGCTTACTCCGAAGGTTACTACCCTCCGACATACTCGGAAGGCTACTACCCGCCAGTGTATTCAGAAGGGTACTATCCGCCGGTCTATTCTGAAGGTTATTATCCACCAGTGTACTCGGAAGGCTACTATCCTCCGGTTTACTCCGAGGGCTATTACCCTCCGACGTATTCCGAGGGTTACTACCCTCCGGTATATTCTGAGTCCGGCTATTACTCACAGGGCGGCTATTATTCGGAAAGCTCGTACGACGAAGGGACTTGCGACCCTCTCCAGGGCCCTGGATCCTATTCTTGTGAATGCACTGAAATCTGCGATGTGTATTCTGAATTGAATACAAATCCAGATGCGCTTTGCGATTGCGGAGGGGCAACTTGCGTTTTAACTTGTGGCGAATAATTTAATATCCGTATGACAAAAAGAATTAACATTGTCCTTCTCATTGTTCTTATTATCGGATCGATGGTATTTGTCTATAAGGATCTCATTCGAACGGTCTACTACAACCTGTCTGGCAAAAATCCTCAGCAGACTGCCACAGAAGAGTTGTTCCGCTTAAGATCGAGCTCGTTTGTCGATGAAGATGCTAATGAAATATCGACCAAGGCCATCATATTGGCTCAAAAGGCGTCGGTAGCAACCACGACTATCCAAATAGATTCATGTATGACTTCTCCTTCTGCAATTAAAATAAAATATGGAGATGTGTTCAGTTTCAGTAATATTGGCAAGGGCACTTCTACCATCTCATTGCCGGCGCACGCATACAATCTCGCCCCGGGGGACTCTGTCTCCGTAAAGTCTTCGGACATTCAGGCCCCCTCGCAAAAAGAAGCATATTCGCTCTTTATTTACTCATGTTCGGGCAGGCAGGGCCCCGCAGGCTATATTTATATAGGTAAATAGCATATTGACTTTTAACACGAAATGTAGTAGTATTTAAGGGTAGCCTCAAATATGAAAACATTCCTGTTCTTCGTCTTCTTTGTAAGTATTTTCCCGATCCAAAGCTATGCTGCCAAGGATCCGAAAGCGGATGCCGATCTAATCCCAAGCCGTTTCCAGATCATGGTCTTTAACGGTTCTGCGAGGGCAGAAGAAAAAGACGGCTCAATCATCGACTTGTACGTAAAAATCGGGTTGCATCCGCGCGCTCAGTCCTCGGCTAGGATGCCTTCCGGAATGGTGTTCTTTCTCTGGGATGAGCAGGTTAAGCCACGCAAGCTAATTAAAGCGGTGCGGGCTGAGCCGGCAACGGACGGCCGACACATTCCGGTTGAATTCAAGGCGCTTGAGCAGATCGTGGGTACCGGAGGTTGGAAATTCTCCGTATCCGTAGATATTCGGCATGAGCAGGCTTATGTAGGCCTTTACCGGGCCATAATTGCGAGTGCCAACGTGAAAGCGCTTGATAGGATAAGGGTTTCCGGTGACCCTAGTCGGGAAATATTTACAATCAAGACCAAATAAAGTCAGTTCGAGGCGCTCCGAAAGGGGCGCTTTTTTATGGGGATAACCGATCAAGAGATGGTTTGACTTCTGATGCAAGAAGTAGTAATATGAAGGAGCAGTTTCAAACCTCGGATACCACCATGAAATTGACAAGACTGTTCTTCGTCGTCGCGGTAATCCTTACCGCTTCTGTTTCTTCGGCACAGGTCGAGACTGAGGTTCTCCAGCTGCGGGCTTTCCAAGTTTTTGCAGCAATTGGTGACCTCGTTCCGATCGTCGGAGACGCCAATGATCCCGATAGTCCCGTGAAGAAGATCTGGGTGAAGGGAATTTCCAAGGAGTCGCCGGCCTACAAAGCTGGCGTACGCAAGGGAATGTTTATCACCCACATCGAATCCGTGGCCGTCGAGGGTCTGACAATTGCCCAACTGACTCAAGCTACCGAGAGGCTCAAGGTTTACGGTGACCACTTCAAGGTCATCGCCACCAAGAACTTCAGCAGCTCGACTGAGCTCGTGTTTCCTGTCCCGATTCCTCGGGCCCGGCAAATTACGACGCCGTCTTTTGCAAGCAATTGACGTTCTGACGTCTCGCTCGCCGACCCAACGCACCGTCTCCCATGATGGTGCGTTTTTTATTGCCCGGATTTTGATTTGCTCTTGGCGTTGTTGCGGCATACAATTTCATCAAATGAATTATCTCCGAAAACATGCTGCGCTCGCGGGAGTCCTTGTCGCTTTGATGCTTTTGGGCGGGTTGCTCAGGCTCTGGGATCTGGGTGAGCAGTCTTTGTGGATTGATGAGGGCTTTACGATGAATGCGGCCCTGTCCGTCCACGAGAAGGGTCTACCGATCCTTGAATCTGGCGAATTCTACCGGAACGGGATTCTTTCCGTATATATGATTACTTTTGTGGAGAAGGTTTTTGGCATTGATCCTTTTTCGCCCTGGCCCGAACGTCTGCCTGCGGTTGTTTTCGGTACGGGGCTGATTGTCGCAGCCTATTTTTTCTATAGAGAGATCTTCAAGGATAAGGTCGGCGCACTTATACTCTCAGGTGCAATCGCTTTTTCATATTGGGAGATAGCCTGGTCGAGGCAGGCGAGGGGATATGCGATGTGCTCGCTTTTTATCACGGTTGCGCTCACGTTCTTGTGGCGGTATTCGAACTCCAAGAGGCCCTGCACATTAGCGCTTGCCATCACTGGCGCGATTCTTGCCTATGTCTCGCAAGAATCGGCCTTGGCCTTTATCTTAATTGTTGGTCTGATGGTTGTGATATTTGCACATGACAGCAAAATGGAATCTGCTAGCCGGTCGTTCGCGCCTGCTGCCGCGCTAGCGGCTCTGTTTGGCATTTCAATGCTGGCTCAAGCCTTCTTGCCAAATATGCGGCCCTTGAGATTTGATGATTATTTCAATTCTCTGCCGCCTGAGCTTCTGGTTTCAATGTGTGGAGCGGTAACCGCGTGGATCTGGACTTTGCGAGCTCGTCAGGATAGAAGGGCGGTATCTTTCCTCGCTCTTGCCGGCTTTTCGTCGCTCGTCCTTATCCTGTTTTTTAGTCCCGCCGCGCAGTCTAGGTATCTTTTCCCGCTTTTTCCGATTTTCATCGCGCTTACTGTCTATCTTGCCCGGAACGCCGCCGATTATGTGTTTAAGGGTCTCGGATCGTGCTCATGCGTGCTGATCGCGCTCGCTTTGCTTGCCGCTCTGTACGCGCCCTTTCTGAATTTGCTTCCGCGTTCCACCTATTATTTGGAAAGCGGATCGCCTCAGCCCGATTTCAAGACGGCGTACGATCTTATAAGGAAAAACAAAAAGGAGGGCGATATCATAATCTCCGGCTTTACCCAAATGCATAATGTGTATTTGGGCGAGAAGGGCATGTGGCTGAAGATGAATTTCAACGGCCCCGCCTCTGGCGCTGACGCCAAGGTGATTAATGGTTTTGACTATTATGTCGCCGCTCCGATAATCGTCGATTTCGAACAATTAAAGAAGGTTCTCGGGGAGAATACTGGCTATCTCGTTCTCGATTCAATGACCGATTCGCGTTGGCCTGAGATCTATCCGTATTTCGAGACATGCGGATGCGCGCAAAAAATCATAAGTGACCGCGGGGCTGTTGGCGGGGCCTCAATATACGTCTATAAGTTTTAAGACGATTGACTCTTTGGGCAGATGGGGTTATCACTGAGAGGTAACTCGTCATAATGTCAGATTTTACCAAATCATGAGAGCCATGTTCTTTGCCTTTCTGTCGCTCGTTGCCGGCGTCATCTCGCGAGCGCAGACCGCATCAGTTGAGTCTCCGGATAAGGACGCGGTAGTTTCGATGCTCCCGTTTATTGTTGCTGAGGGGAAGTACGTCGGCTATCGCTTTCACATCAAAGCGAGCCGTCGTGATCCTGTCAGCGGAGAGCCGATCATCGATCAGCTTTCCGTGAAGGATGTCGTTCTTGATTCTGTGCCTGGTCGCGCTGGGTTTCGGGACGGCTTTGAGATTAAGACGATTCAAGGCGTGCCGGTCGAGGGTCAAGACTATGAGTCCCTTGTTAAGAAAATCTTAGAGGCAATCCGGATCCAGAAGTCCCCGCACATACTTCGGTTTAGCGTCATTGATCACAAAATAAGCGCCGATTCTCGATCTATATTCGGATCGGCAAAGCTCCTGAGGAAAACAATCAGCCGAGCGATGGTCCTGTTAAGGAGTAAGGCTCGATCCGTTGCGAGGCCGCCTATTAATTTAGGCGGCTTTTTTATTGCCGATAAGCCACAAATTGTATCCCGCGAGAACAATGGGAAACGCATTCGAGAGTATTCCAACGCCATCGGTGTTCCCAAATATGAAGTAAGCGAGCAAGAGCAGGTTGCCCGATATGCTCATGTACCAGAATCCGCGCGAAACCACGGAGTTGCCGGCTTTGCGAGAGGTTATTACCTGCAGAACCCAGCGTCCGGCAAATAGCGCCGATCCCATAATGCCAATAATTTGCCAGCCGGTTATATCGAAATTCCCTAAGTGTATGAATATATTATGCATGTTGTTTCATCTTTCGAGACAGGTGCTTCCTGATAAGCATCAGATGGCTCAGGCCTCTCACCGCGCGCCCCGAATTTGAATACTTGCTCTTTCCGGCGAAACGAGGGCGCTCCGCGATCGACAGCTCCGCGATCGACAGCTCCGCTCCGGCTAGCAAGTCTGGAATGAACCGATGCAGTCCTTCAAAAGGGAATAGGTGTTGGACGTGGCCCTTTCTGAATGCCTTCAGGGCGCATCCGGCATCGCGAGTTGCGCCGCTGCCCAGGACGAGCATGCGCGCCTTGTTGCCAATAATACCGCCGATTTTCTTGCTGATCGAGCTTTCGCGCTTCTCCCTATATCCGAATGCGCAATCTGCTTTTTTCAGGGCCTCGACTAGCCGCCCTATGTCACGAGGATCGCTCTGTCCGTCGCCGTCCATGGTCGCGCAGATATCGCCCGATGAGGCGAGCAGGCCTTCATAGATAGCAAATCCCTTTCCTTTGTTTGATGCGAAAGAAACTGTCCTAATGCCCGGAATGCTCTTAATAGCCTCTGTTGTGCCGTCTGTGCTTCCGTCATTTGCAACAATAATCTCTGCGTCTGGGTACAGATCGCGCACTTCATCCACGACGCGGCCTATCGACTCCTTCTCATTATAGACGGGGATCACTATCGAGATCATGGCAGTAGTATATCCCAGTTTTTGCCTACTGTTAGATGATATACTTGGACTAATTAGCAAAAGAAATTTATGAAATTGATCCTAAAAATCGCTCTCGTCGTTTTGTCGGTCATTGCTCTTGTCCTCGGCTATATGGTCTACAAAAAGGAAACAAAAGGATTCAAGAATGCCCCCATCTCCATAGACTCTGTCGCGGGCGCGGCCAATGCCGCTGACGGCGATATCTTTGCCTTCCCAAAGGCCGGCGCTACAAAAACCGAAAGGGCGGCCTTCTACCATGTCGTAGACAGGGCCGCGGTCCCGACGGAGAAAATCGATATTGCGGGCTGTGTGGCAAAGCCTCTTGCGTCATCAGTCGTCGCTGATTCAAAGATTACGTTCGTAAACAACGCTTCGGTCGCGCATACGGTCACTTTTAATCCGCAGCTTTCATTCAAAGTCCCTGCAAAATCGACGCTCGTGACAAAGGCGAGCTTCGGCAAGGGTCAGGGTATATACGGCTTTGGATGCGACGATATGGGTCGGGCGGTCGGTGTAATCCTTGTTAAGTAAATCTCAATGATGAGAAAGCGTGTTAAGGGCTTCTGGCAAAAATGCGGCTGGCTGGGTGCGGCTGTTGCCATAATGCTGGCGCTCTGCGTCTGTATGGCCTCATATCTTGCTTACGGCGACTCGCTCCGTTACTCCGAGGCGGGCGAGCTAAAAGGGAAGGCTTTGAATTTCAAGGATCTCTCCGTATTTTTCGCCGATCTCGCCCATGAGAAGGGCGCGATCTACGCATTCGAAGTCCTTAAGCGCGCGCCGCTTCCCCCGAATATCGATATACATCTTTTGGGTCACGTGGTGGGCGATATCCTGTACGAGCAGGAAGGGCCTGAAGGAATCATGCTCTGCACTTCTGATTTCCGAAATGCCTGCTCGCATACGATCGTGATAGGCACGCTTCTTGAGAAGGGGCCCGATTCGTTTAGCGAGATCGCCGCTCTCTGCAGGCGCGCGCCGGGCGGCTCTGGCGCCTATACCATGTGCTTCCACGGCCTTGGCCACGGCGTCCTCGCTTTCAACGACTACGAGCTCCCAACGGCTGTAAAGATGTGCGAGAAGGCGAGCCCTACCAGAGGCCGCGAATACCGCGAATGCGTAGGCGGAACGATCATGGAGATGATCTCCGGCGTCCATGACGTCGAGATGTGGAAGGAGAAGGTAAAAAAATATTTCAAAGATGAGGACCCTCTCTATCCTTGCAGCGCCTCTTTCATTCCTAATGAGGCGAAGAGCATGTGCTACACGTACCTTACCCCGCATTTGTTCACGGCGGCGGGCGCCGATCTGGGCCGCCCGGATTTGAAGAGCATCGAAAAGGCATTTACATACTGCGACCCCCTGAAGGGCCAATCCCGCAACGCCTGCTTTGACGGCTTCGGGAAGGAGTTTGCAGTGCTCGTCCAGAATCGAGATATCCGTATTATCGAATCGATGACTGAAAAGCAGATGACGAGGATGCTCGATATGTGCGAGCTCGCAAAGCCGCGCGACGGCCAGATCAAGTGCCTCTTGGGCGCCCTGCACTCGCTCTTTTGGGGAGGCGAGAACGACCCTTCGGTATCTTTGCGCATGTGCGCCGTGGCCGAGACTCGAGGCGAAGGGAAGGAGTGCTATGAGGATCTTATCAAAACGACAGGGCATTATATTAGCGACAAGAAGAGGCGGACCGATATCTGCGAGGCGATGATCGAGCCATATATCACCCAATGCAAAAAAGAGCTTATCTAAATTTTAAGAACTCACTTCTGATCGTCGCTGTCGCCGTTATGGCGATTGTCGTCGGATTTGAGTCGTATTTCCTTCTGAAAAACGACAAGCCTCAGGATCCCCTCAGAGCCCTATGGTCGGGCAATTTCACAAAGGAGCGCGAAGCTTGGAAGAAGCAAATCGACAGGGTTGGTACAGAAAAGGCGTATGAGGAATTCAGGGCAGAGACCCTCGCAAAGCCATTCGGCATCGGCCACACTCTCGCTCATATATTCGGCGAGCTTATTTACGACAAGGAGGGAGTGCCCGGCATCGCCTATTGCGACAGCTCGTTCTCGTACGGCTGCTATCACAGCTTTTTCGGCAAGGCCATCAGCGAGCATGGCGTCGGAATCTTGCCCGACCTCGACAAGAAGTGTATAGGGCGCTGGGGCGAAGGGGGCCTGGGTTGCCAGCACGGCATTGGTCATGGACTTATGGGCTATCTTGGCGATGACAAGATAAACGAGGCCCTGGAATTGTGCGGGACCCTTACATGGAAAGGGGAATTGGGCGGCTGCTCGAGCGGAGTGTTTATGGAATACAATTTTCACACGATGCAGAGCCTGACGGGAATCGAGAATCGCCCATTCGACGCCAAAGATCCGCTCTACCCCTGCGAATCGGTCCCAAAGAAATACACACGATCCTGCTATTTTGAGCTCGCGGACTGGCTGGGCCAGGTATTTGCAAAGGATTATACGAAAGTGGGCGATATCTGCCGCACGGTCGCGGACAAGAATTCGCGGGACATTTGCTTCAAGGGCTTGGGCAATTCGCTTGCTGTAGCGGTATCGTTCGACGTTGCGAAAGGGGTAAATGCCTGCTCGCGGCTCGATGGCGAGCAAGAGAATCTCCTTTGCAGGATAGGCGTCGGTTGGGCTTTCTATAGCGAGCCGAATCTCAGGGAAAAATATCGGATGCTGTGCGGGGGTCTATCTACCACCGATCAGGCCACCTGCTTAAAAGAGGCAACGCTGCTAAAATAGTCTCAATGAGGAATATCGTTATCGCAATCGCGATCGTCGCAGCATTCATTGCCGGCGAGATCGTCTATTTGAAATCAGGCCCTTCATATGGAGGCTTGGACAAGCTCGCGAGCAAGATAATCTCCGACTGCGCCGATGCGCCATACAAGCCTACTTGTTACGAAGAGGAGATACCGAGGCTTATGAATAGGATTTCCATGGAGGACGCATTCAAAGTAACCCGTTTCGTCCAAAGCATGGATAGGACATATCAGTATTGCCATGTCTTGGGGCACAAGATCGCCGCAGCCGAGACGGCGACGGATCCTGCACGCTGGCAGACCGTCATACAGCGCTGTCCGTCGGGCGTCTGCTCAAACGGCTGCATTCACGGAGCGTTTCAGGAACGCTTTAGGAAAGAATCGCTCACCGACGATGAGATCTTAAAGCTCAAGCCGCAGCTCTCTTCTGTCTGTGAGAAGAAATCGGGCTTCAATCCGACCGGCCTCGAGCAGGGAAGCTGCTATCACGCTCTCGGACACCTTTTGATGTATATCACCGAGGCGGATGTACCAAAATCGCTCGCGCTGTGCAATGAGTTCAGCAAGAAGCCGACCCACGATTACTCGCACGTCTGCTATGACGGGGTATTCATGCAGATTTATCAGCCGCTCGAGCCAGACGACTTCAGCCTGATCGAGGGGAAGGAGGTTTCGCGCGAGGAAGTTTCCGCGTTCTGCGGCGCTTTCACGGGCGAGGAGGCCGGCTCGTGCTATTCGGAATCGTGGCCGCTCTTCTATGAGGATTTGCGAAAGCCTACCAATCTCCTGAAATTCTGCGCAAAACCGGAGGGCGAAAAGGAGCAGCGAAGATGCTTCGACACTTTGATGTACGTCATGGCCGCTCAGTTTGCCTTCAATAATGAAAAAATATTCGCGTACTGCGAGGCAATGCCTACCGATTTCCACAAGGCAACCTGCATGGCCCAGGCTGCCAACCGCATGATCGAAACCGACTACTCCAACGGCGAATTGGCAACAGCCGTCTGCGAGAGGGCGGAGGCGTATGACAAGGATCACATCTGCTTCAATGACCTGTTGAAGTATTCGACGTTCAATTTCCATAAGGGGTCTGAGCCCTGGAAAGCTTTTTGTAACGCTATGCCGGAGCCGTGGATGGCGCGATGTTTGAGCCGCTAGCGTTAGCTAGTATAATTCGGTAGATGAAAAAGATACTCTTTGTGCTGCTGGTCGCAGCTGTTCCTGTATTCGCATCGGCTCATTATGGCATCGCCTCGCTCGAGAAGACGGTGGGGGAATATTTTTTTGACATCGGCTATAGCGCCGAATTCATTGCCGGCGACTTGATCAGGTTCGACCTCGCGGTCCTGGACGAGACTACGCGCGAAATCCTTCCGTTCTCGAATGTTTGGGTACGCATCAAGGAGGGTGACAGGCTCCTCTTTGCCGGCCCAATAGATTATGGCGAGTTTGGCAGGCCGGGATTCAGCTTCGTATTTCCTCGCGAGGGCGAGTACACGCTCTCGACCCGGTTCGAGACGCCGTCGCAGCAAATCCCGGAGCAGGATTTCTCTATAGCGGTTGTCCGCTCGCCGGAGGAATCGCGCTACGCCGAATGGCTCATACGCATCGCGGCGCTTGCGGCCGGCGCGGGCGTCGGAATCGCTTCGGTCCTAATTTTTAAGAAACATGCATAAGAAAACAATAATCATATCGGCGGTCGTCGTGCTCGCGCTTGCTGCAATTGCGGCTCTTGTCTTTTCGAAAGGCGGTGACAAGGCGCCTGCTGCCGATATCGTGCCTACGGTCACTATTTCCATGACAAAGGATGGCTTTTCGCCCAATACTTCATCCATAAAGCTCGGCGAGGCGGTCATGTTCCGAAACGATACGGCTTCTGATTTCTTTTGGCCGGCATCCGACCTTCATCCGACGCACGAACTCTATCCGGAATTCGATCCGCGCATGCCGATCGAGCCGGGCGGGAGCTGGACGTTCGTGTTCGAGCGAGTGGGCAACTGGAGCTATCATGATCATCTCTATGCTCGAAAGAAGGGGTTGATTACTGTAACCCAATAGCGCGAAAAAACCGCCGCCGGCGGTTTTTTCGCGCATTCAGTTGCGCTGATTATTTCTTTCCTAGGGCTGTATCGAACTTATCTTCGAGCGTCGCTGTGGTAGCTGCGCCCTTGATTGCCGTTGGGCCGTCTTTGGTAATGAGGACACTGTACGGCGTGCCCGATGCTCCCGCGACCGCGCCTTCCTTGATCGAGGCGTCGATTTTTGCCTTGTACTTGCCGCTCGTAAGGCATGAGTTGAATTTTGTCACATCGAGACCGACGTGCGCCGCGATCTTTGGGAGCTCTGCCGGATCAAGCTTGTTGTTGGTAGGAGAAATCTCGAATACGCGGTCTACGTATGCCCAGAATTTCGCGTTTCCGCCCTGCTCGGCTGCGCATTCTGCCGCTTCTGCTTCCTTGAATGCCTTATCGTGGAACGGGAGGGGGAACGGACGATACACTACCGCTACGTCATCAGGGCTATATTTTGCGATAGCTGTTTTGATATTGCCGTGATACTGCTTGCAAAATGGACATTCGAGGTCCGTATAGACAATAAGCTTTACCTTTGCGGCTGGATTTCCGAGAACATGATCCGCGCTCGTCACCGGGGCGATCTTGATGCCGGTATTTGCCACGGCGGCAGGGTTCGCCGAAGCGGTTGCGACGCCTCCGCCGCTAATTTCCCGCGCGCCCATGTAAATGCTCGCTCCGATAAGCGCTCCCGCGATAATGACCGATACGGGCAGCGTCAACCACTCCTGATTATTTATATGCGTCATGCTTTAAATGGGATATACTTAAAGCACGATTATATCACGCTCCTATGCACATCGAAGAACAACAGCTCAAGGCTTTCATAAACGATTCGGGTCTCGTATCGCGCGGCGACGTCGCAGACGCGGAGAGGGAAGCCAAGGAGAAAAGGCTGAGCCTCGGCGAGATTCTCGTCAATCGGGGAAAGCTTTCTGAAGACGACCTTCGCAAGATGAAGGCGTACATTCTCGGCATTCCGTATATCGATCTCAAGGGCCACAAGATAGACTTCTCCGTGCTCTCTCTCGTGCCTGAGCCGATCGTCCGCAGCCACAACGTCGTGGCGTTCAAGAGGGGCGAGGGTACCCTGGAGGTCGCGATGCTCAATACTGGCGACTTGGCCGTTATTGATTTCATCCAGAAGAAGGTCGGCGTAAAGATATTGCCTCGCCTGACCGACTCCGACTCGATCAAGTCGGCTCTCGTCCAGTATCAGAAGGGGCTCAAGTCCGAATTCGGCGACCTTATCAGGCAGGAGACGGCCTCGATCAAGCAGATTTCCGGCGATCTCAAGAAAATTACCGAGGATCTTTCCGTCATTCGCATCGTCGACACCCTCCTGAAGCACGCCATTATCCAGGGCGCGTCCGATATTCATCTGGAGCCTCTCGAGAAGGAGCTTCTGGTGCGCTATCGCATCGACGGTCGCCTGCACGACGCCATGGTTCTCCCAAAGGATGCTGAGAATGCAGTCATCGCACGCATAAAGATGCTCTCGAGCCTCAAGCTCGACGAGAAACGCCTGCCGCAGGACGGCCGTTTCAAGATCGAGATGAACGGCGAGAAGATCTCGCTGCGCGTTTCCGTGCTGCCCATGTTCTATGGCGAGAAAATCGTCATGCGCCTTCTCCGCGAGAGCGTTTCCGGCTTTACCCTCGAGCATTTGGGCTTTCACGGCGAGGCTCTCGAGCGCATCCATGCCGCGACAAAGCTTTCTGCCGGCATGATCCTCGCTACCGGCCCCGCTGGCTCCGGAAAATCGACGGCCCTCTACACTCTGCTCGATATTTTGAATACTCCCGACGTAAACATCTCCACAGTCGAGGATCCTGTTGAATATCAGATGGCCCGCGTCAATCAGATGCAGGTCAGGCCGGATATCGGGTTCACGTTCGCTTCCGGATTGCGCAGCATCGTCCGTCAGGACCCCGATATCATCATGGTGGGGGAGATCCGCGACAATGAGACCGCGTCGCTCGCGACCAATGCGGCCCTTGCCGGGCGCCTCGTGCTCTCGACGCTTCCTGCCAAATCGGCGTCGAGCGCCATCTCGCGAATGATCGAGATGAAGACCGAACCATTCCTCCTTGCGTCTACCGTCTCAGTCGTTATCGGACAGAGGCTCGTCCGCAGGCTCTCTGACGCGTCAAAGGACCGCAGGGCGCTCACAAAGGGGGAATTGGCCGCATTGTCCAAGGTCATAGATTTGGATCGCATGCTGGGCTTTTTAAAGGCAGAGAAGGTTATCGGCCCGAAAGACGGATGGGACAAGGTCATGTTTGGCGCCCCTGTAGTTACAAAGGATTCGGATGGCTACAAGGGACGCATCGGCATACACGAAGTGCTCAAGATGACTCCGACGCTCAAGGAACTGGTGCTTAAGGGATCGACAGCTGCTGCTATTGAGGCTCAGGCAAAGAAGGAGGGAATGATGACGCTTCTGGAAGACGGAATATTCGTAGCGGCGCAGGGATTGACCGCAATCGAGGAAGTCCTGCGGGTCGTTTCAGAAGAGAAGGCAAAATAATCAATTTTTAGACAAGAAAAAACCGGACATCGTCCGGTTTTTTCTTGCTACAGGATATTACTTAATTGAGTAAGTAATCGTTACGTTAGAGACGATCTTGCTTTCGCCTGCTGGAAGCTCAGGAGCCATTGCCGCGCCTCCGTTGGCTACCGATGCAGATATCATAGCGTCCTTCGCGTAGTACATAGGCTGGTAAGGGCTTGATTCGTAGAAGCTTGTGATAGAGCCGAGTCGTACGCCGAGTGCGTTAGCGAGCTTCTTGGCCTGATCTCGAGCGTCGGTAATCGCCTTGTCTCGGGCGTCTCGCATGAGGTCTTCCTGCTTGTCTACTGAGAACGAAAGGCCGGAGATGTTGTCTGCGCCGTACTCGCCGATGCTTGTAAGGAGGGTGCCTGCTGTCTCAAGCTTTCGGACCTTGACCTCGACTGTCTGCGACACTACGTAGCCAGCGAGAATCTGCTTGCCGGGGACGTAGATCGATGAGCTCTGGTAGTCGTAGCGAGGGTAGATGTTGTACGAAGTCGTCTTGATATCCTTGTCCTCGATGCCTGCTGCCTTGATCTGGGCGAGGATAGCGTTGGACTTGTCGGTCGCCTTCTTCTGGGCGTCGCTTACGACGAGCGCCTCTTCGCTGACGGTGTAGCTAAAAGTGGCGATATCTGGGGTGGCGAGAACCTCGCCCTTTCCTGAGACGGTGATCATGTTCTGCATGTTCTCAGGGGCGCCGACGTACGAGATTTCCTTTGACTCTCGAACGATCCTGACCGCTACGAGAGCGATGAGGAGGATTGCGAGCACTATGGCCGCGTTCTTGAATCGTGGATTGGTGGTAAGAGTTTCCATTGTGTGTTTATGAGTTGCTAATGGGGCCTATTTCGCGGCACTTCTCTCTGCCGAGACTATAAGGTTATCAAATAATGATAGAACAGTCATTGGGCCGACTCCTCCAGGCACGGGACTTATGGCTTTGACAAGAGGGGAGACGGCCGCGAAGTTCACGTCGCCCGCAATAGCTTTGCCCGTAGAGCTTTTTCGGCCTTCAGGAAGCGTGCTTATGCCCACGTCTATGATGACGCTGCCGGCTTTCACGTATGACGCGTCGATGAGTTCCGGCTTGCCGATGGCGGCGACGACGATGTCGGCCTGGGTCGAGACGGCGCGCGGGTCGGCTGTCTGGCTGTTGCACACCGAAACGCTTGCCCCGCGCGCCGACAAGAGGCTCGCTATCGGCCCGCCGACAAGGCGCGATCTGCCGAATACGACGGCTTTCTTTCCCTTGATCTCGATTCCGTAAAAATCGAGGAGGCTCATCACTCCCTTTGCCGTCGCGGGTACGAGGTTCGGCGTGCCTGCCTCGAGGAGCCTCTGATTCGCGTCCGTCAGTCCGTCAACGTCCTTTGCGGGATCGATCATCTCGATCAGGCTGTGCTTGTCGAAGCCCGCAGGAAGGGGGAGCTGGATGATGATGCCATGTATGTCGGCTCGCGCATTGAGGGATCGGATTGCCATCTCGACATCGGAAATCTTCGCTTCCGACTTGAACTGAATATGCTCTACGCGAGCGTCGATCGTCCGGGCAAAGCGCTTCTTCTGCTCGATATAGATCGCCGATTCCTTGTTGTCGCCTATCTGGATCAGGGCGAGCGTCGGCCGCGCAAAAAGGCGCTTTGAGCGCTCAATCAGGCCTTTCGTATAGCTGTCACGGGCAATTTTCCCGTCGAGAATGTCTGCCATGCAGAGACTATAGCATTAGAACGCCCTCGCGACGAATCCGATCGCGACGATGCCGATAAAGTTGAATGTGTACGAGATGGCTGCGAATTTCACAGTCGACATCTTCGAGAGGCCCATGAGGGTGAGGCCGAGCTCGTCGGGAAGGGGCGAGGCGATGATTATCGCGCCGACGATCGCCATGGACCATCGCATGAAGCGGTGATGAAACACGTGTTTCATACGCTTTGACTTCGCTTGCGACAAAAGGTAGGTAATGTCTTCCGAGATGTGGCCCCTGATGAATGAGAATATGACGTAATCTCCGATCAGCGCTCCAAGGGCGCCGAAGACAGCGACAGTGATTGGGGGATAGATTGCGCAGAGGCTGCCGAGGGCGACCATTGCAGGAGCGGTGGTGAATACCGATGTAAAGAAGAGTCCCGCCACGAATGCGCTCAGCATGTAGAGGCTCGCATTTGCCGTAACGATGCTTTGTACGAGATTGCTTTGGACCAGAAATCCGGCGGCAAAAATGCTTACGGCTATTATTCCGAGATCTATAAGTATCCTTTTGCGTCGCGCTCGATCCATATATGGGCTCTATTGTAGCAGAAATAAAAAAGCCGGCCCGTGAGGGCCGGCTTTCGATAGAGGAGAGACTAGAGAGTGATCTCCTTTGCTGAGTTGAAGATACCGTCTTCAACAACGAGGATCTTTGTGTGAGCCTCAGTTGGCTTTGAAGCGAGAGCTTCGCCCTTTGCGTGTCCGAGGTATGAGACAGAGACTACGACGCTCTGTGCTCCCTTTGCGTCAGCTACGACGTCCGCTCGGACTCCGTTGATGACGACTCGGTCGCCGATGAGCGAGTATGACTTGTCAGTGAGAGTACCGTTCTTGTCCTCGAAGAGAACGACATACTTGTATGTGCCGCTGCCGCCTGAGTTAACAGAAAGGGTAGCGATAACGTACTTGTTTCCGCCGACAGATGTCTCTACGGCTACGTCGCCGAGAGTGATGGTTCCGCTGACATCGCCGTCAGAGAACTTTGCTGTTCCGTTAGCCAATGCTACGCGAGTACCTGTTTCTGCAGCCGCTACAGAAGCGACCTTGAGTCGTCCGAGAAGGGTAGTGTTCGTAGAATCCTTGGTAACTGGAGCGAAATCGTCCTTCGTAGAGCCAGTGTTAGAAGTGCTGCCCGTAGTCGTCGAATTCGAGTTGTTGTTTACCGACGTGCTTGAAGTGCCGCCCCAGATAACGTAGGCGACGATTGCCAAGATGACGATAATGACCAAACCGAGAATACCTTTCTTATTCATATATGAATTTAGCTATTTATACAGTATAAAGCCGATAACCCGTCGATTATATCACGCTATTTAATGTTAGTCTCGAGCTTTTCGGTACCGTTCGATGTCTTGATATCGAATGTCAAACGGCCTATAAGCTGGCCTCGTGGCGTGGCTACGTCCACCCGCCACCTGCCCGGGAAGATGTTCTCTCGGGACGAGTAGGTCCTGAATCCTCCGTCGCGGCCTCCGACGATGCCGAGCTTTACGGTATCGGCGACAGTCCAGGCCCTGTCAGTGTCGTCGTAGTACTGCCATGTGTGCACGATATCGGTCTTGAGGTTAGTCGGCGCGAATACGGAGCTCAAAAGGTAGAGCGGCTCTCCCGGAACGATATGAAGCACCGGATCGTCAGAAATGAGGCTGAACCATTCCTGCTCCTCGCCTTGTACGAGGTATGTGCCGTCAGGCAGGCGCGAGAGCGATCGGTATATGCCGGCCTCCTTGAGGGCGAGAGGGATCGGCGGGATAAGGTTGGTGAAATAGAGGATGTTGATGCCTCCGAAAAGCAGAACCACCGCCGTAACCATTATTTTTGCGCCGTCTTTTACCCTCTGAGGCGCGAACCATGATAGGACATATATGAATATGCCCGTGATCATGAGGCTCGCGATGCCGGCGAGGAGGAAGATCGAGTCTCCCATTTGGCCGAGGATGATAGGGAGGAAGAAGATGAGGTATGAGAAGAGCGCGGTAAAGAATACCGATATCTGGAAGCCGAGGAGGACGTAGTGCTTTCGGAAAAGCTCGTTGCCGATAACGTAGGCGAAGATCATGAGGAGGAACGGCCAGCTCGCGATGACCGCGCCCGATTTCGAATAGAAGAGGAATGACGCGCTGAAGAGGCCTCCGAGGCAGAACTGCATGAGGAAGATGAGCGTTATATGGAAGGTCTCGGATCGTCGCGCCTCCTCGCGCGTCTGATGCACGTTGAGGAGGAGGATCGAGAGGGCCGAGACGGAAAGGTAGCCGATGAGGAGGGCGTTCGAGAAGAGGACGTCGATGCGGCGGAGCATGATCGAGTCAAAGATAAAGCCGGTTACCAGGGTTACGGGCGACACATAGCGTTCGTATTTTCTGAAAAACTGACGGCCTTTCTCTATCATGGCTATCATTATGACACAGACACCCCCTTATACGAAAAATTCCGGACAATTCCGGAATTTTTCTCTGCTACTGCTTTGTCGTCGTGGCTGTCGAGGTCGCCGTCTCCGTCGGCTGGAGGAGAGGGGATACCGTTCCGGCTGGGCATCCGTAGAGCTCGTTGAGCTTGTCGATCGTGCTGTTCTCGACGATGCCGGTGAGGCCGAGCTTGTGCTTCTTCTGGAACTCCTTGAGGGCCGATGCCGTCGAAGGCCCATAGAATGCGGCGTAGTAGATCTTGCCTCCGGTAGATTCGAGAGGGTCGATATAGAATCCTTCGCGAGCAAGGGCGGTCTGGAGCGCGGGCACTTCAGGGATGTAATATGTCATGCCGTTGAGCGCCTGATAGCCGGTGTTCGAAGGGTTCGCAATAGTTCGGTCTCCGAATACGGTGTCATGGGCGAAGGTAAAGCAGAAAGGCGCCTCGCTGTGCTTCTGATACCAGAATACGCCGCCTGCAATCGCGATAATGGCGACTGCCAAGACAATGACGATGGCGGCCTTGCTGGTCTTTGGTGTGGTTGTTGGTTCCATATGTTTGTGAGGCTTAGATTAGCAGAGATGCTAGTAGGCGGCAATGTTCGTATTCAGGCTTGTGCTGTCGGTGCCGTTGTACGCCCAGATGCTGTAGGTTCCCGCGCTCATATTGCTCGTGAGGCTGAAGATGAGCACCTTTCCGTCAGGGGAGACGTACTGCTTTGTCGTGCGGATGTTGAACGGGCCGTTTAGGTATATCGATGTCGCATCGTTGAAGCCCGAGCCGTAGATGACGATCGGCGTCTCGTCGCTTGAGGAGACGGTCTTTGGGTAGATCATGTTTGCCGCTACTGGCTGCGCCTCCAGGGTAAAGACCGCGCTTTGCGGATCGTCCGCCGAAGTTCCGGCATAGGTATTCCTGATGCGGATCTTGTACTCGCCTGGGGCGACCACCGTGTTCTTCTGGCTCTCGGTCGAATAGACCTCGCCGGCCTTCCATTCGAATTGGGTTCCGCCCAATCGGGTGATTGCGATATATCCTACCGATATGCCGTTCTTGTCCTCGAGGATGATGCTGTAGGTCGATTTTATCTCCGATGCCCATCGGATGATCTGGGTCTTTCCGATGGTGACTACCGCCCCGGCCTTGGGGGAGCTTATGAGAGGGGCCTTCGCGGGTACATTTGTCTGCGAGCCGCTCGAGCCTGAGGCGGTCGGTGTTGTCGCGCAGCTTTTCGCCTTTATGAAGGCACGGGTCGTCGGGCCGACGAAGCCGGTCGAGCTTATGCCGTTTGCCGCCTGAAATTTCTTGGCTGCTGCCAGCGTTGCCGGTCCGAATACTCCGTTGGGAGTAGCGGTCAGGTAGCCTGCTTCTGCCAGATATACTTGGAGCCTGGTTACGTTGCTGCCGGTCGAGCCCGATCCGATATCCGCCGCTATGTCCGTGCATGCGGCGAGGGCGGGAGTGGCGACCGAGAGGAGGGACAGGATGCCGATCGCGTAGGTGATCTTCTTCATGGCTCGCATTAGTCCATGAATACGTTAAAGACCATCTGCTTGCCGTCGGCTCCCGTGAGAGTAAGGGTGCTGCCGGACTGGGCGAGCGTGCCGTTCGCCATGATCGAGCCAAAGGCACTCTCGTATGCCATGACATTAGCCGGCTCCGCACAATACATGAGCGTGCCTATGAGGTTCGCCTTTATGTTGCCGTTCTTGAGTGTGTACTCTCCGCCCATGCCGTTACAGAATTTGGCGCTCACCTTGCCGCTCTCAAACGTTACGGTGTATTTTTCGCTCGTTGGAATTGCAGTGCCGTTGTATGAGGCGAGGCGGAACGTAGAGCCGTTGAGGTTTACGGGAGTGCTTGTCGCGATTGTCTCGGCAGGCTTTGTTTCTGCGGATTCTGCGCGGGCAAAGATCATCGTGCCTGAATCCTTGAGAAGTTTGATGCGGAGCTCGTCGCCCTCGATGACATGCGAGGTTGCGCGGGAAAGCTCCTGAGCGTATTCCGATTCATGCACTGCGTCATTGCAGAACATCTTGGTCATGGCGACGGGGCCGATGCTGAGGATTTCGCCGTCCGCTACGTACCCTCCGCTCATCCTGTTGCAGTCGCTCGAGCTGCTGAAGGTCTTGTCCGCATTGAATACGATCTCGAAGCGGCTCGGATCCTTCGGGACGATCTCCTTGCCGTCGGCAAATACCGTCTTCTGCCATGTCCATGCGGTATCGATTATCGACGTCGAAGTTCCGGGTGTGGACGGATTCGCATCCATTTTTGGCCTCAGATAGAGGCAGACGGCCGCGACGACGATAGCCGCCACGATGAAGGTTATGAGTATGTTGTTTTTATTCATGGGAATTTTTGATTAGCCACTCTATTGTAACAGGCCGACCGCTGGCCCGTCCTTATTACGACAGCAATTAACCAATCAAACGCATGTTAACTACAATCGCAGCCATTTTGATCGTCTTGTGGATCCTCGGACTTGTCACTTCCTATACCATCGGCGGATTTATTCACGTGCTTCTCGTGATCGCCATCATTATGGTATTGGTTCGACTCATCAGGGGAGAAAGGGTGGTGTAAGGCAATACAGGCAGCAAAAAGCCGCTCTCGGGCGGCTTTTGCTTGTGTTCTATATGGGCATAAAAAACCCGCCTTCCAAAGACGGGCTAGAGGCCGCATGCCTCAGCGAATCCGAACGTGCGGATGTGCTGGATATGCGGGATATAGTGGGTCGCGAGGACGTAAATAAAGAACAAGGTCGAGGCGGTAAGCACGATCTGGTGCAATCTACTCTTGCGCATATGGGGCTTCTTCCAGAACTTGTAGTGAGACCAGCCGAGCGCTGGAACCGCTACGAGTGGCAGGAGTACTGTCATAAGAAAGAGACCCATCACGCTGCCAGACAGCCCCAGGACGACGAGCGTCGAGGGTATGAAGCAGCATGATTTTGATGCAATGAGAGAAAGGACCGAAAGCGTCGCCGGAACCGTACTTGATGGCGGGATACGAGCGGTATTCAAGTTGGAAAGGGGACCAGTAAAGTATAAGTGAAGCGCGATTAGAAAGTAAGCAGCATCGCGATCGCCATTGCTGCCATGAGGATGTCCTCAAAGACGGTGAACCAGGTGATTGGGATTTTGAAGAAGCCGCCAAGGCACGCGCATTGCAAATCTTCGTTTTGGGCGAGCTTGATCCAAACGGAATATGCCTTGAGCGACATGAGCAGGAATACGAAAATATTGATATAGGTCGAATCTATGCCGGCAATGTATGTGGCTCCGAGGGCGAGCTCGACGAAAGGGTAGATATAGCCCCATGCCTTGTTCTCGCGGGCGAGGATGTCGTACTGGGCGTACGATTTTGCGAAGCTGCGCACGTTTATGGCCTTGAGTAAGCCAAAGAGCAGGAAGTACGCTCCCATAAAATCCATCATCGCCACATGCGTGGCAAAAGTTCCCAGGGCAAATTGGCCGTAGATGGTGTACGTGATGACGAGCGCGAACATTATCACCAGAGGTGCGAACTTTTTTATCTTGCTCTCTGGCTCACAGTGGCAGGTTTCCATTTCCATGACGAAATGATATCAGGTTGGAATACAAAAAGCTCCCACGAGGGAGCTTTTTGCGAATGGGTCGAGAACTCGCGGCGATTAGAACTTTGGTCATCGAATTCCTGGCATAAAAAAGCTCGTCGCGGTGAAGCGACGGGCTCGACTGTTATTCGGACAGGTCCTTTGGACTGTAGCCCTTCCTCCTCAGGGCGACGTAGATCGGCAGATAGAAGGCGACGAACTCCTTGTCCCACGCTTCGCCTTCAAGTGAGGTCAACGACAGGTACTTGGCCCCCATCTTTTCGGGCGTGAAGCCGAGGCTTCCAATCGTCTCGTCGAGCTGTGTGTAGAATTGGCGATTCGTCTGGCTCAGCCTGAGAGGGCTCTCTCTCCAATCTAGTGGATCCTCGTCAGAAACCTCTGAGATCGGGACATTGTCCCATAACCCCTGTGTCTCGACGAGCTTCCTGTAGTACCCGCGACCGCCCACGTCGGCGGTCTGAGGGAAATGCAGGTGGAGATTGCCAATGAGCGCGACGAGCGTCCGTTTGGGATCGGTCGGCCGATAGCCGCCTTCTGGCAGTGCGGTCAGTTCGGGAATTTCATCCATGTTCAATACAGAGTCAATTGTTTCAGTTGCAGGTTTAAAGAGCGTTGCACTTATATTGCAACTAATTTATTTATTGTCAAATACATACTAGTTCCAATTCCCCTTAGGGGTCTGATTCTGAACGGCCTTGTTGAGCCGAAAAACTAAATGGGTCGAACTCTTATCAATTAGAACTTTAATCGTCGAGTCTTGCGAATAAAAAAGCCCGAGACACGCTGCCGTGTCTCGGGCTTGTGGGTAACTTGGCCACAGGGCTAAATCGCCAAATCCCTGCGGCTGTAACCTTTCTTCCTCAGGACAATGTATATGGGAAGAAATTTTTTCTCGTATTCTTCTGCCCACGCCTTCCCAGTCAGCCGCCCTAAAGCGAGGTTCGCCTCTTTGATTGATTCGAGGGCTATTCCAGCCTCGCAGACGGCCCGATCAATCGCGGCAAAGAATTCACGATTGGTCTGACTTAGTCTTAATTGACTGTACTCCCATCCGGGGCGGCTTCCATCTTTGGCCCATTTCTCTGAAATTCTCTCGTCCCAGATACCAAGTTCATCGACGTTATAGCGACTACGCCCTAAGTCTGGAGCAACGTCGACGCTTCCGGGAAAGCGCAAGCAGAGATTGTTGAGAACACCAACGACACCTCGATGATCGTCAGTGGCTCGATATGTGCCGTCAGGCAAAGCGGTTAGTTCAGGAATATCGTTCACAACGAAAATCGGGTTGATTGTTTGTTTGGGTCAGGTTCAAAGAACGTGCAATTACTATATTGCAATCAAAAACTGAACTGTCAAATGCAAAGGTGCACCAGTTCTAACTCCCGTTAGGGGTCTGATCCTGAATGGCTTTATTGAGCCAAGAAATAAATGGGTCGAGAACTCTTATCGATTAGAACTTTGGTCATCAAATTTCTGGCATAAAAAAGCCCTCCGCAATGGTGCAGAGGGCTCGAGGCGTCGGCGTATCACCGAAAATACACCAGTGAGGGGTGCTGGTCCGACAGCTTGTCGTTTCGGAGGTTCAGCATTATAACCTGTCCGTTCTTCGACAGAGTTGGCAAGCGGGGCTGACCTTCGGGATCTCTGACGACGGCACCCCCGAAGACCAGAGAATCTATACGTGGATCGGCGAAGAATCTGTCCACGAGAAGGCGATTCCTCGACAACGTCACGAATACCGACCAGTCGGGCCGCACAAAGCCCGTTCCGTCCCATGTGCTTGCGACCCTTTCTTTGCAGGTCTCTGACGAGCTACTGCCGAATCGAACGAAAAGCCTGTTCGCTTCGAGAATCTCGATATTCAGAGATTTTGGATCTTGGAGGTCTTTCCCTTTAAGGCCGCTTCCTTCAATAGGCCCTTTCCATATCGTCCAGTCGCCATGGAAAAAACGTTTGGTGTCCGTAGTTCCGCGGTCGATGTTAATGAACGGGGGCGGGGACATCTTCGCTCCGTTTTCCAGGAACCTGCTGAACTCTTTTCCCGCATCCGCAGGATTTTGAAACACCCGCTCCGCGGTGCTATTCGTAACTCGGTCCAGACAGACGTTGGTTACCAGAGTGCCGAGCATTCTTGCGGCCCTCGTGGAGTCTATGATTGGCTGACTCATAAGAGCTGACCTTTCTTTGTTGATGGACGCTGACCAAGGGGCTCTGACGAGGCCCTCGGCTGACGTTCTGGGCGTTTTGCCTCAGAACACAAGGGTCTTAGACCCCTCTGTTCTGAGGCAAACTAAGTGGACAATATCAAAGAGCTTGCAATGCATATATTGCAATTAAAAATTAAATTGTCAAACGTAAAGACGCACCCGCTCTAAGTATCGTTAGGGGTCTGATCTTGAATGGCTTTATTGAGCCGAGAAACTAAATGGGTGCCTAGAGGGAATCGAACCCTCGACAGCGGGACCACAATCCGCTGTTTTACCACTAAACTATAGGCACCATCGTCGTCTGTTTTCTTAAGAGAAATGGCGGGCGGCGAAGCCGCCCGCCATTTCTCCATGTGCGCGGAAGAGGACTTGAACCTCCATGCCTTACGGCGCTACCACCTCAAGGTAGTGTGTCTGCCAATTCCACCATCCGCGCATTGGCCAAGAATAAGCTTTCTTTTTCTTGTTCGCACATCATACATAAAGTTGGCCGTATTTTCAACTTTTTCGGTCAGACAAAGCAAAACCGCTCCTTGCGGAACGGTTTTGATCCTCAGCCTTACCATGTGCCTATGATAGGCGATCAGGGAATCCTTTTCAAGTATGGACATGACGGGGATCGAACCCGCGTTCCTCAGATGGTAAGGCTGAGGACCTAGGCCACTAGCATGCCCAAGACGTCGGACTACCAATCCTTCGTCTATTTCAGGATATGAAAATGCGGCTCAAGATTTTGCTAAGAAATCATAAAGTTTCCCTGAATTTGTGGACAAGCCCGGCATTCAAGCAACAAAAAAACCCCGCGAGCGCGGAGTTCTTGTTTTGAATTATTTGGTCTCAGCCGGCTTTGCTTCTGCTGCAGCCTCTGGCTTCTCAACCTTCGTGCCCTTCTTGACGACGTCGGTATTTCCGCCTTTCTCTGCTCGGAGGTTTCGCATCTGGCGTCGGATCTCCTTTGTAGCCTTCTCTCGTACGAAGTAGAGCTTTGAGCGTCGGACCTTAGACTTTCGGACGGTCTCGATCTCGTCGATCATAGGGGAGTAGAGAGGGAAGATTCGCTCTACGCCTACGCCGTCCACTACCTTTCGAACGGTGAAGGTTCCGCCGGCCTCATTGCCGTGCTTTCGGGAAAGGATGAGTCCCTCGAATGCCTGGAGGCGAGTCTTGTCGCCTTCCTTGATCTTCTGCCATACGCGAACAGTGTCGCCGGCGCGAAGGGCGAGCTTTGCTCGAGCCTCCATATCTATAGGTGAAGTGATTACTTTGCTTTCCATATGAATGTATTAACGTGGTCGTCAATGTAACACGGAGGGCGAAAATGAGCAAGTATTATGCCGTATTTCTTGAAAAAAGGGCGGGAATGGGGTATTGTGGCTCTTGTCGGCAGAAAATTGAATATATGCGCCCTTAGCTCAGTTGGTAGAGCAGCTCATTTACACTGAGAAGGTCGGGGGTTCAAGTCCCTCAGGGCGCACCAAATGAAAAAACCAGCAATCGCTGGTTTTTTCATTTGGTCCCCTCGGTTGGAATCGAACCAACATAACCGGCTTAGAAGTCCGGTGTTCTATCCATTGAACTACAAGGGGCTTAGCCTTTGAGGGCTAAAGAGAGGATAGCAGGAAAGGGGGAATTATTCGAGCGGAACGATCGTCGCCTTGCTCTTTCTCTTCTCTCGAATGAACTCGATGATAACGGGAAGGATCGAGAGGAATATGATGCCGAGGATGATAGCCTCGAGATGGTCCTTGATGCCAGGGAAGAGAGTGCCGAGGAAGTATCCCGCGAGCGATACGCTAAAGATCCAGGTTACGCCTCCGATGATGTTATAGGTGAGGAATGTCTTGTACGGCATGTTGCCGATGCCCGCTACGATAGGGGCGAAGGTACGCACGACAGGGACAAATCGGGCGATGACGATGGTCTTTGTGCCGTACTTGTCATAGAAATTCTTGGCTCTGATAGCGTGCTTCTTGTGAAAGAGGAGGGAGTCCTCGCGCGAGAAGAGCCGTGGGCCCGCTTTCTTGCCGAAAGCGTAGCCGACGCTGTCGCCGACGATTGCCGCGATCGTTCCGCCGATGAGGAGTCCTGTAAGCGACAGGTGCCCCTGCGAAGCGAATAGTCCCGCGGTGAAGAGCAGGGAGTCGCCCGGCAGGAAGAATCCGAAAAAGAGGCCGGATTCGGCGAATATTACGGAAAGGATGCCGATAAGGCCGAGCGTCGATACGATTGCCTGAGCGTCCGTGAGATTTGATAGGTATTCCATATGCTTACTGTAGCATTAAATGACGCTCCCGATCTAATTGCATTACAGTTGCATTTGATGTACCATCATTTCATGATCGATAGCATCAAGACTCAGCTTCGAGACTCCGGTCTCAAGGCAACCCCGGTTAGGCAGGCGGTCCTCGCGCTTCTTTCCCGCTCGGGCAAGCCGTTTACGGCAAAGGAGATCGTGGCAAAGCTCTCCATAAAGATAAAAGGCCTCGACACTGTGACCGTGTACCGTACCCTCCATTCGTTCGAAAAAGAGGGGATCGTCCGCTCCATCTCTTTGGGCAAGGACGCCCTCTCGTACGAAGTTCCGTCGCATCACCATCATCACATCGTCTGCACGGACTGCTCGCATATAGAGGATTTCGAAGCCTGCGCCTTCGACTCGCTCAAGGATAGCGTCCTCAAGCACTCAAAATCGTTTACGGATATCACGAAGCACTCGTTCGAGCTTTTCGGCTTGTGCAAAGCGTGTTCTAAGCGATAAGCGCCCTTGTCTGGGTGATATAATCACCTCATGGCAAAGACAAAAAAATTCACGATAGTAGGCAATTGGAAGATGAATCCCGACACGCTCGACGCTGCAAAGGCTTTGTTCGGCGCCCTTTCGCGCAAGAGCGCTAAAGTTCCGCAAGTTTCAGTAATAATCGTCCCTCCAGCTCCGTTCGTTCCGGCCCTTTCAGGCAAGAAGAATCAGACCATAGCCATTGGCGCGCAGGACGTCTCCGTCGAGGAGCGCGGCGCATTTACCGGCTCCGTCTCTGCGACTCAGATCGCTACCTCGGGCGCTACGTACGCCCTCGTCGGCCATAGCGAGCGCCGCAATGCGGGCGATACCGACGCGATCGTCGCCCAGAAAGCCGTTCGCGCCATCAATGCGGGCATGAAGATCATCCTCTGCGTAGGCGAGAAGGAGCGTGACCAGAACGCTCATTATCTCCGAGCTATCCGCGAACAGATCCTTACCGTATTCAACGCAATTACCGACAAGAAGCAGATCAAATCAGTCATCATCGCATATGAGCCTGTCTGGGCAATCGGCAAGAGCTTCGCCCTCGCTCCAAAGCCTGCCGACATTCACGAGATGTCTCTCTATATAAAGAAAGTCGCCATCGAGGCATTGGGCAAGAATGACGGCCTCAAGATGCAGGTCCTCTACGGTGGCTCAGTAAACAGCGAGAATGCAGAGGGCATGCTCCGCGACGGCGCTATCGACGGCCTTCTCATCGGCCGGCAGTCTCTCGAGGCAGAGGCTTTCTCAACCATCATCGACTATGCCGCAAACATTTAAGAAGCTCGCTGACGTCGCGGCAAAGGATCTCCGCGGCAAGCGCGTCCTTCTGCGCCTCGATCTGAACGTGCCTATCGTCGGGGAAGAGGTGCGCGACGATTTCCGCATCAAGCGATCTCTGCCGACACTCCAGTTCTTGCGAGAGGCAGGCGCAAAGACGATCGTCATCAGCCATTTGGAGAGCGATACGACCGACTCACTCTCTCTCATTGCCGAATACATCGGCAAGAAGATGCCGATTCAGGGCTTCGTGTCCGATTACTCCAAAGCTCCTGCCGCTATCTCATCCATGAAGGACGGCGACATCATTATTCTCGAGAATCTCCGCCGCGATGCGGGCGAGAAGGCGAATGATGCTGCTTTCGCTGCTCGATTGGCTTCTTTTGGCGACATATATGTGAACGATGCCTTCGCCGTTTCGCACAGAGCGCATGCGTCGATCGTCGGCGTGACAAAGCTCCTGCCTTCGTATGCCGGCCTCCTGCTTGCAACCGAGATCGAAGAGCTTTCAAAGGCATTCAATCCCGAGCATCCGTTCGTATTCCTCCTTGGTGGTGCTAAATTCGACACTAAATTGCCCCTCATCGAGAAATTCCTCGGCATTGCGGACAGTGTGTTCGTCGGCGGAGCGCTCGCTAACGATATTTTCAAGGAAAAGGGATACGAGGTCGGCGCATCGCTCGTCTCGAAGGTTCCTGTGGACCTCAAAAGCATTGCTGCCAATCCGAAATTGATCGTCGCGTCGGATGTCGCGGTCATGGGTGCGAAGGGCAAGGCGATAAAAGCTGCCAATGCAGCGCTTCCTGGCGAAAGGATCTTGGACACGGGACCACAGACCATCGCGCAGCTCGCCGTCTTGCTCAAGGAAGCGAAGTTCGTCCTTTGGAACGGTCCTGTTGGGGACTATGAGAAGGACGGTTTTGCGCAGGGCACCGAGGACCTCGCTCGCGCTGTGGTCGCGAGTGGCGCTCAGACCGTCCTCGGAGGAGGGGACTCGATCGCAGTTATTGCCAACATCGGCCTTTTGGACAAGTTCAGCTTTGTCTCTACCGGCGGCGGCGCGATGCTCGAGTTTTTGGCGAAAGGCACGTTGCCAGGCATAGAGGCCCTAAAAGCCTAGTTAAATACTCAAAACGAAAGAGCGCCTTGCGGCGCTCTTTTGCTATAAGGCTTTGCGGATTTTCTCGGCGTTGCCGGCGAAATCAGTCTTGTCTCCAGCGACGTCCTTGTCTGGATATACCCAGATGTGAGCGTGAGGGACTTCTTCACCCATGATTTTCGATATAACGAGATCGGTTCCAAATGCTTTCTTCTGAGCGAGGGCGATTTTCTGCGCCGCTTCAAAGTATTTTCCTGCATTCGGCACGTCCCATACCCATCGGTAATGCTGCCTTGGTATGACGAGGGCGTGGCCTGGCGATTCTGGCCTAATATCGAGGATTGCCATGAAGTCCGAGTCCTCGTAGACCTTGTGCGAAGGGATTTCGCCTTTGACTATTTTGCAGAATACGCAATTTTCCATATCGAGATGATAGCACGTGATAGAATGTCGTCTATGAAATACTCTCTGCGCGATGCTGGCGCGCCAAAGCCGGCCGAATTTGCCGCGTTCTCGGATACGCTGTCGTCGCTTTTGGTCGGGCGCGGCGTCAAAACGCTGGCGGAGGCGCAGGATTTTCTCGCGCCCGACTATGACAGCCATACGCACGATCCTTTCTTGATGAAAAACATGGACAAGGCCGTCGAGAGGGTATATCAGGCGATCAAGAATAATGAGTTCATCTCGATCTTTACCGATTACGACGCGGACGGCATTCCGGGCGGCGTGATCCTGTACGATGCGATCCGAAAGACGGGATACAAGAACTTCGAGGTCTATATTCCGCATCGCCATGATGAGGGATTCGGTTTGAGCATGCATGCGATCGATGGATTTAAGGCAAAGGGAGCGAAGCTCATCATCACGATCGACTGCGGCATCGCCGACATAGAGGAGGTTGCCTATGCGCAATCCCTCGGCATCGACGTCATTGTTACCGATCACCATATGCCGCATACCAAAGAAGGGGATCCGACGCAGCATCTCCCTCCGGCGCATGCCATCCTCAATCCAAAGCTTGCCGACTGCCAGTATCCTGAAAAGATGCTTTGTGGCTCGGGCGTCATATTCAAATTCGTCCAGGCTTTCTACCAGAAGCACGGCGCCGAGTTCGGCGTGAAGCCAGGCTGGGAAAAGTGGTTCCTCGATATGGTCGGCATCGCAACGCTTTCGGACATGGTGCCTTTGGTGGGCGAGAATCGCGTATTTGCCGTGTACGGATTGAAGGTCCTCAAGAAGACCGCGCGCCCGGGCCTGTCCCAGCTTTTTTCGAAACTGCGCGTGAGCCGGGAGCACCTCTCGGAGGACGATATCGGATTCACAATCACGCCGCGCATCAACGCAGCGTCCCGTATGGGCGAGCCAATGGCCGCTTTCAATATGCTCTCGACCGATGATCAGGCCTTGGCCGGAGTCTATGCGGACGCATTGGAGAGCGTGAACAACGAGCGAAAGGGGACCGTGGCGTCCCTCGTAAAGGAGGTAAAGAAAATACTCAGCGAGCGGGACATCACGGACAAGAAAGCGATCGTCCTCGGCAATCCTTCGTGGAGGCCTGCGCTTTTGGGACTTGTCGCCAATACTTTGGCTGAAGAATACAACCGCCCGGCATTCCTCTGGGGCAGGGATGGTGAGGGAATCATAAAGGGCTCGTGCCGATCAGGCGGAACGACGAGCGTCCTGGCCATCATGCAGAAAACTCCCGCATCGTTCATCGCATTCGGCGGACATGCTGCGTCGGGAGGCTTCGAGGTCGCGAACGATGCCGTGCATCTGCTCGCCGAATCCTTGGAAAAGGCTGCGCATGACCTTGGCGGCGTCATCGAGGAGAAGGAAGAGTTCGTGGATGGCCATATAGGACTCGATGAGGTCTCGTGGAATCTGTATCGGGACATCGAAAAGCTCGCTCCGTACGGTACAGGCAATGCAAAGCCGGTCTTTTTGATAAAAGGAGCCCATATCGATACGATCAAATCGTTCGGCAAGGAGAAGAATCACACAGAGATCGTGTTTTTGGACAAGAATAACCGCAAGATCTCCGCTATCCAGTTTTTCGCCTCGACCGACTCGCTGCCGGCTCATGCCAAGGCGCAGTCAAAAGTGGATGTCGTGGCCCATCTTGAGAAATCAACCTTCAAGAATTATCCCGAATTGCGCCTGCGCATAGTTGAGGTACTATAAGAGCGTATGAGTGCTCATTCTGATCGAAATCGAGTGGGCGCGAAGGACGACGGCAGGCTCGGTGGCAATGGCAGGGAGCCTCGCTTCGTAACGGTCGAGCGGTTGCTATGGACCGGAACCAGTCTCTCTCCCAAGAAGCTTAAAGCTCTCGTCATGAGCGTGCCTCGTCGGCCAATTCGCAGCATCATTCGAAAGAAATAATCGCAGCCGCGACAGCGCGGTTTTTTTATCCGGTCGGGAGCCCATTTGCTATACTCTATCCATGTCTATCACCATATTTACTGACGGATCGTCCCGAGGAAATCCCGGACCAGGCGGCTGGGGCGCTATTGTCCGCACGGAATCGAAAGTCACCGAGCTCGGTGGGCGGGAGGATCATACGACGAACAATCGCATGGAGCTTTTAGCGGCCATCAGCGCATTGGATTCCGTAGTTTCGCAGAAAATCAGCGGCAAGAAGATCCTCGTGCAGAGCGATTCTAAATACGTCATTCAGGGAATTACTTCTTGGGTCTCTGGCTGGAAGAGGAACGGCTGGATCACTGCCGGCAAGAAAGAGGTGGGGAATCGCGATCTATGGGAGGCGCTTTCGGGCGCTGTCGCATCGGTTGGCGCTGCTGGCAATGCGGTCTCTTGGAAATACGTCGAGGGGCATGCTGGCCATCCTGGGAACGAGCGCTGCGACGAGATCGCGACGACGTTTGCCGACAAGTCTCCGACCGACCTGTATGCGGGCGCCCGCGACAGCTATCCGATAGACCTCGACGCCGCACCTGCCGCGGGCGCCCAGGCCGCCAATGCTAAAAAGAAATCCTCCTCATCGGTCAAAGCCTATTCATATCTGTCGCTCGTGGACGGCGTCCTTCAGATTCACAAGACCTGGGCCGAATGCGAGGCTCGCGTAAAAGGAGTGCGAGGAACAAAATTCAAGAAATCTATTTCCGCCGCAGACGAGGCAGCCATCAGGAAGGAGTGGGGAGTGTAGCGTTCGAATGAATACGGAGAGGAATAAAAAGCCCGCATCTAGCATGCGGGCTGTCCCGTTATGGCGATGATCTTTTCATGGACCAGTACCAGTTGGCGGATTAAATCGTGATTTGCTAAGTCGCTGGGGGTCGCTGAAGGATTCGTCAATCTCCATTCCCGAATTCGATCCTCGAGTTGAGCCTTTCTATTGAATAGTGCTCTTATGAGAATCTCTTCATGATTTCTGCTTTTGGCTCCAGAAGACTTCAGCATAGTCTGAACGAAGCTGGAAAGGGGCATTTGCAAACACGATATCACGGGCCAAATAAAAAACGAACTGCCTATTCGGGCGGTTCGTGACATTCGACGGGGCGCAAGGATGCGTGAAGATCCTGAAGAGCGGTTCTCTTGCCGGCAGCCATCCTTTTGTTGAACTTGAGGCAGGCCATGAGAAGCTTTAGCTCGGTCTGAATAAACCATTGGCGGTGCCGGTGCTCGATGTCGTGGAAAGGATTCTTTGCCTCCCAGGACCTCCTCCTTTCGACGAACTGCTCGTATCTCGCTAGGGTGGCCCACCTGAGCGCCTTTCTCACTTTTCTGTTCATCAGTACCCCTTTCAGGTACCAGAATACTCCGTTGCAGATACACGCCGCCGCTAGAATCAAAAAGAATATACACACTGGACTGGGCATGTGCATTTGAAGCTACCTTATCACGCTCTTTATGATTTGTTTATTGTCCTGTGTATAAGCTGTCGGGATGGGCAATCGCGCTTTTTACGTAATCTTTCTCTCCTTTTTCGGCTGCGTATTCGTATTCACGATGGCGGATTCAAAATTTGGCATTCTTGATGACGGCGTTCATCCCCTCGATCAACTTGTCGGCACGAAGGTTTCCGTAACGGGCATCGTATGCGCCGAGCCCGAAGCTCGCGACGCTTCATTGAAATTTTGCTTTGAGTCGGAGCGGGGAGGAAAGCGAATTTTGGTTACAGCAGCGCGCTATCCGGAATATTCGTACGGTGATGAACTGATCCTGTCAGGCAAGCTGGAATTTCCGGAGATTATCGAATCCGAGGACGGCAGCCCGCCGTTTGATTACCCGAGGTATCTGGCGAAAGACGGCATTCGCTATCTCATGTCCCGTCCGACGGTAGAGGATACGGGCGAGAATAAGGGAAATAGGCTGATCGTCATGCTGTTTGCGCTCAAGTCGGCCTTTACAGGCCTGATGCAGGATCTTTTTCCTGAGCCTGAATCGTCGCTCCTCGCAGGAATCCTTTTGGGCGAGAAATCGGGTCTGTCGCCGGAGCTTACGGACCAATTTCGCAATGCGGGGCTCGTCCACATACTCGTCCTCTCGGGCTCGAACGTGACAGTCGTCGCCGAAGGGTTGATGAAGACGTTCGCATTCCTGCCCGCAGCCTTGTCGCGGATATTCGGCGCCGGATCGATCATCTTGTTCGCCCTTATGACTGGAGCGTCGGCGACGACCGTACGCGCGACTATCATGGCGCTTATCGTCATATTGGCGAAATCCTCGGCCCGACGCTACGACGTGACGCGGGCGCTCGTGCTGGCGGCCTTCGGTATGACGCTCGAAAATCCACAGATCCTGGCATTCGATGCCTCATTCCAGCTTTCGTTCCTGGCTACGCTCGCGCTCATATATGTCGCGCCCATCGTCGAAGAGAAGCTGTCGTGGGTGACGGACCGATTCAAGCTGCGCGAGATGCTGGCGACGACGATCGGCACTCAGATACTGACGACACCCCTGATACTGCACATGTCGGGAAATCTCTCAATTGTGTCGCTGCCGCCGAACTTGCTCGTCCTGCCGCTCGTACCCTTGTCGATGCTCGGTGGCTTCGTGGCAGTAATGGTCGGTTTCGTAAGCGAGACCTTGGCCCTGCCTTTCGCGTGGGGAACGTCGCTCGTCCTTTCGTACATTATAAAAGTGACCGTATTCTTTGGCGGTTTGCCATTTGCCGCCGTAGAAATGAGAATGAGCGCTTCCGCGCTCACGATCTCATACACCGCTATCGTCTGGTATCTGGTTATTTATTGGCGTCGGCGAAATTCTTTGCCGCAGTCTCCCAATTGAGGTTCGCGAAGAAATCCTCGACGTACTGTTTCTTGCCCGAAGGCTGATAGTCGGCGACGAACGAGTGCTCCCACATGTCGAGCATGAGGACAGGGGAGATGCCTGTGAGGTGCCCGAGATGCTGCTCGTCTATCCATGCGTTGACGAGACGGCCGTTCGCATTGTCAAAATAGAGCACTGCCCAGCCGATACCGCGAGTCATGGCGACTGCCTTGAATCGGGCAAGCCACGCGTCGAACGATCCCCATTCTGCGGCGATCGCTTGTGAGAGAGCACTGTCTGATGAAAGCGCCTTTGCGCCGCCTTCGAGGTGGGAGAAATAGAACTCATGGTTCCTCATGCCGTCGAACTCAAAGCCGAAGCGTCGCTGCATCTCGCCGACAGCGTAGGCGTTCTTCTCGTCTTTTGCCATCTCGTCGATCTTCTCGATGATGAGGTTGGCGTGCTTCACGTATCCTGCGTAGAGCTTGAGATGCTCCTCGATGCTTTTTGCTGAGATTCCCTTGAGCGCGGGGATATTGAATTTCCTTTCTTCGAATTTTTTCATAGCGGTTCTGAAATTAGCTGATATATACCTATTATACGCATTGTGAGTATAATTTCTTGCATGCATCCGAATATCAAAGCATTGCGGCAGGCGTTGGCAGAGACGGGCGTGGCTTTTTCGTCTGTAGAGGGCTTTGAGGATATCGTCATGGTCGCTGGCCATCCGTTCATGTACGCTCTGACACCGTTCAATACCCATTCGGGTTCGGCGGTCTGTCTCGACAAGGCAATGCTGTTCAAGCTGCTTGAAGGCAGGGTCCGCATGCCCCGTACGGTAAGTATCGTCGACCCTAACGGCGACTATCCTAAGCATATTAAGGTCGATGGCCTTGAGGAATCCTTTAAGAAAGCTTCAGGCATTCCTTATCCCCTCATCGTTAAGATGAATGCGGGCGACGCCGGCCGAAACGTGTACAAGGTGGACACCGAAGTCGAGGCGAGAGACGGCATCGCGGCTATTTTTAACAAAGCGTCGAAAAACTATGATTTTATCGCCCTTGTTCAAGAATACATAAAGCCCGTTCGCGAGATCCGCGCGGTTATCGTGAACGGCAAGTTCTCCTTTGCCTATGACAGGAAGGGCGCTGACATGTTGTCTGGAGAGGTTGCCGATGAAGTCAGCCGGCTTTCAAAAATCATTCTCGGTACTGTTTCACTGTCATGGTGTGCCCTCGATTTCATCGAATCGGAATCCGGCGAGCTCTATTTCCTCGAGGCGAATACCCGGCCGGGATTCGAAGGCTTCCTTGCCCGCCATGGCGACAGGCTTTTGGTCGATGCGTATAAAGATGCCTTGAAGTCTTTCCTTGAGATATGGAGATAATCACCCAACATTTTCGTAAGGTGGTGCTCGCGACGCTTACGTGCGTCGCTTTTGCTGTCTGTATCGCTTATTTCATGGAACGAAACTCGGGTCTGCTTCACGTGTACTTCCTTGACGTGGGGCAGGGCGATGCCATTTACATTCGCACGCCTAACGGCCGTGACATGCTCATTGACTCTGGTCCTAATCGCGCCGTGGTTCAGAGGCTGTCGGAAGTAATGCCGTGGTATGACAAGTCTATCGATGTGGCTCTCGAGACGCATCCCGATGCCGATCATATTGGTGGGTTCCCTCAAATACTGGAACGGTACAAGATCGGCGTATTTGTGGAACCGGGCGTCGAATCCGCGAATGCCGTAGATGATGAGATCCGAAGTCTGCGTGCCGAGAAGGCCGTCGCCGGCGAGATCGCGCGGCGCGGTATCCGCATTGATTTCGGCGACGGCGCCCATTTCGACATCCTGTACCCCGACACCGATCCGTCAAAGATGGAAACGAACGACGCGTCGATCATCGGCAGGCTTGTGTACGGCTCGACGTCGGTGATGCTTACGGGCGACGCGCCGAAATCGGTAGAGAATAGGCTCCACATGCTCGACGGCGAACGGTTGGCGAGCACTATCCTGAAGGCAGGGCATCACGGATCTAAAGGCTCTTCAGGAGAATCGTTCGTGAGAGCGGTCGGCCCTCTGTTTGGCGTCATCTCGGCGGGCAGAAAGAATCGCTACGGCCATCCGCATAAGGAGGTCATGGATATCTTGGCCGCCGGGCGGGTCGAAGTATCGCGAACCGATATGGAGGGAACGATCGGCTTCGTATCCGATGGCAAAGCCTTCTTCAAGGAATAAAAAAGAACGGCCAATGCCGTTCTAGGGGATCGATAGCTCGTCCACGATCCTCAAATCGGTTTCGGAGAGTATGACCTTCATGTTCTGATCGCGAACCATGACGCCTTCGATCTTCTTGCCGCTAAAAATGGTCTCTATTACCCACGGATCGCCGTCTATCATTGGCGCTGGAAGCTCTGTCGGCTTCCACCAGCCTGGACGGGTCATTTCTCTTGACGGCATCGGCTGCGCGTTCGGGATTCTGACGATATAGATATGGCACTCGCAATCCTCGACGCCTTCGCGCCGATAGGTAATGATGGCCATTTTTTGCATCTGATTAGGCTGGGCCATGACCTCGCTTTCCTCGTAGAGCTCGCGCCGGGCGGCGAAGTCTATCGTGGGGTCGCTGGTCTCGACTTTGCCTCCGTAGGTTGTCCATTTCCAGTGCAGCTTGCGTCTTTCTGCGCTCGGGGTCTTCTCTTTCCAGGCAAAGCACACTTCTAGGAAGCCTTGCAGGTCGCGAGCGAGATAGCAGATCGTAGCTCGCGGGGTAACTGTGACTGTAGGGGAGGGCTGGTTCATCTGCCCTCGATACTAGTACTTTGCCGTTTCTTTGCAAGGTCATAATCGCAAAGCAAAAGCCGCTCCTTGCGGAGCGGCTTTTTAGGAAAATAATGAGCTTTGGCGAATATATTTCCCTTATCCTTCTTAGGCGGTTTAGATGATTCCGGCCTTCTTGAGAGTTGCGTAAGCGCCGTTCTTGTTGATCGTCTTGATCGCGCGGGTCGAGATGGTGAGGCGGATCGACTTCTTCAACTCAGGGATGTAGATCTTCTTGTTCTGAAGATTTACGTATCGGCGAGTCTTGCCGATAGGGTTGAACTGGGTCGCACGGGTGGCGTTTGAGTAGCCGCCGCCGACGATCGATGTTTTCTTTGTGATTGGGCAGATTCGTGCCATAAAATTGATGTGTGAGAGGTACGGGCCATGCTATCATATATAGGCTATTTGGCAAGTTCTAGGCTTCAAAATCCCTAAAAATGGACTCTCAATTCATATTTTCCCTCATAATCCTCCTATTCTCGGTCGTTATCCATGAAGTGGCCCATGGGTACGCCGCTTTGTACCTGGGCGACAGAACGGCCGAGTACGAAGGTCGTCTTACCCTCAACCCTATACGACATATCGATCTTGTCGGTACCATTATCTTGCCGGCAGTCTCGCTCATGCTTCCGGGCGGTTTCATTTTCGGTTGGGCCAAGCCGGTTCCATACAATCCATACAACCTTCGCAATCGCCGATGGGGCGAGGCAATCGTCGCGGCAGCCGGGCCGCTCTCAAATATCGCTCTTGCGACGATCTTTGGGCTCATCATCCGTTTTTATCTCGTGCCGCAGGGAATGATCAGCGGACCAATGGGGCAGTTGTGCGCCATTATCGTACTCGTAAACGTTACGCTCGCTATCTTTAACCTCGTTCCGATCCCTCCGCTCGACGGATCAAAGATTCTCACATCCGTTTTGCCGGCCCGATTCATGAACCTCCGCAATCGCATAGAAAATTTCGGTTTCCTTGGCGTCTTTATTTTCCTTCTCTTCATCTGGCAGTTCTTCGCGCCGCTCATACCGTGGCTGTTTGGAGTCATTACGGGATTGTCATAAATCAAAAACCGGCCACGGCCGGTTTTTTTTGTTTGCGCTCGGCGCCAAATTTAGATCGTGCTCTTGAAAACGCGGAACTTTAGATCGTCGACGATGATTTCCGTTGGGCCGATATATTTTTCGAGAGTATCTTTGTATGAAAGGAAAGAGTTTGCCACGACATATACTGATCCGCCCGGGGCAAGGTGCTCGCGAGCGCCCTTCGCGAATCGCTCGATGAACGAATAGTCTGTCTCGATGCCGGTATGGAATGGGGGATTGCAGAGGATGGTGTCGAACTGGCCGCTGATATTCGAAAATACGTCTGACTGAAGGACTGTTGCCTCGATGCCATTCTTTTTTATTGTTTCTTGCGTTGCGCGTACGGCCAGAGCGCTTACATCCGCCATGGTTATCTCACTTTTCGGCGAGAGCTTCTTATAAAGCGTTCCGATTACGCCCGCGCCGCATCCAACATCGAGCACATTCTTGCCGGTATATGGAACGTGATCCAAAAGCAGTTCGCTGCCCGCATCCAATTCATCTGCCGAGAAGACTCCGGGCAAATGTGCGACCTCGATATCCGTTCCCATATACGAGACAGGGAAGTAGGCGAGGTAATCTTCGAGTTTCTTACCGGCGCCGAGCCGCGAGTTCTTGCCGACATAGAGCGCCGAATGATTTCCGACGATTTTCTGGTCGACCGGCCCGATGTTCGCTTCGTACGCTTTCTTGGCCGATTCAATGCCGCCCTTTTTTGATCCGGCGAGCACGACGATGCCGTCTGCGACAACGATATTCGAAACGAAAGCCAGAGTCATGTCGATCAGTGCCTTCGATTTAGGCAAGAATACGACAGCACTCTGTGCTGATCCGGCTGCTGCATTCAAGAAATCCTTTTCGCTTTCTATATACAGAGGCGCGTTCAAAGAGAGCGTTTCGAGATGCTTGTTGAGGAGGGCGAGAGGGAGATTCTCTTTTGACATGGCTTTAATATGAGGCGTTATGAGTCATAAGTAAAGTATTATTGACATTTATACAAATTATTGTATTTTCATAAACAGGACGCTTGTGCGTCATAAGCCCAAGCCTGCACGGCACCGTTGGCTTAGGCTTATGACGCACAATGCTGCAGATCGTTTAGAACAGATGTTGGTGAATTGGGAGAACACCTGCCGACAAACAGCCTTCGCCTGCAAGATGCATGGCGGGGTGCCCGACAAGGCTCTTCGCAACTGGGGCGATTTTCGCAAATCGCTCATGCGAAGGGAAAGTTTCGATCCGGACAAGTTTGGAACACCCGAAGATATCAGCGCTGCGAATGACCCTGGTGGCTGGTTCGATGTTCCTGCCGAACTGAATCAATGGTCGCTATCCTCGCGCCGAGTTTATTCGTTGTCCGCCGATCTCCAGCTCTTGCTGGAAGCGACGACGCTCGAAAAGCTCTGCTATTCGGACATCCATCTGCCGTTTCCGTCCTTCGGCATATCCCTGGCAACGCCGTTTCGCATGGTGGGAGAGGCGAGCTGCGATTTCATCCTCGTGACGAGCGATGTCAAATCGATAAAGCTGCGCTATCTCGGAAAGTCGTGCGACCGAACGCAGCGCGTTCCGCAGAAGCTGGTAGAAAGGGCGAGCGCGGCTCTGACCGCCGGCAGGGCAATTGAGCAGAAGCGGATCTTCGAGGAGATGGGGCGGTATTGCGAGGGTTATACTTCGACGGCTACCTATTTCCTGATGGAGGGCAACCTGCGCATACCTGCCACGCCAGCGCTCTTTCCTCTCGAGAGCTTCATAAACTTGAGGAAGAGCGAAACGAAGGAAGGGCTGGCCCAAGCCCTGAATGACCTGGTGATGAGCGATCCCAAGTATCCGATAACTCTGGTTATCGGGCTCGGTCTCTATCTCAAGGGCCTGTCTTCGAAGCCTTCGGCAAGGCATGCGAATTGGAACGGTCCGGGCTTGGCAAATGTCGATCCGCGGACGATCGTGAGCGATTCCCAAGTGTGCTCCGTCGGCTATGAGGGCACAATCTCCGAATATGATCGGCAATTCGTCGCTCTCATTCGCGAGAAGGGTCTTGAACGGGCGATCAAGGAGATGGGAGTCCATTTCCGCTCTGCTCACTGGAGGCGTCCCGTAGGCCTCGGTCAGGATCCGACCGCATCAAGGACCGTCCGCGTCAGCTCGACCATGGTTCGCCCCGACCGCTTGCCGACGGAGGGCGTTACCCCGACAGCTGTTAAAGAGGTAGGGTAGGCATTATCGAAGGCCTGTCGCAAGACAGGTCCTTTTTATTTCACTTTTCGCCCAAATTTGCGCTTCTCCAATTTTTATAGTAATCTCTCAAAGCGTCTAAAAAGCGCTATTTAACAGGGAAAGAGCGAGTAACAGCCTCCGGCATAATCTCAAGCCGGGACGCTGCGAAGATACGCTTCTTCCGTAACAATTCACGAATGCCAACCATTCACCAGTTGATCAAGAGGCGCCGAACGAGCCTCAAGCGAAAGTCAAAGTCAGTGGCTTTGACCAAGAGCTTCAACGTTCTCAAGAACAAGCCCCGATACTTCGACTCGCCATTCAAGCGAGGCGTATGCATCAAGGTGACTACCAAGACCCCAAAGAAGCCTAACTCCGCTATCCGAAAGATCGCCCGAGTTCGACTCTCTAACGGTATGGAAGTTACCGCTTACATCCCGGGCATGGGCCACAACCTCCAGGAGCACTCAGTGGTTCTCCTCCGAGGCGGACGAGTCAAGGACGTAGGCCTCCGCTACTCAGTCGTTCGAGGCGTGCTCGACGCGGCAGGAGTAGAGAAGCGAGGAAAGGGCCGATCTCAGTACGGTACCAAGAAGCCTAAGAAGGCCGCGAAATAAGCTTTAATATTTAATAATCTTCCAATCACATGCGACGAAAAGTAAATATTAAGCGCGACCTCCCAGCGGATCTCGCGTACAACTCTGAGAAGGTATCGAAGCTCATGAACTACATCATGTACGACGGCAAGAAGAACACCGCTCGCGCGAATGTCTATGCTTGCTTCGACATAATCAAGGAGAAGACAAAGGCAGAGAACCCCCTTGACGTATTCGAGGAGGCGCTCAAGAACACCGCTCCTAACGTGGAGGTCCGCAGCCGACGAGTCGGAGGCGCGAACTACCAGGTTCCAGTAGAGGTTCGACCGGAGCGAAAGCAGGCCCTCTCTATGAAGTGGATCATCGACGCGGCTCGAGCAAAGAAGGGAGCTCCTATCTCTGCAAAGCTCGCAGACGAGATCATCGCGGCTTCGAAGAACGAAGGCGAGGCAGTCAAGAAGCGAGAGAACACCCACAAGATGGCAGAGGCGAACAAGGCCTTCGCACACTTTGCTTGGTAATTTCAGTTTCAATCTCAAGATAAAAGCGAAAGCCGCCCGTAAAGGCGGCTTTCGCTTGATTAAATTCGAAATAGGAATACTATCTGCAGTAAGTTTCTTTCAAGTCTATGAATGCTCCAGTACGAAATCAGGGCCGGGACCGTTTCATAAAGATACCCAGCCTGATCCGCTTCGTTCCCAGCGCCATAAATTTTGGCGTCGTGGTATTGGTCGACTGCGTAAACGAGGAGGCTGTCCTCGAGAATGTCGTCACCGGAAAATTGGTTGCCGTAGAGACGCTGGGCTACAGCGCGGTTCGTCCCGGGACACCATATGAATTGGTGCATCGAGAGGCGCCCTACGAGGTTCCAGGACCGGTACTCGGTCAGGTGATCGCGTATGCCACGTGCGGGCGCTTCGCGCCCGAGCCCGATCTCATCTACGGCCACACATGGTGCTACGAATCAGAGCTTCCACCGGAACTTCATTCCGATCGGAAATATTGGCGCCAGACCGCATCCGAATGATGCGGTCTTTTTATTTGCACGGCTTTAGGTTTTCTTTATCAGTATTCCGATACATTGCGTGCATGGACAAACAAAAGCAAATTATCGCAACGGAACCGGCGACGATAGCGCAAAGGATTCTAATTATAAGAGGGCAAAAGGTAATGATCGATTCGGATCTGGCGCAATTGTATGAAGTCACCGCAAAGCGACTTAATGAGCAGGTAAGAAGGAACATCTCCAGGTTTCCGGATGATTTTATGTTTCGTTTAACGGCCTTGGAAGTGGAAAACTTGAGGTCGCAAATTGCGACCTCAAGTTATGGCGGGAGACGCTACTTGCCTTACGTATTTACAGAGCACGGTGTCGCGATGCTTTCATCGGTCCTACGTAGCGAGAGGGCTGTACAGGTGAGTGTCTTTATTATTCGTGCTTTTGTAAAGATGCGTGAAATGCTAGTGGGCCATACGGATTTGTCGGGCAGGCTCGCGGAGCTTGAAAAGGTACAGATAGATCACGGAGATCATATCGCCGTTATATCGGATGCTCTCAAGCTTCTTATGAATTCGTCCGAATTCAAGCCGGACTTAGTGCCTATGTCAGATCCTCCGGCGAAGTGATCTGCTTCCAGAATGTTGCCCGTACCAGCTTGAAAGGGAAGCGGTCCCTCATCTGCAGGAGAGTTTGAGGCAAGCCGAACTCGCTTCGGCCGGGAATTTGCACCATTTTATATTCAAAAATTTCGGGCGAGAGGACGCACGCGCCCGTATACGACAGGGGCGACTTGATCGAGCCGTCCTTGTCCTCGATGATGTCGCGTACGGTTCCGTTCTCATTGAGAAACATCTTACCGCCGCTCCTGTCGATGCCAGTCTCGCTCGCGATAAGCGCGTGCGAATGCCGGGCAAGCTCAGCCAGATCCTCCTTTGCATACAGATCGTCGCCCATGAGCACCATGAACGGCCCGTGTATGTGCTGTCTCGCCTGCCAGAGGGAATGCGCAGAGCCTAAAAGCTCCTTCTGCTCCACGTAGGTGATCGGCCGTCCCTTGTACGAGCTGCCGAAATGCGCACGGATGATGTCGCCCAGGTATCCTACGATCAAAATGATGTCGGTAACGGCGTCGGGCAGGGCATCGAGCTTGTGCTCGATCAGGTTTTTGCCCTTATACGAGAGCATCGGCTTTGGCTTGTCCAAAGTCAGCTCCCTCATTCTTGTGCCTTTTCCGGCTACCAGGATTATTGCGTGCATGGCTCTATAATATCGTTGCTACCTATAATATCGCGGATCGGCCCGAAGTTTCTTGATTTTCCGCCTGTTTTCCTATATTCTAGCGTTTACCTAAGCCGAGAGCCTCTCTTTGCTTTTTAATTTTAACAATCATTATGAACAGAGATTATCCACTCGAGAAAGTACGAAATTTCGGAGTCATCGCGCATATCGACGCGGGCAAGACTACGACATCGGAGCGCATCCTTTATTACACCGGTATGATCCACAAGATCGGAGAGGTGCACGAGGGAGAGACGACCACCGACTGGATGGAGCAGGAGAGGGAGCGCGGAATCACCATTACCGCGGCGGCCATCACCTGTTTCTGGAACCCAACGTACATGCCTAAGGGCGATACCTCGATGAAACACCGCTTCAACGTTATCGACACCCCCGGCCACATCGACTTCACCGTAGAGGTAAAGCGATCTCTTCGAGTGCTCGACGGCGCTATCGTTGTGTTCGACGGCGTTGCCGGAGTAGAGCCGCAATCAGAGACCAACTGGCGCTACGCTGACGAGTCTAACGTGCCTCGAATCTGCTTCATCAACAAGCTCGACCGAATGGGCGCGTCATTCGAGAAGTCTTTCGCGTCTATCCGCGAGCGATTGAACAAGAACGCTGTCCGAATCCAGATCCCGGTAGGATCTGAGGAGAAGTTCCAGGGCGTCATCGACCTCATCCGCATGAAGTTCTATACCCAGGACGGCGAAATGGGCATCAACGTCATCGAGAACGAGATCCCAGCCGATATGATGGACGAGGCCAAGAAGTACCAGGCCGAGATGATCGAGAAGATCGCCGAGACCGACGATGTCATGATGAACGACTACCTCGAGGGCAAGACGTTCGACGTCCCTACGTTGAAGAAGATGCTCCGAAAGGCGGTTCTCGCTTGCAAGATCTTCCCGGTAATGACCGGTACCGCTCTCAAGAACAAGGGCGTGCAGCTCATCCTCGACGCCGTCGTCGACTATCTCCCGTCTCCTCTCGACATCCCGCCAGTAAAGGGAATCGACCCTAATACGGGCGCAGAGATCTTCCGCGGTCCAGACGACAAGCAGCCTTTCGCGGCCCTTGCCTTCAAGCTCCAGAACGACCCATTCGTCGGACAGCTCACCTTCTTCCGCGTCTATTCAGGTAGCGTAGAGGCAGGTTCATATATTTATAACTCGACTACAGGCAAGAAGGAGCGACTTTCTCGAATCGTGCGACTTCAGGCTAACAAGCGAGAGGAAGTTACCAAGGTATTCGCGGGAGAAATCGCCGCAGCCGTAGGTATCAAGGACGCCCTCACCTCACACACATTGTGCGATGAGAACAATCCGATCATCCTCGAGGCTATCAAGTTCGTAGAGCCAGTTATCTCTCTCCGCATCGAGCCTGCGACAAAGGCAGACCAGGAGAAGATGGGAACCGCGCTCCGCAAGCTCGCCAACGAGGATCCTACATTCAGGATCACCTCTAACCCAGAGACGGGCGAGACCCTCATCGCAGGGATGGGAGAGCTCCATCTCGAAATCATGGTTGACCGAATGAAGCGAGAGTTCGGCGTAACCGCAAACGTCGGCAAGCCGCAGGTGGCATACCGAGAGACCATCCGAGGATCTGCAGAGGCCGAGTACAAGCACGTCAAGCAGTCCGGAGGCAAGGGTCAGTACGGTCACGTAAAGCTCACCGTCAAGCCTCTCGAGCCATTGCCAGAAGGCGAGAAGGTCCCTAAGAACGTAAAGCGCTACGACGAGTTCGAGTTCATCGACTCGATCAAGGGAGGAGTCATCCCGGGCGAGTTCATCCCGGCGGTAGAGAAGGGCGTTCGCGAGTCTATGGACCGCGGCATCGTCGCCGGCTACAAGATGGTGAACGTGTCCTGCGAGCTCACCTACGGTTCGTACCACGACGTCGACTCGTCTGAGATCGCCTACAAGATCGCGGGATCTATGGCATTCCAGGACGCATGTAAGCGAGCGAAGCCAGTCATCCTCGAGCCGATCATGAAGGTCGAGGTCGTCGCCCCAGAGAAGTTCATGGGAGACATCACCGGATCAATCATGTCGAAGCGAGGAATGATCGAGGGCACCACTATGCGCGGACAGGCCCAGGTCATCACCGCAAAGGTTCCTCTCGCGGAAATGTTCGGATACACGACCGCTCTCCGATCTATGACATCGGGACAGGGCAACTCGACCATGGAATTCGACCACTACGAGGTCGTTCCGCCACAGGTAGAGAAGGCGATCGTCGAAGCTCGAAAATAATATACATAGAAAAAGCCGCTGCACGTCCAAGTCGGGGAAGGACTAACAGCGGCTTTTTCTATTCCCGACATGTATTTGACACTTTTATGATTAGTTGTATAGTTGCGATGTAAGGGGCAGCTCCTTCACACTTTCCGCAACATCCGTTGCTTACCTCAACCCTCACTCAGCTTATATGAAGACTGCATTCCGCACGTTCCTCATCGCCGTCGCGCTCGTCGCTTCGGCTGTTGGTGTCAGCGCTCAGGTTCCCGCGCCCTCGAAGTTGATCAATATCTCCGTCCAGGTGCCGATTACCGATGAGTACACCTCGGCAACCGCGGGATTCGTTATCCGCGGCGATACGGTCAAGAAGGTGCTCATCCGCGCCGTCGGCCCCGGCCTGGCTCCGTTCGGTGTGACCAAGTTCAATCCCGATCCCCGCCTCACCCTGTACAACTCCGCCGGCGCGCAGATCGGCATGAGCGACGACTGGGGCCAGTTCGTCGGTGATGCTGAGGCCACCAGCCGCGTCGCGGCAAGCGTCGGCGCGTTCGCCCTGACGCCCGGCAGCAATGATGCGGCCCTCGTAGCCAATCTTGGTCCCGGCGCCTACACCGTAAAGGTGGAGGGTGCCCGGAGCGGCGACAAGGGTATCATCCTTATCGAGGCATACGACGCTCCTTGAGAGCGGCGCAAGCCCGGTCACAAGTGACCGGGCTTTTTTTCTTGCCCAAACCATGATATTGACATTTATGTTATTTTATGCTAATTTCCAGAACGTAAGGCCCAGCAACGGCTTATGCTCTTTAAAATCGACGTACGAAATTTCAGGCAATAGGTTGCCGAAAAAGCGTCTTTGGACAGGAGCTTTGGGAACTGTTTTCTCCATGAAGATCAAATCGGTCAGCGGCATCATCGCGTGGGCGCTCGCGCTCATTGCTTTCACCAACCTCAATGCGGCGACCACCAGGGTCGTCCACTCAAGCTCAATCATCAGCGAGCGCAGCCCGTTCATGTCCATCACCTTTCAGGTGGCGGACGCTCCAAGGGGCGCACGCATCCTGATCCAGGCGAAGGGCATCGAGGAGAAGGGGATCGAGGGCAAGCTCGATCCCGAGATCTGGCTCTTCGCGAGCACCAGGCAGGGGCTTCGGCTTATCTGCGGCAACGACGATTGGCGTCGCGGGTGGGCGTTGGGCGACGTCACAACGCCAGCAACTGTGGACGGGGTGGTCAGCTATCAGGGTATCACCGGCGCGTCCACGCTCGACCGTACCGACGCCGCGCTCGCCTTGCTGGCGAGCAACGGCGAGTACACCGTGATGGTTTACGGATGGGGAAGCTCTGTTGGCTTGGCCAACGTATCCATCTACGAGATCAACGAGGCGCCGAGCGCTCCCCAGATCAGCAGGCTGTTCCAGCCGGTCCTGCCGGTGGGCGACGGCCTGCTGATGGCTGTAAGGGCGTCCGATCCTGACGGGGACGATGTCGAGATGCTCTATGATCTCGATGGCGACGGCAAGGCGGACTTCGTGTCCACTCGCCTCGCTCCCGACACGTGGCACTGGCCGAACTTTATCCGGTTCCAGGAGACGGGCACGAAAGTCATCAAGATCTGGGCTCGCGATTCCAAAGGAGCGGTCTCAAATCCGGTTACCATTCAGGTTGAAGTCGAGAACAAGCCCGACAAGGGTTAGTTCGTTCGTCGCATCGGCCCAAGGCCGCACATTCGTTCATTCGAAAGTGCGGCTTTTTTCTTGCTGATACCCGCCCTGTTGCGCACCTGTGTATAACTTGTCTTGCGCCCCTTTGCTAAACGCGAGATACTATTCCCGTGAGTCTCTGAAAAGAACTCGCCCAAACACTTTGAACTCGTTAGAGTAGTTGGGCGAGTTTTTGTTTTTTATAAATGCGGTTTTATTTAAATAAGTAGCACATGTCAAAGAAGATCGTAGTCGGCCTTGTAGCAGCATTGTTCATTTTCGGAGCTTCATTCGGTACGGTACGTGCGCAGGAGGCCCAGTCGGGCATCAGCTTCGCTCAGCTCATCGAGCTTCTCATCGGCTCGGGCTTGATCGCGCCTGAGAGGGCAGCGAATGCCCGCGCCATGATCTCATCCCAGCCTTTGCCCGTAGGATACGTCGCGTCTCCTGCCTATGCCACGACGACTATCGGCACCTCGACCGTCGCTACTTCGACCGGCCCTATGGTCGACCTCAAGGTCAGCGGTCTCGACAGCGTAAGCGTAAACAACCGAACTACCGTCCGGGTATCTTGGACATCGACCGGCACCCGATCGTGTAATGCAAGCGGATCCTTGCTTTCTATCGCGAACGGGGGACAGTGGGGCTACAACGGCCTCCTCGGAACTTCGGGCAGCGAGCTGCTCGTCGCGGCGACCTCGGGCTCGCTCCCTTCGACAGTGATCGTAGGCATCCAGTGTTTCACTAATACGGGAAGCTCCGTTAGCGACAGCGTGCCCGTGACAATTACCGCTTCTGGCAATCTTACGACCGGCACTACCTCGGTCGCGAGCAATCCTTTCGTCGTAACATATCCGACGAGCGCAAATACTCTTTACATCGGGCCGACTCACACCGTCGTCTTCCGCGGCGGCGACTCCGACGTCCGCAGCTATTCCGTGTATCTCGTCGGCGGCGCCCTTGGGTCTACCGGTTCACGGTACCTCGGCACCGCATATCCCCAGACGCCTGGAGGAGCTGGAACCTTTGCGATCGTCATTCCTTCGGACATTCAGCCGGGCAATGGTTATCAGATCCAATTCAGCGGCGCTCGAGCTTCGGGAGGAAACAGCGCCTCATTCGGAATCGTTCGTCCTCCTCAGAATACTATCGCCTCGAGCACGATCTGGGACATAAATAATCGCGCGGCATCCGGCGTTCAGATCGCTGACGGCACAATCTCAGCAAATATCGCGGGCGCATCTACCATTCAGGTAAATGCGGGAGACAGCATGACGACCCTCGCAAGGATAAATATCTCTGCGGCAGGATCGGACGTGAGCATCCAGAGAATCAAGATGAATCTCGGATCGGTTTCTCCTTACAACAAGGTATTCAAGACCATATACTTCACCGATTCGAACGGAACGGTTCTCGCACAGGCGGACATAAACGCGAACACTGTTCCATTAGACGGCGGAAGCTATACATTGAACCTCGGAGGCTTCAGCAAGAACGTCTCAAGGAATACGACCCATACTTTCAACATAAAGGCGGATATCTATTCTTCTATTCCGTCGGCCAATCAGGGATACCAGACCATCTCTGTCGGTGCGAGCGGCATTCGAGGAATGGACGCTTCGGGAATAGACCGATACGCTCCCGCATCAGGTATAAGCCAGACGCTCAACGTCATCGGCGCTCCGATCTCGCCGGTTAGCCTTGTGAACGGCATCACTTATTCGTCTGTTCCTTCATCGGTCGTAGCCGGCTCGACATTCAATGTCACGATCGCGAACTCGGGGACAAAGCAGTGGGGAGCATGGCACGATATCGCGATCTCGGCTAACGACCTCTCCTTCAATACCCAGATGGTCACGCTCAGCAGCACTCCTGTCGGATCGTCTAAGACAGTTACCTTCACCGCGCCTACGACTCCGGGTACCTACAAGATCCGCGCGGTAGAGCAGGGCGTCGAGTGGTTCGGCGGAACTCGATCCTTTACAGTCACCTCGTCGAATACTCAGACTCAGTCTCGACCGATCTCAGGATCTCTCTCGGTCGCATCTACTTGCGTTGTTCCCGGAGCAAGCTTCAACGTGCAGGGATCGGTTGCGGGCGACGGAGTGAATTCCGTAGTCCTTGAAAAGGACAGCAACCAGGACGGCGTCTTTGGTACGGCTGCTACATGGGGATCGACAGGGGGCTCTTTCAATTCTAACGAAGGCGGTTCATACAGCGGGCGCCTCGATTTCAGGCTCGTGGTGAACGGCACTGTCAGGGATTCAAAGAGTGTCACCGTCTCGACTGCCTGCGGACCGCAGACTCAGCAGTACAGCCAGTCGTGCGCCGGCACCCAGCCTTCAGGCGAGGGAGTGGTAAAGGGATACTCTTCATACACTTCAGGCTATGGCACCACCAATTGGACATTCGTCTCGGCTAACCCTCAGGCCTGCCAGTGGTCATGTGCGAGCGGATACGGCGTGACGGGCAATACCTGCCAGCCGACTACCCAGACTTCGCAGCCTGCTCAGATCACCTATCAGGCATGTTCGGGAACTGAGCCTTCAGGATCAAACGTAACAAAGGGCGGCGGCATGTACTCGACCGGCTACGGCACTACAAACTGGACCTACGTCTCTAGCAACCCTCAGGCCTGCCAGTTCACATGTTCGGGCGGCGCGACATGGAACGGAGCGGCTTGCGTACTGCCAACCCCTACGGTCTCTTTGACCGCGGATACGAGCTGCGCGGTTCCGGGCTCGACCATTACCGTCACAAGCTACGTGACCGGTTCGCCAATCACATCTAACTATATAGAGAGGGATACCCCTGCGGAGAATTCCCAGTACGGAGATGGTATATTCGGCGGAAAGGCTGACTACGGTACTTCGGGAGGCTCTCACAGCTACTCTCAGACTACCGAAAGGGAGGGCTACTACGACTTCAAGGCCGTTGTGAACAACAGCATCACGTCATCGGTTCGCGTCTACGCCTCGCAGTCTTGCGGACAGTCATCGGCGGCGCCGGCCATGACTAACCTCGGATCGGCTATTGTAGGCTTTGATTCTCTGGTAAGGCTCCTTGAATTATTAAAATAAGGAGCGTATAGAGCAGGAAATGCCGCGGGCGCGTAGCGCCCGCGGCATTTCCGTTTGACTTTGGTTTCCGCTCTGCTATTATACGGTGTACGCATTTTGCGACCTTTTTCATTACCTTTGTAAGTTATTGAAAGAGTTTAAAAGCTTAGAACATTAATTTTTAAGCACCCTGGATTTGCAACCATCTCGCGCGCAGATCTAGGAGGCTTACCAAAACGTTATGGCAGAATTTGCACGAACAAAGCCTCACGTAAACGTAGGAACCATCGGTCACGTCGACCACGGAAAGACTACGCTTACTACGGCTATTCTCGCGACTCAGGCTCGCGACGGTCTCGCAGTAGGTAAGGCATACGCCGACATTGCAAAGGGAGGTACGGTCCGCGACGCATCTAAGGTCGTTACCATCTCTCTCGCGCACGTAGAGTACGAGTCAAACACTCGACACTACGCTCACATCGACGCCCCTGGTCACGCCGACTACATTAAGAACATGATTACCGGTGCCGCTCAGATGGACGGCGCTATCCTCGTGGTATCTGCGATTGACGGCCCAATGCCACAGACTCGAGAGCATATCCTCCTCGCAAAGCAGGTTGGAGTGCCAAAGATCGTGGTTTTCCTCAACAAGTGCGACGCGGTAGAGGACAAGGATCTCATCGACCTCGTTGAGGGCGAAGTCCGAGACCTCCTCACCAAGTACGGCTACGACGGCGCAAACACTCCAGTTATCCGCGGATCGGCCCTCAAGGCCCTCGAAGCGGCTAACAACACCGACGAGTGGGCAATGAAGGTCAAGGACCTCATGAACACTCTCGACTCTTACATCCCTATGCCAGAGCGAGCTACGGACAAGCCTTTCCTTATGCCTATCGAGGACATCTTCTCGATCGAAGGACGAGGAACCGTGGTTACGGGACGAATCGAGCGAGGACAGATCAAGGTCGGTGAGGAAGTCGAGATCATCGGTATCAACCCGACATCAAAGACAACCATCACTGGTATCGAAATGTTCAACAAGCAGCTCCAGTCCGGTATGGCAGGAGACAACGCAGGACTCCTCCTCCGAGGTACTGCAAAGGACGCGGTTACTCGCGGACAGGTTCTCGCAAAGGCGGGATCTGTTACTCCTCACACAGAGTTCGAGGCTGAGGTTCTCATCCTCAAGAAGGAAGAGGGAGGCCGACATACCCCATTCTTCAACGGCTACAAGCCACAGTTCTACGTTCGAACTACGGACGTTACTGGTGAGGTAACCCTCGCCCCTGGAGTAGAGATGGTTATGCCTGGAGATACCGTTACCTTCAAGGTAAAGCTCCACGCTCCTATCGCCCTTGAGGACAAGCAGCGCTTCGCTATCCGAGAAGGAGGCAAGACTGTCGGAGCAGGCGTCGTAACCAAGATCATCGCGTAAAAGCTTGCTAAATCGGACAAAATAAGTAGACTGAACATTATATATGGCAGAAGCAACAACAAAGAAGAAAGTAGTGAAGGCAAAGGCAGCTCCAAAGGCTGATGCGTCTCCACGACTTCGCATCCGTGTCCGAGCGTACGAGAGCAAGATTCTCGACGCTTCGGTCAAGCAGATCATAGACACGGCTCTCCGCTATGATGTCCAGGTTCTCGGTCCGGTACCGCTCCCTACGGAGATCAAGAAATATACGGTGAACCGCTCGTCGTTCGTGTATAAAAATGCGCGAGAGCAGTTTGAGATGCGAGTGCACAAGCGCCTCATCGATATCTTGAATCCTAACGCAAAGATCATCGAAGCCCTTACGAATATGTCATTGCCATCAGGCGTGAACATCGACGTAAAGATGATTTAAGAAAAAGCAAAAGCCCGCCGCAAGGCGGGCTTTTGCTTTTGGCGGATACTCGGCGTATGCTTGCCTTATGACTAAGAAAATCATCGTCTCGGCCCTTTTCGCAGCCGTACTCTTGGGCGGAGTCCAGAGAGCGGAAGCAATGTCTTTCTCGGAGCTTATTGAGTTTCTTATAAACGCCGGAATTATAGCGCAGAATAAGGCTGCCGAAGCTCGCGCGGCCATAGCCGTAGGCACGGGTCAGCAGTCGAACTGCCATATGTTCAATTCGAACTTTGGGGTAGGGTCGGGCGGGCCGGACGTAGCCGCCTTGGGCAAGATCCTTGCCAAGGAGGGGCTGCGTAGCGTTGCTGGCAATTCCTATGATGAGGAAATGGCCGCTTCAGTCGTGAGCTTTCAGGCGCGCTACGGCATACCATCGACAGGATATGTTGGTCCGCTTACTAGGGCGCATCTCAATCAGGTGTCGTGCTCGCCTGCGTCGAGCTCGAAATCTGCGCCAGCGGCCAGTTCGATCCCTGCTTCTGTTCCAGCAAAGCCGGCGGCCACTATCATTTCCGCTCCGGTCGTGCTCGCGCCCGCGCCGGGCAGCGTTTGGGACGTAAACGGGAACTATACCGTCAAAATCCAGTTTCCATCGCAAGAATCGGGAAAAGTCGCGAAGCTTGGCCTAAGCATTTGCCCCGCAACATTTGGCAGCTGTTACATTTTGGAATCGTATGACTCGAGGCTGCCTCTCGGTCAGAATCCCATAGCCGAAGTCCCATGGTCCTCGATCAGGGAAATGAATACGAGCATTGCTCCTGGAAAGTACAAGCTTGCCGTCGTCGTGAACGATTCCGATCACTACAACAACATATCGGTTGATGGCGGGGAATTCACCGTGACCGGCAGCTTTACACGGCAGGCTTCGCAACAGCCGCAGCCTTCTGGTGACTCGAGCTCGATGGCACAGGACTGGTCGGCAACGTCGTTTGTTGGATACTCTCTCGTGAGGGACCTTTCGATTGGTTCTTTGGGGCGCGACGTCGCAATCCTCCAGGATTTTCTTTGGACAAAATCTTTCTTGCAGATGAGTTCCGGCGTCGTGCACGGCTCTTTTGATCAGGCTACGGCCGATGCGCTTTCCAGGTACCAGGTTTCTGTTGGACTCTCAGCAAGCGGTTCCGTAGGATCTCTTACGAGGGCGTCTCTCAATACGGCTTTTACATCACAGGCCCCCAATTCTGTTGCCGTTCCCGCTTCAAATCCAGCAAGCAGTCCGATGCCGCAGGTGTCATGTCCTCAGTCCGTGAGTCTCCCGGGATTTACGCTCACCCTTGAGCCGTGTGAGATTGTTAATGCTTCCTTGACCGACGAGCAAGGGGATTTGAAGTTCAAGGTAAGGATCACCGCGAGCGATCCGGGCGCTTCTTTTTCCTTCTATGCATCCTATGCCTCAACTGTCGGTTTTCCGCCCTATTCGGTTTTGATGGGATCGGGCGCCACTGTGGGCGGCGCAGAATTCGACCTGACTTTCGTTGAAGGTATGCTTTCGGCTAACGGATCTGAGCCGCGAACATATAGCGGCTATTTGCCAATAACCGTCCTCGATCCCAAGGAGAACAAAGCTTATCTTTATATGAGGCTCAACCTTACGGTAAATCCTGCGAACTAGTTTGAGAAAGCCGCCCGCAAGAGCGGCTTTTTCTTTGACAAATGCTGCTAGAAGAGTAGTCTACATACCGGCACATGAAGCAAAAAATAGCGGTCATTGACTACCAATTGGGTCGGCTCGAGCCTCTGCGCCAGCTGCTCGCAGGCGCTGGGTATGAGGTGCTCCCGATCCTTATCGAGGAGGGAACGTACTACGAATCGATAAATAAGGTAAAGGTGTTCGGTCCGGATCTTATCCTGACGGTGCATGTCCTCGGTATCGACGGCGTGAACGGCAGCCACGTATCGCGTGCGCTCGACTTGCCCAAAACCAGGCTCGTGGGCACTGACGAAAGCAAGGTGGCACAGCCGTACTGCGCGGCACGGTTCGATATCAAGGGCGTGCACGCTTCGGACAGTTCCAAGCGCAAGTTCATAGCCTTCATCAAAGCGGCCCTCTCCTAAAGGGGCCGCTTTTTTCTTGCCGAATCTTGCATAATCCGCCCTTTTGAGGTAATATCTTTGCCACTGAAGCAAGGGGCTTCTGGTCAGTTTTAATAGGTCAGTTAAGAGAGCCTACGGAGTCTCATACTCCGCGCTCGTCCAAACAATGAAGAAATTCATCCTCGGCACGAAAAAGGCTATGACTCAGGTCTTCGACGCTGACGGTATCGCATATCCTGCGACCGTCCTGTCGGCAGGTCCTGTCGTCGTAACCCAGGTTAAGACGGTAGAGAATGACGGTTATGCTGCTCTTCAGGTAGGTTTCGGCCTCCAGAAGGAACAGCGCCTTACAAAGGCGGTAAAGGGCCACGTAAAGCAGCTCGGATTCTTCCGACACATCGCGGAGTTCTGCGTTGATGCGGCAGAGGTTGCAAAGGCAAAGGTAGGCGACAAGATCGACCTCAGCACTTTCGCTGCGGGCGACCTCGTTACTGTCCGATCGCAGGCAAAAGGAAAGGGCTTCCAGGGTGCCGTCAAGCGACATCACTTCGGTGGAGGACGCCGATCTCACGGTCAGAAGCACTCTGAGCGAGAAGTTGGTTCTATCAACGGCGGAGGCCGCGTAGGATCTGGACGCGTCGCAAAGGGCAAGCGAATGCCAGGACGCATGGGAAATGACATGGTCACTGTAAAGAATCTCAAGGTTCTCCAGGTTCGCCCTGAGTCGAACGAGATCGTTATCCACGGATCCCTTCCTGGTCGAAAGGGCGTACTCGTATCTATCGTTGCGTAATATTTTTATATCAAACATATGAAAACTGAAACCAAGACAAAGAAGGCGGTTAAGGCAACGAAGACAAATCTCGAGGCGACCATCTACGACAAGGCAGGCAAGTCAGTAGGCACAGCGACCCTCGCTGAGTCAGCTTTCGGCCTCTCATGGAACGCCGACCTCGTTCACCAGGTCATGCTCTCGATGAACTCGACAGCTCGACAGCCTATCGCTCACACCAAGACTCGCGGAGAAGTTCGCGGAGGAGGCAAGAAGCCATGGCGACAGAAGGGAACAGGCCGCGCTCGACACGGATCTACCCGATCTCCATTGTGGGTCGGAGGAGGCGTGGCGCACGGACCTCGAAACGACAAGAACTACGATCGAAAGATCAACAAGGGCATGAAGGCCAAGGCTTTCCTCACGCTTCTCTCAAAGAAGTGGCGAGACGGCGAGATCCTCTTCGTGGACTCTCTCTCGTTCAAGGCTCCAAAGACAGCTGACGCTATGTCTGCTCTCTCAACCCTTTCAAAGGTAAAGGGCTTCGAGAAGCTTTCTACGAAGCGAAAGAACTCTGCTTTCATCGCATTGGCGAAGAAGGACGTCGCTACCGAGAAGAGCTTCCGAAACATCGGATCCGTCACTATCGACGAGACTCGAAACCTCAACCTTCTCGACCTCTTGAAGTACACCTTCATCGTTATCGAGAATCCGGTCGAATCAGTCAAAGTAATCGAAGCTAAACTCTAATTTTATGGCGCTATTTGGACAAAAAACAAAGGTAAACGACTCTTCGGCTGAGAAGGCTCAGTCAACGAAGGATAAGTCTTCAAAGAAAGCACTTATCAAGAAGACTCCAGTAAAGGCAGAGAAGCTTCCTAAGGCTGAGAAGGTGGCAGAGGCAAAGACCAAGGAGAAGAACAAGTCGGAGAAGCGCGCTGAGGCCGCTGCCGGCGTATCGTTCCCTAAGGGTTCTGCAGTCATCAAGCCCCGCGTAACCGAGAAGTCAGGACTCCTTTCACAGAAGGGAATCTACACGTTCGACGTTCGCGTAGACGCTAACACCCGCCAGATCGCGGCCGCTATCGTCGCGGCTTACAAGGTGACCCCTGTAAAGGTCTCTATCGCTCCTGTTCCTGCAAAGGCCATGTTCGTCCGCGGCAAGTCAGGCTCGACTTCTGCAGGCAAGAAGGCCTACGTCTACCTCAAGAAGGGCGACACTATCGAATTCATCTAATTTATAACCATTACCAACATGAAAACATATCGACCAACAAGCCCGGGACGACGCCAGATGCAGACGGTCAACTTCAAGGAGTACATCACCAAGAAGGACCCGTTGAAGGCCCTCACCCGAGGACGAAAACGAGACGTAGGACGAAACTCTGCGGGACGCGTGACCGTACGACACAAGGGAGGCGGACACAAGAGGCTCTATCGAGAGATCTCGTTCATGTTCGACAAGAAGGACATCCCGGCGACGATCCAGTCTGTCGAGTACGATCCTAACCGATCAGGATTCATCGGCCTCGTCGCGTATCGCGACGGCGAGCGACGCTACGTTCTCCTTCCAAAGGCGGCAAAGGTAGGCGGAACCATCATCGCTGGCGCAACTGCTCCTATCGAGCCAGGAAACGCCCTTCCTTTGAAGAAGATCCCAGTAGGTACATTCATCTACAACATCGAGCTCAAGCCTAACTCAGGCGCAAAGGCGGCTCGAGCGGCGGGTATCTTCGCTCAGGTCATCGGTAACGACGCAAGCTACACCATGATCAAGATGCCATCGACCGAGGTCCGAAAGGTCCACGAGGAGGCATACGCTATGATTGGCCAGGTATCGAACGACGAGCACTGGTTGGTAAACTCAGGCAAGGCAGGACGCTCACGATGGCTCGGCATTCGACCGACCGTCCGAGGTACAGCCCAGAACCCTGTAGATCATCCATACGGAGGAGGTGAAGGACGACAGGGACGAGGCCTTCGACGACTCAAGACCCGCTGGGGTAAGCCAGCAGGAAAGGGCCAGAAGACTCGAACCCCAAAGAAGTACTCGAACGTCTTCATCGTTTCTCGCCGAAAGGTCGGAAAGGACCGAAACTCGATCCAGTAAATCTAAATTTTCTAAAGCAAAGCGCCCGAAAGGGCGTTTTTGCTTTGCCTGAAAGCGGTGCTAGACTGTTCGCATGGAAAACAATACACATCAGAACGCATTTACTCAGGCTAATCCGGCTTCAGCCCCGGCGTCAGTCGCTCCAGCTTCTGGCAAAAGCTCTTTCTGGAAGGGCGTAGCGGTCGGTGCGGTAGGCATAGTCGTGCTCATGATCCTCGTCTCTATCCTTGCGGCAGGCTTTGCCTACTCGAGGGTCCAGCCCGCCCTCAACAATGCCCAGATCAAGGGCAATCTTGCGGCGGTGCGTGCCAATCTCTCCAATCTGCGTGCCGAGGCCGAGGTGTATTATGACCGCAATAACGGCTCGTACGCGGGAGTCTGCAGGAGCGACAATTTCGATGCTACCCTTAATAGCATCGTGTCGCCGATCGCTCTCAACGGTGACGTTATGTGCGCCGCTAACGCCCAGGAATACATTGCCGCGGCGACCGTTCAGGATGTCGACGGCATAAGGATGGTCTGCGTGGACAGCACGGGCGCAGCGACCTCTAATTTTGGAAGGGCGAAGGACCATTTCGCGGCGGAAAAAATGACCTGCAACTAGCATGAGCAAGCAGAAGCCGACACTCTTGCGCATCGCCGAAATAGGAAACCCGGTCCTTCGCGCTATCGCGGCCCCTGTCGCCGATCCGAAGGCTCCCGAGATCCAGCACCTGATCGACAGCATGATAGCGACGTGCGCCGAGCAGGGAGGTGTCGGCATGGCCGCACCTCAGGTGCATGAGTCATCCCGCCTGATGATCATCGCCTCTACGCCCACTCCGGCGTATCCGGACGCGCCGAAGGTAAAGCCCTTTGCCGTCATAAACCCGGAGCTTATCGCTTCGTCGAAAGAGACAGAGCTCGGCTGGGAAGGGTGCATGAGCGTGCCCAATATCCGCGGGCAGGTGGATCGCAACGTGTGGGTGAAGGTTAGCTATACCGACCGTGCGGGCAAAAAGACCCAAAAGCGCTTTACTGGCCTCATCGCTCGCATATTCCAGCACGAGCTCGATCATTTGAACGGCCTCTTCTTCCTCGATCGGGCGAATCCAAAGACGCTCGTATCGAATGCGGAGTTCCAGAAGATTATGGCTAAGGGTAAGAAACCTAAGAATAAGAAATAATCATGAAATTCCTCCTCAATACCTCGGAAAAGATAGGGAACTTCGGCTTTTGGCGCATCCTTACCAATTTCTGGACGGTAGTGTTCTATATCGCCATCACGTACGATTTCTTTTCTCATAACGCCCTCGATGAGAATCACATAATCCTCGCGGTCGCTGGAATATACTGTGCGTCGCTCGCCATCTACAGCGCCGAGAAGGAATTCCGCCGCTGGCATCACATGCATCAGACTATGCACCCGGGTGAGATGTACGCCTTGCTCTGGACGCTTTTCATAATCGCGCTCATCACCGCCCAGGTCACGACAGGCGTCGAATATCACATGCCGCCGGAAGTCAGCGCCTCGTACATCGCCGTGATCTCGATCTTGGCCCTCACGCGCGAGTCTAAGAACATGTATAAGAGGAAAGGAGGGAAGAGGAATTAAAGATACCCGCCTCGGCATTTTGCCTTGGCGGGTAGGGTAATTTGACATTTCACGCCCCTTCCGCTAGTATGTCCAAACCAGTTCGAAATAGGGTATCTAGATCGAATCTAGGCTTATAAACCTAGGTTTTTCATTTCTAGAGCTGTCACACCATGACACCCTAGCCGCTCGAGCTTATAATTTATTGTCTCTAAATGACACGATCACTCTCAAAAGGCCCTTACGTAGACGAACGCGTTCTCGCAAAGATCGCAGGAAAGAAGCCACAGGAAACTGGGGTTATTAAGACTTGGTCACGAGCATGCCACATCTCTCCTGAGATGGTCGGCTTTAAGTTCGGCGTACATAACGGCAAAGACTTCATCGAGGTATTGGTGGCAGAGGACATGGTGGGCCACCGACTCGGTGAATTTTCTTTGACCCGAAAGTTCTCGAAGCACGGAGGAAAGATGCAGAAGGAGCTCGAGATGAAGAAGAAGGAGAGCGAGGTCGCGGCAGCTCAGGCGGCAAAGGGCGCGGCTACTGATAAGAAGGCAGCAGCAAAATAATCCAAATATATGGTTACCGCAACACTTTCAAACTATCGACAGGCTCCGCGCAAAGTGCGCCTCGTCGCGAATCTCATCAAGGGCAAGACCGTGCCTGCGGCTCTCAACATGCTTATGGTTACGACCAAGCGTGCTTCTGACCCATTGGTAAAGCTCCTCGAATCTGCAGTCGCCAACGCAAAGGACCGCGGCGTAGCAGTAGAGGGGCTTTTCGTTAAGGAGATCCGCGTAAACCAGGGTCTCGTCATGCGCCGCATGATGCCAGGAGCTCGCGGTACTGGATTCCCGATCCGAAAGAAGACCAGCCACGTCCACATTACCCTCGACACCAAGGCAGTAAAGGCACCAAAGGCTAAGAAGGCAACCAAATAAATCTATGTCACACACCGTACACCCATACGCTCATCGCCTCGGCATCATCAGGGACTGGAAGTCTCGATGGTTCGCTCCTCGCGGCAAGTACCAGGAATTCCTCAAGTCTGACGTCCTTTTGCGAGAGTACCTCTCGAAGAAGTTCCGCGGCATGTATGTCGCTGACGTGAACATCGAGCGAACGGAGAAGGCTATCCGCGTCATCATCGCTACATCCCGACCGGGCGTCATCATCGGCCGACAGGGAGAGGGCGCAATGAAGCTCAAGACCGACATTCTCGCTTTCATGCAGAAGAACGGCTCGAAGCTCCTCAAGAACCAGGAGCTCAAGATCGATATCGAGGAGATCCGCACTCCAGAGGCGAACGCAGCTATCGTGGCTTACATGATCGCTGAGGGCCTCGAGAAGCGCCTTCCGTTCCGCCGCGTCATGAAGCAGATGATCGAGAAGGTCATGGCTAACCGCGAGGTGAAGGGAATCCGCATCTTTTTGGGCGGACGCCTCGGAGGCGCCGAGATGGCACGCGTAGAGGACATGAAGAAGGGCCAGATCCCTCTCCAGACTTTCCGCGCGAACATCGACTACGCTCGAGAGAAGGCTCACATGACCTATGGAGACATCGGCATCAAGGTGTGGATCTATACCGGCGAAGTCTTCGATAAGAAGCCAGTAGCAACCAAATAATTTACACATATATGCTCGTCCCTAAAAAAGTAAAATACCGAAAGTGGCATGTGATGCGAAAGAATCCTTCGAAGGTAGGATTCGAGACTCGCGGCACGCTCCTCTCATTCGGATCATTCGGCCTCAAGGCAACGACAGCAGAGCGAATCCGCTCTGAGCAGATCGAGTCTGCCCGAAAGGTCATCTCTCGAGAGGTCGGCAAGAACGGCAAGATCTGGATCAGGATCTTCCCAGACATGCCTTACACCCAGAAGCCAGCCGAAGTAAAGCTCGGAAAGGGTAAGGGAGACCTCGCAGGATACTGCGCTCCGGTAAAGCCGGGCCGAGTACTGTTCGAAGTCGACGGCGTAGACGAGGCTGTCGCTCGAGAAGCTCTCCGAAAGGGCGCTACCAAGCTTCCTACGAAGTGCATCATCGTAACTCGCGAACTCCTCTAATCCACACATATATGTCTCTATTTACTAAGAAAACAAAAGAAAAGAAGGCGGTAGCGGCCAAGGCAGAGGTAAAGGTTACCGAGCCAAAGCAGCTCACGGGCATCGTCACATCTACCAAGATGAAGGACACCATCGTCGTCCGAGTGAACCGATTCGTAAAGCACGCAAAGTACGAGCGATTCGTGAAGATCTCGAAGAAGTACAAGGCTCACGACGCGGGCAACACCAAGAAGGAAGGCGAGACCGTTACCATCGTCGAGTGCGCTCCGATCTCAAAGGACAAGCACTTCAAGGTCCTTGCCGCATAATAATTTTTAACAACAACTCCCATGCTACAACCACGCTCAATAGTCCAGATCGCCGACAACTCAGGCGCCAAAGTAGGCCGCATCTTCAAGGTGCTCGGATCTGCCGCAAAGCGCTATGCGTACATCGGAGACATCGTAGTGCTCTCGGTCCAGAAGGCGGAGCCTCGAAAGTCCGTTAAGAAGAAGGACGTCCTCCACGCGGTAGTCGTTCGCTCTCGAAACGCTACAAAGCGAGCTGACGGCTCATACATCCGCTTCGACGAGAACGCGGTAGTTATCCTCGAAAAGACCAAGAAGGAGCCTCTCGCAGGACGCGTATTCGGTCCTATCCCACGCGAGCTCGCTGAAATGGGCTTCCAGACTATCGCTTCTCGAGCTGCAGAAATCGTATAACCTTCATCACCAAATTTATGCATATCAAAAAAGGAGATAAGGTAGTGGTACTCGCGGGAAAGGATAAGGGCGCGACAGGCGAAGTCCTCGCGGCTTTCCCAAAGGAGAACAAGGTCATCGTTTCAGGCGCTAACAAGTCCAAGCGACACCTCCGACCTACGAAGCAGGGCGGAAAGGGCCAGGTGGTAGAGAAGGAGATGCCTCTTCACGCTTCGAACGTAGCTCTCAAGAAATAATTCCCTTAACGCATTATTATGAAAACTCTCAAAGAAAAGCAGGCAGACGCATACGAGGTGATGAAGAAGCAGTTCGGCTTCACCAACGCGATGCAGGCTCCAAAGATCCTCAAGGTTGTCGTCTCTGCGGGCGTCGGATCTTTCGGCGACAAGAAGAAGGTAGAACTCGCTGGCGACCGATTGATGAAGATCACCGGTCAGAAGGCTGTCCTTCGCGGCGCGAAGAAGTCTATCGCTTCGTACAAGAGCCGAGAAGGCGATCCTATGGGCTACCAGGTCACCCTCCGAGGCGCAAAGATGTGGCACTTCCTCGAGAAGCTCGTCAACATCGCTCTCCCTCGAACAAAGGACTTCCGCGGACTCCCATCTACATCGGCTGATGGAATGGGCGGATACTCTATCGGAATCAAGGAGACCTCTATTTTCCCTGAGTGCTCTGAAGAAGAGTTGAAGGACGTATTCGGCCTCGGCATTACTGTCGTAACGAACGTAAAGCCGAAGGATCAGACAAAGAAGTTCCTCGAGCTCCTCAATTTCCCGATCAAGAAGGTAGAAGCATCAAAATAAATCTCAAAAAGTAGAAAAAGCCACCTCGAACAGGTGGTTTTTTCTTGCCTATTGACTATTTTATGATATGTGCTATAGTGCACAGGCCAGATTAGTGATGCGTAGATAGGTGCCGGACATTCGAGCCCGCCTGTCGAAATCAGCGAATCGGTATTTGGACCTGTTATTGGGAATGTATATGGTCCAAATGCTAGCGTTCCCACACATCTAGTCAGACAGCCAATGATCGCTCGGAAGATGTGTTGCTCTTTGGAAGATGACGGATTAGCGAGTGATCTAGCGCATGAATAAGACCGGTTGCTTACACTTTGGGACCGGAACCCCACTTAGTCATGTTGAATCGTGATAGCGTTTGACGTCTTGGCTTCTCGGACGTCTGAAACGGCTTGAGGACAAAAAGATGGCTTCTTCTTCGCGAAAGCCTACTTGTCGCTGCGACGAGAATATACATTAGAGCGAAGTCTGCAGCTTCTGCAGATTTGCCCGAAAGGGCAGAAAGGGGGCGTGTCACCATGTGTGCCACGCTCTTTTACGTTATGGTACGACTTTACTTAGGTAAAAATTGATGAGGTGTTCATCCCTTCCTCCCTATATTTCGCCTGAATAGGGGCTCACGGAGGCCGGCGGGCCGAGCGTGAAGGCGTTCCGTCCATCGGAACGACCTGGACCCTAGGCAGGCGAAATATAGGGAGGAAGTGGGGTTTGACACCTCGCAATTCATTTGCTAGTATGCCCAGACAAGCTTTTTTCAAGGCTTTTTTATTTACATCAGGGAAAAAATGGCAAAAACATCAGTAATAGCGCGGTCACAGAAGAAACCAAAGTTCTCTACGAGGACTGTACGACGATGCTTCCGCTGCGGCCGAAAGAACGGCTTTATGCGAGATTTCGGAGTATGCCGAATCTGTTTCCGCGAGCTTGCTAACGACGGCCTCATCCCTGGTATAAAGAAATCGTCTTGGTAGACATTATTATTTAGGCAGTAGGGCGCGGGTGAATGCATAAAACCACCACAGCCGCGAACTAGACGCTAAACAACATGCAAGATTCAATCTCACATCTCATCATTCAGATAAAGAACGGCTCCGCTGCAAAGAAGGAGACCGTCACCATGCCGCACTCGAATTTCACCGAGTCTGTCGCCATGGCTCTCGCTCGAAAGGGCTACGTAAAGCCAGCCGTTAAGAAGGGCAAGGGCGTCCAGAAGTCGATCGAGATCGGCCTCATCTACGTCAACGGCGCGGCTCGCGTCAACGACGTAAAGCGCATCTCGAAGCCTTCGAAGCGACTTTACAAGGGCTATTCTGAGATCCATCAGGTAAAGCAGGGCTACGGCTCTACCTTCGTCTCTACTCCAAAAGGCATCCTTTCGGACGATGAGGCGCGCAAGGAAAAGGTCGGCGGCGAGGTACTCTTCCAGATCTGGTAATATTTCATATTTAACAAAACTTCTATGTCACGCGTTGCAAAAAAACCAATCGTAATACCAGAGAAGACTACCGTCTCTTATGACAACGGTACTGTCACCGTAAAGGGCCCTATGGGCGAGATGGTCCGTGCTTTCAAGCAGGGAGTCGATTTCAAGATCGAGAACGGCGCAGTCGTAGTGTCTCTCAAGCGACCTGAGGACTACATGCTCGTCGGCACCTATGCTTCTCACTTGAAGAACATGATCAAGGGCGTTACCGCCGGCTTCACCAAGAAGCTCATCATCGAGGGAATCGGATTCAAGTCCGACGTAAAGGGAACCAAGCTCGACCTCGCTCTCGGTTTCTCGCACCCAATCTCTCTTCCTATCCCAGCAGGCCTCAAGGTAACTGCGGAGAAGAACGTTGTCACTATCAGCGGCGTCTCGAACGAGGCCGTAGGCGAGTTCGCATCGAAGATCCGAGCCTTGAAGAAGCCAGAGCCGTACAAGGGCAAGGGTATTCGCTACGAGGGCGAAGTTATCAGGCGAAAGCAGGGTAAGAAAGCCGCGTAATCTGATTAAACTATATTTATGGCAAATCCTAACATTAAGAGGCAGAAGCGAGTGCGACGACACGTCAAGATCCGAACAAAGGTTTCGGGTACTGCCACCATGCCTCGACTCGCGGTATTCCGCTCTAACAAGTTCATGTACGCTCAGCTCATCGATGACGTAGCTGCAAAGACTCTCGTCTCTGCCTCTTCTCTCGAGTCTAAAGGCAAGAAGTCCGAGGCTGCGTTCGCGGTAGGAAAGGAGATCGCAAAGAAGGCTCTCGCCCTCAAGGTAGAGACCGTGATCTTCGACCGAGGAGGCTTCGGATACAAGGGCCGAGTAAAGGCCCTCGCAGACGGCGCACGAGAAGGCGGGCTTAAGTTCTAAATTATTATATGAATCCAGAAACAACAACTAATACGGCAGCAGCTCCAGTCGCACCAGCGGCTCCTGCAACCCAGGCTCCAGGCGCTTTCGACAATCGCGTTCCTCGCGGCGCGCGACCAGGATCACGCGGCCCACGAAAGCCAGACTCTCGCGCTCCTCGCGCAAAGCCTGAGTACGACAGCGTCATGCTCAACATCCGACGCGTATCTCGAACCGTTTCTGGCGGACGACGATTCGCATTCTCAGTAGCTCTCGTCGCAGGAAACCGAAAGGGACTCGTAGGCGTAGGCCTCGGAAAGGCGGGCGACACAGCTCTCGCGATCGACAAGGCTACCCGAAACGCAAAGAAGAACATGGTCAAGGTAAACGCGACCAAGGAGATGTCTATCCCTCACGAAGTGTCTGCAAAGTACTCTTCGGCTCGCGTAACCGTACGACCTGTTAAGGACCGAGGCCTCGTAGCCGGATCGGCTTGCCGAACCGTGCTCGAGCTCGCCGGCCTTACGAACGTCGCCGCAAAGATCATCTCTCCTTCAAAGAACAAGCTCAACATCGCTCGCGCTACTATCATGGCTCTCGAGGGGCTTACTCTCAGCCGACCTACTTCGTCGAAGAAAGCATAATTTAATACCAATCATATGAAACTTCACGATCTAAAGAGGAAGACGCCTAACTACAAAGCAGCCCAGGTGGGACGCGGAGGAAAGCGAGGCAAGACATCGGGCCGAGGAACGAAGGGACAGGACTCCCGATCGGGCCACAAGAAGCGCCCAGAGCTTCGAGACTTCATCAAGAAGGTTCCGAAGATGCGAGGACGAGGAAAGAACTCCTTCAAGTCATTCGCTGAGCGAGCTACCGTAGTTCCATTGTCGGCTATCGACAAGGTCTACAAGGACGGCGAGCGAGTAGAGCCGGCAACCCTCGTAAAGAAGGGACTTGTCGAGCGAACCGAAGGAAATTTCCCGCGAATCAAGATCCTCCTCTCAGGAGAAATTACAAAGAAGGTTACCGTTTCCGGCGTCGAGATCTCAGCATCGACAAAGGCGGCGATCGAGAAAGCAGGCGGCACAGTTCACGCTTAAGCGCCAACATCCCGCCAAAACGGGATGTTTCGCTATTTTAAAGAATCATTACAAGAGCTAAAAACACAGACATGAACGCATTCGTAAGCAAGGTTTCGCACATATTCCGCGACAAGAGCCTCCGAAAGAGGATTCTTTTCGTGGTTCTCGCCCTCGTGGTCTTCCGACTGCTCACCAATATCCCGATCCCAGGAATCGATACCGCGAAGCTCGCGAGCCTCTTTGCAGGCAGCCAGTTCCTCGGCCTCTTGAACGTCTTCTCCGGAGGCGGATTGGCGAACCTCTCGATCGTCATGCTTGGCGTCGGACCGTACATCACGGCTTCGATCATCATGCAGCTCCTCACCATCATGTCTCCTTCGATGAAGGCCATGTACCAGGAGGAGGGCGAGGCAGGCAGGGCGAAGTTCGCGCAGTACTCGCGCCGATTGGCTTTGCCTCTCGCATTGCTCCAGGCTTTCAGCTTCATCATCATCTTCCAGAAGCAGGGGATCATTCCTGACCTTACGCTCCTCTCGCTCATCCTCAATGTTCTCGTGATCTCGGCCGGCTCGATGCTCCTCATGTGGATCGGCGAGCTCATTACCGAGTTCGGACTCGGGAACGGTACGTCCCTCATCATCTTCGCGGGTATCGTGGCGAGCCTTCCTCAGGGCATCCTCGGCGCATTCCAGGCATACGATCCTTCGCAGCTTCCTATCTATATCGGCGTTATCGCCCTCGCCCTCATCATCATCTACGCGGTCGTGGTGGTGACAGAGGCAGAGCGACCGATCCCTGTGACCTACGCAAAGCAGGTTCGCGGCATGAAGGTCTACGGCGGCGTCTCTACATACCTCCCGTTGCGCCTCAACCAGGCCGGAGTTATTCCGATCATCTTCGCTCTCTCTATCCTCCTTTTCCCTCAGATGATCTTCAACTTCTTCGCCGCTTCAGCTAACGCGACCCTCAACAGCATAGCAACGGTCGGCCTCGGTCTCCTCAACAATCATTGGTTCTATAACTCGTTCTATTTCCTCCTCGTATTCGTATTCACGTACTTCTACACGGCGGTCACGTTCGATCCGACCATGATCTCGGAGAATCTCCAGAAGTCCGGCGCATTCATCCCAGGCGTCCGACCAGGGCAGTCTACGGCCGAGCACCTCTCGAAGATCGTTACCCGAATCACACTCGTGGGCGCGCTCTTCCTCGGCATCATCGCGGTGCTTCCTCTCATTCTCAAGTCGGTCTCGGGCATTACCGCTATCGCGATCGGAGGAACGTCTCTCCTCATCGTGGTATCCGTAGTCCTCGATGTCGTAAAGAAGCTCGACGCGCAGCTGTCGATGCGGGAGTACTAATATCCCTTCTGGACTCGTTAGAGAACACACAAAACCGATCCGGCGATCGGTTTTGTTCTGTCCTCGGCTCGCATCCGTCAAGGACAGACCGTTGACGGAACCGTGCTGCTCGCCTGCGGAGTTTCTCTAACGAGTCCGGAAGGGCAACTGTGTCGCTTTGCTGCAATCAGGGACGGTGGTAGAGTTGGAGAAGCGATGAAAACCTTGTTCCTGTCGGTGTTACTGACGGTATTGCCGCTTCAAGCGTTGTCTGCCCAGACTACCGAAAAGCCCATTGAGAGGATCGGCGAAGTAAAGAAGGAGGTGATCCTCATTTATGAGGGAGTTACCTACAGAATTTGCGTCTCGGGCCGCGCATTCCATTCAAGGGCGGTTCAGAAGTTGACGAAAGACGGTGCGTGGGAGTCGGCAAGCGATAAGGAGGAGAAGATGCTCAAGGAATTAGGCTCAGACCTTTCCATGGCATCGGTTAAGGGCCAGCTCCTATTCTTCAAGAAAAAATGAAGTTTTACCAAGCCTCTCTGCACCACGCAAAGAGGCTTTTTTATTTTCCGGGATCGGGTAGACTGTAGTTCATGCATCACACACTTATCTTCATAGGCAAATCGGGGACCGGAAAGGGGACCCAGGTAAAGCTTTTGGAAAAATACCTCTCGGCAAAGGATCCTAACACCCCGATAATCCCTCTGGAGACCGGCGACTTCCTGCGCCAGTATTTCGCGAGCGGCACGTACTCGAGCGAGATATCGAAAAAGATCACGGAATCGGGTGGCCTTCAGCCAGAATTCATAACAGTAAACATGTGGTCGAACTTCCTCCTGAAGTTCATGAAGCCGGACACGCACATTTTCGTCGACGGAACGCCTCGTAGGCTTCATGAGGCCGAGGTTTTCGATTCAGCGGTCAGGTTTTATGATCGCAAGAATCCCGTCGTGATCCTTATCAACGTGCCTCAGGACGTTCTGACCGAGCGCCTTATGAAGAGGGGACGCACCGACGATACGGTTAGCGGCATCAAGAAGCGCATGTCCTGGTTCGAGGAGAATGTCATGCCGTGCGTTGAATACTACAGGAACAACCCTCACTACAAGTTCGTAGAGATCGACGGCGATCAGACTGTCGAGTCGGTGCACGCCGATATCCTTAAGGCTATTGGAATTTAAATAATGGCAATTAACATCAAAAAACCCGAAGAGATAGAGATCCTGCGCGAAGGAGGGAAGCGCCATGCTTTTATATTGAAGGAGCTTTCAAAGATGGTAGCTCCCGGAGTCTCGACAAAGGACATCGATGACGCGGCGGCCAAAATGATCGCCGAGGGCGGCGACACGTCGGCCTTCCTCAACTACAAGCCGTACGGCGCAAAGAGGCCGTTCCCGGCATCGATTTGCATGTCGGTAAACGATGCGGTCGTTCACGGCATTCCGAACGAGACGCCGTATATTCTCAAGGAGGGCGATATCGTCACTCTCGACATTGGCCTTGTCCATAAGGGTATGATTACCGATGCCGCCGTAACCTTGCCTGTGGGCAAGGTGGACGCCGATTCGGCGCGACTTTTGAAGGATACGAAGCAGGCCTTGGCCCTAGGCATAAAGGCGGCTAAAGGAGGCAATACTACGGGCCATATAGGAGAGGCTATAGAGCTCTATATTGGCCCTAAAGGCTATGGAATCGTCGAGGAGCTCGCTGGGCACGGCGTAGGCTATAAAGTGCATGAAGACCCGTATGTGCCCAATTACGGCATTGCAGGCGAGGGCGACAAATTGGTCCCTGGAATGGTCATTGCTATCGAGCCGATCGTCAATTTGGGAACAGAGAAGATAAGGCTCGACAAGGACGGCTATACCTACAGGACAGCGGATGGCAGGAATAGCGCTCATTTCGAGCATACCGTCGTCATTACCGAGAAGGGCTGCGAAGTGCTTACTCAATAAATAATTTACATATGCATCCAAAGAAAGAGCGAACGCTTGTATTCGTGAAGCCTGACGGTGTTCAGAGGTCTCTTGTGGGCGAGATTATCGGGCGCTTTGAGAGGATCGGACTAAAGATGGTCGCCCTGAAGATGGCGGCGCCTTCGCTTGATTTTGTCGAGAAGCACTGCACGCTCGATTCCACATGGAAGCACAATGTGGGCACGAAATCCATAAAGGCATATACGGACAAGGGCGAGCAGCACCCTGCGGGCAGCGATCCTTTGAAGGTTGCCGACATCATCCTGAACAAGCTCAAGAAGTATCTGACCAGCGGGCCTGTGGTCGTTATGGTCCTGGAGGGCGCTCACGCCGTATCCGTAGTCCGCAAGCTCGTCGGCTCGACTGAGCCTCTGTCGTCAGATGTCGGAACTATTCGCGGAGACTTTGTCCTCGATTCGTATTTCATGTCGGATGTGGACAAGAGGGCGGTGCGAAATTTGATCCATGCGTCAGGGTCGCCAGCAGAGGCCGAGATGGAGATAGCGCACTGGTTCTCGAAGGATGAGGTTATTGACTATCGTCACGTTCAGGAGAAGATCCTCTATGATGTGAATATGGACGGGAAGACTGAATAGAAATAGGTCGCTTTCATAAAAAAGGCCCGCGCATGCGCGGGCCTTGCTGATTTTGGTCAGCGGTTCTGGATCACGTACAGCTCTGCGAGGGCGTTGCCGTTCCCGTTGTCTTCGATAAAGACGTCGCGCCGAGTCGGACCTTTGACGGTAACGGGCGCGACTAACGCGGAATCCATCGAGTTGGCAGGGAATCGGAATGCGCCGACCTGATCGAATGTGGCCCAGGTCGCATTGCCCGTGCTCCAGCCCGAGTTCCGACCGAGGACGACTGTCCCTGTAGGAGTCTTCTCGAGGAGGAGGAGTCGCGGATTCGCCATGACGTTGGTAACGCCGAATGCCGCAAGCGAAGGCCCTGCGGCTCGCACTAGGAGGTTCCGCACGCCGTCGCCCGCGAATATGACTCCGAGGATGATCGGTGAGCCTGTCGAGCCGGCCAATCGGATCGAGGCATTGAATATCTCGCTTCCGACGTTCCGATTCTGGCCCCGCTGGTATGACAGGTCATAGACCTCTACCTGGCATACGCCCGCTGGCGTATTGCCTTTGGGCTTCGCCGTTATGGTGTATGCGCCGGGCGGGAGGTCCAGCACGACTGCGGCATCCTTGCCTCCGGCCGCGATAGCGTAAGCCCCTGCTTGCAGCATGGCCAGCTTGTTCGCGTCCGTCGCGGCCCAATCGTCATTTCTGGCGATCTCGCGGCTTTCGCTGTTGTAGACGGCGAGCTCGGGGTCGGGCATAGTGCCTGGGACTCCGAACGTAGGGTCAGCCAATGTCGGCCCGACTACGCGGATGACCACGGTCTTTACCCGCGGCCCGCCGATGACGAACCCCGCGTGAAGCTCGTTCGCCGACGTACCTGACGCGAATGCTCGCACCGAGAAGTTTATGAGCTGAGGAATATCCGTAGCACCAGATGCCGCATTGGCACCGAAGAAGGCGATCGCGAGGACTGCCTTGAGGGGACTGAATTTATTCATGTTAATGTCTGTCGTTCGGGAGTTGGGAAGTGATCTGACTCAAAGAACTATGTTGCAAATACTACATATTTAATGACGTTTGTCAATGATGGGTAATTACAAATCGGCCCTGTTTTGGCAATAAAAAAGCCCCGCATCGTGTTAGATGTGGGGCGGTAGCCGGTAGGCCGGGCGCTATTCGTTGCGCGCGACCTTGGAGGGCTTGGTCAGGATGACCGTGACGGCGTTGCGGCCGAGCTTGTAGCCGTTCTCGGTGCCGTGGCCGACGCCGAGGGTGGTCGCGGCGCGGTACAGGTTGTCCTTGCCGTGGGCCTGGTTGAGCGCGGCAATCTCGTCCTGGGTCGCAGCGCGGCAGGGCACCTTCAGCACCTTGTTGGCGTGCTCGATGGCCTTGGCCTCGTCGCCGAACTTGTCGTGGCTGTAGAAGAGCACATCGCCGGTCTTGTTGCCGGGGATTTTGTGCTGCAGGCCGGCGAACACGATGTCGGGCGCTGCCTTCTGGACGGCCGCCGTGGCCGCGGTGGGCTTGGTGGCGGTATTCGCATCCTTGGACTGGGTTTGGGCGCTAACGGTCAGGCCGAAGACCAGACCGGTCGCGAGGATGCTGATTTTGCGGGCGATGTTGAGCTTTTTCATGTTTTTGGAGCCTGCTCGTGAGAGCAGATTTTAAGGCTCTATTAAGCCCTAAAATCTGCCCTCACTGTATCCCTTTATGTTAAGGGCGCTCCGTGCGAGCGCCGTCCTATTTGTGACATTAACATAGGTTATAAATATGTCAACTGCATCAAAAATGCAATAAAAAACACCTCCTGGAGGGAGGTGGAACGATCCCGTGAGGGATCGGCTGGTCTGGCCGACTAGGCAGCGGCGAGCTGGCCCGTGTCGGTCACCTGGCGCGCGCTGGCGGTCTCGAAGTTCTGCAAGCTCGCGGCAATTTCGGTCACACCGTTGGTGGTGGCGCCGTAATCGCTGTGGGTTCGCGTATTGGAGATCTGGCCGTCGCCCGTATTGTTGACCGCGAGGTTGCCGAAGGTATTGATGGCGCTGCCGCGGGCGATGTTGCCGTTTTTGGCCGTCGTGAGGATCGTGGGGGTAGCCGCCGTAACCATACCGGCACCGCCGTTGTCCTTGATGGCGTGCGGGGAGACGTCGATCGTCGCGCCGGTGCTGATACCGCTGAGGCCCACGTTGGTCTCGGTCGAGGAGGTCGAGATCGTCACTGCGAGCACCAAAGCCGGACTGGCCGTGGAGCGCGAGGTGTCGGAAGCGAAATCGCTGACGTCGAGCTTGCCGGGAGCGGCATTGCACTGGATGTTGATGGCCGGCCCTGCCGTGGTGGCGTTGGGCACGGTGTATTCGGTGGTCTGGTTGAGGGTGGACTTGATGCTGACAAGTGACGCGTTCGCGGAAGCGAAGCACGTACCGAGGAGGGCGACGAGGCCCACGAGCAGTCGGGAATTCCGAGTGATCATGATTTTCGAGACGCTACCTTGCATTGAAAGCCCTTTTGTACCAATCCTTGCGGACCGTACGGTGAAATGGAAAGAGCTTGATGGATTCACTCTACCAGCCGCCCGATTTTCCGCAAATGAAGTTATCCACCGCATTTTACTCTTCAGTTTTTTCGTTTTGTATCCGTTATCCATGGTTGCGGGGAAGCGGGTCGGCTTTATAATGACTATAGGGTTATTCAAAATATTAACTCTATAACATTTTTTGAGGGAGATTTATATCGGTGCATACCCTTGGGTATCGCATCTGCGATCACCCACCTAGGTAATCCTAGGGACAATATTTTGAATGACCCCCTAAGGACGCCCGCGAAAGCGGGTTTTCTTAATAGAGGCCAAATTTTGAATGCTATACTAATCCCATGTTCTGGAACCGATATTTCATCCCGTCCTTCGTGCTCATGGTCATAATCGCGGCCTTGCATTGGGTCGGATCGCTCTCGGATTACTATTCGGCAGACTCGTTGTTCGATGTCCCGATGCATTTCATGGGTGGGGCATGGGTGGCGCTCTTTGCGCTCTGGTTTATCGCTACGCAGTACGGCGCCTTTCTGCGAAAATTCCTGTCTGTCCGCAATCTTCTTGTCTTTGTATTCGTGTTCGGCGTCGCTTGGGAGTTTCTCGAGCTCGCCCTGAAGTTCAATACCATATACGACACCGGCTACGGCTTTGATACGACGGTCGACCTTATCATGGACATGATCGGAGCGACGGTCGTCGTGCGATTGTACGGAAAATATTTCTCTAATCAAGAGATCAAATAATATGAAAGGCTACACGCTCACAGGCTGCGGGGGAATAGGCAACGCCACGGGCGCCAATTTTCTGCTGAAGACCCCTGACATGAAGATCCTCGTCGATTGTGGCCTTGTGCAAGGGTCGAAAGAGCAGTCTCTCGAGAACCGCGACGCCTTTCCGTATCAGGCTGGCGACATCTCGTACCTTTTGGTCACGCACGCTCACATGGATCATATCGGCCGCATCCCAAAGCTCGTGAGGGAGGGCTTTGCGGGAACGATCTATTCGACAGCCGAGACCAGGGAGCTCGCCGCTATCATGCTCGAGGACGCCCAGATGCTCCTTGCCCGCGAGGCAAAGAACGGGGGATACGAGCCGCTGTACGAAAAATCGCATATCTTCGAGGCGATGGCTCTCTGGAAGACCGTGCCGTACCATCAGAATTTTTCTATCTCGAAGAACATCTCTTTCTATCTCAAAGATGCTGGCCACATACTCGGTTCGGCAATAGTGGAAATGACGATTACGACCGATGAGGGGCAGAAGAAGATCGCCTTTACCGGCGATCTCGGCAACTCTCCGACGCCGCTTTTGCGCGATACCGAATACGTTACCGACGCCGATTTCATGGTGATCGAGAGCGTATACGGTGACAGGAATCATGAGCCAAAAGACCAGCGCGACGCTAAGCTGAAGAGGATTTTGCTCGAAACGCTCAATCGCGGCGGCACCGTGGTCATCCCCGCATTCTCGCTCGAGCGCACCCAGGTGATCCTGTATGAAGTGAACAATCTCGTCGAGAGGAAGGAGCTTCCCGCCGTCCCGGTATTTATGGACGCGCCGCTCGGCAGTAAGGCGACCGAGATATACAAGGCTCACATAGAGAATTTCAATAAGGCGGTCCAGGACGCCATCATGGCGGGCGACGACATCTTCGATTTCCCGGGATTGCGCATGGTCCGCAATCCGGACGAGTCCCGCGCCATCCATTCGATGAAGGAGCCAAAGATAATTATTGCCGGTTCAGGCATGTCCGTCGGCGGGCGAGTGCTCAGCCATGAGAAGTTCTATCTGGAAGACGCCAATGCCACCATTCTCCTCGTCGGCTATCAGGTGCCGGGCAGCCTCGGCCGCAAGATCGAGGAAAAGGTTCCGGATCTCGTCATTGAGGGCGAAAAGGTCAAAGTCCGCGCGCGTATCGAGAAAATCTCGGGCTACTCGTCGCACAAGGACTCGAACAATCTCGTCGAATTCGTATCTCATACCGCGCAGAAATTGCAGAGGATATTTGTGGCCATGGGTGAGACCAAGTCATCATCGTTCCTCGCGCAGCGATTGCGCGCCGAAGTCGGCGTCGACGCAGTCGTGCCGGAGAAGAATAGGGAATACGAGCTGTTTTAGGACGTCATTTGCATTCGGGAAAGGGTGTGCTATAAATATCCTTACCTATGAAATATAAACATAGAGCATTACTCAAAAATTCCCTCGCAGGAATTGTGTTCTATAGCTAAACCGCCAGAAATGGCGGTTTTTGCTTTTTAATAGGTGAAATTAGAGGCGCGGTTATAATTAGTTAACTGTATGAAACAAGACAAAGCCGTATTGTTAGAGGGTCTCAAGGCAAAAGTCGGCGAGGTTCAGGGCAAGATCGAGGCCGAGAAGGGCCGCATCAAAGGTCTGGCCACAAAGACGGGCTCTCAGATCAAGGCGCTCGAGAATGACGACCGCATGGTCTACCTGAACCTGCGCGCCTATACCGAGGAGCGCCTGATCGAGCTCGCGCAGCTCTTTGGTTCGCCATTCTTCGTGAAGTGCGACCTTGTGTACAAGAAGACGGGCAAGCAACGGTCTTTGTATTTCGCAAAGAATTCCTTTATCGAGGAGGGGATATACTCATGGGTCGCGCCGGTATCATCCGTGCGCTTCGAGAGCCCGGGCAAGGTCACATACAAGCTGCCGAACGGATCAGTAGAGGAGGCGATGATGGTCAAGAAGGAGCAGTACATGATCGTCGACGGCAAGATCATGTTCTTCGCCACAGAGACTGTCGATTCTCCACGGGAACTCATACATCAGGAGCATCTCGCATCGCGCAAATCAGGCTTCATGCTGCCTGAAATCGTTGCTCTTATGGAAAAGGCGCAGGATGCCGTCATTCGCGCCCATCACAAGGGATCGTTCGTGATCTCCGGTCCTGCGGGATCCGGAAAGACCACACTTGCTCTGCATCGCGTGGCGTATCTCATCCAGTCGCCGGATAGCGCCCATCTGTACCACGACAATTCCGTCATCGTATTTGTCCAGGACAATGGCACCAAGGACTACTTCTCGCACCTCTTGCCGGAACTGGGCATCAACAGGGTTCGTATCACGACGTTCTTCGAATGGGCGGATGAAATACTTGATCTGAAGGGTGCGAAATATGTGCCGACGCTCGACCTTGCTGGCGAAGGTGCCGAGACGTTTGAATACGAGAAGCTCAAGATTCTGCGAGGGACGGGCTCGCCGAAGTGGTCTGGAAATTATGTCGCGTATCTGGATCAGGCGTACAAGAAGTTGCCGCCCGCGCATGCCGCGCTCTGGCTTGAGCAGAAAAAGACCGGCGCTATCGACCGCATCGATCTTACCTTGCTCATGAAGGCCCTGCACAAGACCGAGGGAGGGGTGAAGGTCATCCGAAACTACCAGTCATACAAGAACGGCAAGTACTCGCCGATAAAAAGAACGATTCCAGTCGAGTACCGGCTGATGATCATCGACGAGTTCCAGAATTATATGCCCGAGCAGCTCGCCGTGCTCAAAAGTTGCCTTTCCGAAGAGACGCAGTCGGCCGTATTCGTGGGCGATATGGCTCAGCAGGTTTACCGCGGGACTATCAGGTCGTGGGAGCAGATCGGCGAAGTCGTTCCGCTTGATCGCAACGTCAGGCTTCACAAGGTGTACCGAAACACACGCCAGATTCTGGAATATATTCGCGGATTAGGATATGCGGTCGAGATACCGGAAGGCATAAAAGACGGGCCGAAAGTCGCCGAAAAAGATGTTGACGTCATGGGCGCACGTGTCCACGTCGCCGAGCTCATAAAAAGCAATCCAGGTAAAATGGCTGGTCTTATCTTTGCCGACGCAAGAGATATCGAGTTCTATAAGAAGGAATACGACGGCAGCGAATCGGTCCGCATAGCGACCATGATCGAGACGCAGGGCGTCGAGTTCGATATTACATGCCTGATTGGAATGCCGAAGAGCGGGGGAGAGACCCAGCATATGGCGACGCTTTCGAATGATCAAATAAAAGAAGAGGAGAAAATCCGGAAGGATCTCATGTATGTGGCACTTACCCGCGCCATGAGCGAGATGCATGTGCTCAGGATCTTGTAGAAATCCAACAAAAAAACCGCCGAGTGGCGGTTTTTTTATTGTTTATTTTACCTGTGAGACGAATCGGTCGAATGTCTCTGGGTTGTTGTGAGCGATGTCGGCGAGGATCTTTCGATCTACTGCGATGCCCATTTTCTTTACCTGGCCCATGAACTTCGAGTAAGAGATGCCTTTTGCGTCGAGAGCCGCATTGATCTTGGTGATGTTGAGGCTTCGTCGGTCAGACTTCTTGTCGCGGCGGTGGGCGAAAGCCGATGCGCCTGCGTGTGAGATTGCCTCGTACGCTGCTCGCTCGTTAGTCGATCGGCGGAATCGGAAGCCCTTTGCCGCCTTGAGGATATTCTTTCGTGTCTTGAGTGCGTTTACGCCCTTTTTTACTCGTGCCATGGTGGTTCTTGTTAATTAAAATTATTTGATTCCTGAGAGGAAGCGAGACTTGTCCTTCATAGTCATGTGGAAGACGGTAAGGGTGCCTTTCTTGATCTGAGATCGGCCGCTTTCTTTTGCGTTGAAGTGGTTCTGGCCAGGGCGTCGGGCAAGGATCTTGCCGTTCTTCGTGACCTTGAGCCTCTTTGCGTATGATTTGTTAGTCTTCATGACTTTTTGAGAAAAAATAAGAGCCCATTTGAGTACCGGGCTGTTAGGGGACAGTCTAACAGATTCTGGCGATTTGTCCAGCTTTTGGCCCTGATTTAGGCCTTTTCGATAACGATAGTGAGGCCTTTAGGGCTTTTTGTAGGCTTTTCAGCCACTTTGTGGTTCTCCGTAATGAGGGTAAGCACGCGCTGGAGCCTTTCCTCGAGGAATTTCGGATCCATGTATTTCGATCGGCCGGGGAGGAAGAGGTCGATCTTGATGCGGTGGCCTTCCTTGAGCCATTCCGAAGCCTTCTTGGCCTTGAGGCCGAGGTCGTGGTCGCCAGTGCCGATCTTTACCTGGAGGGTCTTGAGCTCGATGGTGTGAGCCTTTGCCTTTGCTGCCTTTTCCTTCTTGCTCTCCTCGTACGCGAACTTGCCGTAGTCGGTGATCTTTGCCACCGGAGGCATGGCGTTAGGGGAGATCTCGATCAGGTCGAGTCCCGCGTCGTGAGCCTTCTGGAGGGCTTCGCTGATGGTAAGGATGCCGTAATTCTCGCCTTCAGGGCCGATTACGCGCACCTGAGGGACTTTGATCTGATGATTTATTCGTGTTCTGTCTTTTGCCATGTCCCATGATTTAAGCATATTTTGGGGGTTTGGGCAATTTGGCTCCATTCCGCCAAAGACACTGTCCGGTTTCGCACAGTGGTCCGCTGGCCGGATCCAGATATGTAAAGTTTACTTTACATAGTATCCTTGCTATCATGGCAGCATGGCACAAGAATCAGTTCGGAACAGCGTATACGAGTTGAGGTCAAAAAAAGGCGCCACTCAGGAGGATCTGGCACAGGCGGCTGGCGTGACGCGCCAGACTATTATAGCCATTGAAAAGGGCAACTACGTGCCTTCGGTATTATTGGCGCTGAAGCTGGCCCGCTTTTTCAGAGTCCGGGTCGAAGAGGTTTTTAAAATTTCATAATCTTATGGCAAAAGACATACTCGTACCTGCGGTTTTCATAGCATTGCTCGCGCTCCTTCTTGAGCCGTTCGGTTTCATGCCATCGATGGCCGTCATGACCGTACTTATCCTTTGCGTCGCGGCATTTGCCCTGTTCGCGCTCTTTATCTGGAGGGAGAAAGGCGATGATGAAAGGGAGCGGGTGCATATCAATCGCGCTGACAGGATCGGTTTCATTTTCGGCGCCGTGGTCCTGCTTGCGGCTATCGTGGCTCAGTCGCTTGCGCATATGCTTTCGCCTTGGCTCGTGGCCGCTCTCGTCGCCATGGTCGCGGCAAAGGCGGTAGCGCTTATTTATCAGAAAAATACTAACTAATATGATAGACGTATCTTTGCCCGTAGCCTTCCTTGCTGGCCTGGTGTCGTTCGCGTCACCGTGCGTCTTACCTATCATTCCCGGGTTTCTAGCCTATGTCGCCGGCACGACTCTGGGAGAGAATGCGAAGAGGCGCGATATCTTCCTTGCCAGCCTGTTTTTCGTGCTCGGATTCTCTATCGTGTTCGCGCTGCTCGGAGTGCTTCTCAATACGGTGCTTGCGGGAGTCGCGTACGGGGCGCAAGCGTGGCTGTCCCGCATAGGGGGAGTGATCATTATCGTCTTTGGCCTCTATCTGACGGGGCTTCTGAGCATCCCTGCATTGTCCAGAGCCCATACGATGCACGTGAGCGTAAAGAAGCACTCGCGCTACCTTACTTCGTTCCTGTTTGGTTTCGCTTTCGCCGCGGGATGGACGCCGTGCGTTGGCGCGATACTTGGGGCGATCATTGCCTTGGCTGCATCTAATCCGGGTTCGGCCTTCGCGCTCCTTCTTTCGTATTCGATCGGGCTCGGCGTGCCGTTCCTTCTTGTCGGCATTTTCGCTAGCCAGGCGACGGGATTTATCGCGCGGCACTCGAGGGCGTTCCAGACTCTCAGTAAAGTGTTCGGGGCGATCCTGGTCGTCTTGGGGATATTGGTATTCACCCAGGAACTCTCTCGCATCGCGAGCTTCGGCTTCGTGAACGAGCTTCTTTTAAAATTGTAATCATCCAAATAATATGATGGGAACGAAACAAATCGTCGGATTGCTGATCGCTGTCGTGGCAATCGTCGGAGCTATCCTGTATCTGGGCAATGGCAAGGCGAGGCCTTCGGCCTTTGCTGGGCCCGCGCAGGAGATCATTTTGCCGATAGCGGGCGATAGCATGGCGTACGCCTCCACAACCCTTGGCGGCGATTCGATGGCGACAGATCGGGCGGACGGATCGCGCGTCGCGGCGAAATCCGCCCGTTACGCCCGGGCAAAGGAGCTTGTTGCGCCTGCCGGCTTTATCAATACGGGCGGAAAGCCAATAAAGATTGCCGACTACGTGGGAAAGAAGGTGATATTGCTCGATATCATGACGTACAGCTGCATCAACTGCATCCGCACGTTCCCATATGTTACTGACTGGTACGCGAAGTACGAGGACAAGGGGCTCGTCGTGATCGGCATCCATACTCCCGAATTCGAGTTTGAAAAGAGTATAGATAATGTAACGGCTGCGATGCAGAAATACGGCGTCAAATTTCCCGTCGTGCTCGACAATGATTACGGCACATGGACCGCATACAACAACATGTATTGGCCGCGCAAGTATCTTATCGATATTGACGGGTTTATCAGGTATGACCATATCGGGGAGGGCGGCTATGCCGAGACGGAGAAGGTGATTCGGGATCTGTTGAGGGAGCGAGCGGAAGTTCTGGACCAGAAGGTCGACCTGGATGTATCGGTAACGAAAGGGCAGTCGGAAGGAGGGTCTATCGGTCAGAGCCCCGAGACGTATATCGGCGGGGCCCGCAATGCGCTCCTCGCGAACGGCGAGCCTGGAACGTCGGGCGTCCAAGACCTTGTCGTGCCGCGGGAGCTTTCGACGAGCAGGCTGTATCTTGGCGGCTCGTGGAATATCCAGCCTGAACACGCGGAAAGCGTCGGCGCGGGGTCGAGCATCGTCTATCCGTTCATCGCGAAGAAGGTTTTCCTCGTGATGTCTTCGGATATCGCCATGGACGTCGAGGTGCTTGTTGACGGTAAGCCGGTGGCAGCAAGCGACAGGGGCGAGGACGTCAGGGCTTTTGGAAACAGGTCTGTAGTTACGGTTTCCGAATCCCGCCTCTATTCGCTGTATGCCGGCGCCGCGTCAGGCCGCCATACAATAACACTTATTGCGCCGGGCAAGGGCTTGAGAGCATTTGCCTTTACGTTCGGCGGATAGGGATTTCTAATCACTATATTTCTATGGACAATAAGAGCGCGGCGGTATTCGGCGGAGGCTGCTTCTGGTGCACGGAGGCGGTATTCAACATGCTCAAGGGCGTGTCGAAAGTCGTGCCTGGCTATTCGGGCGGAGCAAAGCCCAATCCGATATACGAGGAGGTCTGCAATGGTAACACCGGCCATGTCGAGGTGGTGCGCGTTGAGTACGATCCTGCCTTGATCGACTATTCCGACCTGCTGACTGTATTTTTCGGCAGCCATGATCCGACTACGAAGGATCGGCAGGGAAATGACGTCGGTACGCAGTACCGATCTGTCATTTTCTATACGACGCCTGAGCAGAAGGTCGCGGCAGAGAAATTCATCGCCGATATAAACGCTTCGAGCGCGAATGGCAAGCCGATTGTTACCGTTGTCGAGCCTTTGGCGAATTTCTATGAGGCCGAGAACTACCATCACGACTATTTTGCCCGCAATCCTCAGAATCCGTATTGCGAAGTGATCATAAATCCGAAATTGGCGAAGGTTGAGAAGCAGTTTTACGCCCTTGTGAAGGACGACGCCAAGAAGAAATAGCTATCAGCTAATTTTGAAAATCAATATGAAAGATATCCCAAAGACGGAAGGTGAGTGGAAGAAGAATCTGACGCCCGAGCAGTATCAGGTCCTGCGCCAAAAGGGGACAGAAGCGCCGTTTTCAGGAAGGCTCCTGCATGCCGACGCCGACGGCACGTATAAATGCACTGCTTGCGGCAATCCGCTGTTCTCGTCGGATGCGAAATTTGATTCGGGCACCGGTTGGCCGTCTTTTGATCAGGCTTTGCCCGGTGCTGTGAAGGAAATCACTGATGACTCGCATGGCATGCGACGCGTCGAGACCGTATGCGCTCGCTGCGACTCGCACCTCGGTCACGTATTCGATGACGGCCCGACGGCGACAGGCAAGAGGTACTGCATGAATTCGGTTTGCCTCGATCTGGAGGAGAAGAAATAGAAAAGCCGCCCGCAAGGGCGGCTTTTGTCGGTAATCGCTTTGCGATTAGTGGTGATGATGGCCGGCATACTCGAGGGCGTGGCGCTCCTTGTCGAGCGTGTCCGGGCTTGCCGCTTTGGCGCCCGTATTTTTAATGAGCATCAGTACGGCAACGACCGTCGTTACGGGAACGGCGAGGATGAGGCCGATTGATCCGACGAGCGATCGCACGATCTCGGCCGAGAAGATCTCGCGGTTCACGATGACTGCCGCTGACTCGTTTGAAAGATAGAAGAGCAAGAGGAGGGGGAGAGAAGCTCCGACATAGGCGATGGCGAGGGTATTCACAAGCGCGCCGATATGCTCGCGGCCGATGCGGATAGCGCGCAGATAGATGGCCTTGCGAGTCATGTGCGGGGCAACGCGATGCAGCTCCTCGACCGATATGGACTGGCCGATCGCCGCGTCGTACATCACTCCGAGGAGCCCAATGAGTATTCCGCCTAGGAGGAGGCCGGCGAGATCGATCGTGCCGCGCGAATTGAAATGCAGGTAGGTCGATTCGTCACTCTCAAAGCCGGTGAGGCCAGCCATATGTATGGAGAAGTGGGCAAAGAGGCCAATGAACGAGACGGTGGCGATCATGCCGATGACCGCTGCAGTCGTCGTCTTGTTGAAGCCGTGGGTAACGTACGAGCCGAGAATGATGATGAGCGAGGAGACGCCGATCGAGACCCAGACGGGCGAGTAGCCATTCGCCATCGCCGGCAACAGCACGAAACCAATAAGGAGGAAGCTGCCGAAGAGGGAGAGGAGGCCGCGCACGCCCTGCTTGCCTCCGAATATGATCGTGAGCGCGATGAAGAGCACGGTGAGCCAGATCAGTGCAGGGGTTCGGTACGGCTCGGCTACCGAATAGAGCTCGCTGCCGCCATCCCACCCTACGATGCGGCGCAGGTAGAACTTGTCGCCGGCCTCGAGCTCGGCGTAGTCGTTGTCCATCTCGATGGTCGAGCCCTTTATCTCACCTTCGAGCACTTCGGCCCGCAGGACTTGCACCATGTGAGAGGTGTCCGTTCCGGGAATGATCTCGATTTTCTGGTCTACGATCTCGATGACGCGAGCTTTTACGATTTCCTGCTTGTCCTCGACGATCTCCTGGGCGTGCGCGACGGGGAAGGAGGCCGCCGTGACGGCGAGGGCGAGAGAGGCGAGCAGTCCTAGGGCGACGAGTGGTTTTTCCATAGGGTAATATTATCTACTTGCAAGTAATTTGCAATTACTATATAGTGGCATACATATCATAACAAAAACATGACGCTTACACTTATAGCAATCGGAGCATTCGTGGCGACCCTTCTTGGCGGATTACTGGCTATCAAGTGGAGCGACAAGCTGCATCTCGTCCTCGGCTTCAGCGCGGGCGCCCTCATAGGCGTCGCCTTCTTCGACCTCTTGCCGGAGGCGCTCGAGATCGGCGGCCAGTTCTTCGACTCCTCTGCCATATTGCTCGCGACCGCTATCGGATTCGTCCTGTATCTCTTGCTCGACCGGACATTCTTTACCCACTGCCATGAGGAGGGGCACAGCCATCACAGCAAGAGCCGCGGCACGTTCGGGGCGGGGAGCCTTTCGTTCCATAGCTTTCTCGACGGCGTGGCCGTAGGTATCGCTTTTCACGTATCGCCGGCGATGGGCGCAGTCGTAGCGGCAGCAGTCCTTGCTCATGATTTCTCTGACGGCATCAATACCGTTTCCATGATCCTGCGACACGGCGGATCAAAGAAGGCGGCCATGAAATGGCTCGCGACCGACGCGATCGCTCCTGTCCTCGGTATCGCTTCGACATTCCTTTTTACTATTCCCGAGTCGTTCGTCGGCATCATCCTCGCCGTATTCTGCGGATTCTTCCTTTATATAGGAGCGAGCGACCTCTTGCCTGAGAGCCATCACAATCATCCGACGCACTGGACGACGATAGCGACGATTGTCGGTATGGCGGTCATATACGTAGCGATTCATTTTGCTCACGCCCACGGGTAGTCGCTGCCAAAAAATAGTTTGCATAAAAAAGCCCGCTCCTATGAGTGGGCTTTGCGCAGATTGAGCTTTACCATGCCGGTATAGCTCCACAGCGATAGGATCCAGTGCGTCACGTCGGTGAGCTTTTCCTGCCAGGTGATGGCCTGGGCCTCGAACGCCTGCTGGTGATGATGGTTGTTGTGCCATCCCTCGCCGATGGTGAGGATGTTGAGCCATCCGCAGTTCCTACTCTCGTCGCCGGTCTGAAACCTCTGGGTCCCGAACATGTGGGCGAGCGAGTTGATGCAGAACGTACCGTGATACAGGAGGAATGTCGAGGTGAAGAAGGCCATGAGGCAGGGGAGGCCGCCGAAATGCATGCATGCCATGCCGATAAGGACTGGCACGAACAGGTATCCGACGGGCCGCTCCAGAAACATGAGCTCCTTGCAACTCGAGAAGTCCCTTACCTCGTCGTAATCCGCCGTGCGAAACTTGCTGCACAGTATCCAGCCGACATGCGACCAGTACAGGCCGTGCAGCTTGCGCGAGTGGACGTCTTCGGGCCCATCTGAGTGCCTGTGGTGGTGCCTGTGCCAGGCTGCCCACCAGAGCGGGCCCTTTTGAACTGTCGACGTGACGCAGAGCGCCATGACGAACTGAACAGAGCGTCGCCACGCCTCACTGCCCTGAATCCTGAAGGACCGGTGTGAGAAGAAGCGATGCTGGAATCCCGTTACGAAGAACATTCGTACGTAATAGAGGATGGCTGCCGTCAGAAAGACGCGCCAATCCTGAACTACCCAATACAAGCCTGCTATGCCCAGCAGGTTTATGAGAAAGAAGGGGATGGAAGCTGCAAATTCGAGCTTTTCTTCCGGCCCTCTCTCGCCTGAGTGCGAGCTGATCATGGTGATAAACCTTTCCGAGTTTGAGGTTGCGATTCAGGCCTCATCGTATCACGTCTTGTAATAAGCGGTGCCGAACCTACGTCTAGGGGGTATTAAATATATATTAAATGAAAAAGACCCTGCCTTTGATCGGTTTGTGCTCGCTCACGTTGGTTGCCGGAATGACTTTCTTTACGAGCGGCGACCCTGCGTCCGCAGCTATCGAGACCTGCGATGCTGGTTCCGACATGAGCTATCACCAGGCCAAGGAGGCTATGGCGAGCGGGGAGCTTTCCCTGACGTATAATCCCGATACGTCGGCAAACAGGGTAACGGTAAACATTCAGAACAACACTCCGTGCTCAGTGCCACTCAGCCTCAGCACCTATAGGATGTTCGGACCATACGATCCGGCCACCCAGTCCCAGCAGCAGTTCTATGCCGGCACGGGCGTTTTCAACGTAGCGGCAAACTCGGGAGCGACATTGGAGGCTGACATTCCAACTTGCGCCGCTCAGTACGACGTATGGTATGGATCAGCCCCTCAGGTCATCCCTGACAACGAGGTCTATGGCAGCATCATGTTCGGCGATCATGTCCGACAGGATCAGTACTGCCAGCTTCCCCCAGCGACTCCGGTGACCGCGACCCTTTCGGCGAATGCGTCTTGCATCGTCCCTGGCGCGACCGTCCAATTCACGGCTAATTTCGCGGGAGGCTCGATCGGCTCAAAGACCCTCGAGAAGGATACCAATGCCGATGGGGCATACGGCGAGGTTGCGTCATGGGGACCTGGGCCTGGAACTCATGTGTATACCGAGGTTACTGATGCGAACTATTCGGGAATCTATTCTGCTCGACTGATGGCGGACGGCACCGAGATCGTGCGGACGAATGTCACGGTTGACGCGTCGTGCGCGCCGGTCGTGCCGCCTCCCGTAGTCCCTCCGCCGGTCGCAGCTCCTATCACGGCGAACCTCGCTCCTGAATCCGTCTGCATTGTCCCTGGCGCTGTCGTATCGTTCACCGCGAATGTGAATGGGGACGGCATCTCGTCGAAGACTTTGGAGAAGGATACCAATGCTGATGGGTCATTCGGCGAAGTCGTAGCCTGGGGAGCGGGTGCGGGCACTCATACATATACCGAGGGTCTCGACGCAAGCTACACGGGCGTCTACACCGCACGCCTCATGGTCAACGGCAATGAGATGTCTCGCCAGAATGTGACAGTAGATACGGCCTGCGGACCGGCTGTAGTCGTTCCGCCTCCAGTAGTACCTCCGCCGCCAGTCGTCCCACCTCCTGTCGTCCCTCCGCCAGAGCCGCCGATCGTCCCTACCAATACGGGAGACGGCCCGATCACTCCTCGCGGAGGCGGCAGCGGACGCAGCGGAGGACGAAGCACTCCAGTTCAGCCGGTGGTCATAACTACAACTGATTTCGTTCCGGGCCTTCCTGATACCGGACTTCCTCCACGAAGGCGCTAATATCACCTCCTATGTCCAAGCTCTCATTAGGCGCTCTCATAGCTTTCATTATCCTGTGCGCCTTGTCGCCGATCGCCCTCTTCTTTATCGTGCCTCGCGCCAATGTCGAGGCGCGGGCCGCGACTGCGGTGACGGCGGCTATCGAAAAGCCGGCAGAGGAGATCGTGCGCGCCGAGCTTCCGTCCCGCATCCGCATCCCGCGATTGGGCATCAATGCGCACCTCGAGCATGTCGGCATAAAGGCTGATGGCTCGCTCGACGCGCCAAAGGATCCGTTCAATGCGGCGTGGTTTGCCGGCGGCCCTCGCCCTGGCGAGATCGGCAGCGCCGTCATCGACGGCCATTACGGATGGATAGACGACGTGCCTGCGGTTTTCGACAACCTCAACTCGATCGTGAAAGGGGACAGGATATACGTCATTGACGTCACGGGCTCGACTACGGCTTTCACGGTGACGGAAGTCCGCGTATTCGATAAGGATGCCGACGCCACGTCTGTATTCGTATCGAATGACGGCAAAGCCCGCCTCAACCTGATTACCTGCGAGGGGGCGTGGAACGAGACGACTCAGAAGTACTCCGGACGGCTCGTAGTTTTCGCCGAAAAATAATATGTTCATCATTCCATTCTCAATGCCTATGTTCCCGCCGACCGAGCAGATAGCCTACTCGGAGATCCGCTCGCCATCGAGCGTGCCTCAGGGCTTGCCTGTGCGGCTGAAGATTCCCGATATCGGCGTCGATTCCTTGATCGAGGATGCTCTCGTTACTTCCGACGGACGCATGGATGTTCCTGCGGGATCAAAGAATGTCGCGTGGTACGCCCTTGGCCCAAAGCCGGGCGAAGTGGGGAGCGCCGTCATCGGCGGCCACTACGGCATCAGCAACGGCGTGAAATTCGTTTTCTATGATCTCGACAAGCTCACTATCGGCGATATCGTGCAGGTCGTCGACGATAAGGGCGACATTCTGACATTCAAAGTCAGGGCAGTAAAATTGTACAAGCGCGACGCCGACGCCACTGAGGTATTCACCTCGCGTGATGGCCTGGCGCACCTCAACGTGATTACCTGCGAGGGCGCATGGAATCAGAAGAACGGCACGTACGACGACCGCCGCGTGGTATTTACCGACCTCGTGACCGAGGGCAAGGTAGCGGGCGCCGCAACCTCGAAGGCTGAGGTGTTTCCGCGAGAGCTGTCGCTCGGTATGAGTGGATCGGACGTCGCGGCCCTCCAGCTTATCCTCGAGAACAAGGGTTTCCTGAAGATTCCGCCGGGCACGAAAAAAGGCTACTTCGGCGTGATGACCAAAGCAGCCCTTGTGACGTATCAGAGGATCGCGAGCCTGCCGGCGACCGGCTATTTCGGCCCGCTGACCAAGTCCAAGATGCTCGGACTCTAGATTAGTGCTGGCTCTCCTCGTATTCGCTTATCCTGTCCACGCGAGCGCCGTCGTTTATGTCTTTCGTGACGGTTGCTTCGCCTCGGTAGAGGATTCGCGCTCCGTCGCTCGCTGTGGCGTCGATGGATTCGGACGCGTGGACCTTGATGGTCGATCCGTCTCGGGCGAGGGCTTTGACAGTCTTGGTCCTGAGGCTGCTCGCATCTATGCGGCTGCCGTTCCACGCCTCGACCGTCGTCGAGGCGGCATTTCCAGTGATGGCGAGGTAAGAGCCTTCGGCAGCCTTGAGGCTGAGATTCGCCATATCGACGTTGACCTCTGCGTGAGAACCGTCGGTTATTTCGATAGAGAGCGGGCTTGCGCTCGAATATTTTGCCATGTCGAGGTTCGAACCGCTGCGTACCGTTATCGCCGACATGTTCGGGACGGTCAGCGTGTACCGCGCTCGGCGATAGTCGCAGAAGACGCAGTTCTTTGCCTTTTCAGTGCTCTTGAAGGCAAGGGTCGAGCCGTCGACCGACGCTACGTATCGCTCGATGTCTACGGTTCGTCCCTCGGCGACGAGGCTCTGGATAGGTCCCTGAACGATAGTGACGTTTACGCCGCGATCGATGACGAGGGAAGAGATCGGCGAGGAAAGGGGGATGGTCTCGGTGACCGACTTGTAGCGAGGATTCGTCTGGGTGTAGTCCGAGTATGACATGCCGGTACGGATGCCGAGGGCGCCGCCGATGACGAGCGAGAGGCACCATAGGCCGAGGAGGCCGAATCCGACCGACGAGCTGACGATGTTCTTCTTGCGCAGGAGCCCGATCGCGAAGATTAGGATGAAGACAAGGGGGATGATCAGCGCGAGGTATGCTGCGGCGATGAGGCCGTACGCGTGCGTCGTGCTCATGATGTCGGTGATAGGGAACTCGACGTACCGGTCGAGGGGCGATACGAAGATCGTCGCCGCGAATGTCGAGAGGGCGACCGCTCCGGCGAGCGCCCATATGGTCAGGATTACCCCGAGGGTTACGCGGACGATCGGCACGATCCTCGCTCCTATGCCGTTAAGGATGGTTTGGATCATGGCGCCGAGCTTCTTGAAGAATCGCGCGAACTTGCTCTTGTCTACCTCCTGGAATTTCTCGCGCATAGTGTCGCTGAGGGTTTCCAGGTTGATAGGGCTGCCTGACATCTCGAGCTTTTGCGAAGGGGTCTTGGCCTCGGGGATCGCGATCCAGAGGATGAGGTAAATGACGATGCCGAATCCAGTCGAGAGGGTGAGGATGACGAAGAGGAGGCGTATCCAAAGGGCGTCGATGCCGAAATATTTCGCTATGCCCGCCGACACTCCGCCGATGACGGCATTGTCGGTGTCGCGATAGAGCTTCTTCGCTCCGGCCTTTCGCTCTGCGCCCGTCGATTCCTCTCCGCCGAGGTCCTGGGCGAGGCCCATGGCCTTGATCACCGTATCTACCTCATTCATGGTGATTATCGCCTTGCCCGATTCGGTGAACTGCTCGGCGATGCGGCCCTCGATGTCGGCCACGATGTCGTCCTTGCCCTCGGTGTTCGCGAAATGCGCCCTCACGGATTCGAGATAGGCGGAAAGTCGATTGTACGCGTCCTCCTCTATGGTGAAGAGGGTTCGGGCGAGACTGATCTGTAGTGCTTTTTTCATATATTAGTTAGTGAGGCTATTAATCGATTCTGCGAGTGATTTCCACGTGGCTTTCAGATGGGTAAGGTTTTCGCGGCCGAGTTTCGTGAGGGTGTAGTACTTTCGCGGGGGGCCGGATTTCGATTCCTCCCAGACGTACTCGACCAGGGCGTCAGCCCGGAGGCGGGCGAGCAGGGGATAGAGGGTGCCTTCCACGACGATGAGGTCGGCGGCTTTTAATTTCTTCAGGATATCGCTCGCGTACGCCTGCTCCTGCGAGATGATGAGCAGGATGCAGTACTCGAGCATTCCGCGTCGCATGCTGGATTTCGACTCTTCTAATGTGATTGCTTTTGGCATAGGTACAGTATATACGCATAGTACTATGTTATGCAAGGTACTATGTAGATAATTATAAATTGCAGTTTTTGTGTGGCGTTTATGTGCTAAATTTAGGCCATGAAACCTACGATACTTCTCTTCGGCGACAGCATCACGCGTGGCGCTTTTGATACCGAGCAGGGCGGGTGGGGCGATAGGCTAAAAGCCGTCGCTAATAGGAAAAGCGTCGAGAACAAGCTTCAGCCGGTGGTCGGTGTGTTGAATCTGGGGATAGGCGGAAACACCTCCGCCGATCTTGTCAAAAGATTCCGTTTTGAGACCGAACAGCGCGCGGTGAAGGGGAGCACGTTCTTCGTCTTTTCGTTTGGGACAAATGACGCCGCGGTCATCGCCTCGACCAAGGCTTTCGCTGTCGACAAGGACTCTTACATCAAGAATATGAAGCGGGCGATATCCGAAGCGCGGGCGTTTTCTCAGGAGATACTTTGTCTTACGAGCGCTCCAGTCAACGAGGCGATCACGAAGAATACGAGCCTGATAGGCAAGAGCAGGATTAATGCGGATATCGATGCGTATAACGCGGCGCTCGTTGAGCTGTGCGAGTCGGAAGGCATCGACTATCTCGACATTAATGCGCTCTTCAAGAGGGAGGGTGATTACTCTCGCTTGCTATTCGCGGACGGACTCCATCCGGTAAGCGAAGGGCATGTTCTTATCTTCGACGCGGTAAGGAAATATTACGAAAACAAGGGCATCCTGTAGGATTCGTAGCTAATAAATGTCCGAATAAAAAGCACCCTGTTGGGTGCGCGCGAGAACGTCAGTTGCCGTCGCTGACAAGTTCTGCTGGTGTTACCGGGGTCCCGTATGCGGGGCCTTTCCAGTTAGGATCGCAGCCTGGGCAATGCAGGTGTCCGACTTGCACGACCCTGCCTGAGCCAGTGCCGGGGAATGGGCCGTCATGGAGCGAGCGCCCGATCGTCTCGACTTCGATGTCTGCCCCGGTTTTCTTGCAGACCCAGCCGTCACGCTTGTGCTCGGCATGTCCGGGAAGCCATTCGGCATTAGACTTGAGTATGTACATAAAAGGCGATTCCTTTCCTTGTAGGAGGAGACTATCCATTAATGGCTCGATGTCAAATGGTCTCTGAATAAAAAAGCCGCCAATATTAGTTGGCGGCGGGCTCAGAATTCTTGCTCCAGAATCTCGGCAAGGCGACGGACGGCGAGAATGTGCTGGTATTCACCGGGCGAGTGCTCTTTCACGATCCAGACTACCTGCTGCTTGGTTGCCAGCGAGAGGTATTTCCTGAAGGCGAGGTCGCGCGCCGGGCTGTCCGGAGGCGAGTGCTGCATCAGGCGTCGGACATCCAGCGCCTGTGTCGCTTCCTTGATCCTGTCCGTTGCTATGCGATTCCATCTTTCGCGGGCGAGCGCCTGCGACGTGCTGCCGGGAGGCGCGTGGCGATAGGCCAGCCGTATCTCCAGGAGGTCAGTGGCGGCTTTCGCCTTTCTTTTGGCGAGGGTGTTCCAACGCTTGAGGGCGCGGGCCTGCTCGTAGCTGCCGTGCGGGTAGGCTAGGTAAGCCCTTTTGGCGGATTCCGTATCCCTGATCTTGGCGATCTCGCGCATGGCGGCGATGTGTTTGACCTTTTTGTTCGAGCGGGATCGCGGATTTTTGGAGCTGTTGCTGAGCGTGTGCTCAACGCTTTCGATTGCGAGACCTGTCATCTCGCTGATGGCTGCGGATTGGGTGTGCATGTTATGGGGCAACCTTAGCAATTGATTGCGTGTTTTGTCAAAACCTGCCGTGGAAATAAAAAGCCGCCTGGATGTCGGGCGGCTAGGCGGCGAGCAGCTCGCGAAATCTGTGCTGCCAGCCGATCTCTTGCCATTCCCGCCCGTTGGCGGGAAGGTGGGGCTTGATATCGATAGTGTCGGTGGCACTGGGCTGGATTGCCTCGTCCGATATTTTTTCGAGTTCCGGATATCGCTTTGCAAGGACTGGGACGACCCAATTTTGCAAGACTCGATTGAACTCTTCGCCGCACCTGTAATAAATGCCGGGGAAGAGCTCGTCGATGAGCTGCGTCACTCGCAGCCGATCGCGTTGGGACAGGCCGCCAATCTCCTTTCGGCGGACTATGCACCACACAAGCTTTCTTCTGCAGGTCATATTCGGTTTTGGGTTGGCTGTCGTTGCCAGATTGAGCGTCGCTCAAAGGGGTGTTCTGGTTTGCGTTTGATATTACTCTGCCGATTTTAAATGTGAAGCTGAACGGTGTGGATAGTTGACCCTGATAAGTAAAAAAAGCCGCCCGGGATAGGGCGGCGCCATCGATTTACGATGTGCTCGTTGGGGAATTGGCGCCGGCGATGACGATGATGTCTGCGGCCAGGTCATTGAGCGCAAGCCAATCGATCTGATCAACGCTGGGGGCTTTGCACAATTGCTGTATCGCGAATCCGAAGATGTTCATCTTTGCTTGATCAACGCGCATGCCCGGAGGCAGGAGAATGATCAAATTCTCGAATACGCGTTCGATGACGTGGGCTTGGCGCTGCTGGCTCACGAGGTTATATTCTTGAGAGCGCAGCTTCGTGAGCTGTTCTTGTATGTCGACTTTGTCCATGAAGGTGCGGGATTGACGGGAGGGATCAGAGTGTTTTTATAATAAAATCTGTTATTTGTCAAATAAGAATGATCGAGAATCGGTCACGGATAATTTCCTCGCCGCAGCTCGGAAATTTCCGCGACCCCGGCTCGCGGCCTCGTCTGGTGACTCGGCATTCGCTCCGCCTTTCGATTCTCGGCATCTCTCTTCACTTGGACAAATAAAAATACTGCCGCAATGGCAGTATTTTTATTTGTTGTGGAGATGCCGAGAATCGAACTCGGATGCACACGATTCTTCCTAATGTCTCTACGCGATGTAGCGGGTCTTTTCCCCGAAAGGGGATTTGGGCGGGTGTGCTTTATGACCAGCAGAACGCACAGGCGCCGAGCCTTGGCGGCCGAAGCCGTTTGGACAAGCTAAGGCGGGCTTTGTCCTATCCCGGATTTATAACACCGGTTGCTGCCGCGCCGGAAGCGCGAGCAGGCCGACGTCGCTTAGGCTATTGCGTAAGCGAATGAAAAGTCCTTTGCTCCGAAGAACGGAGAAACAGAAGATTTTGCATTTGATGTTTCCAGCGGATTAAAGAGTCACTGGTGCTCTATCGCGCACAGAAGGAAGGAGACCATGTGTCTAGGCCGATCATCCCCATATGTGGTGGCGCATCCGCTGTCCGCAGATGCCGCCTATTCGCCGCGTTTCAAAGTTCGCTCTATGTCCCTGTCCGTCTCCCGCTTCTGGATCGAGGCGCGCTTGTCGAATTTCTTCTTTCCGCGCACGATAGCTATGTCTACCTTGATTTTCTTCCCTTTATTATACACCTTCAAAGGCACTATTGTCAACCCACGGCTGTGCTCGGCATTTTCCAAATGGACGAGCTCCTTCTTGGTCAAAAGCAGCTTTCGTGGGCGCAGGGGATCGTAATCTTTGGGGGTGTTGGACGGCTGGTAAGCAGGGATGGATGCCTGAAGGAGGAATGCCTCCTGGCCGCGGATGCCGACGTACGCGCCGTCGAGGGTTGCCGAGTGCACTCGCACGGACTTTACCTCCAGCCCCAAAAGCTCGATGCCCGCGGTCAGGGTCTCGAGTATTTCGTAGTCGAATCGGGCTTTGCGATTATCGGCGAGTGCCATGTCGGTATGCTATCATTTCATCTATGTCTCCACAATTTCAAAAACAACCAAAACAGAAGGGCAAGAAGGAAATTCCAGTCACTCCTCTCGGCCGATTCTTCGGAAGCTTCGGGTCGGGACTGATCATATTTTTCGTGCTCATAGCGGCATACACGTTCATCGCCAACCAGTCGCAGGAAAAGGCGCAGGTATCCCTGTCCGAGCTCTCGACCGATATCGCAAAGGGCAACGTCACCGGGATCCAGATCGACGGCGACAGCCTTACCGCTACATATAAGGACGGAGCGGAGAAATCCTCAAAGAAGGAATCCGATAGCGCCCTCACCGCCACTCTCATCAATTACGGAGTAAAGCCGGAGCAGATCGCGGCCGTAAAGATCGAGGTCAATGATCCTTCGGGATTCATGTACTGGGTGGTCAATCTCGCGCCATTCATCATTCCTCTCATATTCGTCGGCTTCCTGGTGTGGATGCTCTCTCGGCAGGTGCGCGGGGCTGGCATGCAGGCAATGTCGTTCGGCCAGTCAAAGGCGCGCATGACGCACCCTGACGACAAGAAGTCTCGCGTGACGTTCAAGGATGTCGCGGGCGCAAAGGAGGCAAAGCAGGAGCTTTCCGAGATCGTGGACTTCCTAAAGAATCCGAAAAAGTTCCTCGACGTCGGCGCAGTCATTCCAAAAGGCATCCTCCTTATGGGCGCTCCGGGAACGGGCAAGACGCTGCTCGCTCGAGCGGTGGCAGGAGAGGCGGGCGTAGCATTCTTCTCTATATCGGGATCTGAATTCGTAGAAATGTTCGTGGGCGTGGGAGCGTCTCGCGTACGCGACTTGTTCAAGATGGCAAAGGCGTCGTCGCCGGCGATCATCTTCGTGGACGAGATCGATGCCGTCGGACGCAGCCGAGGAGTCGGCATGGGCGGAGGCAATGACGAGCGCGAGCAGACCCTAAACCAGATCCTCGTCGAGATGGACGGCTTCGAGCCGAACGAGAAGGTCATCGTCATGGCCGCCACCAACAGGCCGGACGTGCTCGATCCTGCGCTCTTGCGACCGGGACGATTCGACCGACGCGTCACCATCGACCTTCCTGACCGAAACGACCGCGAGGAGATCCTCAAGATCCACGCCCGCAAGAAGCCTTTCGCCGAGGACGTGAATCTCGTCGTCGTGGCAGAGCGTACTCCGGGATTCTCGGGCGCAGACCTCTATTCATTGATGAACGAGGGCGCTATTTTGGCCGCTCGCGAGAATCGCGCAAAGGTTTCCCAGTACGACCTCATCCGCGCTATCGAAAAGGTGATGCTCGGGCCTGAGCGCAAGAGCCACATCCTTTCTAAGGCAGAGAAGAAGATCACCGCGTACCACGAGGCGGGCCACGCCGTCGTATCGTCGGTCCTCGACTATGCCGATCCGGTTCACAAGATTTCTATCATTTCTCGTGGCCGAGCAGCTGGATACGTCCTGCATTTGCCGCTCGAGGACCGCAAGCTCCAGTCGCGCAAGGAATTCCTCGATGATATCGCCGTATCTCTCGGAGGCTACGTCACCGAGCGCATGATGTTCGCCGACCTCACGACGGGACCTTCGAACGACCTTCAGGTTTCGACGGCTCTCGCTCGCGATATGGTTACCAAGTACGGAATGTCCGACAAGATGGGTCCGGTCGCACTCGAGGGCGCAGGCGGCCGCGTACTGTTCGGCCGCGGGGTGGAGGACGGCGCATTCTCTGAGAAAGTCGCGGGCGAAGTAGACGGCGAGGTGAAGGAAATCATGTCTACCGCCATGAAGCGCGCCGAGGACACGATCACCAAGAACAAGAAGCTCCTCGACGCCATCGCGACCCGCCTCATGGAGGTCGAGACGATCGAGCGGGAGGAGTACGAGAAGATCCTCGTCGCTCACGGAATCCCTCTCAAGAAAAAGAAGGACATCGAGCATTCGGGTGCGGTATAAAATCAGATAAAAAGGCCGCTCCGTTAGGGGCGGCTTTGCGTATAGAGAGAAAGGGCGATCTGGGCTCGGATGCTTATGAACGGAGAGGACGACTGCGAGCCGTCCGCGAGCAGCACTCGGTCTGGATCGGGGCATTGCACGTTCGACGCGTCGCATCGGTATATGCCGCCATCTAGAAATACCTTCGCTCCTTCGGAATCGGCGGGTAGATCAATTATAGCGATCTTGTCGATGCTGATTCTCGGGACTGTCTGTCCCAGGACCATCTCGACATGCCGTTCAGTTGGCCGTTGAAAGCAAGCGCCGTAAGGCAGGTCCCAGTACATGTGACCTCGCCCGGCATCGGCTTTAACCAAGAGAAGCCTTTCTCTCCACACGACCGCAAAATGCAGCAAAGCAGGGTACGTCGTGGTCATCTGGCCATATTATAGAACATTGCCTAGAATCTTTCTCTGCCTTAGTATGAACACGCTGGCAATCACGTAATTAGGCGCCTGTAGCTGTCTTGGTTAGAAAGCAAAAGCTGCGCGCCGTTAGGTATTCGACCAGGAGGTGGATGTTGCGCCTGTAGCTCAGTTGGTTAGAGCATCGAGCTTATACCTCGAGGGTCCATGGTTCGAGTCCATGCAGGCGCACAGAATATTTATGCAGCTATTCTCCCCGATACAAAATCACATACTCTCGAAGCTCAAGAACGCAAAGTCATTGCGCTATAGCGAGATGCAGATGGAGGGCACTCCGAACGACCTCTACAACTACCACCTTCAGTTCCTCGTGAAGAAGGGCTTTGTCGACAAGATCGACGACGGCTATATGCTGTCGGAAAGCGGCATCCATCACGTCGCCGATCCGTATACGGTCCCGGGCGACCCGATGATCACGAGCCTCTTCAAGGTGAACGTTATTACCATCGTATCGCGCGTGCGTGACGGCAAGCTCGAGATCCTGAATCAGGTGCGCGGATCAAATCCGTCGTACGGGAAAGTCGGCGTCATGGGAGGCGTCGTCTGGAAGGGCGAGCTGACTCTCGACGCGGCTCCGCGAAAGCTCGAGGAGGAGACGGGCCTCACTGCCAAATTCAAACTGATTGGCATGGAGCGCCGCATCATGCACGTAGATGGAAAGCTTTTCTCCGACGTCTTGTTCCCGATAGCCTATGCTGACAACTACAGCGGCACGCTCGCCAATACGGGTTTCGGCGAGAACATGTGGGTCGGCATTGACCAGGCCATCAAGAACGAGTCTCATCCGTTCGATTCGATCGGCTCGATCAAGAAGGTGCTCGAGCTCATCCGCGACGGAAAGATCGATTCGACGCCGTTTTTCTATACTGAAGACATCAAGAAGGGAAGCTTCGACAAATAGCTGCCCGTTGTACCGAAGGCGCCCTCGCTTACGCGTCCTAGCCGTCTCCCGCTATACTGGTCTCATTAGATAATTTCAAAAACATGGCCCATGAAATAGAGACGAAAGTTTTGGGAATCGATGCAAAAAGGATTCAGGAGGCGCTTGTCGCTGCCGGCGCGAAAAAGACTCAGGAGACTCGGCTGACCGTCGACTGGTACCGCATCAAGGGCGTGAAGGAGGGGCAGGATCCATGGTTCCTGCGCATTCGTACCAACTCTGAGGGCAAGAATGAGGTGACCTGGAAGGCGAAATCCGATGTCATCGGCGTCGCCCGCAAGCATAAGGAAATAAATTTCAATATAGCGGAGCCGGAAAAGCTTGCCGACCTCTTTGAAGAACTCGGTCTGGAAAAATATGCGCATCAGGAAAAAGATAGAACGTCGTATTCATTGAAAGATTGGTCCTTCGATATCGATCAGTATCCGAAAATGCCCGCATACATGGAAATCGAAGGAACGAGCGAGGAAAGCGTGCTTGAGGCGATCAAATTACTGGGCCTGGAAAAGAATCAGACATGGGCGAAGGGCGAGAGGATTCTTATTCAGGAAACCTACGGCCTGGATTGGTACAACATGAGGTTTTAGAGAGAAGGGCGCCTTACCGAAGGTGCCCTCTCTTTTTTCTCGTATGACGCTCTGTATACTGCCCTTGGATACATTATGAACACATCACCCAAAGATCAGATTCTCTTTGTCAGCCCGAATATATCGCTCGCCAATATCATAAAGGCGCAGGATCAGATGGTATCCTACATGAGCATATGCCCCATGGACGGTACCGATACGCCGGCAAAAATCGTTGATGAGGCGCGCACCCGCAAGCCGCGGGCCGTCGTGATCGACAATCGCAACATCCGTCCCGTGCTTATCAGCCCGGCAAATTTGCTGCTTGCGGAAGAGCTCGAGAGGGAGGGCATTCAGACGTTCTTCGCGCTCGCAGACGCGGAGAGGGCTCGCTTCAGCGTGACTGTGACAGCTGTTTGGCACGCTCGCAAGAGGGTGGCGTTTCACCGCAGCGGTACATCTTCCTGCCTCGTGAAGATCGGAAGTTTTGGTTCCGTAACGCTTAGCTCCGAGACCGGCCGGCTATTCCCGTGCAGCGGGGGCGACAGCGGCTTGGAGGACCTTCAGCTTGCCCTTCAGAGCGGTCGCGCCGTGGACGAGTGCGATTGGTCCAAAGCGTTTCCTGCAATCATCGTGAGCTGCGATGAGTCGGCTACCGCCTGAACTCAAGGATTCTTATGCCTAACATGTTTGGAGGAGACTCGTCCCACCCCGACTATATGCCACGAAAGCTTGGTCCGTATGAGGCGTATGTCGACGGCACTTACTATGTGCTAGAGAAATCCGACGATGGGGAATATATTGCAATAATGGTTACGATTGAGGGCAAGAGATTGTGGCCCATGGGCACACTGCCTTCACAAGTCAAGCGTAAACTAACCAGACTCAACAAAGCTCTTAAACATAAAAATGAACCTAAGAAGAATCGAGGAAATTCCCGAAGGACAGGTGTTCGTTCTCGAAGCTGAGATTGGCAATCTCGACACGGCGGTGCTGTATCTGCGTGCCGATCATATCGAGGGCTATCCGACGTCGGTCGCTCTCGTGCTCCGCCATCCTCAGGAGGATTTCGAGTTCTCTGGAGCGTTTCCGGGACTGGTCGCTCGCCATATGCGCGCGGCAATCTTGCCAGAAGCCGATGTCCGGAAGATGCTTGATCCGGATGTTGTCCGGACGCTCGATCGGGAGAAATATCTGAGATACTGACCGCGCCTGTACGCGGTTTTTTATTGCAGCCTATTCAAAATGTATCCTCTGCGCTTTTCGTCGCTCGAGCTCGGCGACCAGGAGGGGGAATGCGCTGAACGTGTCGTCTGCCTCCACCATCCGGAGGGCTTCCGATCGGGCGGCCTCTACCATCTTTATATTCTTGATCGCCTCCATGGCGACGTCGGAGACGCCCCACTGTTTGCGGCCGTACAGCTCGCCCGCGCCGCGGAACTTCAGGTCGAATTCGGCAAGCTCGAATCCGTTTTTCGCAGTGGTGAGCGCCTTCAGTCGCTCGATGGTCTTGTCTCCTTGGCTTTCGGCATAGAGATAGCAGTACGCCTGGTGGTTCGAGCGCACGACGCGGCCGCGCAGCTGGTGGAGCTGCGATAGCCCGAATCGCTCCGCGCCCTCGATGAGGATGACGGTGGCATTCGGCACGTTCACGCCCACCTCGACGACCGATGTGGCGACGAGTATGTGGATCTTGCCGCGCTTGAAGTCGTCCATGACGCGCCCCTTCTCGTCGTCCTTCATCTTTGAGTGGAGGATGCCGACGACGTATTCGGGGAATACGCTGTTCTGAAGCCTTTTGGCTTCTTCCTTTACCGATTTGGCGATGAGCGCGCTCTCCATGGTTGGGTCAGGCTCGTCGATGCGCGGGCAAATGACGTATGCTTGGCGTCCCTCGAGCAGTTGCCCGCGCATCTTCTCGTACATGTCCTCGCGCTTGGTCGAGGTGACGACCTCGGTGATGATCGGCTTCCTTCCATGCGGCATCTGGTCGAGCAGGGTAAGGTCGAGGTCGCCGTAAATGGTCAGGGCGAGCGTGCGGGGAATAGGCGTCGCGGTCATCGAGAGCAGGTGCGGGTGGATCTTGTCCTTGCGCACGAGCTTCTGGCGCTGGGCGGTTCCGAATCGGTGCTGCTCGTCCACGACTACATATGCGAGGTTTTTGAATTGCACTGCCTTCTGAATGAGTGCGTGCGTGCCGATGAGGATCGGGATCTCGCCATTGGCGACCCATTTCAAAAGCTGCGCTCGCGAGATATCGGTCCAGTTCTGCCGCTGTCCGTTTTTATATTGAGGGACTTTGGCCGGGAACTTGCGGCAGCCCGATCCGGTGATGAGGCCAATCGATACGCCGGTATGCTCGAAGTACTGGATGAACGATTCGAAATGCTGCGAGGCGAGGATTTCCGTCGGCGCCATGTACGCGACCTGGAGCGAGCCGTAATCCTGGCCGCGAGGGCGGGTCATGATGGTCGCAAATGTTGTAGTGGCGGCGACCGCAGTCTTGCCCGATCCTACATCTCCTTCAAGCAATCGGCCCATGGCGTGCCCGGCCTTGAAATCGGCAAGGATGTCATCGACGGATTTTTTCTGGGCGTCGGTCATCGCGAAAGGGAACCGCTTTACGAAATTCTCGATGACTTCGGCCTTGGGCTCGATGATGAATGCCGGATTTTTCTTCCACTCTTTCTTTTCTTTTTGGAGCTCGAGCTGGATCAGGAATACTTCCTCGAAGGCAAAGCGCTTGCGGGCCGCCTGGGCGTCGGCTTCCTTTTGCGGGGCGTGCATCCAGACGAGCGCTGTTGCCAGCGATGGGAGGCTGTAGCGGTCGAGCACGTCCTTGGGCAAAGGGTCCTGGATCGTGTCGAGAATGCCGCTCTTGAAAATCTTCTGAATAGAGTGATAAATCCAGTTCGAGGTCACGCCGCGCGATTCCGGGTATACGGGATAGAGAGTGTGCGTCGCGCCCGCCTCGCCGAACAGAGAATCGCCGACGGCGGTAGGGAGCTTTTCGACTTTTTCAATCTTTGGATTCGAAAAATACAGCTCGCCGGGTTTGGCGCGCTTTTGCGAGACCTTGCCCTCGATGCGGACGATCTCGCCGTCGCTGATCATTTTGGCGATGTAGGGCTGGTTGAACCAGACGCACTTGATGGTGCCGGTCTCGTCCTTGAGCGTACCGTCGGCCATGGCGATCTTCGTACGGAAGCCTTTGGAGGTCTTCAGCCGGGATATGACGCCAAAGATCACCGCGTTCTCGCCGGCTACGAGATTGCCGATTGATTTGGATTCAGCCGTGTCGCCGTAGCGGACGGGGAAGTGATACAAAAGGTCCTCGACCGTTTTCAGGCCGAGTTTCGCCAAGGCTTCGCGCTGCGGCGCCAGTATTCGCAATTCGTCTGCCAGTGATGCTCGCGGATGCATGCGCTTGATTGTAGCAAATTAAAGGATTGGTATTCGGCAACGGCGCTCCTTTTGGAGTGCTTTTCTATCCTTTGACAATCCCTCAAGCGAGGCGTACTGTCAGATTGTTCAGCAACGTCACGTTCTTTATATCCATGCAATCGCTCAATGTCGACAACATCGTTCAGCGGCCGTTTTGGTCGCTTGTGTATAGCGTCGCTTATCCCTTGGCGGAACCGGAGGCGGGCGAACCTCTTCCCAGGCTTTGGCTCATGGCAAGAGCGCTTGCCTTTGTGGCCGCGGGAGTGTGGCTCGCCCTCATGATAATCTGCATTGTCGCGGGCGCGGCTCTCTTGGGCAGGTATCCGGCCATCATGGGGAGGAGCGATGGCCACCTTTTCTCCCGCTACTGGCTTCCGCATATCAATGGCATCCGCTTCTTGCCGATCTATATTCTGCCGCTGATTGCCTTGATGGTCTGGCCGCACGCCATGTTTCATCCTGACGAGTTTCAGGACGCGCGAACGGCCATCGGAGGCGTGGTTACTCTTATGGCCTTGGCGGGCGGGATTGCCGCATTGGTTAGGATGAGCAATTGCTCATCCTCGAACTGGCCCGCCGGCCGGTAATCGCACCCCTGCCCAGGGTGTTTTTTATTTTCTACAGCTCCGTCTCTTTGCCCAATTCGAGGGCGATGAACTGGATGCCGGCTTTCGGCAGGAAGATTCCAGGGAGGCGGACGGTGATTCCATTCTGTCGGACGAGGTTCCCGTCATGTACGGGGAAGGCGACGCGGGGTTTTACATCAAGGACGTAATCCATGGCCTCGGAAATCTTGCACCAAGGAGCGGTGACGGGGAAAGCGAGGATATCGACAGGGGATTCCGGCTTGTAGAAGGCGTCGCCCGGATAGAAGAGCTTGCCGTCAAAGAAGTAGCCGGTGTTCTCGACCTGCTCGTAGTCGGTATAGATAGGAGCGTGCTTGAGCCCTTCGCCCGAGATGGCGACGCCTTTCACCGTCGTGCTCTGCTTGTGAGCGACGCATGTGTAGGGGATCGATTCCTTCTCGAGGATCTTGCCGACAGATGCGTTCGATATGACGACGGCTCCCGGATTGTTCTTGAGCACGGTCTTGAGCGACTCGACGTGGAGGTGGTCGGTGTGCTCGTGACTCACGACTATGCAGTCGATATTCTTGGCCTCGTTCTGGGCGGTCGTATACGAGCCTGGATCGGTCAGGAATCGCGTTCCGCGGATTTCGATCACCAGGCAGCAGTGTCCAAGTTTTGTTATTTTCATATTTTAATTATAGCAAAGTAGATGGCCGGCTGGTCGGCGATGGGCGCCGTCGGAGCACTTTTCTCGTCATGGGTGTTTTGTAGTAAAAAATACTACAAAACCCACTAGGCAGAAAAAACAATAAGCTTGACCGTAGTTCTACGCCCGAATCGGCTCGTCCATGAATCCTTCTTTGACGAGGCTATCGATATTTTTATCAACATCGTGCTCGGTTTTGCCGATATGCGCGATTATTTCGGCGCGAGTGGGCGCCGCTGCTCCCGCCTGCGTTTTGGCTAGTACGAGTTTCAGGATGCGCGAGCGCACCTCGCGATTCGATCCCTTGAAGGAGGATTGTCGCGCGTGATGTGCGCTTTTGCGCGACGGGTTGGGGAGGGTCTGTTTCAAATGCACTCCATAGTCCATGAGCGCGTAATACCAGTCGCGAGGATTCTTTTGGTCGAGAGTTTCCTCGATAAGTGGCATGAGGTCGCGATCATGGATTCTCGTTGAGTCGCCGAAAAAGTGATGTATGTATATCGCCCTGATATTCGTCTCTATGAACGGGGTGGGCAGGCCAAAGGCGAAAGCCATGATGGCGCCTCGGGTGGATTGGCCGATTCCGGACAGCGACTCGAGCTCGTCGGCCATTTTTGGGAATTTGCCGCCGAAATCGCGCATGACTGTCTCGGCTGCTCGCTTCAGATTCAAAGCGCGGCGATTGTATCCAAGACCTTGCCACATTTTCAGTACGTCAGGGACCGACGCGTCGGCGAGCGCCGCTGCTGTGGGGAATTTCGCCAGAAAATCGGACCACTTCGTAGTGACTCGCGACACCTGCGTCTGCTGCAGCATGATTTCCGAGACGAGAATCTCGTACGGGTCGCGCGTCTTCCTCCACGGCAAAGAATGGCGGCCATTCTTCTCGTAATAGTCCCAAATCGTCTCTTTGAATTTCGCGATAGCGCGCTTTTGTGGATTCACGCGTTTTACTATATCCTTAATAGCCTATGAAAGAAAAGACTGAAGAGAAGAAGGCGGGACGAAGGCGGGGGCCGTCCGGTCCGAGCATTTTCGCCATATTGAAGCCGTACAAGGGCCTCATTCTGATTCTCCTTGCGATCACGGTCGCAGGCAATGCGCTCCAGCTCGTCGTGCCAAAGCTGATCTCGCGAGGCATCGATACGTACGCTGCCGGATCGTTCGATATGAGTGCTCTCTCCATCCAATTCACGGCCGTTGCCGTGGCGATTTTCATCTTTACCTACCTGCAGGGAATCATGCAGACGTACGCCGCCGAAAAAGCGGCTCGAGATATGCGCAACAACCTCGCGGCCAAGATCGCGGATTTCAGCTTTTCGCGATTGGTCCAGGAGACCGAGGCGAAATTGCTCACCAATCTCACTTCCGACATCGATGCGGTAAAGACGTTCATCTCGCAGGCCGTGGTGATTCTCATCTCGTCTGTTGTGCTCATCGTCGGATCGGCGATACTCCTTATTATGAGCAACTGGAAGCTCGCCCTCGCCGTACTCGCCATACTGCCGCTCATCGGCCTCATGTTCTTCTTAGTATTCTCGCGCCTCGGGCCGCTTTTCAAGAAGTCGCAGGAGGTTATCGACCGCCTCAATGCCACGATCAGCGAGAGCATCATCGGGGCGGCGCTCGTGCGCGTCTTTAGCTCCGAAAAGAAGGAGCTCGAGAAGTTCGGAACGGAGAATGCCGCTGCTCGTGATACTGGCCTGAAGATCCTCAAGATTTTCTCGGTCGTCATTCCGACTATCGGCATCATCGCGCAGCTTGCCATGCTCGTCATCCTCGCCCTCGGAGGAAAGTTCGTCATAGCGGGGGACATGAGCCTGGGAGAGTTCACGGCATTCAACAGCTACGTTGGCATTCTCATTTTCCCGATCATCATGATGGGCGTGGTTTCCAATATCATTTCCCGCGCGCAGCAGTCGTACGTCCGAATCGCCACCGTGCTCAATATGCCTGCTGAAAAGGAGACGGGCACTATCGATCGCGTGGCCAAGGGCGATATCGAGGTTCGAAATCTCGATATTTCGTTCGGGGACAAGCATGCATTGAAGGACGTCTCGTTCTCTATAAAAGCGGGGACCAGGAACGCTATTATCGGGCCGACGGCGGCGGGCAAAACGCAGCTTCTCTATGCGCTTATCGGCCTTGCTCAGCCTTCATCAGGCGAGGTCCTCTATGATGGCAGGCCTTTGACCGAGTACAAGAAGGAGGCCATCCATTCGCAGGTCGCGCTCGTGTTTCAGGACAGCGTCATGTTCAATCTGAGCCTGCGCGAGAATATCGCCTTTAGCGCGACGGCGAGCGAGGCAGACCTGAAGAAGGCGATAGAGACTGCGGAGCTTTCCGATTTCGTCGCGTCATTGCCACAGGGCCTCGAGACGTCGGTTTCGGAGCGCGGCACGAGCCTTTCCGGAGGCCAGAAGCAGCGCGTCATGCTTGCCCGAGCGCTTTCTATCAATCCGCGCGTGATTCTGCTCGATGACTTTACCGCTCGCGTCGATCAGGCGACCGAAAAGAAGATCCTCGCCAACGTCGAGAAGAACTATCCGGGCATCACCATCGTTTCCGTCACCCAGAAGGTCCGATCGGTCGAGCATTTCGACAATATCGTCCTCCTCATGGAGGGGGAGGTGCTGGCGCAGGGAACTCATGCGCAGCTGTCGGCATCGTCGCCCGAGTATGCCCAGATAATCGAGTCGCAGAAGAGCACTCACGCTTATGAAAACTAATATGAATTACTCTCTTTCAAAGGATCAGGAGGACAAGAAGGTTCCGCTTAAGGCGGCATTCCTGAAGATGGCGCCGATGCTCTCGGACGAGAAGGCGAAGCTCGTCGTGTCTTTTATTATGGTGCTTCTCAACTCGGGCCTCGCCCTTGTCGGCCCATTGATGGTCGGATACACCATCGATACCGCTATCGCTAACGGCGACTACGGCGCGGTGCTCGTGAATTCGGCGATCCTCCTCGGCATATACCTTGCTGCGTACGCGACGAGCTACATCCAGATGAAGACCATGGGAGGCGTGGCCCAGAGGATGCTCTTCAAGCTCCGAAACGAGGTGTTCGGAAAGCTCCAGAGCCTGCCGCTCGCATTCTTCAACCAGAACAAGGCCGGCGACCTGATCTCGCGCATCAACAGCGACACGGAAAAGCTCAATATGTTCTTTTCCCAGGGCCTCATGCGATTCGTGGGCAATATCGTGCTCACGGTCGGCGCGGGAGTATTCATCCTCTTCATCAATTGGAAGCTCGCTCTCGCGGCATTGATCCCGGGAGTCGTCATCATCATATTCACTCAGGCTATGAGCCGTTGGGTAAAGAGCGCCAATGCCAAGAGCCTTTCGGCTACCGGCCTCTTGTCCGCCGAGATCCAGGAAAGCATCGCCAATTTCAAGGTCATCCTGGCATTCAATCGCCGCGACTATTTCAAGGCGCGCTTTGGCGAGGCTAACCAGAAGAACTACAAGGGCGCTCTCGGCGCGGGCATGGCGAACGAATTGTTCTCGCCGGTATACGAGCTGTGCGGAAATATCGCGCTCCTCATCGTCCTCGGCTATGGCATCAGCCTCATCGCCCAGGGCCAGTTCGCAGTCGGCCTTTTGGTGAGCTTCGTGCTCTATGTCACGCGATTCTACGACCCTCTCCGCGAAATGGCGCGACTCTGGTCGATGTTCCAGGTCGCTATGGCCGCATGGGACCGCATCGGCGTCATCCTCCATATGGAATCGAATCTCATCGTCATCGAGGAATCGGCTGCGCACAAGAAGTCGACGCATCCTGATGCCGTCATGGAGTTCAAGAATGTCTCGTTCGGCTACGATAACGGCAAGAAGGTCCTGAACGACATCAACTTCACCTTCGAGAAGGGCAAGACGTACGCGCTCGTCGGCCCGACTGGAGGGGGCAAGACAACGACGGCGTCGCTCGTATCGCGACTCTTTGACCCGACTGAGGGAACGGTATTCTTGCATGGCAAGGATATCCGCTCGTACAGCCTACCTGACCGCGCGCAGAAGATTGGATTCATTCTGCAGGAGCCTTTCATGTTCACGGGAACCGTTCGCGAGAACCTCCTATACGGCAATCCGCATTTCACCAAGGATGCGGCGGGGAATGGCGCGGATCTCGAAGCTCGTCTCAAGGAGACCGGGCTTGATTCGCTCCTCTCACGCTTTAGCAAGGGTCTCGACACGCCGATCGGCGCTACCACAAGCCTCTCGCTCGGCGAAAAGCAGCTTATCGCATTCATCCGCGCCGTACTGCGCAAGCCCGACATCCTCATTCTCGATGAGGCGACTGCTAATATCGACACTGTGACCGAGGAACTTTTGCAGACCGTGCTCGACAAGCTGCCAAAGGAAACCACCCGCATCGTCATCGCGCATAGGCTCAATACTATCGAGAACGCCGACGACATCTTCTTCGTAAACGGCGGGGAGGTCGTCGAAGCGGGATCAATGGAGCATGCCGTGGACATGCTTTTGCACGGCAAGAGGAAGAGCTAGCCGTCAGGCTCTTCCGCTAGAAAAACAGGTGCCGGTATGATATTGTCTTTGCACACGGAGACGTGTCAGAGTGGTCGAACGTACCTCTTTGCTAAAGAGGCATACCCTTTAAAAAGGTATCGAGGGTTCGAATCCCTCCGTCTCCGCAAGACAAACCGCGAAAGCGGTTTTTGTCTTGCGGAGACGAGCGGGCGCAGTGCGCCCGCGTGAGGGATTCGAAGCCCGATTGAGATTTTATCGAGCTGTCCTCGGCGAAGGTAAAATCCAATCGCGGGTACTGGCCCTGTAAGGGTCGAATCCCTCCGTCTTTTGACAAATCCCTACTCGGGTGTAGTATGAAACCGTAAATCTTTCGTCTAATTTTTATGCCTATTCGGGCATGACGAATAGATCCAGAACCTTCAATTGGAGGATCCTATGACGTCATCGTCATTTCTAGCGTCAGCTCCCACGACCGCCCTTCAAACGCCTTCTTCCAAGCACCGCCTGGTGCTCGGTTGGACGCCTACCCAGGAGGTCATCCCCGCAGTGCCCGGTGAGTTCTATGCCTATCCGGCGGACTTTACCAAGACGCACCCGCTCTATCCGCTCCTCAAGTGCAAGTCGAACAAGGCCCGCGCCATTTCCGACGCCGCCGGCCTCGGCAGCGAGGCCAATCTGGTCTTTCATCCCGATACCGCCCAATGGGCGCGTGTCAGCACGGCCAAGATCGAGCTGGCCCACGGCCTGTTCCGCGCCATCGCCAGCCAGCCGTTCGGCGATACGTGGATCAAGGCGATCAACATGTCGCCTGACGAGTTCTACGGCATTTGCCAGCGCCGCGACGCGGCTTCGCTCAAGGAGATCTGCCAGGAGGCTTGCGCGCAGCACGAGGTGCACGCCGATCTCCAGCGCGGTACCGTGGTCGCCATGATGACTGACGGCGGCAAGTACGGCCTCTTCCTCGTGACCGAACTCACGCCCGAGTTGGTCGCCATCGACGCTTGCCACGTCCTTTTGCCCTAGGCAGAAGGCATCGCAGCGCACTGCTGAGACAACCTCTCTGCAGTTTTTTATTTTTAAAAATATCAGTACGGGTATACAATAATCCGCATGAAATCAATTTACCCAGAAAGGCTTAAAAAAGGCGATAAAATCGTAGTAATAGCGCCGTCTAACTCGTGGAGCTTCGCTTCGGAGGAGGTGGGCCGCATCGCGCGTGAGAGATTCTCGGACATGGGAATCGAAGTGTCTTTTTCCAAAAATGTGAACGAGACTGATGAGTTTGACTCATCGAGCATCGAATCAAGGATCAGCGATTTGCATGCGGCTTTTTCTGACAAGAGCGTAAAGGGCATAATCGCGGCATATGGGGGTTTCAATACGAACCAACTTCTGCGCCACCTAGACTGGAAGCTCATAAAGAAGAATCCGAAAGTGCTTATCGGCTACTCCGATATAACCGCTTTGCAGAATGCGATATATGCCAAGACCGGTCTAGTCACATATTCCGGACCCCTCTATTCGACATTCGGCCAAAAGCTCTATTTCGATTACACGCTTGAACACTTCAAGAAGTGCGTGCTGGAGGACGGCGAGTTTGGCATCCTGGCGAGCGCGACGCGCAGCGACGACGGCTGGCTTGCGGATCAGGACAAGCGCAAGCTTCTCAAGAACGACGGGTGGCTCGTAATCAATGAGGGATCGGCGAAAGGGAGGATCTTGGGAGGGAATATCTGTACGATCAATCTTCTCCAGGGCACTGAATATATGCCCGACATCGCAGGCTCGATCCTGTTCCTCGAGGATGACGCTGATTCCAAGGCGGTAAATTTTGACCGCGATCTTCAGTCGATTCTGCACCTTCCGGATTTCCGCAAGGTAAAAGGTCTCGTGATCGGTCGATTCCAGACCAAGAGCGCGATAACGGATGAGCAGCTGATCAAGATCATCAAGACAAAAAAGGAGCTCGAAAACATACCTGTATTGGCAAACGTCGACTTCGGGCATTCGGAGCCGATGATCACGTATCCGATTGGTGGGGAGGCGGAGCTGGTCGTTTCGAAGGAGAGGTCCGTCTTGCGCATCATCAAGCACTAGCCTTAATGAAAAAAGTCTTCATCATCCACGGCTATAACGGAACTCCCAATGGGAGCTGGCTTCCTTGGCTCATGGGAGAGCTCAAGAGGCAGGGTGTCTATGCCTGCTCGTTGGCTATGCCTACGCCGGCAGATCCTGTTTGCTCCGAATGGGTCAAAGAGATCGCGAGGCACGTGGATCAGTGCAAGAACGACGATGTCTACCTCGTCGGCCACAGTCTTGGGGTTGCCGCTATTCTTAATTACCTTCAGTCGGATCTCGCTACGCATGTCATCAATGGGGTGGTCGCGGTCTCGGGCAGGTGTATAAAATCAGACAATCCCAAAACCGCAGGTTTCTATGGTGATTTCGATTTTGAAAAGATAAAGAAATCCGCTGAGGCATTCGCTGTTATCCATGGAGATAATGATCAGATCGTCCCATTCGCGAACGGCGAGAAGCTTTCTGTCGCCCTTGGCGTGCCTCTGATTGCCATAAAGGGCGGAGGCCATTTTACTGGATCCGAAGGGTGCTATGCGCTGCCTCAGGCCTTTGAGGCGCTCAAAACCATACTTATAGGCAAATAATTTATGATTCTCAAAAACAAAATCGCTCTTATTACCGGAGCTTCAAAAGGAATAGGTGCAGCAACAGCAATAGCCTTCGCAGGGGAAGGTTGCTCGGTCATCATAAACTTCAAATCCGATGAGAAGGGCGCACGGAAAGTGCTTAAGGAGTGCGACGCCCTCTCAAAAGGCAATATCGTCATGCGGGCTGATATTTCTAATGAAGAAGACGTGGCTAGGATGTTCAAGGAAGTCGGCCAGAAATTCTCATATCTCGACGTTCTCGTAAACAATGCGGGAATTTTTGACGAGTCAGACAGTTACTCAAATCTCGCCGCTTTCGACAATATTTATAAAAACAATTTCCTTGGCTGCGTAATGGTGACCAGGGAGGCTATTCCGCTTATGAAGGAAGGGAAGATCATCAACGTATCGTCCATAAACGGGCGATTGGGCCAGGGAAGGCCCCGATCTATCGCGTACTCGGCGTTCAAGGCGGCACTCGATAGCTATTCGGCAAACCTCGCCAAGGCTCTCGCTCCGAAAATCCTCGTAAACACGGTCGCTCCGGGTCGCGTCGCTACGCCTATGTGGGGAAGCCCTGATGCCGAGGAGCAGGATGAGCTCGGCCAGGTACACCTGACGAAGCGCATGATCCAGCCGGAGGAAGTAGCCGATGCAATTGTGTTTTTGGCTAAGAATGACGCGATGTGCGGCGAGGTCCTCACAATCGATGGCGGAATGAATCTTAATATTATCGACTAATATGAAACTCCTTCTCACGTCAGCTGGTCTTTCGAATTCATCAATAGCAAAAGCCTTAATCGAGCTAGTCGGCAAGCCCGCCTCCGCGACGAAAATCGCCTTTATTCCTACTGCCATGAATGTCGACGGCGGACATAAGGGTTGGTTTATTAAAGATTTGATTAACATCGACAAGCAAAATTTTGCCAGCGTCGATATCGTGGATATTTCCTCACTGTCCCGCACCATCTGGGAACCACGCCTCAGGGATGCCGACGTGCTTTTCTTTTCGGGCGGCAATACGACGCACCTTATGCGCTGGATAATCGAGTCAGGCTTGAACGAGCTGCTCCCTGAATGGATGAAGACGAAGGTGTGGGCCGGCATCAGCGCGGGGAGCATGGTGACGAATCCGAATCTGTCGTTCAGCAGTGGAGATAACAAGATATATTATGCGGAAGTCCCTGGGTACAAGAGCGAGAAGGCTCTTGGATTCGTGGATTTCTATGTCCGCCCACATTTCAATTCGCCGGATTTTCCTAATGCCAACAAGGCGTATCTGACCGAGGTGGCAAAGGACATCAAGGGCACTATCTATGCGCTCGACGATATGTCTGCGCTGAAAGTCGTCGATGGCAAAGTCGATATCGTCAGCGAGGGAGAGTATCTCGTGCTGAATCGGGCGCCAGCCTAGCCGACAAGATCCCTGATGAATCGTTTCGTGTCCTCTACTTCCTTTACGTGGACGCAGTATACGCCTGTCGCTATGACTGGATAGTCGTTTCCGCCTTCAAAGAGGGAGTCGCCGACGAAGGTCATGTCCTCGCGCTTTACGTTTAGGTATTTCTCGATCTGGCGGATGCCGTATGCCTTGTCTCGGCCCTTGCGCGTGATGTCGATCGATGTCGCGCCGGCTATGCGCACTTCGAATTCAGGAATGAGAGGAGCGACGATGGCGACGATCTTTGCTCGCTTCGCGTGATCGGGATCCCAGATCTTTTTTGGCTCGATCGGTGCTTTCTGGCCGATGCCCGAGTAGGTTACCTGGGCGGCGCGCCACTCAATTTTGTCGCCGTATACTTTTTCCTCCTTTATATCGAGCTCGGTCTCGGCCGCGTTGAGGGCCTTGCTGATGTGGGCGACTTCCTCGTCCGAGAGCGTCTCCTCGTACACCTTTTTCCAGTCGCCTTTGTCGTACCTGTAGAATGCGGCGGCGTTGGTGGGGAAGAAAAAGAGGTTCTCGAGCTCCTTTGGTGTCGCGTCTATGTGGTCGAGTATCTGGAGCTGGAACTGGATGAAGGCGCAGCCTGAAATTACTGCTACGGAATCTTTTTGGAGCAGCCTTTTGAGGAGGGCTAGCATCTCGGCGTCGAGCGTCTGCTTGCTTTCGGCCAGGGTGCCATCGAGGTCGAATATGATCATTTTTCTTTTTTAAGTGGTAATCGTATATAAGACGTTGGTGGGCGCGGCGGCTTTCACCCGGTGGCAATTGGGGTAAGATAGAGTAATGCAATATCAACGCAATACGTCTCCTTTAAATATGCCTAAAAGGCTCAACATAGCCCAAATAGCGGCCGAAGTGGAGCCGTTCTCAAAGAGCGGAGGCCTTGCTAATGTCATGGGCTCGCTTCCGCGCGTGCTCAAGAAGCTCGGGCACAGGGTGCTCGTCATCACGCCATACTATGAGGGCGTGACCAACCTCGAGGGGCATACGGCTGAGATCATAGCCGAAAACGTCGTCATCGAGGTGACGATGGGGGTTTTCGAGACCGTAACCTATATCCGCAGCCACCTTCCTGACAGCAAGGTGCCTGTCTATTTCATCTGCTGCAATAAATATTTCGACAGACGGGAGGAGATCGGCACGAAGCTCTACGGTGCGTCGGACGACAATGCGCGATTCCTCGTCTTCAACGTCGCGGCACTGCATTTGCTCCAGGTGATCGACTGCCAGCCCGACGTCATCCACTGCCACGACTGGCATACGGGGCTTATTCCGTATTTCTTGCGCAATCGCTACAAGAAGGAGCCGTTCTGGGCGAAGGCGGCCTGCCTCTTTACCATTCACAATCTCGTATACCAGCTCGGCCACGACTGGTGGGTCATCCCGAAAGAGGCCCGCGACGATGGGCGCTCCTACCTGCCTTCCTTTGCGGAGAAGGACCGGCTCGAGCGGGTCAACTTCGCGAAGCGCGGCATCATGAACGCCGACGCTATCAATGCCGTATCCGAGACGTACCGCAACGAGATCATGACTGAAAATTTCGGGGAGGAGCTGCACGACATACTGAAGGCCCGCGAGGACAGGGTGTTCGGCATAGTCAACGGCATCGACTACAACGACTATAACCCGCTTACCGATCCGGGCGTCCTGACTCACTACAGCTACAAGTCCGCGGGGCGCAAGAAGGAGAACAAGACGAGGCTTCAAAAGGCCTTCGGATTGAGCGATCGGAAGGACGCGCCGTTGATCGTCATGACATCGCGCATATCAGAGCAGAAAGGATTCGCCCTCATGCCAGACGTCATCCCTCACGTCATGTCATTTGGGGCGCAGATGATCGTCATGGGAGACGGCGACGCGGAGATGGTCGCTTTCCTTAAGCGGATGCAGGCGGAATATCCAGGCCAGTTCGCGTACTCGTCCTTCGATGGTGCTACGGAGACGTCGCTCTATGCCGGCGCGGACATGTTTCTCTTGCCATCCCGCTACGAGCCGTGCGGGGTGAATCAGCTGATCGCTTTGCGCTACGGCTGCATCCCGATCGTGCACCATATCGGCGGGCTTGCTGACACCATTGTCGATTTCGACGCGCGCACCCGCACGGGAAACGGCTTTACGGCTACGCGCTATGACGCCTCAAGCGTGCTGGTGGCAATCGCGCGCGCCATCGAGACCTACAAGCATAAGGACGTGTGGAAGAAGCTCGTCATCTCGGGCTTGAAGGAGGCAAACTCCTGGCTCATTCCCGCAAAGAAATACGCGGAGCTCTACAATACGACGCGCCGCCTGCGCCGCGCCCTTAAAAAGAAAAAATAATGAAATGGATAAACATACTCCATATATATCAGCCGCCCACGCAGACCAAGGAGGTAGTCGATCAGGTCGCTCGGGAGAGCTATCAGAAGATCGTCGATCTCCTGGACGCCTATCCGAAGCTGCGCCTGACCATGAACGTGTCAGGATCGCTTCTTGAGCTGCTCAAAAACTATGGGCACGAGCCGATCATCGCCGGCCTGCGCAGGCATGCGGAGCGGGGAGCGATCGAATTTCTGGGCAGCGCCATGTATCACGGCATCTTGCCCTTGCTATCGTCGCGCGAGATCGGCAGGCAGATAAAATTGCACGACGCCATATCGCGCGAGTGCTTTGGCGACGCGTATAAGCCGCGCGGCTTCTACTTTCCCGAGATGGCATACAGCGCGGAGGCCGGTCTGGCCATAAAGGGCGCGGGCTTCGAATGGGTCATCCTCGACGAGATCCATGCGGCGGACAGGGTTGATTGGGCGCGCGCATATCTGATAAAGGACGTCGGCCTCGGCGTGATCTTCCGCGACAGCCGCTTTTCAAAAACTTTTCCGCCGCAGTCGATCATCGAGGCGTCTTTCCTTATCGCAAAGGACCATATGGTCACCTGCCACGATGGCGAGCTGTACGGCCATTGGCACAAGGATGACCGAGGTTTTTATAAAAAGGCTTTTGCGGACTCGAATATCGAATACATTACCGCGTCAGAATATGTCGACGAGATGAAAGCCAGGGGCATGACCGAGATCGTCGTGCGCGACGCGAGCTGGGAATCGCGCGCCGAGGAGCTCGAGAACAACGTGCCGCACGGATTGTGGAACGATCCGAACAACGAGATCCACGCCTCGCTCGAGTCGCTGAAGAGGCGCGTGCTCACGGCTGTCGAATCCCATCAGGAGGATCCGGGGTATTCCGCCGCGCGGCACTATGCAGATCGCGGCGTAGCGAGCTGTGCGTGGTGGTGGGCGAGCGAGAGGAAGCTCGGCCCGTTCTCGCCCGTCTGCTGGAATCCGACCGAGATAGAGAAGGGCGCGAAGGAGCTGCAGAAAGCCTATGACGCGCTGCAGACGGTGCCGGCGGAGGAGGCGTCGGCGATTCGTGCCGACTTCGAGGCCCTCTTGCGCCGCGTCTGGGATAAGCATAAGTCGCGCGCATGAAAATGTCGTATCATAAGCTCATGAAAGCAACACGCGCCATATTGATTGCCGTCATCATTGTCGGGTCTTTCTCGTACTCGGCCTATGCCTTTCTCTGGAACCGCTGCGACAACCCTTTGGAATACAGCATTGGGACGTTCGCGACCAAATTCAACTTGAGCAGGGCGAATTTTATTTCCGCGCTCAAGGAGGCTGAGGCCGTCTGGGAGACTCCGGTAGGCAAGGATCTGTTTGCGTATAAGGAGACGAAAGGCATGCCGGTGAATCTCATCTATGACGAGAGGCAGGCGCTCGCCGACAAGAACAAGAGCCTCGAGGCGTCTATCGACAGGGTTCAGGAATCGGCGGCGACCGTGAAGCGCTCGCTCGACGCTGCCAATGCTGCGTATAGCAAGGAGAAGGCCGCGTATCAGGCAGAGGTGTCGCAGTACGAGGCGCGCCTGGCCGCGCACACGAAGAATGTCAATTACTGGAATAGCCGCGGCGGCGCGCCGTCGGGTGAGTACGCAAAGCTCAATCAGGAGGGCACCACGCTCCGCTCGATGTATGCGGCCCTCGACGCGCACCGGCTCAAGGTAAATGCCCTGGCGGCCCAGTCGGGAAAGCTCGTCGATCAGTACAATTCGTACGTGAAGGACATCAACGCCAACGTCGAGGTTATCAATCAGACTGCCGATCGTGAGTTCGAGCAGGGCGAGTACGTCTCGGACTCAAAGGGCGAGCGCATTAACATCTACGAGTTTACGACCCGCGAGGCGCTCGTGCGCGTCCTTGCCCACGAGCTGGGCCACGCATTGGGCATCGATCACAACAATGGCACCACGTCCATCATGTACTATCTCAATAACGGAAAGGGCAAGACGGCATCGGCAGAGGACGTGGCCGCGCTCAAGAAAATTTGCAGGATAAAATAAAATATATGCTCATGAATTCAAAAATATTGGCGGCAATAGCAGTCCTGCTCGTGATTATCGGAGCGTTTTTCTTGTTCAAGCAGTCTGACATGACCGATCCCCGATCAGAAGATGGCGTATCGTCCGGTCCCGTTCAGGCATCGCCTGCGGATCGCGCCGCTATCGAGGCTTTCGTCGTCGAATTCGGCACAAAGCTTCAGTCGGTATCGCTCCTTGCACCTGAGCCGCAGCTTTCGGCCTCGCTTGGCGCCTACGCTCCATACGTTTCGAGCGAGCTTCTCGCAGAGTGGAAAGCGAGCCCTTCGAATGGCCTTGGAAGGGAAACCTCGAGCCCATATCCGCACAGGATTCAGGTCACTTCAGTGACCGTCAACAATGCTGGCGACTACACCGTCGATGCGAATATCATCGACGTAACCAACGACCAGTTCCAGGACCCTGCGGCGGTCCATCCCGTCACGCTTATAGTAGAGAAGGCGGCTACTGCAAAAGGCTGGACGATTACTTCTGTTGCCAAGGGCGAAAGCTCGGAAATGCCTGCGCGAATTAGCGTCACCGGAAACCGCATCTGCCTTCCTCACAAAAATACGTCAGGCCCTCAGACTCTCGAGTGCGCTATCGGCATCAAGTCAGACGACGGCAAGAATTACGCCTTGAGCACCGTTCTCTTGTCTTCTACCGACGCGGCAATGACCATAAACACGGCTGAGCGAATGCGCGTCGAGGGCGTCGTTACCAAAGCCGAGGCATTGAGTACTGACATGTGGCAGAAGTACGATATCGTAGGTATTCTCGCGGTTACTGCCGTCACGAAGCTCGATAAATAAAAAACCGGTCATGCATTTCTGCATGACCGGCAACCAAAGAGGGAAGGTTCTTGTTCTGTTCCAGGGCCGACGTGCGTCGGGAGGACCAATTACCCTTTTAGGCTTTTCCGTTTGCTAGGCGGAGGCAACCCCTTTTGATTATTTAGTTATAGCCGAGGAGCAGGATGATCACGGCCTTGCCGATCATCCGTCCGACGAAGACGCAGGCTTCGTCGTACTTGACGTCGGACTCGTTCACCATTCGCTTGAGCTCGGCGAGCGACGTGCTGACTTGCCGCTTGGTCAGCGGCATTGTCGAGTCACGCATGCGCTCCAGGACGGATCCGAGGGTCAGTGCGATGGCGGCGTTCGCCTGCTTGGTCGGGTCGGGCAGTGTCTCCTGCAGCCGCTTGTCTCGCGAGCCGTTTACGAACGCGGTCAGATCGGCGAGCGTGACCTCGAGGTCCATGACGTAGGACTTGCGCGACAGGTGCTTGAGCTTTCCGGCCACTTCTTCCGCACTCATATGCTGCAGCCAGGCGCGCACGGACAGCCGTGTCGCATGCCAGATTGCGATCTGGTTGAAGCGGCTTTCGGAAACCTCGGGTACCTTTGCTGCTTTTTTGCTTTTAGCCATAACAACTCCTATTCAACGAACGATTCGGCGTGTGCCGAATATATGCAGTTGGTACTGGGGACATTTCCCGCCTGCATTTGTATACTATTATACCATACTTAATAGATAAAAGTCAATACGTGGATTAGTGGGCCAAGGCTATGCAAAATATCGTTGCGGCGCCTGCGTTTTTGCAGGCTTTGGCCGCTTCGCCTAGGGTAGCGCCTGTGGTCAGGATGTCGTCGAAAATGATTACATCCCGGCCGCGCATCTGGTCGGGCTCGCGCACGCCAAAACAATCCCGCAGGTTTTCGAAGCGTTCCTCACGTCCTTTGCCGACTTGGTCGTCAGTCTGGCGGATTTTTTCGAGAAGATCGGTCCGTAATTCGAACCTCTTGCCCTGATCGAAAACCTCTAGGGCACGTCCGACGAGCTCGCATTGGTTCCAGCCGCGCTCCCGTAGGCTTTTCCGCGTTATGGGGATAGGGATGACGATCGGGTGCGCCATGTCGCGCGGCAATTCCTCGTAGAGGAGCGCGGCCAAGAGGCGCGACATCTTTTTATTCCCGTATGACTTCAGCTCGAGTATGGCGGCCTTGGCCAAAGGGTCCTTGTATTTGAAAATCGCCCGTACTCCGTTCGCCCTTTGCTCGGAAATGTTTACGTGATCCGCCGGAATCTCGGCCCGAGCCACTTTTTCTAGGAAATCGGCAGGCGACATGCGCTCGATCCGTCGCACGAGCGGGTCCGGTGGGGCGATGGTGTCCAAAATATACTCGGCGATGCGTCCAAATGTGATTTTTTCCATGCTGACAGTCTAGATTTCCACATATCAATTTCCTCATAAGAAAAAATAAAGGGAATTTGGCCGTGATATACTTTACGCATATGTCTTTTCTCGACAATCTTTTCAAAAGCAAAGGCCAGAGCGTCCTTGGCGTGGACATCGGCTCTTCTTCCATAAAGGTAGTCCAGCTGCGCAAGAAGGCGGGCAAGGCCGTGCTTGAAACGTACGGCGAATTGGCCCTTGGCCCGTATACCGGCATCGAGATCGGCCGCGCTACGAACCTTCCTAACGACAAATTGGCGGAAGCGCTCCGCGACCTCATTAAGGAATCCAATGTCACGACCAAGTCCGCGGGCATTTCGATCGCCTCGTCATCGAGCCTCCTCTCGTTTATCCACATGCCGGAAATGGACGAGAAGCAGCTTGCGACGATGATCCCTATCGAGGCCCGCAAATACATTCCCGTGCCGATCACCGAAGTCGCCCTCGACTGGTGGGTCATACCGAAGCAGGAGAATTCGGTGACCGATTTCGAAAAGGCTCCCGCTCCGGGCGAGAAGCCTGCGGAAAAGGGCGTCGACGTGCTCCTGGTGGTCATCCATAATGACGTCCTCGGCCGCCTCAACGAAATCTCGCAGGCATCAGGCCTCCAGTCGAGCTTTTACGAGATCGAGATTTTCAGCTCGATGCGAGCGGTCATCGACCAGAGCCTCGAATCGGTTATGGTATTCGACATGGGCGCCGGCTCGACAAAGCTTTACATCATCGAGCGCGGCATTCTGCGCGCGTCGCATACCATCAACAGGGGCTCGCAGGAGATCACCCTCGCCATTTCGCGCTCGATGGGCATGAGCGTGGGCGATGCCGAGCATATAAAGCGCACGAACGGCCTCTCTACCGATCCTGAGAACAAGGCGATCCAGGAAATCATCGCGCTCAACCTCGATTATATCTTTACCGAGACCAATCGCGTCATCTCGGCCTTCGAGCACAAGTACAACAAGAACATCTCCAAGGTAATCCTCACGGGCGGAGGCTCGCTCCTCAAGGGATTTCTCGATCTTGCCCGCGTGAAGTTCCAGACCGAGGTCGTTTTGGGCGATCCGTTCTCTAAAACCGAGGCGCCAGCATTCCTCGAGCCGGTCTTGCGCACAGCTGGCCCGGAATTCGCCGTGGCGATCGGCATCGCGCTGCGAAAGCTGCAGGAATCGGAATAAAAGTCGCCGGTGGGGATAGCGGTTAGGAGGGATGGGTAGTATACTATTTGAGTATTTCGAACTATGGATCCTCGATTTCAAACATCGTTCATACCGAAGAAGCCAATCGTAGCCCAGCCGGGCCGCGCTCCTTCGTCTGTAAATCTCTTCTCGCTCCTCGCGACGATCGTATTCATCGTAGCGCTCGCGCTTTCGGGCGGCGTCTATTTCTATAAAGAGCTCACCCAGAAGCAGATCGACGCAAACAAGGTAAGCCTCGAGAAGGCAAAGGGCGCTTTCGAGCCTGAGACCATCAATCAGATCGTCCGCCTCGACACCCGCCTAGAGAACGGCAAGAAAATCCTCGGAAATCATATCGCCGTCACTCCTTTCTTCGATTTCCTCTCGTCGATTACGCTCAAGACCGTCCGATTCAAGACGTTCGAGTTCAACTATCTCGCCAAGGATAAGATTCAGGTCTTCATGACAGGGCAGGCGCGCGATTACGCGTCGGTAGCTCTCCAGTCGGACCTTTTCGACGCACAGAAATATCTCAAAAATACGCTCGTAAGCGACATGTCCCTCGATTCAGCGGGAACTATCTCGTTCAAGGTCGACACCATAGTCGATCCGAGCCTCCTTTCGTACGCGGCCTCGATCGGAGCGGCTCCTAAGGCGGCAACAACATCACGACCATGAGCAACATCATCTCAATAGTGCTTATTTTGGCATCGGCGGGACTCTTCTTCGGATATATCGATCCGACATATGCCGAGGTGAAAGGCATGCTTGCCGAGAAGGCAGAGTATGACGGCGCCCTCACCCGCTCGAAGGAGCTCCAGATCGAGCGCGACAAGCTCTTGGTCAAGTTCAACGCCATGCCAAAGGCGGACCGCGACATGCTCGCCAAGCTTCTGCCCGACAATATCGACAATGTCCGCCTGATCATCGATCTCGACGAGATGGCAAAGAAGTACAGCATGCGCATCCGAAACTTCCGCGCCGACAGCGTCGAGCAGAAGGACACGATAGGCAAAACGAACGACCCTTACGGCACGCTGACCCTCTCGTTCTCTACGACCGCGTCGTATGCCACTTTCCTCAACTTCCTGAAGGATCTCGAGCACAGCCTCCGCGTCATCGACGTGACGGCTATCGAGTTCGACGCGAGCGACACCAACAATCTGTACGACTACAGCGTAACCGTAAAGACCTATTGGCTTAAATAAAACCCATGCAAGACAAACCGAAACATGGCGGCGCAAACCTTCTCATCGTACTCGCGATACTTATCGGTATCGGCGTCGCGGGCTATATGTATATTACGCGCGACACTTCTTCGAGCGACTTGCTCGTGGCGACAGACCCTTCTGTCGCGCCTGTGGATAATCAGCTTCTCGCGGCATTGCGCGACCTCCGCAGGCTCAAGCTCGACGACTCTATTTTCAAGGACGCAGTCTGGCTCTCGCTCCAGGACTTCGGCCAGACTCTCGCTCCTCAGGACCCATACAGGCCAAATCCTTTCGCTCCTATCGGCTCGGGCGTAACAGCCGTACAGCAGCCCGCATCGACTACGCAGCAATAACTAATTTCGAATGAGCATCCTCGATATCCTCGTCGCAAAGAAGCTGATCGAAAAGAAAGACGCGGCAGCGGCTTCGGAGGAGTCGCGCCAGACGGGCGAGGCTCTCGAATCGATCCTTAAGAAGCGGGGCATAGCGCCTGCTGAAATGCTCGCGGCAAAGGGCGAGTACCTTGGCGTGCCTACGCGATCCCTGAAGGACCAGAACATCCCGTTCGATATTCTCAAATACATCCCCGAAGAGTCGGCCATGCACTACCAGTTCGTGCCGGTAGCCGTAAAGGATAACGTTCTCGAGGTAGGAGTCGTCGATCCTGACGATATCGAGGCGCGCGACGCCCTCAACTTTATCGCCTCGAAGGTCGGCATGCCTTTCAAGGTCTTTCTCATTTCGCCCGAGGATTTCAGCGAGGCTCTCACTTTGTATAAAGGCCTTTCCGGCGAGGTTACCAAGGCTCTCGACGAGCTTGAGACCGATATCGCCGACATCGATACCGACACCGAGGAGACTACTCATCAGAAGAAAGGCGAGACAACTATCATCGAGGACGCTCCCGTCACCAAAATCGTGGCGACTATCCTGCGCTATGCCGTAGAGGGCAACGCTTCCGATATCCATATCGAGCGCATGGTGGACAAGGTCCGCGTCCGCTTCCGCGTGGACGGCGATCTCCATACTTCGCTCGTGCTCCCGGTAAAGGTGCATGACGCCGTCGTGGCCCGTATCAAGATTCTTTCCAATATGAAGCTCGATGAGAAGCGAAAGCCTCAAGACGGACGCTTTTCGGCTCGCATCGAGGGCCGCAAGATCGACTTCCGCGTGTCCACGTTCCCGGCATACTACGGCGAGAAGGTGGTGATGCGAATCCTCGACCAGGAGAAGGGCGTAAAGAAGCTCGATGATATCGGCTTCTCGCCCCGAAACCTCGAGGCTATCCGACGCGCCATGGCCCGACCGTACGGCCTCATCCTCATCTCCGGTCCTACCGGTTCCGGAAAGTCGACTACCCTCTACTCGATGCTCAACGAGATTAACGACGAGTCCAAGAACGTGCTCTCGCTCGAGGATCCGGTCGAATACAACATGGAAGGAGTCTCCCAGTCGCAGGTCCGCGCCGAGATCGGCTATACCTTCGCATCCGGACTGCGAACGACGCTCCGACAAGACCCCGACATCATCATGGTGGGAGAGATTCGAGACAAGGAGACGGCGCAGCTGGCTATCCAGGCCGCGCTTACCGGCCACCTCGTGCTTTCCACTATCCACACCAACACGGCGATCGGAGTCATCCCGCGACTCATAGACATGGGAGTCGATCCGTACCTCATCGCGCCGACGCTCGTGCTCGCCATGGCCCAGCGCCTCACCTCGAAGATCTGCGAAGGGGGAGAGGAGGTGCCCGTCGAAGGCGCCATCAAGATGCTCGTCGACAAGCAGTTCTCCGACCTTCCTGAGGAGTTCAAGAAGGAGATCGTCGTGCCGAAGTCCGTCCTCGAGCCGAAGCCTTCCGCTACATGCCCTAACGGCGTGCGCGGGCGAATGGCCGTAGCCGAAGTGATCGAGAAGGACAAGGACCTCGAGAAGGCTATCCTTACCGGCGCGACCGAAGAGAATATCTACAAGATGGTCCGAGCGAAAGGCATGCTCACCATGAAGGAGGACGCGATTTTGAAGGCGTTCAAGAAAGAGATCCCGTGGGGAGAAGTAAACAAGCTCTAAATAATGGAAAAGAAGAACGTCAAAGTCCTCATGGTCGACGACGACAAATTCCTTCTGGGCATGTACTCCTTGAAATTCGCCCAGAGCGGCTACGATGTCGACACGGCGCTCGGCTCGGGCGCTGCCTTGAACAAGCTGCGGACAGGCGCTCGCCCTGATATCCTCATCCTCGATATCGTCATGCCGGACATGACGGGCCTCCAGCTCCTCCAGGTCGTACGTGACGAAAAATTGGCCCAGGATGCGACGGTGATCATGCTTACGAATCAGAACGATGCGGCAAGCATCGAGAGGGCCAAGGAATTAGGGGCGGATGGGTATATAATAAAGGCATCGACAATCCCGTCCGAAGTCATTCACGTAGTCGAGAGGATTCATGCGATTAGAAGGGGAGGAAAATAGCACTTAAACATACATTTATGTCACCTGATTACAAAAAGGAGTTCGAAGATCTGGTAGAGACCGTGATGAAGGAGTCCGCTTCGGACCTGCACATCTCGGAAGGCCGCTATCCTACGATACGCGTTGCCGGCTTCCTCGTGCCTTTGATGAATCGCAAGATGCTCACCAGGGAGGATACGCTCGGCTTCATGAACGTAGTCCTCAATGCCGAGAACAAGGAGCTCTTCCTCAAGAACAAGGAGATAGACTTTTCATACGAATACCAGAATAAGGGCCGATTCCGAGGAAACGGCTACTTCCAGCGCGGCGCTGTGTCGTTCGCGTTCCGGCTTATCCCAAAGAAGATTAAGACCTTTGCCGAGCTCAACCTCCCTCCGATCCTCGAGACTTTCTGCGAGAAGCAGCAGGGCTTCTTCCTTGTGGTGGGGCCGGTAGGGCACGGCAAGACCACTACGCTTGCCGCTATGCTCGAGTCCATCAATGAGAAGAGGGCGGAGCATATCGTCACGATCGAGGATCCTATCGAGTACCTCTACGAGCAGAAGAAATCCGTGATCGATCAGCGCGAGGTGCGCGTCGATACGGCCGATTTCGCGAGCGCCCTGCGCAGCGTATTCCGCCAGGACGTCGACGTGATACTGATCGGCGAGATGCGCGGCATCGACACTATGGCTACGGCCGTAACGGCGGCCGAGACGGGCCATCTCGTGCTGTCGACCCTTCATACGAATACCGCGGCCCAGACCATCAACCGAATCATCGACTCGTTCCCAGGCAACCAGCAGGACCAGATCCGTATCCAGCTCGCGTCGACGCTTACGGGAATCTTCTCGCAGCGCCTCGTACCTCGCATTTCAGGAGGCCTTGTCCCTGCGTACGAGCTCCTTATCGCTAACGCAGCCGTGGCAAACCTCATCCGCGAGAAGCGCGTCCACGAGATCAATACGGTCATCGAGACGGGCCTCGAGAACGGCATGATCGATATGAACCGATCGCTCGCTGACCTCGTCCGACGCGGCGAGATCACCGCGGAGAACGCCTACCTCTACTCTCCGAATCCAAAAGTGCTCGAGAGGCTGATATAATACGAACATGCTATTCAACTACAGCGCAACGGACGACAAGGGAAATGACGCAAAGGGCGCCATCGACGCGATCACGCTCGACGTCGCCATCGCGTCCCTGCAGAGGCGAGGCTTCGTCATCAAGGATATAAAGTCTGCCGAGGGCAAGGGCTTCTTCGACAAGGACTTTTCGTTCTTCTCGGGCGTCTCTACAAAGGACGTCGTAGTCCTCTCGCGACAGCTCGCGACTCTGTTCGAGGCGCAGGTCTCGGCATTGCGCGTCTTCAGGCTCCTCGCGTCCGAAGTCGAGAACGTAAAGCTCGGCAAGGCGCTCACTGAGATCGCCGACGACCTCCAGGCCGGAAGCTCGATCTCGAAGGCCCTTGGAAAGCATCCAAAGATCTTCTCGGAGTTCTACACGAACATGGTGAGGTCGGGCGAGGAGTCCGGAAAGCTCGACGAGGTCTTCGTCTTCCTTGCAGACTATCTCGACCGAACCTACGAAGTAAACTCGAAGGCGCGAAACGCCCTCATCTATCCGGCATTCGTCGTATTTACCTTCGTCACCGTCATGGTGCTCATGCTTACCGTGGTTATCCCGAAGATCAGCACCATTCTCACCGAATCGGGGCAGGAGATCCCTCTCTATACAAAGGTTGTCATCGGCGCGTCAAAGATGATGACCGATTACGGCATATTCGTGCTCGTGGCGGTGCTTGTCGCAGGCTTCTTCTTCTGGCGCTTCCTTCAGACTCCTACGGGCAAGCTTTCCCTCGATGACGCGAAATTGAAGGTCCCCTTCGTAAAGAATCTCTACCAGAAGCTCTATCTCTCACGAATCTCGGACAACATGAACACTATGCTCGTGTCCGGAATCCCTATGGTCCGCGCGCTGGAGCTCACTTCGGGCGTCGTGGGCAGCGCCGTCTACAAGAAGGTGCTCGACGACGCTACCGAGGCCGTAAAGGGAGGCCGATCGATGTCGGATGCCCTTGTCGAGAAGAAAATCATCCCGGGAATCATGATCCAAATGATCAAGGTGGGAGAGGAGTCCGGAGAATTGGGCAAAATCCTCAAGACCCTGTCGGCTTTCTACAGCCGCGAGGTGGTAAATGCCGTCGATACGCTCGTCGACATGATCGAGCCCGCCATGATCGTGCTTCTCGGCCTCGGAGTCGGCTTCCTCCTCGCGTCCGTCCTGATTCCGATCTACAACATCTCGTCGAACATTTCTTAGTCTTTCCATCGTTCAGGGATATCACTCCCGCACTCGCTTGAACGGCCTCGCGCAGCGCGACGGCGCGAGCGGAGCAATCCGCCAGTAGGCGGATATGCGTGCCGAACAAGCGAGTGCGGGAGCTGATATCCCCAAGACCGTTAGGCATTAAAAAATGCGTTCTGTATAATGTAGGGGCCGGTTCTCACGTCGCATTCCCGCACCGCCCAAGAGCTTGATCGAAAGATCCTCGAGCCTTTGAGCGGAACGGGAATCGGCACGGTAATTATTAGAAGGTTATCACTATTAGAAGTATTACTATGAAGTACACAAAGGGTTTCACCCTCATCGAGCTCCTCGTCGTTATCGCTATCATCGGTATCTTGTCGTCAGTCGTTCTCGCGTCTCTCAACACAGCGCGAGCAAAGGGCGCAGACGCATCGATCAAGGCTAGCTTGAACAACATGCGAGCTCAGGCTGAGAACGTATACGACTCAGCGTCTCCAAACAGCTACGCGACTATCTGTTCAGATACAACTATCTTGAACGCTATCGCTCAGGCCAAGTCAGCAGCGGGCGTCACCGCAGCTACCGCTCTCCAGGGTACGGCTTCTTCGGCGACTGTCGCAGCTTGCCACGCAAACGGCGCGGTAGGATGGGCGATCGCAGTTCCTCTCAAGTCAAACTCAGCGCTCACAGCCTGCGTTGACGGAACTGGCCAGTCAACAACGACCTCGGTCGTTCTCGGCGCATCGAGCGTCACCTGCGGATCGTAATCCTGCGAATCGCACGATGGGAAAGCGCGCGCCGCAAGGCGCGCGCTTTTCTTATCCACCCCTATCAACGCATGGCTTTGGAAATCGCGGGCATCTGGTATAATCAAGAAACAGCAATTTAGCCTTATTTATGAAATCAACCAAAGGTTTTACCCTTATCGAGCTTCTCGTAGTCATATCGATCATCGCATTGCTCTCGTCGGTGGTTCTCGGATCGCTCAATACGGCGCGATCAAAGAGCGCTGACGGCGCGGTAAAGGCCGCAATGAGGCAGGCATACTCGCAGGCGGAGCTTTATAGAAACGAGATCGGCGGATACGGATCGGGATCTCAGGGCTCGGCACAGGCGACTGATTGCACGACGGGAGTGTTCGCGGATTCTCGATTCGCGGCAATCAAGGCCAATATCATTCAGAACGCCGCAGGCGTTCCGGCCCTTACCTGCAATACCAGCGCTTCTCCAGCCCAGCTCTGGGCGATGTCCGTCACGCTCCGCAGCGGCGGCACGTGGTGCGTCGACAATGCCGGCGATTTCAAGGCGGTCACAGCGACAGGCGGCGATTGCCCATAATCTTATATCGGAGAAAACCGCACGGCATGCCGTGCGGTTTTCCATATCCGGACAGGCGATTTGTAGGCTATAATAGTGGCATATGAAAAAAGGCTTTTCTCTCGTCGAGCTCCTTACCGTGGTTGCCATCATCAGCATCCTTACGACCGTTGTCATCGGCGCGACCGGCGCTAGCCGCGCTCGCGCTAGGGACGACAAGCGCACTTCTGACATGAAGGCAATCCAGATCGGCCTCGCGCTCTACTACGACGTGAACAAGACTTATCCAATAGGCGAGGGTGCTCTCGTCCTGCACAATACTCTCGTCGCCGATAAGTACCTTTCCGAGATCCCAAAGGACCCTACGGGCGCGGATTATGAGTATATCGGCGTATCATCCCCTCTCAAGAAGTACTGCCTCGGGGCAAAGCTCGAGATTCTATCCGCCCCGAGCGATAACGTCGCCTGCACGAGCAAGACGACGGGGTCGACCGCTACGTACAGGGTAAGCCGCTAATATGGAAGCATATATCTATACAATCCTCGCTATACTCGGCGTCCTCATCGGCAGTTTTCTCAATGTCGTCATATTGCGATTCGATACCGGCGCGAGCATATCGCGGGGCAGGTCGAAGTGCTTCTCATGCGAGAAGGCCCTGAAGTGGTACGAGCTCTTGCCAATCGTCAGCTTTACGGTACAGAAGGGCCGCTGCAGGGCATGCCTCTCGAAAATCTCGTGGCAGTATCCGCTCGTCGAGCTTTTGGGCGCAGTGGCATTCCCGCTGGCGTACAAGCTCTCGCCAGGAGCTTTCTTTGATCCCTTGGGGACGATCCTATTCGTCCTGACGGCGGCTCTCCTGTGCCTTTATATCGTCATTTGCGTCTATGACATGCGCCACAAGATCATTCCGGATCTCTTCTCATACAGCGCGGCCGGAGTAGCGCTGGCAGCTGTGGCTCTCGAGTATTTCGTGGTTGGGGGGATTGACCCGCTGCGCCTTATCGCCGGCCCGGCGCTCTTCCTGTTCTTCTTCTTTTTCTGGGCGGTATCGCGCGGCACGTGGATGGGCCTCGGCGACGCGAAGCTCGCCTTATCGATAGGGCTATTCCTCGGCCTTTCGCAGGGAATAACCGCCGTGCTCATGTCGTTCTGGATTGGTGCGGGCCTGTCGCTTCTTGTCATGCTCATCCAGAGGATAACGTCGCGCAAGGGCGGCTTGCGAATGAAGAGCGAGGTGCCTTTTGGTCCGTATATGCTCATCGGCTTCCTCATAGCTTTTATCTGGCATATCGACATGGCGGCCGTAATTTCATTTTTGGCTGTATAATAGGACAAGCATTATGCCTAAAGAACCTCGCGCACAAGCCGGATTCACTCTCATCGAGCTGATGGTCTCCATCGGCATCTTTTCCCTCATCACCGTGCTTGCCGTATTCAATAACGCGCAGTTCAACTCGAGCGTCCTTCTGACCAATCTCGCGTATGAGGTGGCGCTCTCCGTCCGCCAGGCCCAGGTGTACGGCGTGACGGTGCGCAGGGACTCGTCGGGCCTCTTCACCTCGGCCTACGGCGTGCATTTCTCGGCGAGCACCCCGAGCTCGTATTTCATATTCCAGGATACGGCGCGCAATCGCGTATACGATTCGGGATCGGATATCATCCTCGAGACCTTGAACCTCCAGAAGGGCAATACCATCGGCCGCGTCTGCGCCGATACGACTTGTACTTTCGGAGATCTCGATATCACGTTCGAGAGGCCGAATCCTGACGCGTCATTCCGGCTGAATGGCACGGGCTCGTATCAGAAGGGCGAGGTTTGCATCGTGTCCCCACGAGGCACCAAGCGTCGCGTGATCGTCGATCAGACCGGGCAGATATCGGTATCGGTCGACACGACGACGAAGTGCGACACATCAACTCCATAGCATGAAAACAAAAGGATTCACACTCATCGAGGTTCTCGTCTCCGTCTCCATCTTCGCGATGGTGATGCTCGTCGCTACGGGCGCTGTCTTCTCGATCGTTCAGGCGAACAAGAAGACGCACAGCCTCAAGTCGGTGATGACGAACCTAAATTTTGCCCTCGAGGCGATGATGCGCGACATCCGCCTCGGCTCTGGCTTCAGCTGCGACGGCGGCGGGGACTGCGTCGACGGCGGAACTGAGTTCCGATTCCTCGCCAACAGGAACGTGAACGGCGACAGCGTCACGGATTCAACCGACATCATCGCGTACGGGGCGAGCGACGGCGCGATCATGAAGCAGATCTTCGGCGGATCGTACGGCGGAGCGTCCTATCCGATCACGGCGCCCGAGATCGTCATCACGTCGCTCAAGTTCTACGTGATCGGAACCGGCACCACCGATACCCGCCAGCCGAAGGTCATCATCTCGATCCAGGGGTACGCGGGCGCGGGCACGACCAAGTCCGAATTCAATATCGAGACGATGGTATCGCAGCGCGCTATAGATTCATAAAGCTATGAAGATACGAAACTCATACATCAAGAAGGCCGGCTTCACCCTCGTGGAATCGATGGTGGCTATCTCCATACTGTCCATGGCCGTCACGGGCCCGCTTTTGATCGCCCAGAAGGGAATCGGATCGGCGATCTATGCCCGCGACCAGATTACCGCATTCTATCTCGCTCAGGAGGCTGTCGAGTATATTCGAAATGTCCGCGACACCAACCGTATCCAGAACATCTGGTGGCTACGCCAGTTTTGCGGCGAATCCCCATGCACCACGGTGAACGGCACGTACAAGATCGACACGACCTACGCGAACTTCAACGACGATTCGTCCGGCGCACCGAAGCCCGGAGCCATCTCGCTCTGTAGCGGCACGTGTCCTACGCTGTCATTCGACACCGATCGCAAGCTCTACGGCTACAGCGGCGGGGTGGGTACGTGGGTGCCGACCATATTCACGCGAACGATCACGATCAACAATAGCGCGATGGCGGATCAGGCCGAGATCTCGGTGTCGATCTCGTGGAATACGAACCTGTTCTCTCCGGTCAGGACCTTTACCGTAAAGGAGTACCTCTTCAACTTCTAATATGAAAAATCTTTTCACGGCGCCAACAAAGAAAGGATTCGCGATGCTCTTCGCGGTCCTTGTGTCGAGCGTGCTCTTGTCCGTCGGCGTATCGATTTTCAACCTTACATTGAAGGAGCTCGTGCTGTCGTCATCGGGTCGCGAGTCACAATTCGCTTTCTATGCTGCCGATACGGGCATCGAGTGCGCCATCTACTGGGATTTCAAGTCGGCTACTCCGGGAATCATGTTCGCGACGTCGTCGGCATCGGTCGGCGCGTGGAGGAACGATCTTATCGATGCCCAGACTCCGGCCCCATCGTGCGTCGGTATCGACCTTGCGGACAGCTTCAAGACCGGAATCGTCGAGCAGACGGGATCGAGCGCTAAGACCCGATTCCAGCTGACCATTCCAACCGTCGATCCGCAAGGCATGCCGGCATCGTACTGCGCCATCGTCGACGTATCGAAGACCGATGACCTCATCTCGACTATAATCGAGTCCCGCGGATACAATACGGCTTGCGACTCGACCGATCAGAATCGCATCGAACGAGGGTTGAAAGTATCGTACTAAACCTTTAATCTACAGCAATGGCAGCAATACCTACTGACATCGCCAAGCGGGCATCAAAGCTCGCCGAGCTTATAAACTACCACCGCAAGCTCTACCATACCGACGACAAGCCGGAGATTTCGGACACGGCTTATGACAGCCTCATAAAGGAGCTCGAGGATATCGAGGCGAAGTATCCCGCACTGCAGGCGCCGGACTCGCCTACACAGCGTGTGGGAGGCGAGCCTTTGCCTGAATTCGTAAAGGTCGCGCACAAGGTGACCCAGTGGTCGTTCAACGACGCGTTTTCCGAGGAGGATATGTACGATTTCGACGCGCGGGTAAGGAAATTCGCGGCCGCTGAGGTCGGCGCCGGCGCCACTCTCTCGTACGTCTGCGAGCTCAAGATCGACGGCCTGAAGGTCGTTTTGGAATACGTTAAAGGTGTCTTGGTACGAGCGGCCACTCGCGGCGACGGCGTGACCGGCGAAGACGTCACTCATAATGTCCGTACGATCGCGGCCGTGCCCCTGAGACTCGCAAAGCCCGTCGACATCATCGTCGAGGGCGAGGTCTGGATGGCCAAATCGAATCTTGCCCGATTGAATGCGGCCCGAGAGAAGGCTGGCGAGCCCCTGTTCGCCAATGCGCGCAACGTAGCGGCCGGATCTATCCGCCAGCTCGATCCAAAGGTCGCCGCATCCCGCAGGCTCGATAATTTCGTGTACGACATCGCAAAGATGGACGCTGGCGCTTCTGGCGCGGGCATTGCTTTTCCCAAATCGCAGACAGCAGAGCTCGATTTGCTCGAATCCCTCGGCTTCAAGGTGAACGAGCATCGCAAGCATGTAAAGGATATCGACGGCGCCATCGCGTACTGGAAGGAGTGGCAGAAAAAGGCGCCGAAGCAGGACTATCTTATCGATGGCGTCGTCATAAAGGTGGACGAGCGCAATCTGCAGGAGGCTATCGGCTACACGGGCAAGGCTCCACGCTGGGGCGTCGCGTTCAAGTTCCCGGCAGAGCAGGTGACGACCGTGCTCGAGGACATCGTGTTTCAGGTCGGTCGCACGGGCGTTATTACTCCTGTTGCCGTGTTGCGGCCGGTTTTGGTCGCGGGTTCCACGGTTTCGCGCGCGACCCTTCATAACGAGGATGAGATCAAGCGATTGGACGTGCGCATCGGCGACACGGTCATATTGCAGAAGGCAGGCGATGTCATTCCTGATATCGTCCGCGTCGTTACTGAGCTACGTACAGGCAAGGAGAAGCCTTTCGTCTTTCCGACGCACATCCCCGAGTGCGGCGGCGACGGCAGGATCGAGCGTATTCCCGGACAGGCCGCGCATCGCTGCGTCGTAAAGGATTCGCAGACTCTCATCCGCCGCAAGTTCCACTATTTCGTATCGCGTCCGGCTCTCGACATCGATGGCTGCGGGCCAAAGATCCTCGACGCGCTTCTCGACGCCGGTCTCATCTCAACATTCCCTGATATTTTCACATTGAAGAAAGGCGACGTGCTCGCGCTGCCTCGCTTCGCGGAACTTTCTGCTAATAATCTGATCGAGTCTATCGAAAAGGGCAGAAAGCAGACTTTGCCGCGCGTTCTGACCGGCCTTTCCATAGATCATGTGGGCGTCGAGACGGCGCACGACCTGGCGGAGCATTTCAAAACCGTCGAAGCGCTGTCGACAGCGACCGAAGAGGAGCTTGCAGCCATCGACGGCATAGGCCCAGTCGTCGCGAAGTCGGTTTCCGCATGGTTTGGCGATTCTGTTAATCGCAAAATGCTCGCGCGACTCCTGAAAGAGCTCGAATTGGAAAAAGTTTCGAGCGGAAAGAAGGGCGGCAAGCTTGCCGGCCTTACATTCGTGCTTACTGGAACCCTGCCTAAGCTCGAGCGCCTCGATGCCGAGGAAATGATCCGCGCGGCTGGCGGAAACGTCTCGTCATCCGTCTCTAAAAATACCTCGTACGTTCTGGCAGGCGAATCAGCCGGCTCTAAATTAGAAAAAGCCCAAAAATTGGGCGTGAAGGTAATAGGGGAAGAGGAGTTCAAGAAGCTCTTGAAGTAAATCTCGCCTCAATAGGCCATATCTGCTATAGTACGAGCAACAAAATATGATTACCCGCGAAGAGATCATAAAGCTGGCCACGCTGTCTCGGCTCAAGCTTTCAGAAGACGAGATAACCCACATGCAGAAGGACATGGGGGCTATTTTGGCCTATGTAGACAAGCTCAAATCGGCACCGATCGCCGAGAATGGCCCGATCATGTCGGTCAATAAAAACGTGATGCGCGAGGACGCTAACCCTCATGCCGGAGGAGCGTTTACCAAGAAGCTCATCGACCTCGCGCCAAAGAAGGAAGGCACGCTGTTCAAGGTAAAGAAGATCCTCGGCGGCTCGTCTCAGTAATTTCGCCACGAAACAACATGATCGATCTCAAGAACCTCACCATCCAGAAAGCGCATGAGTCCCTCGTAAGGGGGGATTTTACCGCGCGAGAGCTCGCTCAGGCGTATCTGGACGTCATCGCTGCCAGAAACGGCGACATCAACGCGTACCTCGAGGTCTATAATGATGTCATCGCTCAGGCTGAAGCAGCGCAAAAGCTTATCAAGAAGGGCGGCAGCGTCTTGGCCGGCATTCCTATCGCTATTAAGGACAATATCCTGATCGAAGGCCGCCGCGTCGGATCGGCATCGAAGATTCTCGAAGGCTATGTCGCTCCGTACGATGCGACCGCTATCGCAAAGCTCAAGGAGGCCGGTGCCGTCTTCCTCGGCCGCGTGAACATGGACGAGTTCGCCATGGGCGGATCGACCGAGAATTCGGCCTACGGCGTCACCAAGAATCCTATCGACATTACTCGCGTGGCCGGAGGCTCGTCTGGTGGTTCTATTGCCGCGGTTGCTGGCGATATGGCCTTGGCGTCGCTCGGCTCTGATACTGGAGGATCGGTCCGCCAGCCGGCGTCATTCTGCGGAGTGGTCGGGCTCAAGCCGACCTACGGTTCTATCTCGCGCCACGGCTTGATGGCTATGGGATCGTCTCTCGATATCATCGGCCCTGCCACAAAGACCGTCACCGATGCGGAAATTCTTTTCAATGCAATGAAGGGCAAGGACCGATACGACAGCACGTCTATCGACATTCCTGCCGCTACCGCCGCCGCTCCGAAAACTATCGGCGTGCCTCGCCATTTCCTCAAGGGGGACGGCATCGACCCGTCTGTCATGAAGATATTCGAGGAGTCTATCGAGCGATTCAAGGCTCTCGGCTATCAGATCAAGGATATCGAGCTCCCGAATATCGAATATTCTCTCGCCGTTTACTACGTCTTGATGCCTGCGGAGGTTTCGACTAACTTGTCCCGCTTTGATGGCGTGAAGTACGGCTATCACAAGGATGGCAAGGACCTTATCGAGGATTATTTCCTCTCTCGAGGCGAAGGATTCGGCCGCGAGGCGCGCCGCCGCATCATGCTCGGCGCTTACGTGCTCTCATCGGGCTATTACGACGCCTACTACAACAAGGCGACCGCCGTGCGCGAGCTCATCAAGGCCGATTTCGCAAAAGTATTCCAGTCTGTCGACGCTATCATCACTCCGACCGCTCCGGCTCCTGCTTTCAAGATAGGGGAGAAAGTATCCGACCCTGTAGCCATGTACCTCGAGGATATCTTTACCGTTACGGCAAATCTCGTCGGCGTGCCCGCTATGTCCATTCCTGCCGGCGCAAAGGAGGTCGACGGCAAGTCTCTGCCTATTGGGATCCAACTTACTGCTGCTTCCGGCCGCGAAGACGTGCTGTTTGCCCTCGGAAAAAAATTCCTAAAAGAGGTACAATAGTCTCATATGGACAGCGTCAACTTTCTCAACCTCGAGTACGTATTCCTCCGCATATTCGAATTCTTCAAGGGCTTTGATCCCGTGCGCGTTCTCAACGCCGTCATCCATTTCATCGAGAGGATCCAGCCGTACGCCATCGTCATCACGCTGTTCCTCCTGTACGTCATCGCGTATTCGCTTATAAAGCTTCGCAAGATCAAGCTGGAAGAGGAGGAGAAGTTCCACAGCCTGCGCGTGCAGGACGTGAAGGACGAGCCTGCGAACGACCCCGTGCTCAATGCCAAGTGGGCCAAAGTTCAGGCGCATATCAACTCGACCAATCCGGGCGATTGGAGGCTCGCCATCCTCGAGGCGGATATCATGCTCGATACCATCCTCGACAAGATGGGCTATCAGGGCGACTCTATCGGCGACAAGCTCAAGGGCATCGAGAAGAGCGATTTCGTCACGTTGGACGCCGCCTGGGAAGCTCACAAGGTCCGCAATCGCATCGCTCACGACGGCAGCGACTACCCACTAAACGACCGCGAAGCTCGCAGGGTAATCGAGCTCTATCAGAAGGTTTTCGAGGAGTTCTACTACATATAAATCGCGCCTCGCTATTTTCGGGTCCAGGTCGTTCCGGTGGACGGAACGCCTTCACACTCGGCCCGTCGGCCTCCGTGAGCCCCTCAAATAGCGAGGCGCGATAACTGTTAGAACAGAGAAAGCCCTTGCATGCAACATTCAGACGTTGTATATTATATACGTCGGTAGAAGCATATATCGCGGGGTAGAGCAGCCCGGTAGCTCGTCAGGCTCATAACCTGAAGGTCGTTGGTTCAAATCCATCTCCCGCAACCAAACCAAACTCAAAGCCGCTGAATTCAGGTTCAGTGGCTTTTGCTGCTTTCAGGGTCGGACTTCCGGTGTCCAAGGGACTTCAGGGCGGAAACGTCGGGTGCCTCCTTTTCGATTTCCCGCGTGCCCCCTCGGAAAAGCGGTTTTTCCCAATGAACCAGCCTGCCAGGAGGGGACAGTTGGAAGGCGGGAGGATCCCGGCGCCCTGCGGCACCGCGCCTTTCAGCCCGGCGTGGGCGGCAGTTCCCTTCCCCTTCCGGTATAGCGGTGCTGCACCTGCCGTTCCCAGATGTAGCGCCGGAAAAGCACCTTCACGGAGGCCGTCAGCGGCACCGCCAGCAGGGCTCCCAGCAGACCGCCGATAAGCAGGGACCAAAAGAGCACGGAAAAAATCACCGTCAACGGATGCAGCCCCACGGCATCGCCGATGATCCGGGGCGCGGTGACGAGGGAATTGATCTGCTGCACCACCACAAACAGCACGCTGACGAGCACCGGATAGGCCCACAGATTCT
>DASWWW010000002.1:0-295000 GCA_036400935.1 Minisyncoccota bacterium
GGGAACTAGCGCGACAACCACGTCGTTCTTCACGAGCGTCTTCCGCGCCGTGACGGGCAGCATCCAGGACTTCACCTCGACCCTCGCCACGATCGCCGGCCTCAGCGTGACGAACTCCACGACGACGAACGCGACCTCGACCAACCAGTTCGCGACGAACCTTTCCTCGATTAGCGCCTCGTCTACAAGGTCTGATGTTGGCTTTGGAACCACTACGAACTCAACTTCGACTAATCTCTATTCGAGCAATGCGGTATTCGGCGGCGCGACCACGACCGCCTTGAACACCGGCACCCTAACCGCCGCAAGCAGTACCATTGCGAACGGAACAGTGGGTGGCTTGAATTTCACAAATGCCACGGGTACAAACGCCACGACCACAAACTTCTACGCGACGAATTTTGCCGCGGCGAACCTCGTTTTCACGAATCAGACTACGGTCAACTCGACGACAACCAACTCGACCTCGACTAATTCGTTCACGACCAATCTCAACGCGACGAACGGAACGGTGGGGAATCTGCTCTTCACCAACGCTACGGGAACTGCGGCAACCACTACTTCATTCTTCACTAATATATTCCGCGCATTGAGCGGATCGATCGACAATTTCACCTCGACCCTCGCGATTATCGTCGGCCTCAATGTCACGAACTCGACGACAACGAACGCGACGTCGACAAACCAGTTCGTGTCGAACCTTTTGTCGACCAATTTCACGACTACGAATGGAAACATCGGCTTTGGAACTACTACGAACTCGACCTCGACCAATTCGTTCGCAACAAACCTCACCGCGACCAACGGAACCGTTGGGAATTTGGCTTTTACGAACGCCACGGGCACGAACGCGACTACGACTTCGTTCTTCTCGACGATCGGACGCCTTACGACGGGCTTCATTGGAACCCTTACTTCGACCCTTGCGAACATCACATCGCTTGTCGCGAGTGATATCACCGTAGGTGCATTGACTGCTACGAACTCGACTACTTCGAACGCGACCTCGACAAACCAGTTTGCATCAAATCTTGTTTCGACAAATGGCAGTATCTCGAACCTTGCGTTCACTAACGCGACAGGAACGAATTCTACGACCACCAATTCATTCGCTGGGAATCTTACGGCTACAAACGGAAACGTTGGAAATTTGCTCTTTACAAACGCTACGGGCACGGCAGCGACAACCACCTCGTTCTTCGCGAGCGTATTCCGCGCGGTAGCGGGCTCGATTGACAGCTTTACGTCAACCCTGGCGACAATCGTTGGATTGAACGTTACCAACTCGACTACAACCAATGCTACGTCTACAAATTCATTCGCAACGAACCTTGTTTCGACAAATGGCAGCATCTCTAATCTCGCATTCACTAACGCTACCGGTACTAACGCGACGACTACGAACTTCTTCTCGTCTACGGCATCGTCGACCAGCCTCTTTGCGACTAACGGAAACGTCGGCAATCTTACGACAAACAACCTCATCGTTAACGGCAACACGACTTACACGGGAATAGGTACCACTACGTTCAATGGTGATATCTTTGCGCGGGGCATCGCAGCTTGGCAGTACCTTACGGCTCCAACCCTCCAGGCAACGTCTACGACAGGTACTTCGACATTCGCCGGAGGTGTCACTGGTCCTGGCGGATTCACCCTCCAGTCGTCTTCAGGACGAGTTGGCGTGGGCACGTCGTCTCTTTCTTTCGTCGGCAACCCTATCTTTATCGCCGGAGGAGGCAATTCAAACCAGTCGAACAACTTTGTCGTCGACAATGGCGTCTCTGCCGTTAGCAATAGAAGCCTTGTGGTGAATGGCAATAGGATCAACTCTTATTTCACAAACAGCGCATCTGCCGGCGCGAATCTCGTGCTTCAGGACGCGGGAGGTAACGTCGGCATCGGCACGACGAGCCCGACGGGCAAGCTCTCAATCGAGACGAGCACGGGCAATGACGGCGTGTATATCAAGGGTTCGAGCTCCTCGGCGAACGCGGTTCTGAGGCTGTATAACGACACGGGCACCTTCAACCAGATGCTGACGGTTCGCTCGGGTTCGGGAGACACCGGAAAGTTCTTCTTGCAGACGAACGGCGGCACGGTGAACGCTCTCGTCGCCGATTCTTCTGGAAACGTCGGCATCGGCACGACCTCTCCGGGGCAGAAGCTCTCTGTGGCCGGAAACGTGCTCGGTAACAATTTCATCGGTACGTATTTCACCGCCACGTCATCTGTGTCAACGTCTACGTTCGCCGGCGCCGTAAAAATCCACGGAGCGATCGACATCCATCGCGGCCCAAGCTCTGACGACCAGAGCACATTCGTCGGCGCGGGCGCCGGTCAGTTCGCGCAGGCGGGCCCGCACGGCAACACCGCTTTCGGCTTCCAGGCCCTCTCATGGATATATAACGACGGCGTAACCGTGGCTTCGGGAGGCAGCAACACCGCGATAGGCTATAACTCGATGGCGTCCACGACCTCGGGCAACCACAACACGTGTCTCGGAAAGTACTCTTGTCAGAACCTCACTACGGGCGAGATGAACGTGGGCCTCGGCAACAGCGCGCTGCGCTTCATCGGCAGTGGTAAGTCGAACGTGGTCGTGGGGCACAGGGCATCGGGAAGCATGGCGGACACGTCGTATAACGTCGTGATCGGCGACCAGGCAGCCAACGCTTATACGGGCAGCGCGAGCTACGGAAACATATTCCTCGGCTATGCCGCGGCCTCGACCACTCTTTCGGGTACCAACAACATCATCATTGGAACGGACGCAGCGGCGCCTTTGCCGACCGGTTCGGGCCAGCTCAACATCGGAAACCTCATCTACGGAACGGGCATCTCGACCACCTCTCCTCGCACTGGCTTTGTCGGTATAGGAACCACAACGCCGGTTGTCACCCTCGACGTGTGGGGCTCCGCGTCGACCCTGACCCGTATGAACAACGGCGCCCAGAACCCGGCGTTCAGGCTCCAGAAGGCGCGCGGCTCCTCGGGCGTGCCTGCAATCATAAACAGCGGCGACGTCCTGGGCGCGCTCGACTTCAGGGGCTTCGACGGGTCGGCCTTCGACACGGGCGCGAGCATCTCGGCTACGTCAGAGGGCACCATCGGGTCGTCGAACATCCCGGCGTCCCTGATCTTCTCCACGCGCGCGGATGGCGGCTCGTTCGCCGAGAGGATGCGCATTGCCGCGGGCGGCAACATCGGCATCGGAACATCCAGCCCTTCGGCGGCGCTCTCGGTGTCTGGAAACGCGCTCGTGAGCGGCGACCTTCTTGTTACCGGTTCCGGTACCAGCACTTTTTCTGGGAATCTGCGCGTAGACGGCAATGTCGAATTCGGCGACAGCGAATTCGACAATATTATCGTGAATGGCGTGGTCGCCGGCGACCTCGTGCCCGACGTCAACATAGTCCGCAATATCGGTTCGCCGGCATACTATTGGAACGTCGGCTACTTCGACTCGATCAACGTGAACAGCATCTCGGCCGCATCGACCACCATCGCGGGCACCGCGTCGAACTCGTTTACGGTGAACTCCGACAACGCGTCATCTGACAGCGAGGACGTCGACCTTATCTTTAAGAGGGGAAGCGTGACTCCGAACGCGCTTATTTCATGGAACTCTATCCTCGACAAGTTCGACCTCAATCAGCCGACCTTCATCCAGAACGACTCTTCGACGACCACCGTGCCGACGCTCGAGCTCCGAAGCCAGGTTGGGCAGCTCGGCGACGTATTCCGCGTTTCGACGACCACCGGATCGTCGTACCTCAACGTCACCTCGAACGGCAACGTCGGCATCGGTACGACGACCCCTGTTTCTAAATTGCAGGTGTACAGCGGCTCTGCCGGGGCATATACCCTTGCGACTTCGTATGATGATTTCGTGATCGAAAATTCGACGGCTGCCGGAATGAGCATTGTCAGCCCTGATGCTCAGGCAGCTGGAATACGGTTTAATTCTCCAGGTTCGGGACAATTCGGCTACGGTGGAGTCTATAGTGACGGATACACCGCAGGCAATATCTCGTTATATACGAACAAGGCAAGCGGTTACCTGACGTTCAATACTGCTGCTAATGTGGAACGAATGAGGATCGATTCTTCGGGCAACGTCGGTATCGGGACGACGACCCCGGGATCGAGGCTCGACATCACGTCGACCGCTTCTGCCGCCTCGCTCCTCCGTCTCGCGGCATCGAGCGGCGCGTTCTACTACGATTTCAACCGCGACGGAACGACGGGCGCCCTTACCATCCAGGGAAGCCAGACGGGCAACAACAACATAGCCCTCGCGCCGACGAGCGGTAACGTGGGCGTCGGAACGACGTCGCCGCAGACAACGCTTGACGTCCGGGCTGCCGCGCCGGTCATAACGGTAGGCACAAACACGGGAACCCTCGGCTCGCTGTACTTCGGTAACTCTGGCCATGGCCTCAAGAGGAACTACGCCGGTTCGGGAAACAACCTCGGACTGTACACGACGTCAGGCAACATCTACCTTTCGACGACGGGAGACGGCGTTACGAGCCAGTTCGTTATGAGCTCTGCCGGTAATGTCGGCATCGGCACGTCGACGCCGTCGCAGGCGCTTTCGGTGCAGGGCAGCGGCCTCATCTCGGGGGACCTGAGCCTCGCCAACCTCACAGCGACTGGTACGGCGACCGTGTCGGGCAACATAGTCGTCCCTCTCCAGGCGAACACCTTCATCGGCAACTCCGTCTCGAACGGCATCAAGTTCGACGGGTCTGGCGTCTATAACCTGTCGACCCACAGCGCGCTTGGCATCGCGAACGTGTTCGATACGGACAACAACGGCTCGGGCTCGTTCTTCGTCGGCAAGGGCACGACCGATCCTGATACGGCGACACACCTGTTCGATATTACTAATTCGGGTAACGTTGGCATCGGCACCACGACTCCGGCATACAAGCTCCATGTGTCGGGAGGCAACGTCGGCATCGACAATGCGAGCGAGTTCGTGATGCGCGATACCGCGAACAACAACGGCGGCCGCATCTATTACAGCGCCGGCAACGACCTCACGCTCCAGCAGGGAAACAACGGAAGTGGCTTCGACATCGACTTCGTCGCCGCAGGAGGCACGCCTCTCAAGATACTGGGAGCAAACGGCAACGTCGGCGTCGGCAGCACCACCCCCGGCTCGCTACTCTCCGTCGGAAACACGAACGGCATAAACTTCTCGACGGCGACCTCGACGTTCTCCTCGACCGGCGGCATCAACCTGGCCGCCGGATGCTTCGCCGTCAACGGGACCTGCGTCTCGAACGGCGGAGCCCTCGGCACGGGAACGACCGGCCAGGTCGCGTATTACAGCTCTGCCAACAACGCGGTGGGAACGTCCTCGCTGTTCATCGCGTCCAGCGGAAACGTCGGCATCGGCACGACGACGCCGCGCTACAAGCTCGGCATCGACGTCGCCACAGGCACTATTCAGCCTGGAATCGAGCTCAACAACTCGGCGACCAACGCGACGGCCGGAAGGGGATCGGGCGTTCTTTTCACGGGCACGGGGTCGAACAACCTGGCTAACATCCAAGGCCACACCTTTACCGCTTCGAACAACAACGGCGCGCTCAGCTTCCAGACGGCGAACTCGGGAACGCTCTCGACGAGGATGCTCATCGACAGCAACGGATTCGTGGGCATCGGAAGCACGACGCCGAACAACGCCCTCGTCGCAGAGGACGGCAGCTTCATCCAGGCCGTGTTCAAGGGAACGAACACCGCCCGCACGGGAGCGCTGCAGGTCGTCAACAACGCGGGCGTGGGCCTCACGCTTCAGACGGCAGCGACGGCATCCGGCCTCTCGGGCCTCGCGGTCGGCGACAGCATGATCTCGTCGAACGGCAACCTCCAGTTCCGTGGCAACGATTCGGCGGCGACCGACCGTACGCCGCAGCTCTTCCTTCAGGGCTCGACTGGAAATTTTGGTATCGGCTCCTCGTCGCCGTCGCAGTCTCTCACCGTCGAGCGAACGACGCTCAACGCGGTCGCGAACCTTCTCGTCAACCAGACGAACGCGAACACTGCTGGTACCGTATCAGTGATCGAGGCGCGCGCCCAGTCCGCCCGCGAGAGCGCCCTGCGCCTCGGGGACGGCTCTAACTACTGGGAATGGGCAAGGCCATACAACGCAGGAAGCGCGATAACGAGCGTCGCGCTCCGCAGGAACGGCACGTCCATGATGACCGTTACCAGCGGCGGCAACGTCGGCATCGGCACCACGTCGCCCAACTGGACTCTAAGCACGGCGGCGTCTTTGGCCACCATGGGTGTCCAGGGTTCGGCGAGGTTCGCAAACATGTACGCTGGATCGGGCAGCTCGGGCATCAATTTCGACAGCGCTTCGTACTTCGCGATCGGCGGTTCGACGAGCTATAGCGGCACGAACGCGGGCGCCCTCGTTGTATCGGGCGGCGGAAATGTCGGCATAGGCACGACGACGCCCCTTTACAAGCTCAACGTCTATAACGGCGCAAGCACCGGCATCGCGGCCCAGATCACGGGCAGCGCCGCAGGAACCCTCACAGACACGGCGCTCGACTTTGCCCTCATGAACGCCGTCGCGGCCTCGTACGGAAGGATCGGTATCCAGGCCGGTAACGGCTTGACGGGAAGCGAGCGCGGCGACATGTGGTTCGGTACGGTGAACGCAGGGTCTCTTACGGAGAAGATGAGGATCACTGGCACGGGCAATGTCGGTATCGGCACGACGAGCCCGGCGGCCAAGCTCGACATCTATAAGACGAGCCAGACTTATAACTCTGAGGGCACGGGCGCGCTCATGCTGAGCAACGGGGCGAGGAGGGTCGAATTCGGCTACGATACCAGCATAGACGCTGGCTATATCGCCGCATACCATTCGGGGACGGCGAACAAGAACCTCGTGCTCAACCCTTCGGCGGGCAATGTCGGCATCGGCACGACGAGCCCGAGCGGCCTCCTGGAGGTCGGCAGCTCGTCGGCGAGCCCGATCAGGTCTTTCGTGACCAACGCGAACAGCGGCACGGGAGCGTACTCGGAACTGGTGGTCAGGAACGGCCTCGCCAATACGGTGGACGACTCGCTCCGCCTGATGACGATGGGAACCGGCTTCACTACGAGCCAGGGCTTCGTCCAGGACTCCGGCGTGCTGAACGCCGACGCGAACCTCTCCGGCGGCCTCTCGATCATGACCCGCAACACGAGCGCGCCGATCAGGTTCTACACTGCGGGAGCTGGCAACGAGCGCATGAGGATCACCGAGGCGGGCAATGTCGGTATCGGCACGACGTCGCCGTCGTCGAAGCTCACGGTCGAGGCGAACTCCGCGACGGCGAGCTCCACCATCAGGATTTCGACCTCGAACACGGCCGTCGGCCTAGACGAGGTCGTGGGCGCTCTCGAGTTCTACAACTCGGACGCAACCCTTCCTGGGGTAGCCGCTTCGATCAGGGCGTACTCTGCTCGACCAAACGGCGCTTCCATCGGCCTCCAGTTCCTTACGGGCAACTCGAGCACTCACTCGGAAAGGATGAGGATTGACCAGGCTGGCTATGTCAGCATCGGCACGACCACGACTGCGAGCAAGCTCACTATTGATGGCAACGGCGGCGCGTTTGAGGGCGTCCTTATCGCGAACAACGACGGTTCCGACATGCTGAGCTTCATAAACAAGAGCTCAAGCTACAAGGCGTGGTCGTTCTATCCAACAGGCGACGACTTTAAGCTGTTCGAATACGACGCGGGCCAGGCGATCGGCGGCAGCGGCTCTGACAGGTTCGTAGTGAAGGCCGGAGGCAACGTCGGTATCGGCACGACGAGCCCGTCCGCAAAGCTGGGCGTCGAGGGAGGCGCAGAGTTCAACGGCGCCCTGACCGTCTCTGGCTCGTACAACGGGATAGGCATACACATCTACCCGAATAACAACCACGCCTTCGGCGGCCTCAACAGCACCGCTTCCGGCAGCTGGAACCTCTCCATGGGCTATAACCCTCTGTCTAACGTGACCTCTGGCTACGCGAACCTTGGAGTGGGTCACGGAGTCCTGGGGGCGGTCACGACTGGATCAAGGAATACCGCGCTCGGCGGCAGCGATCTGTCGGGACCGATGGTGCTCGGCTCGCTTACCACGGGATCGGACAACACGGCTATCGGCTATAGGTCTCTCGGGTCAATCGTCACCGGTGATCATAACACCGCCGTTGGCGTGTATGCCGGAGACCAGCAGACTGGGGGAATGCGCAACATCATGATCGGCTATAACGCGCAGGTGGCGTCCTCGACGGCAAGCGACCAGCTTTCCATCGGCAACTGGATATACGGAACCAGCGGAAGGATCGGAATAGGGACCACGACGCCGGGGCTTAACTCGGAGCGGCTGACGGTGTTCAACTCGTCTGGCAATTATGCGCTTCGCGCCGCCGGATCCTCAGGATACGCGTCATTGGTCGGCGCGGGCTCGGGATACGCTCTGGTCCAAGGTTCAGACAACGTCGGCGCCACCGCGGCGCTGTCGCTCCAGCCGGTTGGCGGCAATGTCGGCGTCGGTACCACCACCCCTACGAAGAAGCTCCAGGTCTACACGACCACCTCGACGGACGGCATATCGGTGAACACCAACGGCGCCACGAGCGTGGCGTACAGCCTCATGCAGAACGGAACTGCCAAGTCTTACCTCGGCGTCGTCGGCGCCTCGGGCGAGTGGTCCGTCGGGTCGTCAGTGGGCGACACGGTGCTCCGCGCCGAGAACCAGAGGCTCATGTTCAACACGAACGGTGGCGGCGCCACCGCGATGACGATCGGCGCGACGGGAAGCGTCGGAATCGGCACCACCACTCCGGCGACGCTGCTCTCGCTTGGATCCGCTACGGGCAACAAGCTCGCCCTCTGGGAGGACGGCACCAACCGCTATGGCTTCGGCATCCAGACCAACCTCCTGCAGGTCTATACGCCGAACTCGTCTGGCGCCATCGGATTCGGCACGGGCAACAGCTCGAGCTTCACGCAGAACGTGACGATTACGGGCGCTGGCAACGTCGGTATCGGCACGACGACCCCAGCGCAGAAGCTCGACGTAAACGGCAGCGTCGTGCTCAACAATAACAACTCATACATCATCAGGGACACCGCGTTCGCTAACGCGTTTACACTCACGTATACGAACGCCAACGTCGCTCGAATCAGGCAGGCGAACAACGGCCAGCTCGATATTGCGGCGGGCTTCTCGTCTAACGTCAACGCCGCCATCACCTTCAGCACCAGCGGCCTCAACGAGCGCATGAGGATCGACGGCCTCGGCAACGTAGGAATCGGCACGTCGACGCCTGTCTCGACCCTCTCGGTCCAGGGATCGCTCTGCGTGCGCGACACCGGATCGTGTGGAACGACCGCGGGCACCATCTATGCGACGACGGCGTCCATCACCGACATCGACCTCGCCGAGAATTATCCGACCCTCGACGGCACGCTGTCGGCGGGCGAGATCGTGTCGCTCGACACTACAGCATCTACCACTATCAAGCGCGCGGCCCAGGGCGAAAAGGTCCTCGGTATTGTTTCGACCGCCCCAGGCCTCCTTCTGGGCAAGGAGCTTCCGAACTCGAAGCCTGTCGCTCTCAGCGGCCGCGTTCCGGTCAAGGTCAACGGCGAGAACGGCGACATCCAGATCGGCGACAAGATCGCGCTGTCGACGACAGCGGGCGTCGGCCGCAAGGCGGCAGGATCGGAGGAGACGGTCGGTACGGCGCTCGAGGCGTGGTCAGGCGGTCCGCTCGACCAGGGTACTATTGTCGTGTTCGTGGCGAACAAGCAGGAGTTCAAGGCGGACCAGTTCAAGATCGACGCGTCGGGCAACGTCGGCGTCGGCATTACCGGTACCACGAGCCCTTCATACAAGCTTCAAGTTAATGGCGATATTGCGGCGACGTCGTTCGTCAACGTATCGACCCGCGACTCAAAGCACGATATAAACTACATCGACGACGCTACAAAGGCCGGCATGCTCGCGAAGCTCAAGTCTATCGGCGTAGCGACGTACCGCTACAATACCGAGTCGGATTCGGCTCCTCTCCGCATGGGGTTGATCGCCGAGGAGGCTCCTGCCGAGGTCCTTGCGGCTGGCGGAAAGGGCGTCGACGTGTACAAGCTCTCGACCTTCATCCTTGCTGGCGTCCAGGAACTTGATCGAAGGTTCGAATCGCTCGCGGTGAAAGTTGATCAGAATACCGCAAGCATCGCGGCTATCAATGCCGAGCTTGCCTCGACTACCGCAGCTCTCGTCGACCTCCAGAACCGCCTCGCCCTCGCCGCGGCTGATCCTGCGGCGGCGGGAGCGACATCGACGGCTTCGACCACTATCGTCTGGTCATCTGATTTTGCCGCCTCGCTCGTCTCGTTCTTCGAGACCGCTGGATTGAAGCTCGCTGACGGTGTCGCTTACATCAAGAGCGCTATCGTCGAGACTTTGACTGCGAACGTGGCTTATATCAAAAACGCGGCAATCGAGTCGGCGTCGGTAGGCGCGCTCGAGGTAGGCAGCTCAGACAAGAGGGCGGGCATCACCCTCTATGACGAGATCACCGGCCAGCCGTACTGTCTCAAGATATCGGGCGGTCAGACGGTAAATACATTTGGCGCTTGCGTGCCTCTTCGCGGCCCGGCTGACGGAATCGTAAATACCGGTGGCGACGCTAACGGCGCGAATCCTGGCGGCGACAACGGAACTGCGGATGACCATCTTGGAAGCGGTACCGAAAGCGCGCCTGAAAGCGGAACCACGACTCCTGACGTGGTCGAGGGAGGGGACGCGGGAGGATCTGGCGATACGGGCACCACGACCCCTGACGGCACACCTGACCTGGAGCCTGAAACCACCCCTGAGCCGGAGGTCGCTGTAGATCCGGCGCCGACTCCGGTCTCAGTCCCAGAGACTACTCCTGAAGCGGCCCCCGCAGAGACGATTTAAGCAAAATAGCCAAGATTACCTTGGTTATTTTCGTTTTTGGCAATACCTATTCTTGCAGGAAGGTCTGTTATAATGAGTCCCTAACTTTTAAAAATCATGGCAACAAAAAAAATCAGGGTGGCAATCAACGGATTCGGCAGGATCGGACGCGCTTTTCTAAAGGTGGCTCGGGAGAATGACGCTATTGAGGTAGTGGCTGTAAATGACCTCGGCAATGCGGCTAACCTCGCATACCTCCTCAAATACGACTCGGCATACGGAGTGAGCCCTTTCGAGGTCTCCGCGAAGGCTGACGGCAAAGCCCTTGTCGTTGACGGCAGGGAGATAGCTTTCATTCAGGAGAAGGATGCCACAAAGCTTCCGTGGAAGGCTCTTGATATCGATGTCGTTGTCGAGTCGACAGGCCTCTTTACCGATTTTGCCAAGGCTAAAGTCCATATGGATGCGGGAGCGAAGCGCGTGGTAATCAGCGCGCCCGCAAAGGGCGACGCCGCCTCGGAGGCGATGGGAGCGACTATACTCATGGGCCTCAACGAGGACCGATTTAAGGGAGTCTCTATCACGTCGAATGCCTCGTGTACCACGAACGCAGGATCGCCCCTCATGGCCATCCTCGACGAGAAGATCGGCATCCATAAGGCCGTGCTCAATACCGTTCACGCCTATACCGCCAGCCAGGCAATCGTAGACGGACCATCGAAGAAGGACCTCCGAGAGGGCCGCGCCGCAGCCATGAACATCGTGCCTTCGTCTACCGGCGCCGCCATCGCCGTAGCAAAGGCATTGCCTCAGCTTTCAGGCAAGTTTGACGGCATATCTATCCGCGTGCCGGTCGTCGTCGGCTCGATCGTGGACATCACTTTCATCGCCAAGAGGAAGACGTCGGCAGAGGAAGTCAATCAGATTCTGCGCGACGCGGCAAAGCAGGACCGATGGAAGAACATTTTCGCCGCGTCCGACGAGCCTCTCGTGTCGTCGGATATCAAGGGCAATCCTCACGCCTCGATCGCCGACCTTGAGATGACGCGCGTCGTCGACGGAGACTTGGTAAAAGTCCTCGGCTGGTATGACAACGAGATGGGGTATACGCACACGCTCGTGCAGCATGTGATCAAGGCGGCGAATCAGATATAGATGAAATAAAAAAGGCTCCGCGAATGCGGGGCCTTTACGTTGATGTCGGCGGGACAACCGTGACCGCGAGGCTTTTCCTAAAGTCTCCCGCACTCTGTTCGTCGTCATCGCATATGAAGTGTGCCGACCAGGATCCGTGCCGGTCCCGATAGATTTCAGTGATGGCAATCTTTGTGTCGCGAGAAAGCTTTTTCCCTCTTAGCTCCGGACAGTCCGGCAAGCAGGGATAGTCACCCAGACGCGCAACGATGTGGAAATTGTTGTAATCAAAGACTATCAACTCGGGAGTTAGTGTGACTATCGGTATAAGCGGGCGCCACACAGCCGGCAGAATCTGGCGGTTTCTGAATAGCCGCAGTGTGATGTGCAGACTGCAGCGGCGCAGATCCGACAACTTCATCTCAAAGGGCTTGAGCAGGGCCTCGATTTGACGATCGCTAGGCTCTCCTGGTATTGGATAACTCATGCTGTATCCGATTATGCACTTTTGTGCTGTATAATCAAATATATGAAAATTTTTATTGCGTCAGATCATGCGGGGTTCGAGCTCAAGCGATTTTTAGTCGAGAGGCTCTCGCTGGGAGGGCATGAGGTAAAGGATCTCGGAGCTCCGAAGTTCGATCCTGAAGACGACTATCCGGATTTCATCTCGCTTGTCGGAAAGGAGGTCTCGCACAATCCCTCGGGCGTCCGCGGCATCGTCATTGGCGGCTCGGGCCAAGGCGAGGCGATCTGCGCGAACAAATTCTACGGCGTCCGCGCCGCCGCGTACTATGGGGGCAATATGGATATCGTGCGGCTGTCCCGGGAGCACAATGATGCGAACGTCTTGTCTCTTGGCGCGCGCTTCGTCTCGCCGACTGACGCCCTCAGCGCCGTTACGGTGTGGCTCGCCACGCCTTTTTCCGGCGACGAAAGGCACAAGAGGCGCATTAACAAGCTCTATGTCGCGGGCAAATAGAGGATTCACCCTGATAGAGCTCCTGGTGGTGATCTCGATCATCGCGCTCTTGTCGTCCGTCGTCCTCTCGAGTCTGAATTCAGCCCGAGTAAAAAGTCGCGACGCGAAGAGGCAGGTCGACATGGCGAATATTTGGACAGCATTGAACCTCTTTTATACCCAGTATGGGTGCTTGCCGATTCCGAGCAGTACCAATTGCGCCGGATTCACTACTGACAGCAATTCCGGAGGCTGGGACTACAGCTCGCAGGGCGGATTTTTAACATTCCTCACCGCTTCGGGAGTAATGTCCCAGGTGCCCGTTGACCCGATCAACAACATGACGGGAGACGGGAATCCCGCGGGCACATACGCCTACAGGTATTATTGCTATTCGCCACAGGAATCGAATGCCGGACTCCATCTGGGATACTACTCGGAAAGGACGGGCAATGAAGTGATGAAGAATCAGGCCATAGGCAATAGCTGGTCGGATAGCACTTATGTCTGCAGATAGCGTACAATAGGAGCATGTTCCAAGATTTTAAAGCAAATAGGGGATTCACTTTGATAGAGCTCCTGGTGGTGATCTCGATCATCGCGCTCTTGTCGTCCGTCGTCCTCTCGAGCCTTAACAGCGCGAGGGTTAAAGGCCGCGATGCTCGCAGGCAGATGGACATTAACAGCATTTGGACGGGAATAAATCTCTTTTACAATCAGTACGGCTGTCTGCCGATCACTGGCAGCACAGCGTGCGCGGGCTTTACCGCAGAGACTAATCTGGGCGCCTGGGATTACAGCTCGCAAGGGGGATTCCTTCCGTTTCTTACGGCATCGGGCATGATGTCCCAGGTGCCCGTCGACCCGATCAACAACATGACTGGAGACGGGACGCCGTCCGGGACTTATTCCTACAGGTATTACTGCTACCCGCAAGGCGATGCGAATGCGGGCTTGCATCTAGGATATTACTCGGAAAGGACGGGCAATGAGATATTTAAGAATCAGACTATAGGCAATAGCTGGTCAGATAGCACGTATATTTGCCGTTAGCACATAATAAAATTGTCATGTTTCGGATGAATGCCAAAGGATTCACACTCATAGAGCTCCTAGTGGTGATCTCGATCATCGCGCTTTTGTCGTCCGTGGTCCTCTCGAGCCTCAACAGCGCGCGGGCGAAGGGCAGGGATGCGCAGCGAGCCTTGAGCGTTAGGCAGCTGAAAGCCGCCCTTGAGCTGTATTACAGCACGAACGGAATCTATCCCTCTTTAGGAACTGACGGCCAAGGCTACGCGATTGCCGGCCTCTCGGCAGCCCTCGTTCCTGGGTATATCGCTAAAATCCCGTCCGATCCGACGGTCGGGGCCTGGCAGTATGTAAGGGCTCCGGTAAACGATCCGAACGGCTATGGCTACGGCCTGTACATATACCGTGAGGCGACAAGCGCGTACTGCGGCACGGGAAACGGCTTTAATCCCGGGTGGTGGGCAATTAATTCGAATATGTGCCCATTCTAGACTTAATGTTTAATTCAAAATCGATATGGCAGAGATAATCCCAGCGATACTCCCGAAATCATACGAAGAAGTCGAGAATGGCCTCGATATGGCAGCTGGCCACGCGCCGATAGTGCAGATCGACGTCTGCGACGGCGGCTACGTGCCCTCGCGAACCTGGCCTTTCCTCAAGGGTCCCGGCGTAGAGGATATGATCTTTAACGAGATCGTCGAGCAAGAGAAGGCCTTGCCTCATTGGGAAAACGTGGAGTTCGAGTTCGACCTCATGATCAAGGGGGCGTACGAGAAAATTCCCGATTTCATATCCGCCGGAGCGGCCCGCATCATCGTCCACAAGGGTAGTGTTGACGAGGAAGAGCTCGCGAACATTGTCCGCGATTACGGAAACCATTCAGAAGAGCTCGGGCCGTTCGATGTAGAGCTCGGCATCGCCCTCATGCCCCAGGATTCTGCCGAATCGATTAGGGGTATCGTCGAAGATATCCATTTCGTCCAAGTTATGGGCATAGAGAAGATCGGATATCAGGGCCAGACCATGAGCTCGAGAGCGGTAGAGCTGGTCGCTGAGCTGCGTGCGGCGTATCCTGAGCTCGTCATTTCAGTTGATGGCGGCGTGAATCTGGACACGGGCAGGGAATTAGTGGCGGCAGGGGCGGACAGGCTCGTCGTCGGCAGCGCCCTCTTCGGCAATAGCGATTTTCTTGGTACACTGGAAGAGTTTAAGGCACTCTAAATGGCACTTTCTACTGAAAAAATAAAAGAGATCGAGATAAAGGCGAACGACATCCGAGAGTCTATCATCGAGATGCTCGTCGCTGCAGGTTCCGGACACACCGGCGGGCCCCTTGGCATGGCTGACGTCTTTGCCACCCTCTATTTCTACTCGCTCAATCACAAGCCTAAGAAGCCTGATTGGGAGGATCGCGACCGTGTGGTGCTCTCTAACGGCCATATCTGCCCGGTTCTCTATTCGACCATGGCTCATGCTGGCTATTTCCCAGTAGACGAGCTCAAGACCTTGCGAAAGTTTGGCTCGCGCCTGCAAGGACACCCTCATCGCGAGTATTTGCCTATGCTCGAGACATCCTCGGGACCTCTGGGCAGCGGCTTGTCGCAGGCTGTGGGCATGGCCTTGGCTGACCGCATGGATAACGGTAAGACGTCGTCAAAGCGCATCTACTGCCTCACGTCAGACGGCGAGCATGACGAAGGAAATACTTGGGAGGCAATCATGCTTGCAGGCAAGGAGCGATTGCACAACCTCGTCTGCGTAGTTGATCGCAACAATATCCAGATCGATGGCAATACCGAGGATATCTTGCCGCTCGAGCCTTTTGTAAATAAGTATCTGACTTTCGGCTGGCATGTTATTGAGGTGGACGGGCACAATATCGCCGAGATTGCCGCCGCTTTTGAGGCAGCCAAGGGCATTTTTGAGAAGCCGACCTGCATCATGGCTCACACTATTCCTGGAAAGGGCGTGAAGGAATTTGAATACGACTATAGGTGGCACGGCATTCCGCCGGGTTTTGGTCCTGAGGACAAGGTGCCGAAAGCGAAGCAGGCGGAGGTCGCGCTGGACCAGCTGCGCGCTACCGGAAGCAAGCTAGAGAGCGAAAAATAATATGGAAACCAGAAAGAATATTTTGATAGAAATTTTCGGATGGTACGGCGCTGCCGGATTGATCGGCGCGTACGCTCTGTCGAGCTTCGGCATCCTCACTCCTGAGAATATCTGGTATCAGGTTATAAATATCACGGCCGCTCTCGGCATCGTTACGGTCTCGTTCTACAAGAAGACGTATCAGCCCGGCGTGCTGAATATCATCTGGACGGTTATCGGCCTCGTCGCGCTTTTCAAAATTGTTGTAAAGTAATGGACTGGATGGGGGTCAAGGCATGTATTTCCGTCACTCTGATTTTTGTTTAAAAATTAAACAAAAATCAGAGTGACGGAAAAGAACTTAGCTCCTACCATTCTATGTTTAAGAGATTAAATAAAGAGGAGATTTCAATCATAAAGGGTATTTTCGGCTTTTCTGAATCCGAAAGCAGGGTTTTCGCCGAAATCGTCGGCATGCCCAAAAGCCTCAGCGCTATCGCCCGTCACGCCAAGATTCCTCGTGGCTCAATTCATTACATTGTTAAGAAATTCGAGAAAAGAGGCATTGCATCGGCGGCTCCTGACCTATCTGGAGGTAAAAACCTTAGATGGCGATCCGACATCCGGCTCATTGTTCGAAAACTTAATGCTATAATTCAGGGTAATAATTCAAGAAAATGATCTCTCCTTCGCAAAAGCTCAATCCGAAGATCTTCGACAAGGACGTCGAGTGCGTGCCGATCCGAAAGGGCTTCGGTACCGGCCTTTTGGCTGCGGGGGAGAAGGACAAGAATGTCGTCGGCCTCTGCGCGGACCTCACCGAGTCTACCCAGATGCACCTGTTCCGCGATAAGTTTCCGAACCGCTACGTGCAGGTTGGCGTCGCCGAGCAGAATCTCGCGACTGTGGCGTCGGGGATGGCTGCCATGGGGAAGATCCCGTTCATCTCTTCGTATGCGATGTTTTCGCCTGGCCGAAATTGGGAGCAGATCCGTACGACTGTCGCGTACAACGACGTGCCGGTAAAGATCGTCGGCTCGCATGCAGGAGTCTCTGTCGGCCCTGACGGCGGCACCCATCAGGCTATCGAGGACATCGCGCTGATGCGCGTGATCCCAAATATGGACGTCATCTCGCCCTGCGATTCTATCGAGGCGGAAAAGGCTACTATCGCGCTCGCGAAGACCGGGAAGCCGGCCTATATCCGCCTTATTCGCGAGAAAACGCCCGTTATAACGACGAAAGACACACCGTTTGAGATCGGAAAGGCTCGTACGTATTTCGAGCCTATAGCGGGCAAGCCGGAGGTCGCCATCATCGCGACGGGCGCGCTCGTCCATAACGCCCTCGTTGCCGCTCGTGAATTGGAGAAGGAAAAGATTGGCGTCATGGTGGTAAATCTTGCGACTATAAAGCCCCTCGACGAGGCCGCTGTTTTGGCCGCTGCAAAATCTGCTGGCGCAATCGTTACGGTTGAAGAGCATCAGGCTGCCGGAGGCATGGGGTCTGCCGTCGCTGAGTACCTGTCGAGCGTCTATCCGGTTTCCGTCACGCGCATGGGCATCAATGACAAGTTCGGCCAATCGGGAACTCCTGCGGAGCTTATCGAGCACTACGGATTAGGAGTTTCTCATATAAAGGAGGCGGTTAGGAAGGCGATTTCGAAAAAGAAGTAGGGCGCGAATGTTCTTTTCCGGCCCCTCTGATTTTGTAGTAAAAAATACTACAGAATAGCAATGCAAGAAAAAGAGATGCGCGCGCATCTCTTTTGTGACTCCAATATCGCCTGCTTACAGAATCGTCTCCTGTTTGCGGCCCATCAGGGCGTTCTTAATAGTCTCGGCATCTGAGTATTCGAGCTCGGTTCCGGTAGAAAGGCCGCGGCCGAGGATGGTAACGCGGATATTGTGCGCCTTTACGAGCGGGGCGATGAGGGTCTCGACGTATTCGCGGGTATTTTCTCCCTCGGCATTCAGCGAGAGGGCGAGAATGATCTCCTTCAAGCCCTGCTTTGCGCGATGCTCGACGGCGAGCACAAGCTCCTGCGTCCGGATGCGCGACTCGGGCTCCTTTTCAATGAGAGAAAGCGTTGCGCCGAGTACAAAATAGTATCCGCGATACGAGCGGCTCTTCTCGACGACATCGAGGTCGACGTCCTTGGCGACGATCATAAGCGACTCATGGTCGCGGCTGTCGTCCGCGCACACGCCGCAATGCCTGCGATCCAGCCCCTTGCTGTCGAAATATCGGAAGCATGTGGCGCAGATCGAGACGCGCGATGCGAGCTCCGAGATCTCCTTGACCAAAGCGTCCCGGAAGCCGTCGGAAGTATTCAAAAGGAAATAGACAAAGCGCCTGGCCTGTCGCGGGCCGATGCCGGGGAACTGCTTGAAGAGGTCGTGGAGGCGGTTAAGGTGGTCCATGTGATCCTATCTTATCAAAATTCTGCGCGGAGAGTTTAAAACCCGCCGGTCTCGTTTGGCTGGAAGGCGCCGAAGTCGGCCTTCTCGATAGGGAGGAACGTCGCCTTGTCCGCGTCGAAATGGAGCTGGATCTCTCCGGTAGGGCCGTTTCGGTGCTTTTCGATGAGGATCGTAGCGTCGTTCGATCGGGCCTGCTCGCCGGACTCGTCCTTCTCGCGATGGATGAACATAACCACGTCGGCGTCCTGCTCGATCGATCCCGAGTCTCGGAGGTCGGAGAGGCGAGGCTTGCCTCCGCGCTGCTCCACGGCTCGGGAAAGCTGCGAGAGGGCGATGACGGGCACTTCGAGGTCGCGCGCAAGGTTCTTCAGGGATCGCGAGATTTCGGTAACCTGCTGAACGACGTTGTCCTTTGCGGAATTCATAGGGGTCATCAGCTGGAGGTAGTCCACGATGACAAGGCCGAGGGACTTTTCGGATTTGAGGCGGCGGGCGATGGCGCGCATCTTTAAGATGTTGTTTCCTGGCTGGTCGTCGATGAAAATAGGCGCTTTGGCGAGCTTTTCCATGGCGTCGCGGATGCGGGTAAAGTCCTGCTCGACGGAAAGTCCCTTACCGGTACGGAGCTTCCATGCGTCGACGCGCGATTCTGCGGCGAGCATACGGTCGACGAGCTGCTGGGAGCTCATTTCAAGCGAGAAGATGCCGACGGGGATCTTGTGATTGACGGCGGCCATGCGCGCGATGTCGAGGGCGAAGGATGTCTTTCCCATGGAAGGTCGGGCAGCGAGGATGATGAGGTCGGATTTCTGGAAGCCGGATAGCTTGTTGTCGAGGGCTGCGAAGCCGGTCGGCACTCCGCGCAATTCGTCGCGGGTATTGTGGAGGCGGTCGATGCGGTCCCATGCCTCGCCGAGGGTATCCTTGAGCTCGACGAACTTGTGCGAGCCGATGGCATTGGTCACGTCGAAGAGGCGCTTCTCGGCGGTGTCGATAATCTCTTCGAGCTCGCCCTCCTCGGCAAAGCCGGTGTGGGTGATGTGCTCGCCGGCCTCGATGAGCTTGCGCATCATGGCCTTCTTCTGGACGATGCCGGCGTAGTGGCGCGCGTTAGAGGCCGATGGTACCAGCTGGACTAGTTCGGACAGGTACGAAGCGCCGCCGACGCGGTCGAGCGAGCCGAGATCCTTCAATTTGGACGAGAGGGAGAGGAGGTCGATAGGGTTTCCCTTTGACGAGAGCTCCATCATGGCGTTCCAGATGACGCGGTGCTTGTCCGAGTAGAAGTCGTCCTCCTTTACGATGTCGTTCACATCGTGGATCGCTTCTGGTCGGAGGCAGACGGAACCCAGCAGGGCCTGCTCGGCCTCGAGTGACTGCGGAGGTATTCGGATATGGTCGCCTTTTCTTTGCATGGAGACAGTATACCAACCGGTAAAGAAACCTTAAAGAAAAAATAAACGAAAAGTGAACGAAAAGGATGGATAAGCCGTGGACAAGTTGGGAATAGCGAAATTGCACAATAAAAAGAGTCCGCCGTATCGTTCTGGCGGACTCTTCTTTTTATTTTTTAGTCAGCTTCTGGTCTTCGGTCGTATCTTTGACGTCGTAGCCGAGCGATTCGATCTCGAGGCGGAGGTTATCGGACCTTTTCCAATCCTTGGCGGCGCGGGCGGCAATGCGCTCGTCGGCGAGCTTTTGAATTTCTGCGGGGATTGATGGAGCCGCTGTAGCTTTTGCGCTTTGTGGCTCTTCCTTTGCGAGGCCGAGCAGCGAATCGATCTTGAGTATCGTCGCTTTCTTGTTGGCAGGAGAAAGATTCGCGTCCTTGAGGATCTCCCACTGCAATGCGAGGACTTTTGGCGTGTCGAGATCGTCTCCGGCAGCGGCAAGGGCGCGATTCCAGTATCCGGAATCGGCCTTTCCGCCAAATGGAAGCTCGCATACGGCGTTGGTCAGGCGCTTGTAGGCGTTTTTAGCGGCATCCAATGCCTCGAATGAAAATGACAGCGGGGTAGAGTAGCGGGCGCCAAGCAAGAAGTAGCGGTAATCCATCGGCGAGTAGCCTTTCTCGACGAGGGTCTTGAGAGTGATGTAATTTCCGGCGGATTTTGCCATTTTCGCCTCGCCTACATTCACGAAAGCGTTGTGAAGCCAGTATTTCGCGAAATCGTGGCCCGTAGCATGCTCCGACTGGGCGATCTCGTTGTTGTGGTGGATAGGAATGAGGTCGATGCCGCCCGTATGGATATCGAACGTCTCGCCCAAGTATTTCATAGACATGGCGGAGCACTCGATATGCCAGCCGGGGAAGCCTTTGCCCCACGGAGAATCCCATCCAAGGGAATCGTTGAACTTCCAAAGGGCGAAATCGCGAGGATTCTTCTTTTCCGAGTTCATGCCGATGCGGGATTTCTCGTTCGCCATGTCCGGAACCTGTCCGAGCTTGCCGTAATCGTCTGTTTTCGAGGTGTCGAAGTAAATGCCGTCTTTTATCTTGTACGTGAGGCCCTTCCTTTCGAGCTTCTTTATCACGTCTATGTCCTCCGCGATATGCTCGCTTGCCTTGGGGAGCTTGTGGGGAAGCTGGATGTTGAGATCCTTCAAATCGCCGACGAATGCTGCGGTGTAGAAATCGGCGAGCTCTCGCATCGCCTCGAGGGTGAGGGGTTTGCCCTCGCGCTTGAGGGCGATCGTCATCTTGTCCTCGGCATTGTCGCTCTCGAGCAGGCCGACATCGGTCACGTTCATGACCTGCTTCACCTTGTAGCCGTGGCCCTCGAACATGCGCCGGGTGATATCGGCCAAAAAGAAAGCGCGCAGGTTGCCGATATGGATGTAGTTGTAGACGGTCGGCCCGCAGTGGTACATGCCGACCTTCGGAGTGCCGAAGATCGTCTTCTTGAGCGGCTTGAACTCCTCCTTCTTTCCGGACAGGGTGTTATGAAATTGGATCGGTGTCATTGCGTCTTATGATATCATATTGGCATATGTATCAATCCAAACGCCTTTCGCTCGCTCTCATATTCGTCGCTGCGCTCGGCGTGGCATTCGTTTTCGGCTTTAGGTCGGGATCTGTCGGCGCTTCGCCTGACGCAAAGGTCGCGGGCTTGAGCAACATGACCGACGGCAAGCCTGACGACGTCGATTTCGCCGCCTTCTGGAAGGCGTGGAATATCTTGAACGAGCGGTACGCCGGCACGTCCACGAGCGACCAGGCAAAGGTCTATGGCGCGATCGAGGGATTGGCTTCCTCGCTCGGCGACCCGTATACGGTCTTTTTTCCGCCCGAGGAGTCAAAGATCTTCGCGTCTGAAATCGCCGGTGCCTTCGAAGGAGTCGGCATGGAGGTCGGCATCAAAGACGGCAAGCTCGTCGTCGTAGCCCCTATAAAGGATGCTCCGGCAGAAAAGGCGGGCGTTCGCGCGGGCGACTTTATCGTAAAGATTGACGATACCGACTCTCTCTATTTGCAGACCGATGAGGCGGTAAAGCTCATCCGCGGCAAGGCAGGAACGAAAGTGAAGCTCACTCTTTCTCGTGAGACGAGCAAGGCGCCTCTCGAGATCTTCATTACTCGAGCGACTATCGACCTTCCTACGGTAAAGACTTCGATCAAGGGCGACGCGGCGAGCGCGGGCGAGACATCCGGCGGCACCGGCCTGCGCAAAGACGGCATATTCGTCATCTCGCTTTATAGCTTTAGCGCGAACTCCGCGAATCTTTTCCGCGGCGCCTTGAAGGAGTTCATCGATTCGGGCTCGCATAAGCTCGTGCTCGACCTGCGCGGCAATCCGGGCGGATACCTCGAGGCGTCCGTCGATATGGCAAGCTGGTTCTTGCCAAAGGACAAGGTTATCGTGAGCGAGGAGTTCGGAAAGGACCGCGATCCGCACGTCTATTACAGCAAGGGCTACGATATCTTTACCGACCAGCTCAAGATGGTCATCCTCGTGGACGGAGGCAGCGCGTCGGCTTCGGAAATCCTCGCTGGCGCGCTGTCTGAAAACGGCGTGGCGAAGCTCGTCGGAACAAAGACCTTCGGCAAGGGCTCGGTCCAGCAGCTCGTCGACATCACCGAGGACACGTCGCTCAAGGTCACCATCGCGAAGTGGCTTACCCCTAACGGCAACTCGATTTCAAAGCAGGGTATCGTCCCAGACTACGTCGTGCCGATTACCGAGGCCGATTTGGCGGCAAAGCGCGATCCGCAGATGGACAAGGCCGTGGAATTGCTCTCGAAGGAAAAATAGGCTACTATCGACTAGCTAATAAACAGAATAACTTTAAACCAGATGAAGATCGTAATGCTCAAAGACGTAAAGGGAGTAGGCAAGAAGCACGACGTAAAGGTTGTCGCTGACGGCTTCGCGCTCAACAGCCTTATCCCTCAGGGCAAGGCAGAGGTCGCTACCACAAAGGCTTTGGCCCGCGTAGAGGCAGTAAAGAAGACCGAGGAGGCGGAGAAGAAGGTCCATGCAGACCTCCTTGCCAAGAACCTCAAGTCTATCCACGACGCTACCGTAACCTATACGGCTGACGCGAACGAGAAGGGCCACCTTTTCGCAGGTCTCCACGCGGCGGACATCGCGCCTTTGATCAAGGAGCAGACCCGCATCGACGTCCTTCCTGAATTCATTCAGATCGAGAAGCCTATCAAGGAAATAGGCGATCACAGGATCGACATCAAGGTTCACGGCCAGAGCGCGACCTTCAATCTCGTCATCAAGGCGAAGTAAGCCAGAAAGCCGGACCTTGCGGTCCGGCTTTTGCTTGCAAACTGTCCGTGGCTTTGTAGACTGATAGGGATGATTCGTCCTTCTTCAGGTTCTGGCGGGGAACCCAATCCCGTTCCGCTGGCCCCAAGCGGCCTGGCGTGTCTGAGCGATGGCACTGATCCCGTGGATGCGATTCGTGCGGCGGGAATCCGATTAAAAGGTGATCCGCCGGCAGGGGCACCAACTCCACCGCCAACCTTCGTATTCCATCCCGGCGCAGGCCATCATCCTCGCGATTTTCGCAAATTCTGACGCGGGGATTTTTTATTGGGCAAGCAAAAGGCCGCTCGATGAGCGGCCTTTTGATTTTAGATAACGTTTACGACGTTCTTTACCTTTGACTTGCCGTTGAAGCCCATCTTTCGCTTTGTTGAGTTCGAGACGATGCCTTCCTTTGTAGAGTAGATGGTGTAGTCCTTGCCGATATCGGTGTTCTTGCCTGGGAGGGTGTTGAGGCCTTCCTGTCGGATGATGATAGAACCGACCTTAGCTTTCTCGCCGGCGTAGAGCTTTACGCCCAAGTATCGTGGGTTTGAGTCTCGTCCGTTTTTTGTTGTTCCGGCTGATTTTTTTGTTGCCATGGCTTTATTTTGTAAAAGGCCTGCGGGTTTAGATTTCCTTTACCTGCAAACCGTATTATATACGTATGTTTAGACTTCGAAGTATAGACCATATCGGGGCAAAAATCAAGGGTCTGGCCGAAAAAGGCCGGGGAGGGGTGGGGCGTGCGTACGGCTGGATAGATTGCCGGCTGAATCGCTGGGACGTCTATACGGTGGCTATCGCGGTCCTGGTGGGGATCATATCCGGCTTTTCAGGCCTGATTTGGGGCACGCGTACGGCGCGGCCGCCGGTCAGGATAGAGCGGTTTGCCCTCGAGGCTCCCGTTCCGGCGGCCGCCACCCAAATAGAGCCAGAAACCACTACTAAACCCACCGCCGATTCGAGTCCTAAACCCCTTAAAACCTACGTTGCGTCCAAAAGTGGCACCAAGTACCATCTGCCCTCTTGCTCGAGCGCCAAAAGCATTTCTGAGGCCAACAAGGTCTGGTTTGCGACCAAGGAAGAAGCTGAAAAGGCGGGCTATTCTCCCGCAGGGAACTGCAAGGGTTTGCAGCAATAAGCGTCATATACGGCATAGTGTATACTAAATAACATGAACAAATACTTACGAATAGCCCTCATACTGATTGCCGCCTGCCTGATATTTATGGGATTTATCGGACTTTTCGTGCCGGTCCTCCAGGGAATCCTCTTTTTGGCCGTAGGAATCTACATTCTTACCCTCGTTTCCGACAAATTTAAGGCCTGGGTCGATCGCCATTTGCTGCGTTTTCCAAAGTTCAAGCATCACTACGATACTCATACCGCCAGGGTATCATCCTTCTTCAAGGGCAGGGAAGGACAGAAATAGAATTTATATGGCTCTATTGAGCCGTTTTATGCTACCTACGTAGCGGCTTTTTCTGTGAAAAGTACTTGACAATTTGATTCAAAGGTGCTATACTGTATGCACATCAGAGTTAATCCTCTGGTGATCTGTTTTTAGGGGCGAAACTCTCAAAGGCGCAAGCCGATAGGGTCGAGTCGCTAGAATCCAACCAAACCTTATGATCGAATTTACAACTAGTTTCCTTATGCTCGCTTCTGCGTTCTCGCCAATGACTTCAAAGGCGGTGACCGAGGCGAAGGGTGCGACCACCACTGCTACAGAGGCGACTACTACTGTAGAAACGCTTGATGCAGATCACCCTCTCACGACAGTGTCGGTAGAAGGATACGTCCGCGATTATTACAAGAAGAATCCTATCCTTGCCGAGATCTCGAAGTGTGAGTCCACATTCCGACAGTTCGACTCGAAGGGACGCGTAGTGCGCGGTATCGTAAATCCTGACGACGTCGGCCTCATGCAGATCAACCTCTTCTATCACGGAGAGACTGCCGAGAAGCTCGGTTACGACCTCTATACTATCGATGGGAACCTTGCGTACGGCCAGTATCTCTATGACAAGTACGGCGACTCGCCTTGGATCCACTCGAAGCCTTGCTGGAAGAAGTCTGAGGTGTATCAGGAACTCGCTCGAAACTAATACAAGCTAAAGGGAAGGGCCGCTCCTTACGGAGCGGCCCTTTCTGTTGCAAAAAAGTCGCGGCGCGGTAGCATGTCCCTCAGGCATGACAATACCCGCACTTACCCAAACCATCACGCAGGCAGCGCAGGGCCGGTTCCTCGAAAGCGATCGCAGGAAAGCCTTTGAAGAGCATCTTGCCCAGCTCGAAAGGGAAACCTGCATCCAATCGGTGCCTGACGGGCAGGAGGGAATCAGATTTGGCACCTGGCATGGAAGCGAGTCCGGAGCCAGCATTGGCGTTCAGACCGACTTCGATGCCGGCACCACGACCCTGATGACCCTTGAAGAGGGCACGGCTCTTGGCATGACTCTGTAGTGCTCCACTGGTTTCTGGTCCCGACACTGTCGGGGCTTTTTATTAAAAAAGCACCCGTTGAAGGGTGCTAGGGCTTTGAACAGATTACTTCAATGTAATGTCTTCCGTCGTCGGATTCCTCGATGATATGCAGGCCTTTCATATCTGCAAACCGTTTCTCGGCCCAGTCTTTGGACACGGTTACGACATCGTTGCGGAAGCGAAGCATCACATGCTTGGTACCAAAGAAGGTGGCAGCAAAGAGGCCGCCGGCCTTGAGCGATCGGAGGGACGCCTCAATCACGGGCTCGAAGTGAACCTCGCCGGCATATGGCAAGGAGTTGTCTGCGTGTATGAGGTCGAACCGCTGCGCGCCGAACTCGAACTGGTGAAAGAATTGCTGATAAAACTCGAATCGGCCACGCTTGTGCTCAACGAGGGCGCTTGAGAGAATTGCCGCCTTTTCGTCATAATCAACGGCCGTTACTCTACGGAACCCTGCTCCCAGGAAAAGCAGCGATGCGGCGAGCATTCCGCTGCCGAGGTCAAGGGCCGAGCCTCTTGATTTGTCTATGTATGCCGATTTTAGTGCTAGGCCTGCAGGCTTGTTTCCTTGCGTGAGCGTGTGTTCATAGTATCCTGTCCAGTCAAAGAAGGGGACGGTGGGGACTGATGTAAGGGGCATGAATGAAGGTGCTTGAGTCCCAAAATACATTGAATAATCTATTTAGTCAAGTTAAAGCAAAAGACCGCCCGAAGGCGGTCTTTCTTTTGTTACTAAATCTTGCTCGTAAGGCAGCTGACGGTATTTTTTATGTACTCCGACACGTCCTGTCCGTCCACCTTGTCCTCGAGCGACATCGCTATCATCGAGCACTGGGCGATGGCCCTCGGCACTACTATATGGGTAAAGAAGAGCAGGTAGACGATGCCTATGAGGCAGATTATGAGCAAGACGTTTGTTGTTCTGATTGAGTTCATGCACATATTTTATCACGCCGAGTAAGGCGGTAAAGTAAATAAAAAGCACCCGTTAACGGGTGCGGCGCTATCTCCGGCGGGCGATAACGACATGATTGGCTACCATGTCGTCGGGATCGTTGTTGGTATCCAGCTCGTGATGAAGGAGCTCCATGCCGGCGATCAGCCTGTCGATATCGTCCCGGCTCATAGAGGCAAGCACAGGATACCGCTCGATTACCTGGTGGCCAGGGTCGCAAATCGTAAATGCGGCAATGCCTCCAGGCCTGACAGCACCAACGAGCCTCTGCATAAAGGGAATGAATCCTTCTGTGCGATGGAACGCCAGCGATCCGTGCGAAAAGACGAGGTCGTAGCCATTGGGATCGAACTGAAAGTCCTGGAACGGAGTTAGCTGAAAGCGGACCTTGCTGCGGTACTCGACAGTCCTGAATCCTTCAATGGCAATCTGGGCCTGAGGATTGGAATCGACGGCGACGATTTGCTCGAAGCCTCCGTCTAGGAGGTATTCAATGTCGTTTGCGGGGCCCGAACCAAGGTCGAGCGCAAGACTGCGATTCCGCACGAAGGGGAGGGTGCGCTGAGCCAGTTCCGAACCGAACTGGCCGGCCTTCATGAATATGTAGTACTGCCAGAACTCGGATTCGCGCTCGAGGCTAAACTCGGGGTGAGAATTTGTGAGGAACATATATTGGGAGTGGCGGGGTTTGATCTGACATTACAGGAATCTGCCAAAGACTCAAGCTGGGCGCTCGACGTCCGGCCTTATAGGGAAGCTCCGCCGTCGTTTATATAGTAGTGTCGCACAATATATCTTTTCGGCTATTAAGATACAAAGCTGCTGCTCTGTATATGTGGAACTAAAACATTGGCTCGAACCTCCCGTTCCTGTAGATGTGCACGTCGGGCGCTATGTCGAATCGGGTTCCGTCTTCATTGAATCTGATCTTCCCTGATGCGTATCCGTCGAACTCAAAGTCTCTCGAGCTTAGCATGTTGATCCACGTATCGGCCGGACCTGCCTCTGAAAGGCCTTTTATAATGCCCAAGGAGTCGTATGCGTAATCCCCCGTGAGGTTTGGTTCAGCCTTGAACCTTTCTTGGTACCTTTCTTTGAACCCCTGGGTCGCAGTATCCGCCAGGTTGGTCGAAAGGCATCCTTCGAGCCGCTCTTGGCCGATCGCCGCAGCATACTCATTGACAGCAAGCTCTGTTCCGAAGTCGCAGATGATCCTTACGGTGCCTTTGGGGTCTTGGGTGCGGAGCGCCTTCAGGAACCTGATCGCATCTTCTTTTGCCATGAATGTCGTGACGGCGTCCGGACCTTTGTTAAGAATCTTCTGGATCTCGGTCCTGTAATCGAGCGCCGGTGCGAGTGCTACATCGTCTATTTTGACCGTCGGAGGCAATCCTTTCTTGAATGAGTTCGCGTTGAGGGTAAAAAGCGCGGCATTGCTATGCGCGACAGCTATATATGGATACGTATCGCCGTAAACCTGGCCAAGTTTCACGAAAAGCGTATCTCCGGAAGGCATGATCTGAAATACGGAGTCTTTCTCATATACGAGCGTGCCGCCAAGGCCCAAAAGCGGAATCCTATCGGCATTCGTAAGCGGTGCCAGCGCCTGGATTGATGGCGCACTTAGTACGACCACGGCGTCTATATCGTGAACACTTCGCAGCTGCCTGTATGCCGACACGGCCTTTTTGGCATCGTAAGCGTCATCTTCGAAGTGAAGCTCTATGTTGCTGGCCGCCAAGTCTTCTTTGGCCATAAGCATGGCGTTTCTGTCACTTTCTCCCAAACTTGCGTACTGGCCGGTCAAAGGCAAAATCACTCCAACATGGACTTTGCTGGCGGTCTTTTCTGGCAAGCTGACAAGCATGATCATTCCGATCGCTAAGACCAATCCACCTGCAAAAGCTAATTTATTTTTAAGCATTACTGGACTGTAGCAAGCCTCTTTCTATTGACGAAATACTCGTCATATAATAGCCTTAGGCTATGTTTAACGAATCGCTCAAGAAGCTCCTGAATTTGTCCGTTCACGAGAGCGCTATTCTCAATGCCCTCAAGCATGGAAGCCAAAATATCAGCTCCTTGTCGGGCTCTACTGGCTTTGCTCGCACGACGCTCTATACTGCCCTCGCGACGCTCGAGGGCCGCGGACTCATACAGACCGAGGCGTGGGGCCGATCCGTGAAAGTCAGCCTCCTCTCCCCCGCAGGGATCGGTACGGCAAGAGCTGGCTCTGTAGTTTTTGCCGATTCGGCCAGTTCACCTACAGAAGACTCAGGTTTCAGAATCATAAAGGGCAAGGAGTCCATGTTCCAGATATGGGCCAACATATCGCGTATGAAAAACTCCCGTATTCTCTGTATTCAGCCTACGCGATCGCTCGTTCATACCATAAAAAAGTTCAAGCCGGGAGAATTTATTCCGCTTAACGAGGCAGTAAAGAAGAATAAGATCATTATGGAGGTGGTTGCGCGCGAGGATATCATTCCTGCCTACTTGAGCCTGCACAAAGGTACTCCTGCGATTCAGAAAGGCATACTGAAAAGCTTCCTTGGCAGGATGGCTGATGTAGTGCACGTCAAAAACGAGTTTCTCGACAGCGATTCGGAAATGATAATTACCCCAAAAAGCGCTTACCTGTTGAATTGGAAAAGCGAGATTGCCGTAGAGATCAGAAATGCCGACATGGTCGGCTTTCTGAGGGAGCTATTTGACCTGGCCAAAGGATATGGCGACAAGGTCGACTTCAACTCGTACGTGGCGAAGTTTATTACTGAGGCATCTCGACGCCCATAGTCTCGGCATCGGCATTCTTGATGCACATGGCGAGGGCTTCGGTCTCGGTCCATCCGCAGTTTCCGGTAGACTGTCGCTCGCACTTCGCGCCGGTAGACTTGTAGCAAGCGAACTGAGGCCGGTACATGCAGTTCGATACCATGTCAGGCTGGTCGCTGCAGATCTCCGCGCTGCATCCGCCGACGTAGCAGGCTCCGGTAGTCGTATTGCCCGGCTGAGTGATGCCGGTAATAGGCTCATTTTTGCTATTCATCTGCGCTGTCGCCGATACGGCGATCGCGGTGATGAGGAATGCCGCTCCGAACGAGATCAAGGCTATCTTATAACCGCGTGAGTGCTTGTGCATGATTTTATTATGTAAATAACAACTAATTCCTGGCTTTTTGACCGCTACTGTCCGATCGGCTGGTACGGCTGATCCCCTATATTCATGAGGCGGCTCGCCGCATTCTCGAGCTCTGTCGGCGCACCGGCGTCGATTCGGCCCAAGTTATGAACGAATGCGTTCCAAAGGATGCCGATGAACACGTTCTTGTAGAGATACGTGAGCGGCTCCTTGAGATACTCGTTCCAGACGTACGAAACCCCGCTTCCTGCATACTGAAGATTGCTCTGCGTGACCGGCGCCTCGATGATTGCCTTGAGGTCGTATCCGAAGAAGCTCAGTACGATAATGGCAACCAAAGCGAGTATGATGTATTTGATCATGCACACAGTATATATCAGAAATGGCCAGATATAAGGCCCGCGCTGTGCATAAATTATATCTTTGGCAGGTATGCCGATGGGTCGAGATACGACGTCGGATTCGCGGCCACGGTCTTGATTCCCTTGCAGTTCGCCGATCCGAGAGACGACGAGTCCACGATGCGAACGCCTGCCGAGGCGTATACACCCATGTGGAGGTGTGGGCCGGTCGCATATCCGGTCGCTCCGCTGTACCCTATCGTCTCCCCTGTCACGACCTTTTCCCCCGGATTTACGCTGACGACCGAGAGGTGCCCATAAATGGTAGTGAGGCCGTTGGCATGCTTGATAAGCACCCATTTTCCGTACTGGCAGCCTGCCTTGTGCTTGACCGCCTCGGTGTCTATGACGGTTCCAGAAAGCGCTGCCATGACTTTCGAGCCGGTGCTCGCGCCAAAGTCGATGCCTCCGTGCGATCCCGAGGTGTAGAGTCGCTGCGCCGCGACGGTCTTGCCGAAATACTGGGTCACGCGAATGCTTTCGAGCGGCCACGACAGCACGCCTCCTCGGGCGCTCGGCACGGCTGACGGATCGACCGTCACCTTGAGCTGCGATTCGTAGTTGAAGAGCTCCCTTTCGTAGGTCTCGCGCTGCTTGATGGCCGTATCAAGGAGTGTCTTGTACTGGGACTCCTGGTTCTGGGTCGTCTTCAGGAGCTGGTCTTTCTCCGCCTTGTTTGATGCCACGACTTTCGTCTGGTCGGCGAGCGATTTTTGGTAGGACCTGAGGCGTGCCTCCTCGTTCAATGCCTGATCGCGCTTTGCCCCGAGTATCATGCGCGCCTCGCGCACGTCCTGCAGCTCGATCTTTACGCGGCCCTCGATCGTCTTGAGGGCGTTTATATAGTCAAAAGAGTCGGAGATGGTCTTGTTGGCCAAGAACTGCTCGATGCCGGACTCGGACTCGGCGATATTCATGTCCTGAATGTTGCGGGCCATTGCCGTCGAGTTGATCTCGATCTGCTGTTCGGCGAGCTCGATATCGCTCTCGAGGTCCTCGAGGGTAAGCGATGTCTTCGATATCTGGGTCGAGGTCAGGGCCAGGTTTGCCTCGAGCTTCTTCTGGGTAAGCTCAAGCGTCGACAAGGCGTTCTTTAGGGTCGTTGCCTGCTTTGAGGTTGAGTTCAAAAGCGTCGAGTACTGGTTGATCTGCTTCTGGATATCCTCGATTTTTTGGTTATTCTCATTGATTTTCTGCTGGATTTCGGCGGTCGTGGCGGCCTCTGCCGACGGGCTGGCGACGCTCGCTCCTGCGCACAAAAAGGCCGCAATGAGGGCGGCCAAGGCATTCCTTAGGATGTTTGCTTTATATGATCGGTGCATCGGCGCATTTCTTAAGCGCCTCGTCGATTCGCCTGATGGTGGTTTCTTTTCCGAGTATGTCAGCGAGCGTAAACGGATTTGGTGATTTGTCTTTTCCTGAAAGGGCGTATCTCAAAGGCCACAATACCTGTCCCCTGCCCTCCTTCTCGGCATACGGCCAGACGACCTCCTTTATGGAAGCCTCTTTCCAATCCGAGTCGGCAAGGCCGTTCAAAATATTCTTTACGGACGAGAGGTGCTCTACGGTCTTTGCCGTGTCCCTCTCGTCCTTCCAGCGCAATGACAGCGCGTCGTACGCCGGCTCGCTGAAATAGTAGTCGAGGTCGCGGTCGGCGAGCATGGCGTCGATGTCCGAATAGACCTCGATGCGCTCCAAAACCACCGGCGCGATGCGCGCGGCGGTCTCCGGCGTGACGTTCCAGCCGAGGTCCTTTACGCGCTCCGACTTGTCGAGGCGCTTCTTGATCTCGGCGGCGATCTCATCTTTCGGCACTTTCTTTAGGTGTTCCTTGTTCATCCAGCGGAGCTTTTCCTCGTTAAAGACGCCTCCGGACTTCTGCACCTGGGCGAGGTCGAATGCCTCGACGAGCTGCGTGCGGGAGAATACCTCCTGCTCGGTGCCCGGATTCCATCCCACGAGGGCGAGGAAATTGACCATCGCGTCAGGCAAGAAGCCCTCCCTCTCGTACTCGAGAATGTCTTTGGCGCCATCTCTCTTGCCGAGCTTCTTGGTCTTGTCATTACGCAGGATTGGAGGCAGGGTGACGAGCGTCGGCGGCGTGATGCCGAGGCCTTCATAGAGGGCAAGGAATTTCGGCGTGCTCGAGATGAACTCCTCGCCGCGCATGATATGGGTGACGCCCATCATGAGATCGTCGATGATATGCGCGAAATTGTAGGTCGGATAGCCGTCCTTCTTGATGAGGATAAAGTCGTCGACAGCTTCCTCCCCTGCCTCGAGGTCTCCGCGCACGACGTCGTGCCACTTCATGCGGCGGGGATTCTCAACCTTGAAGCGCAAAGCCTGCGAGCCGTCCCATTTCGGGCGCTCCGGAGAGTTTGCTGGCAAGTCGGCGAATGCCGGTCGGTGCTTGCGGTATAGGAATGGGCGCTTCTCTGCCTCCGCCATTTTGCGGAACGATTCGAGCTCCTCTGAGGTGTATGGATCAGGGTAAGCCAGGCCTTTGTCGATAAGTTTCTGGGCGTAGACCTTGTACGTGTCGAGGCGCTCGGACTGGATGCACGAGCCGAAAGGGCCCGGCTTGTCCGGACCGTATTTCCAATCGATGCCGAGCCACTTGAGGGACTTCTGGATGTGCTCGATAGAGCCTTCTACCTGGCGCTCCGTGTCGGTGTCCTCGATGCGCAGGATGAAGGTGCCGCCCTTCTTGAGCGCCCACATATAGGCATAGAGCGCCGTTCGCACGCCTCCGATATGCATCATGCCTGTTGGTGATGGCGCAAAGCGCGTAACCACGCCGTTTCCGCCGCTGTTTGGATTGCTACCTGCGCCCGTGCGCCCAGCGCCGATCTTGGTCAAAAGGCCTTTGATACGAGAAATCATATAAGGACAATTATACACTTTTGGGGCGGTTTTTGGAAGAAATGGATGTGGCCCGCTGTGGCTGGGTTCGAATGAGTTGTCCTGCCGATTGTCTTTTTTTGCCCGTGGGTGTTTTGCATTAAAAATTAATGCAAAACACCCAAGTAAGGAAACTAGAGTTTTTCGAGCTCCTCAATGATTGCTGGCAGCTCCTTGCAACCTTCGTCCTCGGTAAAGTGTCCACCATCCGGTATTACGACGATTTTTGAACCAATTTCCGCAAACTTTCGCTTGTTCTCATCAAAGCAGCCGTATGGATCGTTGTCAGAAATTATCAAAGTCGAAGACGACAAGGCCGTCCTAACCTTTGCGGCATCGATTTTCCCTTCAATCCAAGATCTCGCGATCGATCTGACCTCATCTGATTCAAGATTTTCTAAATTAAACCAACCTGCTACAAAGACCGCTCCTCCAACGGGCGTGCTTGTCCTTTCAAGATATCGCAAGATCGTCTGGCATCCGATCGAGTGTCCTACAAAATACGTGTTCTTGTCAGGAGTTCCAACTGCTTTTGCGAGAGCCGCTACCCATTTATCTATGGCTGGTGCGAAGGTGTCGGGCATATCCGGAGCGATTACCTCAAAACCCTTTCTTTCGAGCTCGGATTTGAGCCATGCCCTCCAATCATTCCCAGAGTTTCCATCCCACCTGTGTACGATGATGACTCTTTTCATGGCGATTTCTAATTTATGTGCGTCAGTGCAATCCTCAAAATCTCCCGCGCGATAGTGTCCGCCGCGTCCTTGTGTGCGAATGTGCCTGCGCCCTGCTTCATGCGGTCGGCGACACCCGGCTTCTCGATAATGCGCTCGATTTCTGCCGCCAAGACGTGCGGAGACAGGTTTACCTCCTCGATGACCGAACACGCGCCGCTTGCCGCGTACGCGAAGGCGTTAGACGTCTGATCGTGGCTGATTTCAGGCGGAATCGGGATGATAATCGACGGAACTTGCCACAAGGCGATCTCGAAGATCTGGGAGCCTGCTCGCGAGACGATGAGCGATGACGCTCCAGCAGCCATGCGCAGTGCGAGCGAGTTCAAATACGCGAACGGCTTGTAGCGGTCGCGATGGATGCTCTCGTTCAAAATGACTTTCGCCGTGTTGGTCATCTCGTCGATGTTATTTTTGCCGGTTTGGTGGATGACGTAATACTTTTTAACAAGATCAGGAAGAATGTCGATGATCGCGTCGTTGATTTTCTGCGAGCCCTGGGAGCCGCCGAGGATAAGGATGGTCGGAATGCTGTCCTCGAGCTTCAAATATTCGCGTGCGCCATTCGTGATGGTGCTCGCGATCTCCTTTCGTACGGGGTTTCCGGTAAAAGCCACCTTGCTTGCCGGGAAATACGATGCCGCCTCTTTGTACGAGATGGCGATGCGCTCTGCGAACTTTGCAGACCACAGGCTGACGCGCCCTGGATGCGAGTCTGACTCATGAATGACGACCGGAATGCGCAAAAGGCGCGCTGCGAACAGAACTGGAAATGCCACATAGCCTCCCTTGCTGAAAACCACGTCGGGATATATGCGCCAGACGGAAATGACGGCGTTTACGAGGCCGAATGCCGTCTTGAACATGTCCGTGAAGTTCAAAAGCGAGAAGTAGCGGCGCATCTTGCCCGCGTATGACTGCTCGAATTGGATGCCGTTCTCGAACAGGGCTGCCTCGTCGTACTTTGCCGGCGCCATATAGAAAAGCTCGGGGTCGAGGAGCTTGTCCTCCTTGGAAATCTTTCGGATAGATTCAGCGACCGCGATGATCGGATAGAAATGGCCTCCAGTGCCTCCGCCGGTAAGTAGGATTTTCATGCCAAAATATTGTACCACATACTAATTTCCAATATGCGATAGCGGAGTCGGACTCGTCTGCCGCCTGATTTTCGCGTAGCGAGAGATGTTGAGGAGGATTCCGCACTCTGCGAGCACGAAGAAGAGCGCCGTTCCACCTTGCGAGACGAATAGGAGCGGGATTCCGGAGATCGGCAGCACGCCGACCATGGCCGCGATGTTCACGAACGACTGGATGATGATGAATGTGGTGATTCCGACTGCTAGCAGGCCTCCAAAGAGGTCTTTTGCCCCCGTGGCGACCTTCAGCGCGCGCATGGCGAATAGGACGTAAAGGATGATGAGGGTCAGGCCGCCGATAAGTCCAAACTCCTCTGCAGCGACAGCAAAGATAGAGTCTCCCACCGGCTCAGGCAGGTAGTTGAATTTCTGGATGCTCTGCCCAAAGCCTCGGCCGGTGATGCCGCCAGACCCAATTGCGATCAGAGACTGCTGGATCTGGTATCCGGCGCTCTGCCCTGCCTCGGCCGGATTGATGAACGTCTGGATACGGGCCATGATGTACGGCCTGCTGAATGCCAGGACCGTCAGGCCGAGCACGCCCGCCAAAACAAGCACGCCGAGGTGCTTCCACTTCCCTCCCGCCGTGATGTACATGGCGACGAGCGATGTAGCGATGATGATGAACGTGTCGGTATCCGGCTCGATCAAAAGCACGAATCCGACGATGCCGAGCATGATCAAGAGCGGCATGAAGCCGTGCTTGAAGTCGTGGATCTTATCCTTAATGAAGGAAAGCCATGCCGCGAAGTAGATTACGGCCGCGATCTTCAAAACTTCCGATACCTGGAACGAGAACGAGCCGATCAAAAGCCATCGGGTCGCGCCTCCGTGCGTCAGGCCCAGTCCCGGGATGAAAATACTCAGGCTCAGGAGCAAGGAGAAGCTGAAAATCCAGAAAGACATCTTTTTCCAGTAGGTATACGGGATCCGTGACGTGAAATACATGGCCACGAGGCCCGGTACGAGGCCGAGAAAGATCTGCTTGAGCGCGATCGAGCTTGCGTGCGAGGCGTCACGCGCCAAAAGGCCGAGCGAGGCCGAGAGGAAAATCAAAAATCCCGCACTGATGAGGGCGAGTATCGAGACAAGGAGCTGCGTATCCATCCGCGCTTTCTTCATCTCACTAATATATCACTTAACGCGCGGCTACGGGAATGGCGACTTCGGTTGTCGAGGCGTTCGTGAGGTACGAGAGCGTCGCGTTGGCAAGATTCGTCAGGTCGTCGAAGCGTCCGTCATACGATGAGCCGAGGACCGAGATAATGACGGGATGATTTATGCTCGCGTCAAAGGCGATGACCACGTTTCCGCCCGACAAATCGGTAAATCCGGTTTTCGAAGCGATGACGTTCGGTATATTGTTGATCGCCTTGTTGGTGTTTCGTGCTCCATGAGCCTCGTTTTTCGATGCGACGACCGTCTCGCCGTATGAGGTCGCCTCCATGAGGTGCGGATCTACGCTGATCACATGCTTTACGAGCAAAACCATGTCGCGAGCGGACCCGTATCCGCCGGAGAGCGTGTCGGATACATCGAGTCCCGATGGGTTGAGGAAATAGCTCTCGCGCATGCCGAGCTTTACAGCGTTCTCGTTCATCGTGCGGACGAAGGATTCCTGCGCGGTCGTGGTCGGGCTCACGCCGATCTGCGATCCGGCGACGGAAGCGATGGCTCGCATACCGTCATTCGAGGAGACGATGAGGCTGTAGTCAATGAGCTTGTCGATAGTCCACTCCTCGTCCGGGCGCAGGCCTGTGTCCCCTTCCTCGCGCAAGTCGTCGGGGGTGATCCTTACGAGCATGTAGTGCGGCACGATCTGCGCGGCGGTGTATGCCGACATTATCTTGGTAAGCGAGGCGAGCGGCCACTGGAGCTCGCCGTCTTTCTCGTACAAGACCTTGCCGGTGGTTACGTCGTAAACCATCGCGGACTTTGCCTCGATGTTTACCTCTGGAAAAAGGGCGACTCGGGTGGTCGTAGCCTTGTCGGTCGGCTCTTGGGCGACCTCGGCGTGCGGCATAAAGAGCCAGACAGCAAAGCCGATGGCGAATGCGAGAAATGCGAAATGCAGTATGGCTGTAGTTCGGGGGTTCATGCTCTTTAGACGGTTTCTGGCTTAATTTCTGTCGCAGGGGCTGGCTGCTCGGCCGATTCGGCGGCAAAAGCCTCCATTTCGGCCTTTACCTTGGCGAAATCAGGCAAATCCTCGAGCTTTGCTACCCCAAGGTGCGCCAGGAGGTCTATAGTCGGCTTATACGAGTATCCGCGGCCCATTCCCTCCTTTTCCGTCACTCGCTCGATTAGGCCTCGGATAAGGAGGTTTCGGACGATAAATGACGAATTGACGCCTCGAATATAGTCGATTTCAGAACGCTTGATCGGGCCTTTATAGAGGATGATGGCGAGGGTCTCGAGTCCGGCCTTGCCGAGGTCCCGCATAAGCTCTTCTTTTGTCAGCTTTATGATCATGTCGCTCGTCTCCGGCGAGGTACGCAGCTCTACCTCATCCTCGATGCGCATCAGGCGGACGCCGCGCGTCGAAAGGCTTGCCTCGAGCGATGCCAAAGCGGTTGCAAGCTCGTCTGCGGTACAGCCGAGAGCGGCCTCGATCTTCTTCTTGGAGATCGGCTCGCCCTTCCAGAATAGGAGCGCTTCGAGTTTGGCTTCGAGATTCATGGGAACAGTATAATTCATTACGACACAGATAAAAAGACCGCGCTGAAACATTTGGCTGGCCGATTCGTATTAATCAATGGCTGACACGGATAAGGTCAGCTCCAAAACTTAACGTATGCCGGCGGATTTACAACTCAATAGAAACGAAACACGGCTCTAAGAGCCTATCCTCAATGCCACTAATCATGACATCGAACAGGAGGCAAACCTTATCGGATCTCCTGCTCGTATATAAAATCGTAAAAGCCGCCTTTGTAGGCGGCTTTGCGTTTTACTTTTAATATCTCGGCACTCCCACCTGCTCCGTCTGCATGTGGATGTCGTCGAAATGCTTTTCCTGGGTGACGTCGATGACGCCTTGCTTTACGAGCTCGAGCATGGCGAGAAACGAGACGATCACGTTCACCTTTTCCGCCTTGTGGGCGCTCGAGAACTCGCGGAAGCTCATCTTGAGACTCTCGGTGACGCGCTTTGTCAGGCTCTCGATCATGTTCTCGAGGCTGATGACCTTGTCTACGACGACTTTTGGCAGGAATTCCTTTTTCGGCAGATTCGAGAGCACGCGGTTAGCTGCTGCAAAGAGGTTCACGACGGTCATATCGGCGTCCGGCGAGAATACCGGCTCCTGCTTGCGATCGCCGCGCGGATGCATGACGCTCGTGCCAAAAAGGGGCTTGATCTTCTGGGCCAGCTCGCGCATGCGCTCGTATACCTTGAGGCGCGTCTCGAGATCCTGGATAGAAGCCTGCTCCTCGACGGTCAGGTTAAGGGTCGGCAGGAGCGATTTCGACTTGATCAGGAGGAGCGTGGAGGCCACGAGCACGAAATGCGCGCTGTCCGCGATGGGCACATTGCTATTGTTCTGGACGTACGCGATATAGTCGTCGGCGACCTTGGCAAGCGAGACGTCGTTAACAAAAAGCTTCCTCTTCTCGATGAGGTCGAGCAAAAGGTCGAGCGGTCCTTCGAATCGTTCCTGCTTCACAGTAAACGCCATATTCCCTTCAGTATAGCCAATAGTCTATACTTAGACCAATGAAAAACTTCATACAATCGCATCGCGTTACTTTGGCGGCCGTCCTCCTCCTTGTTCTCGCTTTCGTCGTCTATTCGCTCGCGTCGGACGCATCAAAGATGGATATGTCCATGGGCGAGCACATGAAGCACCTCAAGGCAGCCCAGGATCAGCTCAAAAAGCCAACTATCGTACCGCCAAAATTCAACGTATCGCTCGGCAAGCCCGATATGATTACTCCGGGCGCATCGACTACCATTGATTTTACCGTCTATGATGCAAAGACCGGCGATCAGGTAACCAAATTCGATATCATCAGCGACAAGCTGATGCACCTCATCGTGGTAAACGACGCCCTCACCTATTTCGATCACATTCATCCGGTTTTCGACGGCAAGAAGTTCTCCGTAACGCACAAGTTTCCAAAGGCAGATTCGTACCGCCTCTATACGGATTTCCAGCCTCGGGGCGCCGAAGAGACTCAGGTCGGATTCAAAGTAATTGCCGGTGCCCCGACAGCCTCCGCAAAGCCTTTCGACAGGTCTCCTTTCGATTCTTCCCTTTCGCGTAAATTCGGTGCGTATAACGTCGCTCTCTCCGGCTCTTTCAAGGCCACCGATATCGTCAGCGGCGCATCTCCTTTCGTATTTACCATTACTGATGCAAAGACCGGCAAGCCTGTCACCGATTTGCGCACCTATCTGGGCGCTTTCGGCCATATGGTCATGATCAATACCGATACCCTCTCGTACATTCATGTGCATCCGATGACCACCGACCTCAGTACGGGCATGGCGGGGCCGGAAGTGCGCTTTCAGCCCATGGGACTTGGCGGCACGACCGTCTATCCCGGTACGTACCGAGTCTTTGCTCAATTCCAGCCTACATCAGGTCTCTTTACGTCGGATTTCATAATCGATATCAAATAATACAAAAAGATAACCGCGCTCAGATGAGTGCGGTTTGTGTAAGGGAAGGAATGTGAGGAATGGCGCGTCGAGGGGTGGTGACGGCGCCTAGAGAATGTGGGAATGAAAGAGCTGTTGGCGCTGACCTAAGTGTCAGATGTGCATTATAGCTACGCCAGATTGAGGAACTGCAGCGTCATGCGAAAGAAAAACCTTTCGCCCTGCTGTTGCTCGATGTGAAGAGCTTCGGAGGAGGAGAGAATCTATCCCCTTCTCCACTGATAATACGCTCGAGCAGGGCCATTTCTTTCAAATCCGCAGATACGACGAGCCGCGCCCATAGGGAGCGCGGCTCAAGTTAATTTCTGCGTTAAATCAAAAGGTTCAGCACCGAAATAAACCCCATTTTAAAGAGCGAGAGTTGGTGCTAGCGCGTATTGACCGTCGACTAGCTCCAAAAGGAAAGACGCTCTCGCGAGCGCCTTTCTTACAGTTATTCCTCCTTGGTGAGGCGGTTGTCGATGCGGTTGATGTCTCGCGGGAATGCCGTGGCTTCCTTCACGTTTGCGATCTCGAGCATGCGGGCCGTGAATCGCTCGAGGCCGGTCGAGCATCCTCCGTGCGGAGGCATGCCGTACTTGAAGGCCTGAAGGTAGAATGAGAACTTTTCCGGGTCCATGCCGCGCTCCTTGATGCGCTCGACGAGCGAGTCGTAGCTGTGGATTCGCTGCGCTCCGCTGTTTATCTCAAGTCCGCGGAACAAGAGGTCAAAGCCTCGCGACTGCGGCGCCTCCGAAGGCTCCTCATAGGTATAGAATGCGCGCTTCTTTGTCGGGAACTTCGTAATGAATACGAAGTCTGAGCCGAGATTCTTCTTTGCGTACTCGCAGATCTGCCTCTCGTCCTCAGGGGCCATGTCGTTCGTGTCCTCGATCGTGCGGTTGTACTCCTTTGCGACGAGATCCTGCGCCTCCTTCAGGGTAAAGATCGGGAATTTCTCAGGAGTGAGAGGGGCTGTCGTGCCGAATTTCTTGAATATGTCCTCGTGCTTCGAGGCTTCGCGGACGACGTCCTTGATGGTCGTCTCGAGCTCCTTCATGACCTCGAACTCGTTGTTGATGAAGCCCATCTCGAAGTCCATTTGGACGATCTCGGAGAGGTGCCTAGTCGTGGCGCTCTTCTCGGCGCGGAAGACCTTTGCGATCGTAAAGGCCCGCTCCTGCGCGCCCACCATGATCTGCTTGTAGAACTGCGGGCTCGTGGCGAGGTAGGCGTTCTTGTCGTTGAAGTACTCTACCTTGAATACCGCCGCGCCTCCCTCCGCGTCCCCTCCTACGAGGGCTGGAGACATGAATTCGGTGAACCCACGGGCCCGCAGCGACGCTCGGTATGCTTCAAGTATGACCGACTGCATCTTGAACAATGCGCGGCTCTTATCGCTTCGCAATGTGTAAGGAAGATAGTCGAGGTTGGTGTCGAGATTTACCTCGGTTCCCAATTCGAACGGGGTCTCCTTTGCCTCTGAAAGGATGTCGATCGAGAGGATCTCGAGCTCTATCGCTCCGTTCTGCTTGTCCTTCTGGACGTTTCGCTCAGGGCGGGCGTTTACCTTGCCCTTAACCGTTACGACCCACTCGGCGCGCAGCTTTGTACCCACGGCGTGTGCCTCCTTTGCGTTTGGCAGGATGACTCCCTGGACGTATCCCGTCATGTCGCGGAAATCGAAGAATATGAGCTTGCCCTGGTCGCGGCGCACGCTCACCCAGCCCGAGATGCTAACTTCTTGCCCTACTTTGGATGTAAGATCCTTTATGTATGTTCGTTCCATATTAATGCTATTAGATAGAGGCTTTTGCCTAATGGGCAAAGAAAAGCGCCCCTCAAAGTCCAGTTTCCTAGGCTTTCAGGGGCGATTTTTGTCGCGGTGCCACCCTGTCTTATAACTCGTTTGCCGTAACGGCGGCTGCCGGAGGCCTTCCTCGCCCTCGCCGGTTGTCAGCCGGGTCATCGGATAGCAATAATCTACAGGAAAATCGGGGTTTGGGCAAATAAAAAACAGAGCCGTAAGGCTCTGCTCAGATGTCTGCGCCCGCTATCCACCAGCGCCGGACAATGCGTGAACCGAGAAAGGCCTGTACGTCGTCCTGATTCGACATCCAGTGACTCTGTTCGGCTAGCTCTTTGTTCACTCTCGAGGTACGCTCGATTCGATCGAAGATGATGCCAGAGGCGTTCTGAAAGTCGCGGTAGGTCTCCGTCTGGAGGATGAACAGCTTCCAGATCTCGTCGATTTGCGGAGCGGGCGTGACAAACCTCCCTGCCGGCTTGATAAGCGACAGCCAGAGGAATGTGATGACTTGTCGGAAGCCTTCTCGCGCATCGGCCTCGCTGATTCTGAACTCGGCTGTGATAATCTCGATAAGGTCGGCTGTCTCCAGCCGCTGGGCTATCGATTGCAGCCGCTTGAGGAGTTCAAGCTGAGGCTTATTCGGCTTGACCTGATGACCCAGGCCGGCCGGGATCTGTACGGCTGATGAGGATACGCGCGCTAGGCCCGCATCGCCCACTTCGTAGGGATGTAACTCTTTTGCCATAAAAAGGACGTGGTTGAAAACGAGGGTTTACTTGCCCATATCAACATAATTGTCCTATCGAGTCAAATTCTAGAGTTTCTGCTTCTCCCAGAGCTCGAAGAACCTGCCTTTTTTGCCGTAGAGGTCTGCAAAGCTTCCCTGCTCGAGTATCTTGCCGCCCTCGATGACGACGATCTTGTCCATCTCCTTGATGGTGGTCAGGCGGTGCGCGATAACTACCGCGGTGACCGTCTTGAAAAATTGATGGAGCGAGTCCTGGATCTTTTCCTCAGACTCAACGTCGAGATGCGACGTCGCCTCGTCCAGCAAAAGCAGTTCCGGATCCTTGAATACGGCGCGGGCCACTCCGACGCGCTGCTTTTCTCCGCCCGACAGCCTGATTCCCTTCTCGCCGATCTGGGTATCGACGCCGAGCGGCAGGGTTTTGGCGAATTCGCTGACATGGGCGACATTGAGAGCCTTGTCGAGGAGCTTCGCGTCGTCCGCCTTGTCGTAATTAGAGAGCACGATGTTCTCCTTTAGGGAGAAGTTGAACACCTCGGTATCCTGCAATACGACGGCCGTGTGGTTGAAGTAGTCAGACTTGCTGATCGTGCGCAAAGGCGTGCCGTCTACGAGGATCTCGCCTGTGTACGTCTCGCGCTCCTTGAGGAGGAGCTTGAACAGCGTGGATTTGCCCGCGCCCGACAGTCCCATGATGCCGATTTTCTCGCCGCGGCTGATCGTGAGGTTGATATTGTCGAGAACTTTCTTCTCGCCGTACGAGAAAGACACGTCGCGGAACTCGATCGATTTCCAATCTGACGGGAACGGCTTCTTGCCCTCTTCGATTTCGGTCATCGGCTTTGTCTCGAACAAGTCGGCAAGGCGCGCGACGGCCTGCTTCCTGACCGCGAAGTCCTGCGAGGTCTCAGCCATGCGCGACACCGCGGCCTGTATCCTGCCGAAATACGTATAGAACAAGACCATGAACCCTAGGTCATAATTGCCTTTGAGGATGCCCCAGCCGATATAGCACATGACCGCGATGCGGAATACTTGGGCCGACAGGTTTTTGGTCGCGCCGCCGATCTGATACAGGTGCAGGCGCCTCTCGCACAGCAGGTAGTATTCCTTGCAGACTTTGGTGAGACGGCCCATGAGCGGTTGGATCATGGACATGATCTTGGCGCTGCGAATATTGTTCACGAGCTCGAATACGAGGCCGGACAGCTCCTCTTCCTTGATGTGCTCAACCTTCTGCACTTTTACTGCCCTGTTCGTCAGATAAACGGACATAAAGAAATAGAGGATGAGGAATACTACGGTCGCGGTAGCGATCGGGCCGTCGAATTTTGCGATGACGATGAGCACGCCGAATATGCTGACGGCTATCTCGATGAACGAGTAGAACCACATGCGGATAAGGTTGTTCACGGCATCCGTTCCTCGGGCGATCCTCTTTACGCGGTTGCCTGTGTTCTCCTTCTCGTGCCAGTCCATGTCGAGGGAATACGTATGCCTCATGGCTCTGAGCTCGATATCTATGGCTGCCCTTTTCGCTATGCGGAAGCCCCAGAAGCTCGATAGGTACGTGCCGACAAAATAGACGGCATTGGTCAGGGCGAAGAGCGCCATGATGTTCCAGAAGCCCTGAAGCGACTGCCCCTGCTGGTATGAGGTGAAGAAATTGGTGATTGCTGCCAGAGCGTATGCTGGATAGAGCCACGCGACCTCTCCTGCGATGCGCACGAGCGTTGCCGCGATGAACCTTGCCCGATACGGCCGGATGGCGCCTAGAAGCTCTCGAATGAGGGACGTCGTCGGATAGATTTTGTCAGGTTGCATAGTATTATGTTTAGCCTGCTAATTATCTCTTGCCGGAACAGTAAAGCAAGGAACAACATACTTGCGCAAGCGTCAACTGATTTGCTATACTTCAGGTATAAGAAAGTGACTCAAGAAAAAGCCGCCCTCATGGGTGGCTTTTTGCTAGAGAGTGACTCCAACCGCCTTCTTGACCCTCTCCATCGTCTCGTTCGCCTTCTTGTTCGCCTTCTTGCCTCCCTTGGCGAGGATTTTGATTATCTTGTTGCGATTCTTGGCGAGCTTTTCGCGGCGCTCGCGCATAGGACGGATGAAATTCTGAACGTCTGCCACCAGGGCTTCCTTCAAATCCTTGTACTTGCCTGCCTTCTCTGCGTAAAGCGTATCGAGATACGCTTTGTCGCGGAACAATTCGTGAATGGCGCGGACATTTACCGGAACTCCGCCCGATGAATCGGTTACGATGGACATGACGGCCTTTTTGATCTCGTCATCAGTGGCAAAAAGCGGAATAGTGTTGCCGTATGACTTCGACATTTTGCGGCCGTCTGTGCCGGGGACGATCTTTACGCTCTCGACGATCATTTCTTTCGGCAAGATGAAAGTCTCTCCGAATGTGTTGTTGAATTTCTGGGCGGTGTCGCGTGCATACTCGACGTGCTGCTTCTGATCCTGGCCGACAGGCACGATTTCTGTCCCATAAAGGAGAATATCGGCAGCCATAAGCATCGGATAATTGAATGTTCCGACGGTGATCTCCTTGTCCTTCGCCTCGGCGTCCTTGAAAGCGTGCGCGCGCATGAGGTAAGGCATGGTCGTGATGGTATCAAATATCCATGCGAGCTCGGTGTGGGCTGTAACGTCCGATGATTTGAACAAAACACACTTCTTTGGATCGAGCCCGATCGCTACATAGTCGAGGGCGAGATCGATTATATTCTGGCGCATCTGCTCCGCGTTCTGGATGAAATTCAGGCTGTGGTAATCAGCGATCATAAAGTAGCACTGGTACTCGCCCGTGTTGAGCATGTCCACGAATTGCTTCATAGCGCCGAAATAGTTGCCTATGTGGGGGCGGCCAGTCGGCTTTACGCCCGAGAGAAGAATTTTCTTTGTCATATATTGATGGTATCAAAAAAAGCCTTATTTTCAAAGGCTTTATTCGATCTCTGTTAGTCTGCAGCGACGACTGCCTGCTGCTTGATCTTGTTAAAGCCTAGCAATCCGAATGTGATGAGCGATACCGCGATAGTGAAGAAGAGATCGCCAAGGTCAGGGCTGTACGAGGTTCCGATGCTCGTAGTGTACGAGAGCCAGCAGTCCGCGACGAACATCGACGCCAATCCAAAAAGGATTGCGATGACCTCGTACTTGTACATGCCTCCGATGTACTTAAAGGACAGTCCCGCCACCACGACCGCCACGGAAAGCGCGATGGCGTCGCCCAGTGGGTATGCGATGTCGAGAATCGACTTAATAATTGAAGATGAGTCTGTAAATATCTCGCCTCCGTGACCCAGAACGATCAGAACGTAATACGTTACCGCAAAAAGCGCTACAGGAGTGAGGACCGAGAAGAGCTTGCCGCCCGCGCTGCGCAGCGCGAATCGGGTTCCAGTCGTCATGGCGAGGAAAATCGCACCGATATTGTAGAGGAACATGCTCGGAGCAAAGAAGAGGTCGGCCCACGACGGATACGGAACCTCGACATCAAGGAAAAAGTTATAGTACGACCAAATGGTCTCGCCGATTCCCCAGAATATGAGTCCCCAGCCGATAAAGAAGATCGCTTTGCCGAGAGCGGTAGAGAGTCCACCCCATGTCTTGTACCCTTTGACGGCGACGATGCCTCCGAAGAGCGGGATGAGGCCGTAGAGGAACGCGTAGAGGTAGCCGAAGAATCCGTCGCGGATGTCGAGTATCCGTAGCACGATCCAAGAGATGAGTAATGCAGCCGCAAATGCTAAACAAATCTTTTGGAATGCGTTAAAGTTCATGACTATAGAGTACGACGCTAATTTTGAGTCGTCAAAGGATAACTTTCCAACTCCCTTTTGATCTCTTTGAGCGAATATAGGTGCGTAACCTTCTCGGGATACGGCGAGATCATTTGCAGCTGGCTGGGCTTGTGATTTCGATAGCTTTTGACGTAGCGGGCCTTCGTCACATGCTTGAGCAATCCCCATAGATTGGCGAACGTCTCATGCTTTCTGCTGAATTTGCGAGTTATCAGGAAATAATACTGAGGAAGCATGTATTTGAAACGAAGGCTGTAGATCTTGTCTGCAAGAGGAATACCCTTCTCTATCAGATGCCGAGTCCCGCCTTCCATGATCCAGGATTCCTGATCATAAACTTTTGAAATATCCGAAATACTTTGCGCCTTGTCATTTGGCTCTGAAAACTTTGTTTTCCAATAGAAATCGTCCGTTGAATACAGGGGTAGGCCGGTTCGCTGAGCGAGTTTGCCGGCGAAAGTGCTTTTGCCGCGTCCAGAGTCGCCGATAATGAGAATTCTCTTATGCATGAGATTATCTGTTAGGAGTACACGCCAAGCTGCTGGATGGAGTCATTCGACAGGTTCCCGAGACGGTCTCGCCTCGCCCGCCTTTGAATGAGCAGGAAGTATTTGTTGTTTTGCCCGAACAAGCAGAAATTGCTTCCTGAGGAGGTGTCTGACCGCTCTGCTGGCCTCCCTGCTGCATTTGCTGTTGGTTCTGCTGTCCCGCTCCTGCCGGACGCGTCATATATGACTTGCCTCTGTAGCAGCTTGCTGAATATGGGAAATCCTGTGTCATTACGTAGTGATAGGTGGTCTTTTTGACCCCATCGATGACGATCTCGCTCGTAATGCCGTGGCAGATGTCGAGATCCTCGGTTGTCAGGTACTCGTCCTTTGCTACGAGCGGCCCGGTGATCGGAAATCCGTCATAAGCGTAGCCGAGAACGGTCGTGACGGAGACACCCTTGAAGCATTTGCTCATGCTGTGATAGTGGTACTGGCCGTCTCCCTGAGGATGGCCGTCGCAGGAGTCCTGAAGCTCGTGAGCGGCCGCGTCCCGCAGGCCCGCGTCGAATCCGTTGAAGAGCGGCACGCCCGTAAGCATGATGCCGACCTCGCCTGTCATGCAGTATGGGGTATCCGAATAGACGGGATCGGCTGGAATGCTCTGCTTGAGGGTTTGAGCCGAGATCGTGCTCGGGTTCGGGTCGATCTTCGCCGCAGGGTCGTTCGCGGCTACAGGAAACACACCGGTCGTATGGTTGATAGGCAGAGCATTGCCCGTCAGCACGCGCATGCCAGCAGAGATCACGTTCGAAAAGGCCGCATTCGGCCAGCTGACCGAGCCAGATACCGAGATTTTCTTGAGAAAATTCCAGGTATCGCCATTGATCCACGATCCGTTGACCATCGAGCCGGGATTGTCCTGCCGCGCATTGCACAGATAGATGTAGCCCTTCTTCGGCGCGTCGGTGGTATACCTGTAGTCTCCGAGAGGCACATTGCCGTCAGCGTATTTGTTGTCGGCGAGAGCGAGGAGGTCGGAATAAGAGAGCGAGCCGCCCGCGCTTTTTGCGGGACTCTGGGCTTCAGCTTTGACCGTCTCGAGGGTTCCAGTCGCCTCAACGGGAGTCGAAAATGCGGTCGCCTCTTGGTTCGCGACAGCCTCCTTCATTGCTACGACCGGCGCCTCAATATAGGTGTCGAGCTTCTTCTTGAGGTAGAAAGCTCCGCCGATAACCGCGACCGCGATAAGGACACCCGCAACGTACTTCATGTGATTATTTTAATTCTGAAAAGAAGCCAATAAGATTCTTGATATGGGAATCGAGGTCGACGCCCAAAGCCTCGCAGCCGCGGTATATGGTTTCCCGCTCGATTTTCGCCGCAAAACCTTTTTCCTTGAGCCGCTTCTTGATCGAGCTCTCCTTCATATCCTTGTATGCGACTGGATTGAGCTTGCGGTAGGCGTAGAATATGCCGCTGATCTCGTCGCACGCCATGAGCGCTGCCGCCAATTTCGTCTGCGGCAAGGTCGTAAAGCCGTTATAGCCGTACGCGTGCGCCTCGACGGCATGGATCAGATCTGACGGATAGTCCCACTGCTTGAACCAGCCCAATGATTCTTTTGGATGCGTTTCAGGCTGCTGCTCGAAATCGATATCGTGCAAGAGGCCCGTCACATACCAGAGGTTCGGGTCCTCGTTGAAGATCTTGGCGTAGCCTTCCATTGCGACCGCGACCATTACAGCGTGATATCGCTGGTATTCGTCCTTTACGTATTGTTCAAGGAGGACTTGAGCCTCGGATTTTGTTGGAAGTCTCATTGTATTTGCGCGTTAGGACCCATCCTCCTTCTGCCAAAATACAAAATAAGGCACATGACTCCATTGGTAACGAACAGCGAAGATAAGTACAGAGCAGTCGTTAGTGAGTAAGCTTCTAGGGCGGCAAGACTCATCACGTTTGCTACGGCGCTCAGGAAAAACGTTGAGAATGTTTCGCTCCAAGGTTCTTGATGCGCCTTTCTGAAAGTCGGAAGAAAGCCTATGAAGTCTGTCAAAGCGACAAGCAAGACCGAATATAGAGGATTCTCGACGAGAAAATACATTCCGATCGCCACGAATGCAGCGATAAGGCAAAAGAGATCGGATCTGTGTATGTTTTTCGTGCCGTACTTGAACGAAAGCAGGAATATGAGGAGGCAAAATAACGCCCCTACCCCTAAAGCCCAAGACCCGAAGCCCGCGCCAGCCTTTAATGCTGCTGCAGTTCCAACAATTTGCAATATTCCCCAAATAAGCCAAGAGTAAAGGTGCGGCTGGGTCTTCTGCTTAAAGATGTCTATGAAATAAGGAATAAAGACGATAATCGCTAGGATGGAGGAAGCAATAGCGAGTACGAATTTCAATTCCATAGATTTATTCTAGTGACTTTATAACTTGGCCGAGAGCGATCTTCTCCTGAGTCCCCTTCTCCAAATCCTTTACCATTACCACCCCTTCCTTTGCCTCGTTTGCTCCATAGATGAGCGCGTATCGGATGCCCTTGTCGCTCGCGTACGAGAGCTGCTTCTTCATGTCGGCGGAATCGAGATAGAGCATGGTGTTTACGCCAGCTTCGCGCAGTTCCGACGCGAGCTTGAGATAATCGTCGGTCAGCGCCTCGTCGAAATTGACTATCAGCGCCTTTGCGGTAGATTTCTTTTCCTTAACGAGCTTGAGTTCCTCGAGCGCCGCATAAAGTCGGTCGAGACCAATGGACGCACCGACGGCTGGAATAGTCTTGCCCGAGAACATGCCGACGAGATTGTCGTAACGGCCGCCCGCGCAAACGGTTCCAAAGCCCGGAACGTTGGTGAGTCGAGCCTCAAAGATGAGTCCGGTGTAGTAATCGAGCCCGCGAGCGATCGAGAGGTCGATTACGAACTGAGTGTCAGGGCTGAGGGTGTACGCGTATTCAATAATTGACGCAAGCTTTGCGAGCGGAGCCTTGATAGCGGGAAAAGCCTCTTCGATCTTTGAGATATCCGACGCGTTTTTGATGCTATCAATGGAAGTATCGGCAAAGGCGAGAATGCTGTTTGCAGTCTCGTCTGAAAAACCGTATTTCTTGAGTTCTTCGCCTACTCCCGGCGCTCCGATCTTGTCCATCTTGTCTACGGCGCGGATCGCGGAGAGCTTTTGCTCTTCGGAAAGGCCGAGCGACTCGTAGAAGGCGGCAATAATTTCGCGCGAGTTCACGCGGACGACGAATTCTGTCACGCCGAGCCTCTTGAGCGTCGTCGAAGCGAGGGCGAGGATCTCGGTGTCCGCCAAAGGACTGGTCGAGCCCACGATATCGGCGTCGCACTGGTAGAATTCGCGGTAGCGGCCCTTCTGGGTATTGTCCGCGCGCCACACGGGGCTGACCTGGTAGCGCTTGAAAGGCTTCTTGAGCTCGCCGTTCATGGCGACGACGCGGGCAAGAGGGATCGTCAGGTCGTAGCGCATCGCGACGTCGCGATCGCCGTTATCCTTGAACTTGTACATGAGCTTGTCCCCCTCGTCGCCGTACTTTCCGGTAAGAATGTCGGCGTATTCCAAAACAGGAGTCTCGAGCGGCTCAAAAGCGAACGTCTCGTATGACGCCTTGATGGTTTCGATCATTTTCTGGCGGGCGATCTGCTTTTCAGGCAGGAAATCTCGGAAGCCTTTGAGGGTTCGTGGTTCGATCTGTGACATATATTTGGTGATGCTATTTTAACATAGTTTGCTTAATCAGCTTTTTAACAATTGATTTTGCCTCTTCTAGATATTTTTCCTCTATAAGATCCGACGTGTCGGCGTCACTGTGATAGATTTCCATCAATTTCTCGATATTCGAGCCCAAAGTGACGACGTCTCCCTTGATGGCTTTCATATTCCAGAGCGGAAATGCCAGCTTTAGGATCTTTGGATCCCTAATTTCCTGAACCGGGCCGTTTCCGACGCAATCAACTACGACCACCGACCTCGCCTGAGCCAAAAGGTCTCCGTATCTCTCTTCGAATACCCTGTAGCCCCCGCCCCAATACGTAGGGTAGTCATATGAAAGCTCCTCGTTCGGGTCAAAGACGAAAAGGGCATCCTGAAGCAGCTCCGGGTTGGAGCATGCGAGCGACAGGCAGACGGCCGTGCCCGACGCATTGTCGAGGGCACCGGGACCAATCGAGTCATAATGCGAAAATATGATCGTTTTTGGGTTTATCGCATTGCCTACGAGTATTTGGGACAGACCATATTTCTTCTTAGTTACTTTTACTTCAGCGGAAACCTTTTTTGCCTTCACGATTGTGCTGATATCCGTCGCCCTTACCGCGACTGACGGCGCGAAATAGAAATTTGATCTCGATACCGTCTCGCTTTTCGGGTTGAAATTTATATTTGGTACGTCAATGAGGTATTTTGAGCTGATGAGCGAGCTCGTTATCGCGGAATTGCCCGATATCGTGCCGCCGACAAACGACGCCGGCATCGATTCCACGGCTTTTCCGTCCGCGACGAGCTTTGATTTTGCAGTTGGCAGCTCTGTTTCTATTGGCTCGACGGAAAAGGCGACCTTCTTACTTTTTAAGTAAGCCATCAAATATTCCCCTGCCTCGATTGCGGTCTTTCCTTGCCTTTCGCCGAGCGATTCCAGCTTTTTGACTATATCCATCATATATTTCGCATATTATCCTATTAATTTGCTTTAACCTCTAACCTACCGACAGAAAGTTCGATCCGAGGCCCGTAAAGGCCAAGGATCGAACTGTTCTCGTCTCTCAGCGATACGCGATGACCTGGTCTGCGATCTTGCGGAAGAAAGCGACCGTGTCATTCGTATCAAGAGCGAGCGCCGACGCGGACAACTTGGCCATGGCGGCCTTGCCATCCGAAAGGATGTGCTTGTTGCAATAGAGCATATCCATGGACAGGTGCGGGACTTTGACTACCAAGGGACTGAAGCCAGTGCCCGTGATGATCTTCCCTACCGTGTCCTCAAAGAGCGACTTCGCGTGAACCACCTCTGAGAGAGGATTATCGTATGTCTCGAACAGAACGTACGTGCCGTCGATGAACCACGACAAGTACAGGACGTAGTACCAGGAAGCCGGCGGGCGGTCCCGGTCGAGGATGCCCTCGGCGCCGACGCTTGCCTTGGTCTCGCCTCCGCCCTTCTCGCGATAGACGAACGGCGGCTTCTTGCGGGCGACCCTGAGCATGTCCGTATACAGGAGCGACACGTCGAGCGGGGGCCTCTCGCCTGTCACCTGCTCGCGCAAGTCCGAATGGTACGACACCAGATCTCCGGAAAACGCGATCGGGATGCGGTCGAGGGGCATGCCCTCGATATCCGAGCCCGGGACTCGCGTCGCCTTCTCGTACTCGATGGCCATTTCCGACTTCTCATTCCAAGAGATCCATGGCATCTTCACGCGGTGAAGCTTGTCGTGGTTCTTGGAGGTGTAGGCGTCGCGGCCGAACGGAATGGTGATCGGCTGAAGGCCGAGCGATTCCGCTCCTATCGTGAACGATATGTCTTCCGCGCAGACTGAGGCTACCTGCCTTGCCAGAACTGCGAGCGGCCTGTCTTTCCTGACCGGCTCAAAGAAGGCGTCGATGCGCGCGAACACGTCATCGATGCCGTATTGAGACTGGATGAACGAGCTAACAGAAGCCCTGATCTGCGCCCGTTTCGAGGCGCGAATCGAGAGCTCCGAGTGGAGCTGACTTTTCGAGGTTATGTAGTGCATAGCGAAAATTCTCTCTAGCGGTTTGTTAAGGAACGCAAAACCAGCCCCGAAAAGGGCTGGTTCCTGACTTCATAACGATGCGATTCTGAGACTATTCGCGCGGCATAAAAGCAGATACAAGCCCTATTCGTGGGGTTGTATAAAAATGCCATGCGAAATTGTTGGCGTTTGCTTTTATGGATACGAATGTATTCATGGGTATAAGGATAACCTGATTTGCTGCGTTGTCAACTTAGCGTCTTGAAAGGACTTCCTCAATCCTTCTCATGATATGATCCTGGACCTCGCCGTAATCGAAATGCTTCTTGTAGTCTTTCCGGTCGACGAGCTTTATTTCAGTGATATCGCCGTCGGGATCGGCGACGAACGGGCCATAAGGCTCGACGATGCAGAGCGTCCTGCTCTGATGGATGGTCCGATGCGGCTCGAACACCGTCTGATAGCCGATAGGAATCTGCTTGAGGACTTTCATGTTCGATTCCTCCTTGACCTCGCGCTCCGTTGCGGCCGCGAGCGACTCGCCCGCCTCCAGCTTGCCTCCGATCGGCGTCCAACGCTCGCGGCTCTTGTCGTATACAAGGACCAATTCGCCGCCCGTGGTTATGCAGACCGCCCCGATGCTTTCGAAGCTCAAATCCTTAACGTCGTCATACGACTCGATATCGTGATAGTGGACGTCTACCTCGCCCATCGTACGGGTTTTTACCCTGAGCTTGATCTCCATGATCTTCAAAGTGTAGCATCAAGTAGTGCTAGTATTAAGGCCTACGACGCCATGATATCCCTCAAGAACATAACTATCGGCTTTCATAACCAGGAACCACTCAAGGATGTGAGCCTCAAGGTCGCCCGCGGCGAGCGCGTCGGCCTGATTGGCGAGAACGGTTCCGGCAAGTCCACCCTGCTCAAGATCATGGCCGGCCTGCTTGAGGCTGATTCCGGTGGTATCGATCGCAAAGGGTCGGTTGGATATTTGGTGCAGGAGCCTGTCGTGATTGGCTCGGACGGGATGTCGGGCGGAGAAAGGAGCCGCGCCGCGCTCGAGACCGCCCTGGGCACGGACGCGAGCGAGCACGACGTGTACCTTTTGGACGAGCCGACGAACAATTTGGACGTAGTCGCCCTCGAATGGCTCGAGAATCTGATAAAGAGGTCTCCGGCCGGGTTCGTCATCGTGTCTCACGACCGAAAATTCCTCGACAATACCGTCACGAAGATCGTCGAGATCGATTCATTCACTAAAAAGCTCGTCCCGTACGGAGGAAATTACTCGTATTTCAGGGAAAAGAAACAGTCTGAGCGCGACAATGAGCTGAAAAGGCGCGACGCGTACGAAAAGAAGGTCGATCGCCTGAACGATTCGATCCGGGAAAAGAAAAATTGGGCCAAGACCGGCTCGACAGAGACCGTCATGACCGATACTGAAAAGATGGGAGCCGGCGTGCGCATGGACCGCTCCGTGCACATCTTCAGCTTGGCCAAGAATCTGGAGCGGCAGCTGGCAAGGACGCATGAGGAAGCGCCGCTCGATCGCCATGTCCCCACTCCCCTTTCATTCGAGTTCCTTCCTGCGGAAAGATCGGGCGCAGTGGCCTTTGAGGCAAGGGATCTGGTCAAAAAATTTGCTGGAAAAGCGGGCGACTCCGTCACGATCGGCCCAATAAGCGCCCATATAGAGTACGGCGACACTGTGGGCATCGTTGGACTCAATGGCGCCGGTAAGAGTACGTTTATCGAGATGCTTCTCGGGCATATTGCGCCGGACTCGGGCGAGCTTTCAAGGGCAAAGAATTTGGCACTCGGCTATTTGAGGCAGAAGCCCCTCATAGAAGAGCAAAATGTCGTTGATTCCATGCCAAACTCCACTCGCGAAGAGATTACCCGCACGCGCCACATTCTGTTCCGATTCGGCTTTACGGAGAATCAGGTTACGCGGCCAATTTCACTGCTCTCTCCTGGCGAACGGTCGCGTCTTGTGCTGGCGCAGCTCGTAGTGACCCGGCCAAACTGCATCATTCTCGACGAGCCATCGAACCATTTGGATATAGAGGCGTTGGAGGCGCTTGAGGAAGCATTGCGAAGCTTCGAGGGTACGGTTATCGTAGTAAGCCATGACCGATATTTCCTCGAGAGAATCAAGCCGAATAAAATGATTGAGATGGTGCGTAAAGCTAGGCCCTAATGACCTTCTCGAAGATCTTTGCGAGATTCACTGCATGTTTTTTCCAGCTAATATTCTTTTCAATATACATCTCTGCATTTTTCCCTAACAAGTGCCGCAGGTTTTCGTCAGAGAGTAGCTTTAAGGCAGCCTCGGCTATCTGGGCTTGATCGTAAGGACGAACAAGGAAGCCGCTTTTCATGTGGACCATCACATCCTCATTGCCATTATCGGTCGTGGCTATAATAGGTCGTCCCGCCGCCATAGCTTCTAGCACTGTCCCCATAAGACCGTCTCCCCTATGGGATGGAAACAAGCATATGTCGGCCATTTTGAAGTAATCGGAAGGATTGCTGACCAGGCCAGTAAAGGTTATATGATCCTTAACCCCCAACGAGCTCGCTTTCTTTTCGAGCTCATCCCTCAGTTCGCCGTCTCCAACTATCCAAAGATGGACATCGTCCCTTTTTGACAAAATAAGCGGAAAAGATTCCATCAGTGTCATAACACCTTTTCGTTCAATTAATCTTCCCGCAAAAACTAAATTGAATTGAGCCTTTGGGAGGATCTTCTGAGTGATTGGGACAGGATAATCAACACCGGTAGGCAGTTTGTAGGACTGCTTAATATTTGACAGAATGTCTTTCCAATTTTTTTGCACAATTGAACTGATGGATATAGCCGCGTCGCAAAACTGCATAAATGAGCTGTAGGCCGGGATTTCCACTGATGGCGTTCCTAATATGTATACAATATTTGGAATTTCCTGCGGCTTGAACAGGCAGTCTGGCATATAGTAGGTCAGTATTATGTCAGGCGCGCTTGATGACAGGTCTTCCCGGATCACTTCGCTAAATGCGATAGATTCGGCCACCCATCGAATATGTTTGCTATCCGGCTTGATGTCATAGATTCCAGGCAGCCTTTTCGATACGTCGAATTTCTTGATGGAGAGCCCTTCTATTCTTTTCAGGCTCAATTCCTTGAAGAAAAAGGTCTCCCTGAGACTGGGGACGTCGGAAGTATAAAGCACAACCTCGTGCCCCAAATCGGCCAAATGCTCCGCATGCTTCAAAGACACCCTTTCGGATCCGGCGATAAAATACGAAGCCCTTGGCTCTATGAGGGCTATTTTCATAAAGACAATTTACCTTCTATGTGGTCGCAAAGCATGTCGAACTGCATTTTACCAGTCGTGTATTTGTCAATGAAGCCTACGTATTTTGGCAAATCCCTGTAATGCACGAAGATCCTTTCTTCGACCTCAAAGCCATCCTTGAGTGGAACAAACGCATCGAGCTTCCCTGTCGTACAAACGAAGCGCACTTGCAAATTGTGCCTGTCGATCTCCTTTTCGCCTGATGGATTTATGATTTCCAGCGAACCCAGGAGCCTTATGTCTAGAGGCTCAAATTGGGCCTCTTCCTTGAATTCTCTTACTAATCCCTGAAGGGCAGTCTCTCCGCTTTCGACTCCGCCGCCAGGTGGAGTGAATCGTTCTTCCCCCTTATCCCTCACGAGAGCAATGAGGCCGGAAGGGCTTAGTGAAAATCCATAGACTTGATGAACAGGGATGCCTTCGGGCATGGACCCCGGATGCCATACATATGTCATCGCTTTTCCATTCCTTTCCCTATTTTCTGTCAATTTATATTTTTCCATGATTGCAAATATTATAGCAATAAAAAAGCCTATGTTCATAGGCTTTTGGTGATCATGTTTAGGTATGAAATCTCCTTCTGAAGAACTAATGCGGACCTCGACTTGGGCGGCTTGCTAATAACTATCCCTGACGCAAAGCCGATTGGCTGTCTTGAGCCCCTTTTTTCCAAGTAGCGTACGAAATAGCCGGGATCATGGGCGTGAGCATCTTCAAATACAGAGATCGAGCTTGAAATTCTCTGAATGCGCGAGCATGTTGCCTGATGGGCAACGGCTATGTTCAAGTGCGGCCCGGTATCTGAATAGATCTGGCTAAGAAACCTATATATCCTCAGCGAAAAATCCCCTTGATGCTCTCCAAACTCGCTAAACCAGCCGGCTATGTCTGGATACTTTGGGACTCCCTTCGGATCCATTTTCGGATCGCCAAACCGATAGAGCATCTCCGAATCGTCGAGCTCCTTCTGCCAGGCCTTCCAGGCATTGACGAGAGGCTTGTATTCGGTTCCTTCTCGATGATCCTTGATAAGGAATTTCCCTTGCCGGACCTCCCTGAGCATGTCCGTTTCCTTCATTTCCACCGATATGCCAGATCCGAACAGCTCTTGTGCTATGATCGACGCGGTCTGAATTGTGCGGAGCCTATTGCTGTAGCTCAACCGCACCTTCATGATACCTGTTGTTCCACAATATCCGATTATCTGGACAGCCAGATTTCTGATATCGGGTTTCGTCTCCTCGGTGAGTGGCTGGTTAAGCTCTTGTGAGAGCTCGGATACGTCAATCCCGTGACGAACCAGCACAAGAACATCCTCCGGCCCTTTGCCCAAAACGTCTGGATTTTCAATAAGTTGCATGTATTGTCCTTTCCTGGCTGAACCTTATATCAAAGACTCGCCAGTGGCAATATCCTCCGCCCCGTCATATTATTAGGGTAATGAATCAAAGTCGCAGAAGCGCCGTATTGGGAGTTTGCGCCAGAAATGAAGAATCTGGGATTTTGTTGACCCTAGACAGTATCGTCCGATCGGCGCAGAGGTCGAATCTTGCAGATTGGCACCTTGCCATATGCGCAAATGGCTGCACAGATATGACTGTCCCTCAGGTGAGATCGTGGCAGGCGAGAAATCCAAAAGTGGTCAGCGTCTTGCTCGTAAGGGACGAGGGCAGCCTTGTCGAGGCTCAGCGCGAAATTTCTCAATATAAGAACAAGTCGGGCCTGACGGATCTTATCTTTTTTGGAGCCGACGTTTTGGTGGATGAAGATTGCATAAAAGAGCTCCTCAATGCCTCTTTTCCGTCAAACATAGTCGCGGCCTATGCGGTAAGCGTTCCTATTACTAACAAGAAGGAGACCTTTGTTGAGCAGGTGCTCAACCAGTACGACCTTTCTCCCACTATTTTCTCGCCGAGAAAGCACTTGCATGGAAGGTCCTTTCTGATAAAGGACTGGAATATGCCCATAACAAATCCGCCTCTTTTTGTCGACGATATATACCTCTCTTTCTACTTGCTCACGAAATATGGCCCCGGCTCAATCGCTCGGGCCGAAAAGGCAAAGGTCCATTTCCATCAGATATCCTCTTATCGGGATTTTCATAATACATTCAAGAGAAGGAAGAAAGAGCTGCAAAAGTGCTTCTCTCTCTTTCCGGAGTTCAAGTCTTTGCCTGCGGATCAAATAAACAGGGAAATCAGCTTTCGAAAGCTTTTAAAGGAGCCGCCGAAAAGATTCATTAAATGGATGGCCCTCCTTCTACTTCGGAAGGCATCATCAGTTCGCCTTAAGCTGTCGCGTGGTGGCAAGGCTAAAAACTGGATAGCTGCAGGTAGCACAAAGAAGGGCTTTTAGATACAGAATTATGCTTATAATTGCGCACAGAATAAACAGAATATCCCAGCTCGCCGAAGTGCCCCATAGATACGGAGTGGAAGTGGACGTAAGGGCTTATATGGATGATCTGGTACTGAATCACGAGCCGTTTGAGACGGGCGATTCTCTTGACGAATACATCAAGAATTTTAGCCACGCTTTCATCATTTTCAATATCAAAGAGGCGGGTATCGAAAAGAGGGTTATCGAAACAGCGAAACGCCATGGGATCGAGAATTACTTCCTTCTCGATGTGGAGGCGTATTGGATACATCATGCAACAGAAAGAGGATTCAAGAAAATCGCCGTCCGCTACTCTGAAAACGAACCCTTGCAATCAGCGCTTGTCTATAAGGGCAGGGCTGAATGGCTGTGGATAGATATCCCAACCAAACTTCCCTTGTCAGAAGAGATCGTCAGCCAGATAAGGGAATTCAGGACTTGCCTCGTATGCCCGGAGCGTTGGAATCGTCCTCATGAAATACAGGGCTACATAGATGAGATCAAAAGCCTGGACTTCAAGCTCGATGCGGTCATGACCTCGCTCAAGCATGCTGAGCAGTGGGAGGAGCTGGGGCGTCATTACCAAAACTAGCATGCAGATAATTATTCCTTTGGCAGGCATCGGATCGAGATTCTCTATGGCAGGCTACTCTGATCCGAAGCCGCTTATCAAAATTGACGGCAGGCCTCTGATAAGCCATGTCATATCCTTGTTTCCAAAGGATTCCGATTTCCTGTTCATCTGCAACGAAAACCATCTCAAGGAGACAAAACTTGGTTCGGTTATTAAGGCGACTGCCGCCAATGCGACCATAATCGGCATTCCAGAGCACAAGCTCGGCCCGGTTTTTTCGATCATGCAGGCGAAAGAGCATATTAGGGACAATGATTCTGCGATGATATGCTATTGCGATGTGCGTGTTCACTGGAATTATTCTGATTTTGCCAAAGAAATGAAGGTTAGCGGTGCGGACGCAGGATTTGTAGCATTCAAAGGCTTTCACCCTGCCCTAGTTCGAAGCGGCCTCTACGCCACCGCACGGATAGATAGGGACAATCGCCTAATAGAGGTGCGCGAAAAGTTTTCATTTACGGAAAATAAAATGGATTCCTGGACGTCTTCGGGAATACACTATTTTAAAAGCGGCCTAATAATCAAAAAGTATTTCGGAAGGCTAATTGACCGAAAAATCACTTGCAATAACGAATATTTCGTAAGCTTGGTTCATAACCTCCTGATCGAGGACGGGTTGGCCAATATTCTTTATCCAGTCGATTTTTTCATATCTTGGGGTAAGCCGGAGGATGTCAGGGAGTACTCGTTCTGGTCGAGCTATTTTAATCCCCAACCTTAAGCCATATGAACACAAACATTATGCTTCTTGCCGGTCACGGAAAACGTTTCTCTGACGACGGGTACGCTCTTCCAAAGCCTCTCATCGATATTGGTGGAGTGCCTATGGCGGTCGCAGCTGCGCGTCGCCTGCCTTCGGCGGATATACTTATATTTGTCGTTTCGCAAGGTCACGTTGAGAAATATCAGATCGACGTTGTACTCAGATCTTATTTTCCCGAATCAAAGATAGTGATTCAGGCATCTGGCCCTAAGGGACAGGCGTATAGCCTGCTTGAGGCAGAAAAATTTGTAAACCCGGAATCGATACTGACAGTGGCGAGCTGCGATGCGGGTCCTGAGTACAACGAGGGTCTTTTAAAGGCGATGCTCGATGACCCAACGACTGATTCCCTGCTCTGGAGCTTCAGTGGACACCCGATGCAGGAAATCCAACCAAACTCGTACAGCTGGATCATTTCAGGCAAAGGCGATTCCGTCCGGCATGTAAGCTACAAATCGCCCGTATCTACGACGCCCTTTTTCGACAGCGCTGTCGCTGGCTGGTTTAGCTATAGAAATGCAAGGAGCTGCTTTGAATTGATAAGAGCGGAAATCACCCGAAACCCGGACCGTTCTACGGAATTTTCTCTTGACGAATTGGCGAACACCCAGCTAGACAAAGGCATGAGTGTCAAAAAATTCGAAGTCCGGGCCTTTATTTCTTGGGGCACTCCTTTGGAGCTCAATGAGTACTTATATTGGAAAAAATATTTCAGTCTTAATAGTGAGCTTCAATAATTTTTCCAATAAAAAGAGCCTCAATTAAGAGGCTCTTTGCGTCCCGTCCAATAACCTATAGTGCCGGCTGCTTGATCTGAACGCCCTGCTCGTCGGCGAGGCAGCGGAACGTCGGAGAGAGCTCGTAAAGCTCCTCGAACGACCCCGCGATCGCTTCGATCTGGGACTCTCCTTCGGCAAGTCCGGCAGCAGCCCGCAATACGACGAACGTATCGCAGATCTGCCGCACCGTGCTCAGCCGATGGGTGATAATTACCGCGCTGCGGTCACCCGTAAGCGCCGCCGCGAGCCCTTGCTGGACTTGGCGCTCGGTGCGAGCATCAAGATTCGCAGTGCCCTCGTCGATGACGAGAAGCCAAGGATTCTTGACCACGGCCGCTGCCAGAAGCAGGCGCTGCGCCTGGCCTCCGGACAGCTTCAGGCCGCGCGTGCCGACGATGGTGTCGAGGCTCTTGAAGTCGGCCTTCATCAGGCGCATGATCTCCATAAGCTTCTCGTCCGTCATCTTTGCCCGCTCCTCGAGCGTGAGGCCGTAGAGGAGGTTGTCGCGGATAGTTCCGTCAAAGACTTCGCCGGCCTGTGCCGCATATCCGACGCTCCTCAGGTATGAGGTTTGTCGGATGCGTCGCGTGTCGACGTCGTCGATGAGGATGGATCCCTGCGCAGGATCGGCAAAGCGCATGAGCAATTTCATGAGCGTCGTCTTGCCCGCGCCAGATTCGCCTATTACGGCGACCTTCCTGCCCTTTTCGATGACGAGGTCGATGCCGCGAAGGGTCGCTGCCGCCGCTTGCGGCTCTTGCGTCGACTCTTTCGAAGGCTTGTACGAGTATCCGACATCCCGAAATTCGATTCGGTGAGGAATCGAGCCGTCGATGTCAACTGAATCCGGCCCGTCTGCGATATCCGGAGGCATATCGAGAGTCGCGAGGACGGGCTTTACCGCCGACACGTACTTGTTGATATGCCGCTCCAGATGGTCGAAGTGCCACAGGTTGTCCGCGATCCTGCTTGCCCAGAGGGAAAGCGGGAATAGGAATCCTACGTGGCGGGCTCCGGTCCAGATCTCGTACGACACCCATGCGAGAACGCACGAGAAGCCAATGATGTTCACGACGGCTCGGGCGCTGGACTGGCTGATGAACCAGAGCCAGAACGTCCGGTCGCGCTCCATGATCTTCTCCAGGATGGCATTCATCTCCGTCACTTCCTGATTCTCGTGCCCCGAGGTTTTCACCCGGGTGCAGTGTTCGTGCCGCTCGTCGGCCCTCCGAAACAGCGCCTTGAAGGCCTTTTCGATCGGATCGCACACTTTCGCGACCCGATAGTTGAGGAAAAGGCTCCAGGAGAAGTAGCAGAGGACGACTCCGACCATGATGAGTCCCGCGACCCAGTCGAAGCAGAGCGTGACGATAACCGACAGGATGGTCTGGATGACGATCGAAGTGCCGCCAAACAGGACCATGAATTGCAAGTCGATCATCTTCCACTTGCCGCTCGACACGGTCGATGCGGAGAGGGCCTGGCTTTCTTGGGAATGCTGCCCGAGCGACTTCTCGAGAAAGAGATCGCTTATGCGGCTCTGCGCCCGCACCATGTTCAGGCCGATGCAGTACTCGCGGTGCTTTTCCTGGCGGGATTCGGCAAGCCGAATGGCCAAGGCGAGCGCCGTAGATGCCTCAATCGAGAGGATAATCATATCCAGATCCCGATTCGAGAGCCCCTTGAACAGAAACGCCATGCACATTGGCAAGAGCGCCTGAAGCGCAAGAGAGCCGCCATTCCAGTACAAGATTCTCCTGAAATGGCTCCTGCTGCCCGAAGTCATCGCCTGAACCCAGATCCACTTGAAGACCCCAAAGGAGTCCTTCATGGACTGGACGTAATCGCTGAACGTTTCCGTATTGCGTTTGATGTCAGTCATAGCTGTATAGGTTTATTGGTTTGTGAAGAACTGTTCCGAAATGAAAACACCATGCGTGGCACGGTGTTTCAAATACTCGATCAGTGGATCAAGTGCTTATGACACAGTGCCTGAGGGCCCAAACTCTGGGTTCCCGCCCATTTTTGGGTATGCAAATACGGCAAAACGCGCGCGAGAAACCGCGACGAAAGCCTGCTTGGAATTAATATTTGTCTTTTTCATGCCTGGTGAAAGTAACACGTGTTTTCAAATAGCGCAAGTATGCCTGGGGATATCGCGCAATGCAAAAGCCCGGCTTCAATGGCCGGACCCTTGTAAAATAAGTGTATCCTCGATCTTACAAACCCTGCTTTTTGAGCTCCTCAACGGCCTTCTTTGCCTCCTTGTTGAGCTTGCGGGGCATGACGATATTGATGCGGACGAGAATGTCTCCCCGATGGCCGTCCTTGCCCTTTCCGGTGGTCGGAACGCCCTTGCCTTTTACCCGCAAAATCTCGCCGTAGCCGATGCCGTCAGGGATCTTGAGGGTCACATCGCCGTCGAGGGTCTTGAGTATATGCTGGCCGCCGAGGAGCGCCTCAGACAGCTTCACGTCGATTTCCGTGACGAGATTGTGGCCTTCTTTCTGCCAGATCGAGTGCTCGCGGACATGGACGCGGATATGAAGATCGCCTGGAACACCGCCCTGGATGGTCTCGCCGGCTCCTGGAACGCGTAGCGTCTCGCCGGACTCGATGCCCGGAGGGATCTTTACGGTAAGCTTCTTGTCCAAGTTCACTGTGCGTTCAGTACCGAAAATTGATTCTTCGAACGTGAGATCGACATCGACAGCGATGTTGCGACCGCGCTTCTGGCGAGACCGTCCACCGAATATGCCGCCCAGGATATCGTTGAGGTCGAATTCGACATTGCCTCCGCCGAATCCTCCCTGCTGGAAGCCCGAAAAGTCAAAGCCGAAGTCATTCGGATTGAATCCTTGTCCGCCGAATCCGCCACCGCCAAAGCCGCCCGGCCCGGCCGAACCGAACTGGTCGTATTGCGCCCTCTTTTTCTCATCGGAAAGCACCGAGTATGCCTCGTTAGCCTCCTTGAACTTGTCCGCATTGCCGGTCGATTTGTCCGGATGATGCTCGTGCGCGAGCTTGCGGAAAGCTTTCTTTATCTCGTCCTGGGTAGCGGTTTTCGCGACGCCGAGGGTTTTGTAATAGTCTTTTGACATGTTTACCTGTATTTGTTAGTTTTGCGATGAGTCCTATGCATAACGATCTTAAAGAGATCCGCACCTTTGAAGAAATTGAGGCCGAAGAGAAGTTGCTTCGAAAGTGGGAGTTTGTCGCCTTAGCGATCCTTCTTCCGATCGGCAGCTTCTGTGTAGCAGCTTTTGGCCACTGATTCGCAAAGCAGACACCTTCGTACCCCGGAATTTCTTCCGGAGCACGGGCTGTCTGCTTTTTTCCTGGTCTTAACAATGAGCGAGCGATAGTTTCTAGAGAGGGCTGACGGAGGCCGACGGGCCGAGTGTGAGGAAATTCGCTTCAAGCGAATTATCCGTACCTCGATAGAAACTCATCGCGAGCTACTTTTTCTCTGTGTACTCAGCGTCTCGAACGTTTCCTTCGCCGCCGTCTTTCTTGTCCGATGCGCCCTCCTGGCCGGCGTTCTGAGCGCCCGCTGCCTGCTGGGCCTTCATCATGGCCTCGCCGATCTTCTGCATAGAAGCAGAGAGGGCCTCAGACGCCTTCTTTACGGCGTCGATATCGGTTCCCTCCTTGGCCTTCTTGAGGTCAGCGACTTTCGCCTCGACTTCGGTCTTAACTTCGGCTGGAACCTTGTCGCCCGCCTCCTTCAGCGACTTCTCGGCGGTGTAGATCATCTGCTCTGCGACGTTTCGAGCCTCCACTTCTGCTCGCTTCTTCTCGTCGTCTGCGGCGTTCATTTCCGCGTCCTTCTTCATGCGCTCGATATCCTCCTTCGAGAGGCCCGATGAGCCCTGAATCTTGATCGACTGCTCCTTGCCGGTAGACTTTTCCTTTGCCTTTACCGAAAGGATGCCGTTAGCGTCGATGTCGAAGGTAACTTCGATCTGAGGAAGGCCTCGAGGTGCTGGCGGAATGCCGTCGAGCACGAATCGACCGAGAGACTTGTTGTCCTTAGCCATAGCTCGGTCTCCCTGAACGACGTTGATCTCTACGGACGGCTGATTGTCGGCTGCGGTCGAGAAGATCTGCGACTTTGACGCAGGGATAGTGGTGTTCTTCTCGATAAGCTTGGTAGCGACGCCTCCCATTGTCTCGATACCGAACGAGAGCGGAATAACGTCGAGCAAGAGAACGTCCTTGACGTCTCCTTTGAGCACGCCTCCCTGGATAGCGGCGCCGATAGCGACCACCTCGTCTGGGTTAACGCCCATATGCGGCTTTTTCTTGAAGTAGTCCTCTACGGCCTTTTGCATGGCTGGCATACGGGTCTGGCCTCCGACGAGGATGACCTCGTTGATGTCCGCGACCTTGAACGGAGACGCCTCCATGGCGCGTCGGGTGATTTCCATAGCGCGGGTGACGAACTCGTTTGTGAGCTCCTCGAGCTTTGCGCGAGTCATCTTCTTTACGAGATGGAGAGGGCCGTCAGATCCGACGGAGATGAACGGAATGTTGATCTCGGTCTCGACTGCGGTAGAAAGCTCGATCTTTGCCTTTTCTGCGGCGTCGTCCAGGCGCTGCTTTGCGAGGGCGTCTTTGCGGAGGTCGATGCCGTTCTCCTTCTGGAACTCCTCTGCGAGCCAGTTGATGATCTTCTGGTCGATGTCCTTTCCTCCGAGGTGCGCGTCTCCGTCGGTAGACTTCACTTCGATGACGTCATCGCCCACTTCGAGGACTGAGATGTCGAAGGTTCCTCCTCCAAAGTCGAAGACGACGATCTTCTCGTCCTTCTTCTTGTTGAATCCGTACGCGAGGGCTGCCGCAGTCGGCTCGTTTATGATGCGTAGCACGTTGAGGCCCGCGATCTTGCCGGCGTCTTTGGTCGCCTGTCGCTGAGAGTCGTTGAAGTAAGCTGGAACGGTGATGACCGCTTCGGTTACGGGCTCTCCGAGGCGCGCTTCGGCGTCGGTCTTGAGCTTGGTGAGGATCATCGCAGAGACTTCCTCCGGTCGATACCACTTGTCGCCCATCTTCACCTCTACGCCGCCGTTCTCAGACTTGCGGGATTCGAACGGAACGGTCTTGATGTCCTTCTGGACGGCCTGCTCGTCGAAGCTGTGGCCGATGAAGCGCTTGATCTGGAAGATCGTGTTCTTTGGGTTAGTTACCGACTGTCGCTTTGCGATAACTCCTCCTACGCGCTCGCCGGTTTTAGTCTGGGCGATGATCGAAGGCGTGGTTCGCATGCCTTCGGCGTTCTCGAGGATCTTTGGCTCGCCGCCCTCCATTACGGCAACGGCTGAGTTCGTGGTACCGAGATCGATACCGATTATTTTAGACATAGTTTGAATGAATTAGCTTTGTAAGGCCGATATGCGGCAAGACGCTAATTCACCGACGGCGCGCGGGCAAGCTGATTCTGGAGAAAGCACAGGGTCGAGACGAACGGCGATTTGTAGGCCGAATAGGTGGCTTTGGAAGGCTGCCAGAGGGCGGCCTTGAAGGCGGCTGGAAGGGCCAAAATTGCCTCTTCCTGGGCCGAACAAGCGGCAGCCGTGTCTGATACGGCCTTGGTACCGAGAAAGCGGACTTCTACCTGGCCGCCTATATTTATGAGGGCGAAATATGCCAAAGCAGCCTCTCCATTCTCGAGAGTTACAGGTCGGGTTACTATTCGTACCTGAGGCTGTTTTATAAGCATAGTGGTGTACCTATAATACGTTTCTGGCAACCAATTTCTTTACAAGATTATTATGCTCAGAACGGTCAAGTTTGTCTAGAGCAATTATATCTACTCGATAGCCAACCGCGTTAATCCTATCGCTCAATTTTACATCCAAATCATCAATGCGCTTGCTCAGCTTGCTTTCGATTCCGTCCATGCGCTCGATAAGAAAGTCTCCCATCGTATGCAAAGCCTCGGTGAAATGAACCCGTGACTCCTCAAACCGTTTGTCCATTTTTTTTCTGATAGATTCCGAATGCTCATATCCGTATTACCCGCCAATCGTTCCATTTTTTCCGCCAACTGACCGATAGTCATCCCCTTTGCCTCATCATTGGTAACTTTTGTATTCATGATTGGAATCATACAAAACCGGAGGTAAATTTTTCCTAAAGATCCCCGCGAACTGTGGACTACTCGCCTTTTGACTCCAATACGACGACTTTCGCCGGCTTGATGAGCTTTCCGCCGAGCATGTAGCCTTTTTCGATTACTTCAGAGACAGTGCCTACCTTTGCGGCATCCTCGGTGACTTCGAATCGCACAGCCTCGTGTTGCGCAGGATCGAACTTCTGGCCGAGGGGAGAGACCGGCTGCAATCCGTTCTGCTCGACGACGGTCTTGAGCTGCGTATAGATGTATTCGACGCCGGCTCGCCAGTTCTTGTCCACCTTCTCCCAAGACGCTTTGTTGCCAAAGGCCATTTCAAAGCTCTGAAGCACGGGAAGGATCTCCTCGATCAGCCCCTCGTTCGCCATGGTCCGATAATCCTTCAGCGCGGCTTCGTGCTGCTTCTTGGCATTAGCAAAATCCGCCTTGGCGCGCTGCCAGCCCTGGAGATACTCGTCTCGCTCGGCCGTTACCTTCTCGAGCTCGGTCATTTCTGGCTTTGGCTCAGGGCTCGTTTCCGTCGTCTTGTTTTCGTCTTTATCCATAGTTTTATACTAGCATCTATTGATAAAATTTGTGTTTGACATTTTATCCAGCGAGCCGTATGGTGTCAACAGTCGGAGGTCCAGCTCATCACATCAACAGGCAGGATTTACAAGGAATCCTTGGTGGCCGCAACACCAAATCAGATCGGACATGACGGAAGCAGCTAGAATTTTGTCAAAAAAGCTCAGAAGTTCCGCGAGCTATTCTGCTCGCGACAATATCTGCATCGCATATATCCAAAAGGATCTTCAGGAAGCATGGCTGGAGATCGCCAGCTCGCTCGAAAAAAATCCGACGCCTGGCAACATAAACGATCAGATCGCGATTCTTCTTGGATATACGCTTCCGAAAGTGGAGGCTGAAGAAATTCCAGGAGGCAACTTCCCCTGTTTCGTCTTCGTCCGCTTCAATCAGCCATCCAGCGAGGACATAGACACTGCCGCTCTTCGCATATTGAATGCCGGCATCCTTCCTATCGTCAGGGCCCTTTTGGCCGATCAGTCCGCCGAAAGCGCCCGTCGCCAAGCCGCCGCTCTGGAGTTGCTTATGTGCACATAGCCGCTCACAAGGCGGCTTTTTTATTGGCAACGGACTTTGCACATAAAACAAAAACACCCTTGCGGATGTTTTTTGTAAGCTTTATCGCTTTGACCACTGTGGAGACTTTCGGGCCTTCTTGAGACCGAACTTCCTTCGCTCCTTTGCTCGAGGATCTCGCTTGAGGAATCCGAGCTTCTTGAGCTTCTTTCGGAGCTCGAGATCGTAGTCGAGGAGGGCTCGAGAGATAGCGTGTCGGAGAGCCTCAGACTGAGAGTGGATGCCGCCTCCGTTGAGGAGCGCAGTAACCTTGAACTTCTGAGTGATCTTTGACTGGACGAATGCCGCCTCCGCGATCATCTGCATCTCCTTCGTGACGAAGTACTCGGTAAAGTCCTTGTCGTTGATGGTGATCGACTGCTTTGTAGCAGGAGTGATGCGAGCGCGAGCGACTGCGGTCTTGCGTCGGCCGACTGCTTCGAAGTATTTGGTTTTTGTCTCGGTAGTTGACATATATTGAAATTATTCGGTTACGACCAAGTTCTTGAGCATCTTAGCCTGGAGCTTGTTCTTTGGGAGCATGCCCTTGATAGCGATCGTGAAGACCTCTGACATCCCCTTCTTCTCGACGAGGCGCTTCATAGAAGTCTCGATGAGGCCGCCTGGATAGCCAGAGTAGCGCTTGTAGACTTTCTGGTCCATCTTCTTGTCGGTAACGTCCGCCTTTGCGGCGTTGATGATGCGCACCTCCACATCAGCAACTACGTTAGGAGCGTATGCCGTTGAATTCTTGCCCATGAGGATCTTTGCCGCCTCTGATGCGATGCGTCCGATCTTCTTTGCCTGCGCGTCGATGGTGTGTGTAGTTCTCATATGATTATTTTACGAACTGGATATGAGCCATCTTTGCTCCGTCAGACTTTCGGAGAGGAAGCTTGATAACGCGGGTATATCCGCCCATGCGAGTCTTCATGGTAGGAGCGACTACCTCGATGAGCTTCTTTGCGGCCTTCTCGTCGTCGATAGACGCGATGAGGGATCGTCGAGACGCGAGAGTGTTCTTCTTTGCGGTCGTGATCATAGGCTCGATGTACTTTCGGAGCTCCTTTGCCTTTGACTCGGTAGTTGTGATGCCCTCATGGATGATGAGAGATCGCACGAGAGAGCGAACCAGCGATACGCGCTGTCCTTTTTCTCGGCCGAGTGTCTTGAATTTATCGTGATGTCGCATGGGGTTGTTGGATTACTAGACTAACCGTTTTCGTTCGATTTGTCTAGTTTTTCGCTTATTTAAGGGTGATTCCGAACTCTGAGAGCGCCTTCCGGATCTCCTGGATGCCCTTTGGTCCGAGGCCCTCGATGTTCTCGATGTCTACCTCCTTCTTTCGAACGAGGCCGCCTACGGTTCGGATGTTAGCGCTAGCGAGCGCGTTCGACGTGCGCTGCGAAAGACCGAGGGTCTCGATTCGAGTCTTCAGGAACTCGGTGTCGAGCTCCTTCTTCTCGCCAAAAGATTCCTCAGACTTCTCCTCTGACTTTGGGGCCACAACCTCCTCTTCCTTGAAGCCAACGATAGCCTTGAGCTGGTTGATCATGGTAGCGATCGACATCTCGAGCGCCTCGTGAGGGGTGATGGTTCCGTCGGTCTCGATAGTGACCTTCAATCGGTTGAAATCGGTTCGGTCGCCGACTCGCATGTTCTCTACCTCGTAGTTAACTTTGCGGATAGGGGTGAACGTAGCGTCGAGAGAGATAGTGCCGATGTCTACGCGCTCCTTCTGGAGAACGTCCTTAGATACGTATCCGAGGCCTCGGGCGACGGTAAGCTCGACATCGAGCTCGGTAGCCTTGTCGGTGATAGAGGCGATGTGAAGGTCAGGGTTGAGGATCTCTACCTGGCCAGGGACAGTGATGTCGCTCGCCTTTACGTCCTTCACGCCCTTGATCTTGAAAGAAAGGGTCTGAGTCTCCTCAGAAGAGATGCGGATGCGGAGCTTCTTCAAGTTGAGGATGATAGTGATGACATCCTCCTTTACTCCGTTGATGGTCGAAAACTCATGGTTAACGCCCGCGATCTTCACGTGGGTAACAGCGGCGCCAGGAAGTGACGAGAGGATGATGCGTCGGAGAGAGTTTCCGAGTGTGTGTCCGTAGCCAGGATAGAGGCCGTCTATCTCGTACACGCCCAAGAAATCCTTCTCGAGGACTACCTTTGGCTTTGATGGGAGCACTACGTCTATATTTGTCATTGTTTTTTTATTTACAAAATATTAGCCCGACCCAACCCTCACCGTCTCGAATTATCGGCTGTAGAATTCGATAACCTGACCGAGGTTAAACAAATGGTCCTTCTGAGCGTACTTTGGCATGCCTTCTACGGTCGCAGTCTTCTTGTCCGCGTCGTATGAGATCCATGAAGGCAAAGCGACCTTCTTCATCTTCTCGTCAACGGTGGCGAAAAGAGGCTTCTTCTGGCTCGCGAGCCTGATCGATACCTTGTCGCCCATAGAGATGGTCTGAGAAGGAACATTGGTTCGCTTGCCGTTCACGAGGATGTGGCCGTGAGCGGTCATCTGGCGAGCAGCCTGTCGCGTAGACGCGAGGCCGAGGCGGTAGACGACGTTGTCGAGTCGAGTCTCGAGTCGCTCGAAAAGCGCCTGGACCGTTGCGCCCTTCTTTGCGAGAGATTCGTTGACGTACTTCTTGAACTGTCGCTCTCCTACTCCGTATGAGAAGCGCACCTTCTGCTTCTCAAGCATGGCGAGGGCGTAGTCGCCCTTTGGTCGGAACGAGGGCTTGCCTCCCTTTCGCTCCTGCCTGAGTGCGAACTTCTGAGTCTGCGTCTTCTCGAAGATATTTGCTCCGAGTCGGCGAGCGATCTTGTATTTTGGTCCAGAAATCATAATAAAGTTTGATTATTAAAGATGAAACTATACTCGTCGAGGCTTCTTAGCTCGAGGCCCGTTGAAAGGCACAGGAGTTACGTCTTTGATCGAAGAGATGCCGAGGCCCTTAGTGATGAAGCTTCGGACAGCAGACTCTCGTCCCGATCCTACGCCCTTGATGACAGCGGCGACCTCCTTCATGCCCATGAGCTTTGCCTTGTCGGCGAGGATCTCGCCTACCTTTGCAGCCGCGAAAGGAGTTCCCTTCTTTGCGCCCTTGAAGCCGAGAGCTCCAGCAGACGATGCAGCCAAAGCGTTGCCCTTAGAATCCGTAAGGAGGCACATGGTGTTGTTGTATGTCGACTGGACATAGAGGATGCCAGTGTCGACTTTTCGCTTTGGGGCCTTCGCGACAGGAGCCGTGTCCTTCTTAGACTCGACCTTCTTGTCCTCCGGCGCTTTGATCTTTTTCTCTGCCATAGTTTTAGTTATAAGTGTTGGAATTATTTCTTCTCAGCTACCTTTCGTCCGGTACCCATGGTCTTTCGGGTATTTCCGCGGCGGGTTCGAGAGTTGGTCTTTGTCCTCTGGCCGTTAACTGGAAGGCTTCGCATATGTCGGATGCCTCGGTACGCCTTGATGTCCTTCAGGCGCTTGATGTTAGAAGCGACTTCTCGCTTGAGGTCTCCCTCGAACTTGAGGGTCTCCATCGCCTTCTTGATAGCGAGCTCCTCGTCTGCGGTGACTTCCTTTGCCTTCTTTGTAGGAACGACGTTAGCGTCCTTCAAAATAGAGAGGGCGCGAGAGCGGCCAATGCCGTAAAGCGAGGTGAGCGCGATGTCTATGTGCTTTTCGTCTGGAAGGCTGATACCGAGGATTCGCATGTGTTAGTTTTCTTAAAAAATTACCTTAAAATTTGGCCGAATAACAAAAAAAGTTCTCCAAAGAGATAGGCTCCTATCCTAGCACGTAATGCTAGGATTGTAAACCCTTTCTCTTATTGGATTAACCCTGGCGCTGCTTGTGGCGAGGATTGCCCTTGCAAACAACGTAAACATAGCCCTTTCGTCGGACTACCTTACAGGTCGCGCACTTCTTTTTTACTGATGACTTGACTCGCATGTTTTTATAATTGTTAGTTTGTGAGGGCTACGCTCTTACCTACATTCGCTGAATGATTCGACCTTTGCCGCCGTACGGCTCAAGCTCGAGGCGCACCTTGTCGCCTACGAGAACCCTGATGCGGTTCATTCTCATTTTTCCAGCAAGATACGTAAGTATCTCGCTCTCGTCCTCAAGCTTTACCCTGAAGAACGTATTAGGCAAAGCCTCTGTGACTGTGCCGAGAACGCTTGTTTTGTTTTGGTCTGCCATTTAGAACGTCTGTGTAGTGTAAACCAATTCGTAAAATACGTCAATAAGGCCGTCGGTATCGCCCTCTCTCGGCACGCATAAAGGCCTACTGGCCTTTTGCTCCGCTCGCGCCGTCGCGATGCGCGAGGCCGATTTCGGGTGATCCGACCGGCCCACTACATATTTTTCTTAACAACTATCTTATCGAGAGCCTCTGGGAAGGTTCGAGACCAGAACGGACGCAATGAGATATCGGCCTTTTCTATAGTCGGGTACTTCTGGAGGACTGCCGGGATTTCCGAGCGGGCCTTGCCAGCCAAAGCCTCTTTTAAGGCCTGCTCGTCGTAATACCATTCGAAAGCGGCTGGTCCCGAGAGATTGAAGGAAATCGAGTCCGCCACCGCCGGATTAAAGCTTGTCCCCGGCTTGAACACGAGCTCGCCGGTATTGGTTACGACCACGGGAAGGCCGTCATAGCCGGAAATCTCGGATTTCGCTACCGCGCCGCCGAAAGCCTTCTTGTCAAAGACGACAAGCGAGAGAGTTCCCTCCTCCTTGAGGGTGACTTCGGAGGCCGATGGGGATTCCTCAGGCAAAGAGACGAAATCGATCTTGTAGCCGTTCGCGAAATACGCCATATCGGCGGTAACGTTCGCCTCGATCTGCTTTATGAGATCCGAAGTGATCTTGGACTCGATATTTGCCTTTGCCTTTGCGCGGTCGGCGTCGGCAACGACTTTCTGAATGCCGGAGAAACCGCCGTCGATAGCGGTCTTCGCTCGGGCATAGAATGTCGTATAGCGGGGATCGCCCTTAAAACCTGGGATAGTGAAGTCCTTGAGGCCGACATTGTACGAATCGCCCGAAGCGTCAGCAACGACGGTCGCCTCTACGCTGCCCGGAGTGGTGCCTGTCTTTCCGGGAACGGTTACTGAATCGGTAATGCGGAAAATCAAGCCCTCAGGAGTGGCGAATCGGGTGTTCTTGATGAGGCGCTGGGCGGTAGCGTTGTAGTTGTTGTAAATGATGATGGTTCCGGTCGCCTTCTTGTCGACCTGCTTCTCGCCGGTCGCCTTTATGGTCTCCGATCCAGTCTGCTTTATGGAAACCACGGCAAAGCCGAGCTCGCTCGCGCTCGGGACCTTTTTGGCGACGAGATCAGTCTGGATATTTTGAGTCACCAACTTTGGAGTAACGGTAACCGTAGCGCCGTGGAATACATTAGAGAGGATGACGAGCAGCGCGATGACCGCTACGATGCCTCCGGCGGCTATGAGCTTCTTCCAGCCCTTCTTGCCGCGAGATCGCGACCTCGATGCCTCGAATTCGTTGCGGACGCTTTCGATCGTATCGGTATCGTCCCCGACGATGCGGAAATTGTCGGCCGCTGGCTCTGGACGCTCGATTACTTCCTCTACTTGGCGAACCTCCTCGACAACCTTCCTCGTCCTAACGGTCTTTGGTTTTACGATTTCCTCGACCGGAGCGGGACGAGCAGCCGACTTTGCGGCAGATCTTGCCCTGTTTTCTGAAACAGGAATCCTTCTAATCGTTTTACCGCCCTTTGGGACGATGTCTTGCATCGGGTTTTGTGCCATATTTGTTCAGTATACTATTTAGCCTTTGTTTCGTACACCCTGCCGACGAATGCCGCGAGCACGGCGATGAACGGATCGCGGATCGAGGTCTTCGAGAACTCGACTGCCGACCTCAGGCTGTCGAAATTGAGCAGCGTGACCTTTGAATTCGTGTCCATCGTGATCGCCTTCATGAAGAAGTCGGAGAAGTCATTGTCAATAATGGCGAAAATCTGCGAGGGCGCCTTCTTTTGGGAGACCGAGGCAAGCGTTTTCTTGAGCGCCGCCGACCATTCGATCGATGCCTGCGCTATGACAGGCTGCAACTGGGCCTCCAGCGCCGCCTCGGCATGGCCCTGATGATACAGACGGACCAATGAGGCGGCCTCGTCCGGGGTCATAAGGAATGCGCGGGCCATTTTGCGCGCCAAGAAATGCCTTCCCAGCGGAAAGCTAGCCGTCTCGAGTATGAGCCCGTCCTTGATTACGGAAATGTCGGAAAGCTCCGAACCTACGTCTATGATCGCGAAGTCCCGCTGATCATGAAATACGTCGCGGATCGCCGAAAAGGATGCCAAAGGGAAAGAATACGCACCCATTTGCTTTGGATGGTACGCGGACATCGAGACGTCAAACACCCTGTCGATAACGGCGCGCGGCATGAGGCTTATGAAAAGCGAGATTTCGGCGAGCACGGCCTTCTTGCCGTACGGATTCGCGACTTCTTCGCCGTTCACCTTTATCTGGACGACGCGCTTTTCCAAAACATGAAGCTTGTCTGCCAGATTGTTCGACCCGAGCATCTCTTTTTCGAATAATTTCTCCTGCTCCGCAACGATGCTGCTGACGAGCTTCTTGGTGAGGGTAAAGCCCTCCGGCTTTGCCACTACGGCAACCTTGGTCTGAGTAACGGCCCACGGCGATGAGAACGTATAAAAGATCCTGCGAGTCTCGTATTCGCCAAAGCCGAACCGCGCGAGATTGGCGTTGACCTTCTTGAGAGCGTCGAGCATGTCTCCGAGGAACCTTTCCGGCTGAGCCTGGTCCCGATACGGGATATCCTCGCGGGCGACATGGAGGACCTGAGGGGTCTTGCCGCGACGCAAACGCATGAGGCCGGCCGACACCGACGACGAGCCTACATGGAATACGATTCCGAGCTCGGGTTTGGATGAGAAAAGCGACATGAGAATAGTATAGCAAAGAAAATCGCCGAGACGCTTGTGCGTAACTCGGCGATTCCCGATATTTGCAGGACTTTAGCTCAAAACCGCCTTGATGCGGCGAACCCCTGCTGAGACGGCCTCTTCCTTCTGAATCTTAAATGTGCCGAGGGTGCCCGTATTCTCCACGTGCGGGCCTCCGCAGAACTCCTTTGATACGGCCGAGTCGATCGACTCGCCAATGTAGTAGACGGAGACGACATCGCCGTACTTGTCGCCAAAGAAATGGAGCGCGCCGGTCTTTTCAGCCTCTGCTTTCGGCAACTCGACGCGTCGGACAGACAATTTAGCGGAAATATTCTTGTTCACGATCCCCTCGACCCTCTTTTTCTCGTCATCGGTCATCTTTGCGGTATGGGTAAAATCGAATCGCAATCGTTCAGGCGTAATATTCGATCCCTTCTGCGATACGTGCGTACCGAGAACCTGTCGGAGGGCCTGGTGGAGCAAATGGGTGGCCGTATGGTACTTCACCGACATTTCCGAGGTGTCACCGAGGCCTCCCTTGAACTTCTGCTCTGCGCCCGCGCGCGAGAGGTCCTGATGCTTCTTCATTTCGACATCGAAAACAGACTTGGTATCGGCCGCGATAGCGACTTTTTCATACTGGGCGACCTCTACGGCGAGCTCATACGGGAATCCGTACGAGGTAAAAAGGGTGAAAGCGATGTTGCCGTCAAAAGGCTTGCCGCCTGCGACGAGCTTGTGGAATTCCTTGATGCCGTCAGCGACAGTCTTGCGGAATTTATCCTCCTCTCGAGCGATCTCCTCAGTGATCATGGCCTTTCGGGCGAAAGTCTCGGGATATGCGTCCTTATAGAAATTCAAAATAGTCGGAACGAGACCGGTCAGGCCGCTTTCCCTGATGCCGAGGAGGTCCCAGTGGCGTACAGCGCGTCGCAAGAGGCGTCGCACGAAGTAGCCCTGATCGGAGTTCGACGGATTGACGCCGTCGCCGATCAGAAAGATCGATGCTCGGACATGGTCGGCGACTACGCGGAATGACTTGGTGTATTTCTCGTCGGAATACGACTTGCCCGAGAGCTTCTCGAGAGTCTCGATCACGCCTGCAAAGATATCGATCTTGAAGACGTCAGGAGTATTCGCAAGAGCCGCGACAATGCGCTCGAATCCCCCGCCGAAGTCAACGTTTTTCTGAGGAAGCTTCGAGAACGTGCCGTCAGGATTCTTCTTGTACTCCATGAATACGTTGTTTCCGATCTCGAGGAATCGCCCGCAGTCGCAGTTTGGGTGGCAATGCTCGCCGTATTTGGTGTCGTGCTCTACATCCGTGAACTCATAGAACATTTCAGTGTCAGGGCCGCCCGGCTCGTTAGCAGGCATCTTTTCAGGAACTCCGGCACGGCTCCACCAGTTCTTCTTTACGTCGTAATAGAAGATGCGGCCACCCTGCATGCCGACCTTGCCGCCATTGTCCTCGCTGCCGATCTCGACAACCTTGGCGTCGATGCCCTTAGAGGCAAAAAGGCCTTTCCAAATCTCTACCGCCTCGGTATCCTTCGGGATCTTATTCTTGTCGTCGCCGATGAATGTCGTTACGTAAAAGCGCTTTGGGTCGATGCCGATTTGGTTTATCAAAAAGTCGAACATCCACGGGATCTGCTCCTGCTTGAAGAAGTCGCCGAGAGACCAGTTGCCGAGCATCTCGAAGAAAGTCGTATGGCGGTTGTCGCCCACGTCCTCGATGTCGCCCGAGCGGAACGACTTCTGCGAATCGGCGATGCGCGTGCCTAGAGGATGCTTTTCGCCAAGGAGGTACGGCACCATAGGCTGCATACCGGAGCCAGTAAAGAGCGTCGTAGGGTCGTTCTCGGGAACGAGGCTCGCCGATGGCACGATTACGTGCCCCTTGCTCTTGAAATAGTCGAAAAAACGCTGCCGTACGTCGTTTGATGTCATGTGCTCAAATCTACCTGTTTTTAGTCAATTTTTCCAGTTTATCAATATCTTTCGAGATAGACTCAAGCCCTTTCTTCCAGAAATCAGGCTTGGTGACGTCGATGCCGATGGACTTGAAGATGTTTTCAGGCGAGTCACTTCCTCCGGCAGACAGGAATTGCTTTATCTTACCAATGAATTTCTTGTCCTCCTTGTATTTGGCGTAGAGCGCCTTTGAGATGAGCTGGCCGAATGCGTATGAGTAGACGTAGAAGAAGCGACGGATATGACCCCACTGCACGAAATAATAGCCGTCGATATCCTTCATGTGAGTTATCGGACCGAGATACGAGGACATATGCTTGTTCATGAGGGCCGCCAGCTCCTCCTTGGACATGCCGCCCTTTGCCCGGATCGTCTTGTGCATCTCTGTTTCGAAATTGAAACACGCGATCTGGCGGAAGATGGTCTGAATGTCGTCATTTATCTTGGTGTGGAGGGCGACGATCTTTTCCTTTTCAGAAAGAGTCTCGTACACCGCATCGAAAAGGATGGCTTCAAAGAGCGTGCTCGCTACTTCGGCCGAGGACATCGAATAGTCCTGGTACATGACCGGCTGGACCTTGGACAGCTCGGAATGTATCGCGTGGCCCATCTCATGAGCGAATGTCGAGGCCGAATCGAATGTCTCGGTATCGTTCAAAAGCACGAATGTCGGGCGATTCTTGTCCGAATGGCAATATGCCCCGCCTGTCTTTCCCTGTCGTGGAAACACATCGATCTGGCCGTTCTCGAGGAATCGGTTGAGGATAGCTTCAAATTCAGGGTCAACGTCTCGAAACACCTTTCGAAGCATCTCTACGGATTCGGCAAAGGGGATCTTTTTGACATTTTCGCCGATTCCGATATTGCGATCCGAGTATTCAAGGTGCGGCAGCTTGAGAAGCTTCGCCTTGAGGGCAAGGAATCGATGGCTAATCCTGAAATTGTCGGTGACGGCTGCGACGAGGGCGAGCACGCTCTTGCGCTCGTTCTGATAACCCAGGATCGTAGCGTCATAAGGCTCGACGAAACCCCGGAGCTCATCGTCGATCTTCTTGTTGGTCACGATGGCGTTTATCTCGCTCTCTGCGACATCGGAGTGTGACTCGAGCACTTTCATGAGGCTCGCGTGCAATTCGCGCCGCTCTGCGGTCGGCAGATCGCCGATCTTGTTTACCGCCTCTGGAATCGGCATGTCTCGACCCTGAAACGAGACCGAGCTCTTGGCCAAGAGCTTTTCCGTAGCATCGAGCCAATGCGAATAGGCCGGCAGAGACTTGATGCTCATGATTTTCTCCTCGGCCTCGGACAGATCATGCTTTGCCTTATTGAATACAGTCTTCAGGTAATACGCGAAAGGAGCCAATTTCTTGGAAGAGATGAATTTCTTCTGGAGAGGTGCCGGAATTTTCGCGAGCGAGAGCTCGAAGAACATGATCTTGTGCTCTATTTTCGTAAGGCGCTCTATGAACTGGGTCGACTTGGCACGGGCAACCGAGTCCTTTGAATCGAGATCGGTCAGGAAATTGAAGTACGTGATCGATTTCGTGAAGCTGCGCTCGGAAAAGAGAGACTCAAAATCCTGGAGGGCTTTCAAAAGCTTTCCCTCGTTCTTGAGATAGTCCGTCTTGCCCTTGTAGGCCTTTTCGAATGCGGCAAAATCCTTTTCGGCCGAGCGGACGTCCTTCTCGATCCTTGGATCATTATGGTCCTTGTACAAGAGCCCGAGGTTCCAGGTTGTTTTCATGTGGGTATTAAATATATTTCTTAAGCGCCTTAAAGTCTTCCATCAAAACGGGTTTCATTCCGCCATTGTAGAGGGCGACAGCGGGATGATACAGGGCTATGACCGTAACAGTACCATATGAGGCCGTTCCTTTGAATTCCTTGCCGTGAATTTTCGAAACGGGCTGAAGCTCCCCTGCCAGGCCGTATTTTTCAAATACGTATTTCATCGAGAGACGGCCAAGGCATGCGATTATGCGCGGCTTGATTATTTCGATCTGGCGCTCGAGGAATGGGCCGTAGAGCGTGATCTCCTCCGGCGACGGGTCGCGATTATCCTGAGGGCGATCCTTTACGAGATTGGTCACGTAGACCGTCGTCCGATCCATCTTTATCGAAGCGAGCAGCTCATCGAGCAATTTTCCCGATCGCCCGCAGAAAGGCTTTGCCGTCTTGGCCTCTGTCTCGCCGGGCGCCTCGCCTACAAACATTATATGCGACTCGTGATTTCCCTCTCCTATGACCGGAAAGTACTTGTTTTCGGTTCGGAAGGCGTACAGGGACGACTGCTTGAGATTCAGGATTTCGTCTCGGATCTGCTTGAGCTGGTCGATATTGGAATTCAGCGCCATACGGGAAGTATATCAAACGATTGACAGGATTGAGGGCCGGGATTAGCTTGAGGGAGTAAGCACACTTCAGCCCGCTCAAATCCTTATGGATATATTCAAACCCGTCTGTTTTGGACTCGGCCTTGCCGCTATAGCCGGCGGTGCCGTTTGGTACGATTCCCGCCCAGCACCTCCATCGAAAGGAATAAAGATCGAGGTTACCTATCCGAAACCCGAGGTGGAACCTCCAAAACCGCAGATTGTCGATTTCAAAAACGGCGTCTACTGGTTTCCGTGGAGCGGTAACGAGTACCGGACCCAACTATCCTTGTTTCGCACGCAAAATCCGCAGCTTCGATTCGTGAGCGCTTCGCCCGAGATCGGCTCAAGTATGGCCGGATCTGTCGACGTCATCGGACACAACGTCTACTTCGAGGCGAAATAAGCCTCAAGGCAGCAAGACTCGCATTGCGGGTCTTTTTTATATAAAAAAGCACACCCCTAGTTATGGGTGCGCGCATACTTTTCCGCTCCTCCGTTTTCGACATAACTGAAAAACACCTGATTGCGCTCCGCTTCAGTCTTGCAAGGAGGGGCCTTGCAGAGCTCTCGGAGCATCTGGCGAAGATTTCGCTGGGACGTAAGCATGTCCCGCATTTTCTGAGGAGGCAGCGAACACGGCTGGGCAAGTTGGCGGTCGCAATTGCTGAGACCGATGAAAATCCTGCAGTATGTAAAGGAGTTCAAAGAGGGTTTGGGTTGCTCCTGTAATTGTCCTCCCAAACGCCCGAGAAAGCTAGGCGGTTATGCACACGCCCTCGGCCTTCAGCAAGGCGATCTTGGCCTTGTCGCCTGTCGCGCCGCCGCGGATGCCGTTATAGCCGCCGATCTTGCCATCAGACCTGATGACGCGGTGGCACGGGACCGACTTGTCGGAGTTGTGGGACATGATCATGCCGACGGCGCGGGCGCCATTCGGGCTCCCCGCCCGCAACGCGACTTCCTTGTACGTCAAAGTCTTGCCCTTCGGTATGTCCCGAACGACTTTCTCAACCATCTCCTTAAAGGAGGCTCGCCGTCTTGTTATTATCGTTTCCTTCATCTTTCTTTGATTTAGATTTTACTTCGGCTCGCTTTGATTCAATTATCTTCTGGACGAACGGCGCCTGGACCTCGGTTACGAACTTTCGATACATGCAATAGTCGCATACCGGGCTGTGCGCCGGCAGCGTCTCGCTGTCGAGGCATTCGCGCGCCTGCATGATGGCATCCTCAACCCAGGTATCATCGCCCTTGTGAGGAATGAGGGTGACATCGAATTCGAGCTTCGCATCAAAAGCCTCCTTGTCCTTGCGCCCATTCACGTACACGAAGTATCCGGTGTCCGAAACCTTGAATCCCTTCTTGCGGAAGAGCCACTGGTACACCTCCATCTGGCGCTTGTACTGGCGGTCCCACCCGGAATCGGACAAGGTCTCGACTTTGCCGTCCTTCGAAGTCGCTTTGTAGTCGACGATGATCAGCTCGCCCTCCGAATTCACCCACAAGTCGTCGATCGCGCCGGAAACTGTCAGGCCGGAGGCGGGATGTCGAACCTGTATGCCGACGAAGTTCTCGCGCCAGTCGTTGAGCAGGTCGTGAGAGAAAGGAACGGCGTCCACTCCGTATTTTTTCATCAAAGGATGCGACGTCTTTTCCGCGCGATGAAAATCAAACTCCTTCTTGAGCAAGGCGTCTACGGCAATGTTGAGCGTGAAGGACGGGCCTTTCGGTCGTCCCACGCCGAGCTTGTTGTCGAGGTAAAAGCAGCGCGGGCACTCCATGAAGAGGTCGAGCTTCGATCGGGAGAGTTTCCACTTTTCGCCGCCATAGTTCCAGTTGGCGCTGCGTATCTGCAATTTTTTGACGTATTCAGCCATAGTGATAGCGGGATTATTTACAGACGCTCTTAATGTCGGCCATGATTGCCGGAATGCGATCGCGAGGGACGCCCATGCCGACCAACTCCTCCTCGCTCACGTTCAAGTGCCTGCACAGCACGAGCCCGCTATCCAGGAGCTTTTGCTTGTCCATTTCAGAGAGGCTCGGCAATGCGGTCAGGGGATGAAGGCCCGATTCCTCGATCAGGTCCTCGAGGTTGCCCTTCCTTGGGTAATTCCAACCGATGAGGGCGAGGTCCTGGCACTCGGCATAGCGGATGGCGTGATCCGTAAACTTCGTATTGGTAATCAGGAAGCATTTTGTGAGCTTGCGCTTTTTGCCGCCGTATATGAAGCTGCGGCCTTTGAGGTCGTCGAAGCGCGCCTTTATATAGAGGGCGACCTTGATATCGGATTTCAGGCCGGGCTCGTTGTGGAATTTTGCCTCGACCATAGCGAGCTGATTGCCCTTCCACGCGACGACGTCGATCTCATGCTCGACGCAATGGCCTTCGACCATCTGATCGGTGACGGCCTCATATCCTTTTGCCTTGAAAATCTCAGCCACGAATTTCTCGAACGGAAAGCCCTTTGGACCGAGTTCCGAGACGGCGCGCTTCATTGAATATTTTACGGCGGCGGCAGTCGCGGCCGCTTTTGGCATGCTGCGCAGGAGGTCAAAGGCATGGCGATAGATATCGTTCGTCGTCATGCCGTCGAAAAGCTCCTTCTCTATGTGCGAGGCGATCTCGTGCGCCTGGCCGGCAGTCGCGCCCGCGCGGCGAAGCGATCCGATGAGCTTCGAAGGGTCGAATACTTCCTGCTCTCCCGTAGATTTTACGACGAGGATTGGTGACATGCAGATATTATAAGGTATCGGACAGATAACCTAAAGCACGATACCTCCACCTAGGCAGACATCGCCTTGGTACAAGACGATGGACTGCCCTGATGCGATTATAAGTGGCTTAAGAAAGCCAACTTCCACCTCCCCGTCGGTCACAGGCTCGATATGGCAATCGAGAAGCTCGCCGAGATGGCGAACGCGTGCCTTGTACACCTTTCCAGCCTCCGGAGGCACAGCAATCCAATTGACCGAACCGAGCGAATATTCCTTCTTTTCGATATTCAAAGTTCCTTCCAGAGATTTATGCGATACGGTGATTGTATTTTTTGAAATGTCGCGGGCGGTTATATAGTAGGGCTTCTCATCCGGGGTTTTCTGAGTGACCGTAAAGCCGTGGCGCTCGCCGAGCGTCAAAAAGATGGCGCTGTCATGCGTGCCGATAGCCTTTCCGGACTCGTCGAGAACATCGCCTTTTGTCTGAGCGATGTAATGAGACAGGAATTCGCGGATATCAACTTTGCCGATGAAGCAGAGGCCTTGGCTGTCGCGTTTTTCTGCCGTCGGCAGGTTGAACTTTCGGGCGAGATCGCGGACCTTTGCCTTTGGCATGCCTCCTACCGGGAAAATCGTCTTTGAGAGCTGCTCCGACGTGAGCGTCCAGAGGAAATACGACTGATCCTTGCCCTCATCGACGCCGGAAGCCAGGCACGACGCTCCGCCAACGTTTTTTATCTGGGCATAGTGCCCCGTCGCGACGAATACCTCCTCGCCGGGTTTTGCCTGCCTCATCGCCCAATCGAAAAACCCGCCGAATTTCACGTGACGGTTGCACATGATGTCGGGATTCGGCGTTCGGCCCGCCTTGTATTCGGAAATCATGTAATCAACGACCTCCTTCTTGTATTCCTTTTCCAGATCGAGAGTGACGAACGGTATGCCGAGCTCTACCGCGACGCGCATGGCGTCTAGCCGATCCTCGCGCCATGTGCACTCGAACCAGTTCGGCTGCCAAACCTTTATGAAAACGCCAGTCACGTCAAAGCCCCGCTCCTTCAAGAGCGCCGCGGAGACGGAAGAGTCCACGCCTCCGGACATGCCGACGAATACTTTCTTTTTTGCCGAGGTTTGACCTTGCATGAGATATATGTAGCATTAATAACGGCGTCCTTCAACCCTCAATCCAACCTACGACCATGCCTGAATCGATACCGCCCGTTCCTGAACCCGTCCACCACAAAATCGGACCCGCGCCCGGAACACCGCCTTTCAGGGTCGTGTTCCTCCCCATCAATCTAGGCTTCGAAAACCCGCTCACAGATCACGGCGATCAGATCCGAGCACTTCAGCATTTTCAAGGCTTGCGCCGGCTGCTTCTCCATCTCGGCGGGGCCTGGTGGGTATCGCACACCGGCGACCTCAGCAAAGAGCACCCCGATCCGCTATTCGGCAAAAAGGGATATGTACATCCCGTAATCCTTCTCGCGGATTTCAGCTCCGTGCAGACGGAACTCTCCGCCTCTCAGCTGCCCAAAGCCGCTGGGCCCATCGAGAAGCTCAATTCGGGATTCTCGCTCGAACCGTGGAGGATCTGCCTCAATAAGTCGGGCGACAAGGAATGGCACGATCATATTAAGTTCGAGAATGGAAAGTTCTACATCGAGAGCATCCGTATCGAGCACGACCGTGCCGCTGCAGTTGCCGCGGCGACCACCGCGTAATGCGCGGTTTTTTATTGCCGAAATTATCTCAAATATTTATTCTTGTTCGCGACGTGCTCATCGTGCGTGACTCCGTAACGCATATTGCCGTCATTGTCGGTCAGATAGAAGTAATAAGCGGTCTTTATTGGGCGGACGGTAGCAGAAATGGCGGCAAGTCCTGGGTTTGAGATCGGGCCCGGCGGCAATCCCTTGTAAACATAGGTATTGTAGGGTGAATCGATCTTGAGATCCGCCAGAGTCAGCTCGGAGCTCGCCTTCTTGCCGTTTACGAATGCGAATGCGGCATCCACCTGCAGGAGCATCTTTTCATCGAGGCGCTTCCACAGAATTCCCGCGATCAGACGGCGAGATTCCTCGGTGCGAGCCTCTTCTTCTATGATCGAGGCCATAATAATGACGTCCTTGATCGGGCGACCAAACGTCTTGATCTCGGAAGCGAGCGTCTCGATGCGCTTCTTGTAGTTATCAAGCATGCTGTTGAGCACGTCCTCGGCCGTTACGGTCGGCAGGAACATGTACGTGTCGGGAAAAAGGTATCCCTCGTACTGCTCGGCGATCTTTATAAATTCTTTGGCGTCAAAATGGGCAAAGCGCTTGTCTTTGTCGATGAATGCGGCGATCTCGCCCGACGACCAGCCCTCAGGGATAGTGATTCGTATGTCGACGAGCTCGTACTCGCTATTCTTTATTCGGGACGCGAGAGCTACGGCGCTTTGGCGTTCGTCGAGGTAGTAATCCCCCGCCTTGAGCGTCTTTGAGCCGCCCATGGCAATCATGACGGCCTTAAAGGCGAAAGCCGATCGCACCGTGCCGTTCGCCTCTAGATCATGCGCCACGCCCGACAGGGTCTGCCCTGGCGCGATAGTGAGAACGGTGTCAGTTGGGAAAGACAGCGGCGCGCCAAAGAGCACCTGATAGCCGATAACCAAAGCTACGGCAAAGAGAGCGCAGAAAAGCGGCCACTTCCTGAAGCTGAATCGAAAATTGATGCAAAAAGGCTTCCGCGGAGGCTTTTGAGGCGCGTCCAGCAGGATCGGTTCCGGCGGCTCCGATATGTAGCGAAGTGATCCGTCGTCCATTGATGATTGAAAATATTAGACCGGCAAGTTTGCTGGGGCGTCTCCGCGCTTCGATGGGATGCGCTTGAGGTTCGGGGTCTGAACCGCGCTGCCCGGGAAGTGGTACATCGTCGCGAGCTCCTCGGTGTTGAGCACGGTCCATTTCGCATTGAATGGGTAGTGGAAATAGCCTCGGTTGCAGTACGAGACGAAGTGGTCGATCTTGCGCTCAAGTAGCTTCTTGCCCGTCCAATCCTGCCACTTGTAGTCAAAGCTCATGGACTCAAGAGGCTTGAAGCCGTTAAGGTTAGGCGCGTTGAACTGCTTGAACGCTCCAAGGAGGCCTCCTCCGTTGCCCTTGTCGAAGACGTCCTTCGGAGCGATGTACATGATGCGGATGCCGGCATCGAATGCGAACTTGGTCTGCGAGCGCTCGATAGCCTCGATGCGCTGCTTCTGGCCGGTGGTAAGCTTTACGGCGTTTGGTACCTGCTCGCCATCGGCAGTCTCTACGGCCGATTCCTCGATAATATCCTTGATCAATTCCTTCGACTCGTCCTTCCACTTGTCCGGATATTTCTCGTTGGTCGGAGTCTTCTCAGCTACGTGCGCGCGTACGACGTACTGCACCCATGCCTGATGGCCCTTCTTCAGGGTTCCCATGAATTCGATCAGAGGCGCGATAGGATCGACTTTGAATTCCTCATCAGGATCCTTATCGAGGCCGTAGTCGACGTAGGTCTTGATAGGCAAAGGATCCGGGGCTACGGCCTCGAACTTGCAGCCCGCGATGTCGAACTTCGCAGGATCAAAGAAGATCTTGCGGGTATAGTCCTCGACCTCGTGGATCTCAACGCCCGGATACTGCGCATAGACGCTCGCCTCGACGACGGTTCGCTGGCTCTTGAAGGTCCAGATATAGAAATGTATCTCGCCGCCGTCGGAGACGATCTCGAGCGAGAACCAAACGCGGGTCTTTCCCTCCCAATAGCGGTCGATAGGCGTTCCCTCTCCGCTGGTCTGATAGAGGCCGAGGAGCACGAGCTCCATGGCAAGCGGCGACTTTATAGTCTCCTGAGGCAACTTTATCTCGAGCAGGATCTTGTCCTGCTTCCTGATCCATTCGGTGCGCACGTAGCGGGTCCAGAGGCCCCAAGCGAGCTCGACAGTGACGATCGGTATCCAGATGACGGCAAGAAAGACGAGCCAGCGGAAAGTCTCAGGCAAGCCTACTTCGATGATGAACCGGAATACGTCGTGGAAAATAGTCGAAACCATACCCAGAGATTATACAAGAGAAACCGGACATAAAAAAGCCCGTCGCGGTGAAGCGGCGGGCTCGAGACAATGAGGGATCTTTTACTCTTTACCCTCGTAGTCGAGTTCCCAACCGAGGAGCAGGAGGAACTGCTCGAAGTTGTACTCGACCTTTCGCTTCTCTTCGTCATTAGAGAGCGGCCCTCTGAACCAATACACTGAAATCCACATCTTTTCCGAGGGATGGGCACGCTCGTCGTGGCGCAGGTCATAGACGAGCCCCTTGCTCCCGTCTTTTTCTACGACCACACCTCGCTCGATGGGCTTTTGCCCCTCGAAATAGATATTGATCGGGTTTTCCTGGGCGCACTCGGGGCGATTGGAAGTGAAACCAATTTGGCTAGTATGTATCTTTTTCATGTTGAGTTATTGCGAGAAATTGAGCGAAGGATGATTTGCCTTCGTACGATTTCTCCAATAACCCAATCGAATTCAACGTGCTGAACTACAATAATATTATACACCTATTATGTATAAAAGTCAATATTTGCTCAGACAAAGAAAAACCAGCCTTTAAAGCCGGTTTTTTATTTGATTTAGCTAAGCAGCTATCGAGTACCTGCCTTCCTTGTCCTTCTTGAAATACTTCGGATTCTGGAGGTTTACGAGGATAGTGTTCTCCTTCACGTATCGCTCCTTCAATACCTTGTCGATGACTTCCTTCTTGGTGAGAGGGCCGTTCTTCTCGATGATCTTGTTGATCACGTCCTTAACGACTCCTGACATGTAGCCCCACTCTGAGAGAGCGTAGAGGCCGCGTCCGACGAGCACGAATCGAGGGTCCTTGATGAGCTCGTTGTGAGTAGTCGCAACGTGAGCCTTCTTGTCGAACATCTTCTCGATCTGCTTCGCCACCTCGCGGAAGTGGATAGGAGAGCCGTGCTTCCTGATGACGAGGAATGCGTAGTCTCGCATGCCCTTTGCCTTGATGTTTGGAGAATGAGCCACTCCCCACTCGCCCAACGGATTCTTGCCGACCTTCTTTGAGATCGAGAGCCATCGCTTCATGATCTCGTCGTTTCGGTACTGATCGTTGAGGCCCTCGACATGGTTGAGGAAGGTGTCGATCATCTCTGATTCAGGGATGATGTCGTCGTCCTTGAGGTTCTTGTAGAGCTTCTTCAAGGCGTCCTCGACCTTCTTTGAGGTTCCCTCGTCTACATGCCATCGGTGCTTGAAATGGTCGTCTTCCTTCTGCCACTTGAAAGCGCGTCCGAGGACGAGAAGGAAATAGATATGGTTCTGGGTAGACTGGTCCTTCGATACTGAATCGAGGAGGTCTTCTTCGGCGATAACGCCGCCCATCTCCGTGAGGAGGCTTTCGAGCTCCTTAAAGGCAGGGGCCTGGACCTCATACTCCTTTGACTTCTGGATATTGGAAATAGCGTAGTTCTCGATCTGGCGGACTCGCTCGCGAGTGATGCCATAGCTCTTGCCGATGGCCTCGAGGGTCATCTTCTTGGCGTCCTTGCCAAGGCCGTAACGCTTTATCACGACTTCCTGAGCGCGGTCAGGGAGGCTCTTGAGGAGGGCTTTTACGACGATCTTAGGTTTGAGCGTGAGGGTTGGCATGTTTATTAGTAATCTTGATAAATCTAAATTATCACTGGTTTGTTATAAAGTCAAGCTTATGTTACTAGACCACAGATGTCAAGAGATTCATGGTGCAATTTACCTACTGTTTGATAACAAAGGAAACGAGCTTGCCTGGTACCACGATAATCTTGTCGGGCTTCTTGTCCCCTACCCACTTTCTGACGTCGTCAAGGGCGAGCGCGGCCTTCTCGAGGCTCTCTTTCGACGCGTCCGGCGCCGCCGAGAAGCTTGCCCGCACCTTGCCGTTGACCTGGACGACGATGGTCGCCATGGCGTCCTTCAGCTTGGCCTCGTCGGCTACCGGCCATTCGGAAACATGGATGGATTTCTTATTGCCGAGGCCCTGCCAGAGCTCTTCCGTAATGTGCGGGGCGAGCGGTGCGAGGAGCTTGAGGAATGACTCGAAATCGGCGCGGGAAATCGCAGCTTCCTTTTCAAACGCATTCGAAAGGATCATGAGTGAACTCACGGCCGTGTTGTGCCGCAAAACTGACATGTCCTCGGACACTTTCTTTATGGTCTTGTGCAAGAGGGTCTCGGTCTCTGGGCTGAGCTTTGCCTCCGGCGCGTTCTTTGCGGGCTTTGCTGCGACTTTCTCGGACAATTTCCAGACGCGCTCGAGGAATCGGCGGGTTCCGATCATGCCGTTCGTATTCCAGGCGATCGCCTGGTCGAAGGGGCCCATGAACATCTCGTATACGCGCATGGTATCGGCGCCGTATGACGCGACGATCTCGTCAGGATTGACAACATTGCCGAATCGCTTCGACATCTTTCGTCCGTCCTCGCCCATGATAAGGCCGACCGACTGCAATTTCTTGAACGGTTCGAGCGTCGAGACCGCGCCGATGTCGTAGAGGAACTTGTGCCAGAATCGCGCGTAGATCAAATGGCGGGTAGCATGCTCCGCGCCGCCGACATAGAAGTCGACCTGGCTCCAATACTTCTCCTGATCCTTCCCTACGATCGCTTTTGAGTTCTGCGGATCCATAAAGCGCAGGTAGTACCACGAAGAGCCCGCCCACTGGGGCATGGTGTTCGTCTCGCGCCTGAGGATTTTCGCACTCTTGCCCGATCCAACCTTCACATTCACCCACTTCGAGATGTCGGCGAGAGGAGATTCGCCCGTACCCGTAGGCTCGTACGACTTTACCTTCGGCAATTCGACAGGAAGATCTTTCTCAGCGACAGGAATGTTCGTATCGCCGTCCTTCATGATCGGAAAAGGCTCGCCCCAGTAGCGCTGGCGAGAGAATACCCAGTCCTTGAGCTTGTATTTTACGACCCACCTGCCTCCGACGGCTTCGGTGATCTTTTTCTTGGCATCGACAGACTTTTGTCCGTCGAATTTTTCGGAATTGATGAGGATGCCCTCGTCAGTCATGCAGAAATTCGGAGAAAGCATGTCCCAGGCGACCTTAAGATCCGGTCGGTTTACGAAATCGCGGACCTTTTCGCGAGGAACCCAGACGATCTCGTGGAGATTCTTCTCTTCAGCCGCGGTCTCCTTCTGAGCGCCGTCCTTGAGGTGGAGCTCGACTACCACGAAATGGCCGAGGCGATTCTCTTTCTTGGCGTCGTGATAAAACTGCGAGTTTACTCGGCCGAGAGTCTTTACGTATTTGGCGTTGATGTAGCCGGTCTCCTCGGCGACTTCTCGCTCGGCGGTAACCGCCTCGCTCTCGTTGCCATCGATGCCGCCGGTGACGAAACCCTGCCAATCATTGGTCCTCCATTTCGAGCAGAGATACTTGTCTTCAGACCAGTGCTTGATAAGGCACATGACGGCGGTCCTCTCCACGAAAGGCTTGTCCGCGCGCACGGCATCGAGGCCGTCCTTCTTGGCGAACAGCGCCTCGACGACCGGCTTTACCGGCAATTTGTATTTGGTGGCGAACTCCATGTCGCGCTCGTCGTGAGCGGGAACGGCCATAACCGCGCCCGTGCCATATTCGGCGAGGACATAGTCAGCGACGTATACAGGAACCTCCTCGTTGTTTGCGGGATTAATGGCGAAGACGCCGTCGAGCCTTACGCCGGTCTTGTCCTTCTTGGCGTCGGTGCGCTCGATCTCGGTCATCATGCGGGCATGAGCGACGTATTTGATGACTTCGTCTCGATTCTTGAGGGTTTTCAAGTCAGCGATGAGATTGGTGACGAAAGAATGCTCGGGAGCGACCACGACGTACGTGACTCCGAACAATGTGTCGGGTCGAGTGGTGAAAACGGTGAGCTTTTCAGGCGAATTTTTGCCGGCTACTTTCAATGCAAAGCCGATCTCGGCACCTTCGGAGCGCCCGATCCAGTTTCGCTGGGATTCCTTGATCGATTCAGGCCATTCGAGCTGGTCGAGATCGGCGAGGAGACGGTCCGCATAGTCGGTGATGCGCAAGACCCACTGGCGCATCTTCTTTTTCTCTACGGGAGTGCCGCAGCGCTCGCATTTGCCGTCCTCCACGTCCTCGTTCGCGAGGCCGGTCTTGCACGAGGGGCACCAGTTGATCGGCTCGTACGATTCGTATGCCAAGCCCTTCTCCAGGAGCTTGAGGAAGATCCACTGAGTCCATTTGTAAAATTTCGGGTCGGTCGTATTGACCTCGCGAGACCAGTCGTAGTCGAAGCCGAGGATTTCGAGCTGCTTCTTGTAGCGCGCGACGTTCTTTGCCACGGCGACCGAGGGGTTCGTCTTGGTCTTGATAGCATAATTTTCCGCCGGGAGGCCGAAGGCGTCGAAGCCCATAGGATGCAGCACGTTGAATCCCTGCATGCGCTTCATGCGGGAGACGATATCGGTAGCGATATAGCCCTTGGGATGCCCCACGTGGAGTCCTTCGCCTGAAGGATAAGGAAACATGTCGAGGACGTAGAATTTCGGCTTGTCGGAGGCTTCTGAGGTCTTATAGGTCTTCTTGGATTGCCATTCTTTCTGCCATTTCTTCTCGATTTTGGAGTGGTCGTACTTTTTCTGTGCCATGAAATTCATATTAGCGCAAAACGCACCCTAAAACAAAGAGGCGCGGGTCCCATCGGGTCCCGCGCCTCTTTTAGACTTTTTTTAGAGCCCGCCCGCCGCTCCTAGAGAGCTCGGACAGGATCCTTGAACGGAGGATACATCTCCGGATCGATCGTTCGCTCGAAGCAGGTCGTTCCCGCCCCGTGCTTCCAGTTCTCGCCGGCGAATCCGAAGCCGCCTACAGGATACGCGTAGCTGTAGTCGCGGCCGTACGGTCCCTCGCCCCTGGTGTCCACGCTCGCGGTCTCGAAATCGGCGCAGAGCTTGAACTTGAGCTTGCCCTCGACGGAATAGCCGTATGGCTTGTCAGTTACAGGGTCGACAGGGGCCGTGTAGCCCGAGATAGAGTCGTCGAGCTCAGAAAGGGCCGCAGGAAGCTTCTCCTTCTGCTGCCAATGATTGAGCACCTGGTACTGGATCGAGCTGAGATTCTGGATTCGGGTGTCGTCCGCGCGGAGCTTTCGCATCGTCGCAGGCGAGCCGAAGACGAAGAATGACGAGATCACCAGAGCCGCGACCAGTACGGATGAGCCGTAGATCGTCGCGGTGAATTTTGCAGGCGAAGACGTGCCGCGAACCTCAGAGAGGTAGTGCCAGAACACGATGCCGCCCACTACGAGCACGACGAGGGTCTTGAGAAGGAATCGGGTCGAGATCTCGCCCGCCAGAAACGTGTTCAGAAGCGTGACAAGGTCGATCACGAGCATCGCCGACGAGAGGAAGAGCGTGATGTACACCATCCATCGTCGAACGAGTGACTCCTTGCGAGCCTGATCCGCCGCCATCGCCCTGGTGACGATACGCGAGAGCCAGACGAAGAGCGGAAACACGATGATGAGTGTCGCCATCGCGAATCGCACGCTCGACGAGTACGGATCGCCGTAGCCCGCGAGCCTGTCCGGGAAGAGCTTGTTAATGACATCGAAAGCGAGGCTGAGGAAAGCGGCGACGGACGCGTACAATGTCGCGACCACCCCGAGGTTCAGGAAGAAATCCTGCGCTGTAGATTTTCGTTCGTTCATAATATGTATTAGTTAGCCGACCTGCCTATTATACGATAAAAGACTGCACAAAACCCGACCTATTACAGGTCGGGTTTTGGCAAAATTTTATTTACTTCGCAGGCCCCACTGGTCAACCAAAGTCATAGGGCCCGTACTGCTCTTACTACATTCTAGTATAGCGTCCTTTTCAAGTCAACATTCCCTAAAAAAGCCGCCATGCTTTCGCAAGACGGCGTGTCATTTCCGCTCAAAGATGCCCAGCACTCCCCGAAGGTAGTCGAGCACCCTCATTTCGGTATGGGCGGGGTCGATCAGCTTGTTGATCCGGTGCGGCAGAGAGACATGCCGCGAGCGCATCATATCCCTTACGAGTACGTGCCGCCTGTTCAGCCTTTCCATAAGCTCGAAAAGCTCGATGCTCTTAAGCAGGCCGAAACGCGAAATCTCCTGGGCCGCCTCATGCGATACGCCGGCCCACTCGCCCGGCATGCCAAACGGCTCGATGTACGGGTAGGAGAAGCTCGCGCCGCCGACGGTCATCGGCAAGTACTCGCCCGGGCTGCATCCCGACTCGTAGCCGATAACGCGGCCGGAATGCGGCATGAGCGGAAAGATATCGTGAAAAGGAAGCCAGTCGATGACCTCTTTGACATCGATCACGGTCTTTACCCTCCCGTTGAGGCCCCTCTTGAGGGCATCGACGGCATTAAGCTTGCAGAAGCCGATGAGCACGTCTGAGACGGAGTGGCCCCTCGCGGAAAGCTCCTTGAGGACGAATTCCAGGGTGCCGCCCGTAAAGACGCCGTCCTCGATGAGGACGACCGACTTGCCGAGCAAGTAATTGGACAGCTCATCGAGCTGAACGTCGATCGGAGGAAACCCCGGCCGAGGGCCATGACCTATGCATGCGCCATGGGGATCGTACAGCCGGTTTATGGCCAGGCATTGGCAGCCGATATACTCGGCCATGTCGGCGCAGGTGCTGAGGATGACTTTCGTGCTATCCGACCGGACGAGCTCAGACGCTCTGGCGTTGAGCTTGTCCATCAGGTCGTAGGAATCGATGACGAGGAGCGTGTGGGGTGCCACGACTCGGCGCATCAGATCGACGAAAGACCGATTGAATGAAAGCATCTCGGCTGACCGAGGCGCTGGAACTAGTAGACCAAAAGATTCAAGCATGGCTAGGCGATGCTCGAGGCTCAAGGTAACTATGAAAGTACCCGAAGCAGGGCATGGATTCATAGGGAACCGAATGATTGTTGAAGAACGCAGGACCTACTTGAGTGTAGCGCTACTTTTTTAGCCTGTCGATCATCATCTTGTAGCCGCCAGTCCCCTCCTTGAGCCATTTGTTGATGCGGGTGATCGTGATGGGAGAAATGCCCGTCTTGGCCTCGATCTGAGCGAACGTCATGCCGCTGTCGAGCATCTTTGCTATGCCCCATCGCATGTCGAATTCCTGAAGCTCCTTTTCAGTCATGAGGTCTCGGAAAAACATCCTGAGCTCCTCCTCGTTTTTGAGCGCGAGAAAAGCCTCCCAAACCCCGGAGTTCTGGACCTTAGGCCAAATCCAATTCTTGTCTTCGTTTGTTATGTGAGGCGTCATATGAAAACTATATCATGAACTCGATTACATCCCCGTCCTTCACGACGTATTCCTTTCCTTCGGTTCGGACGAGTCCCTTCTCGCGAGCTGCAGGGTACGATCCTGCGGCAAGAAGCTTGTCCCACTCGATAATAGAGGCGCGAACGAACTTATCCTTGAAGTCGTTATGGATGGCGGTGCCGGCAAGGGGCGCGGTCCAGCCCTTCTTGATCGTCCATCCGCGCGTCTCTTCTACTCCGGTCGTAAAATAGGTAATGAGGCCAAGGATCTCGTAGCTCTTCTTGATCAAGAGGTCGATGCCGTTGTCGAGGCCGCCGAGGCCCGCACGCATATCATTCTTTTCCGCCTCGGTCATGTCCTTGAGGTCGTGCTCGATGCCCGCGTCGACGATGACGTAGTCCGCGCCGCTCTTCTTGATGAAATCGATGAGCTTCGTGAATCGCTCGTCCTTCATCTCGTCGAGATTCCTGCCTCCCGACTTCTTATTGAGGACGTAGAGGATCTTCTTTGATGTCAAAAGGTGGAGATGCTTGAGGAAAGGCGCCTCGAATTCGTTCGGAACGACTGTAGACGCGAGCTGGCCGGCCGCGAGCGCAGGCTTGAGCCTTTCAAGGAGGCCCATTTCCAGGATCGCCTCCTTCTTGCCGCCCTTCACCTCCTTGCCGAGGTTGATCATGCGCTTTGACACGGTATCGAGGTCTGCCGTGACGAGCTCCATATTGATCACCTCAATGTCGAACAGAGGGTCGACCTTGTTCGCGACATGGATGATGTCGTCATCCTCGAAGATTCGCACGACTTCGGCGATAGCGTCGGTCTCGCGGATATTAGAGAGGAACTTGTTGCCGAGGCCCTCGCCCGCTGACGCGCCCTTTACGAGCCCAGCGATATCCACGAACTCTACGGCAGCGGGAATGATCTTTTTTGTCTGCGAAAAGGCCGCTAGCCTGTCGAGGCGCTCGTCAGGAACGGCCACGACGCCGACCGACGGGTCGATAGTAGCGAACGGATAGTTAGCCACGAGCACGCTCTTCTTGGTGAGGGCGTTAAAAAGCGTTGATTTTCCGACGTTTGGCAGGCCTACGATTCCAATTGATAGTGACATGGGTACCAGACTAGCATTTCGGTCTTGTTTTTAAAAGACGGCGCGATATTCTTAATGCGTAGCAGCATGAGAATTTTCCGCATCTTTCGCGAACTGTTCTTTATGGCGGTCGCCGTAGCGATAATAGTCGGAACACTCTATAAATGGGTTGAATTCGACAAACAGAACCGAACAGCAGCTGCGATCACTTCTAAGTGACTGAAGGCCAAGAACCCCTTGATTCTTGGCTTTTTTATAACTATTGACAATATATACTATATTTGATATAATAGTATAAGTATAGAACCTTAAAATTGTTGTTGAGAGGCGCAGATAGGAGCAGGCAAGCGTTGTCTTCCCCTATCTGCGCCTCCATGGGGCGGCGTGGACGATAGGCTTACGGCCTATCGCAACTAAACGTCAGTTAGCAGTTAGGGCGTCAAACGTGTGCCCTTCCCTCAAGGGATAAATCACGCTTCCTCATATGCAAAACAGCTACATCGCGAAGATCATCGAGCGCAACATCAAGCCTGAGACCCCTGCCCACCGCGCGCAGTACCTCAAGGCCCGGGCGCTAGTGACCCAATACCTAGAGTTGGCTACGGACATCAGACTGGGCTGGAGCGAGCTCTTCATGGCCCGTCCGCTCTCGGTACGACTGCTCGATATCTTCAAATCTGTCGGCATGACCAGCGAGTATGCCGAAGAGATCGTGGGAAACATTCACTACTGCAAGCACCTTGTCGAAGACGTCCTGAAAAGCGGATCCGTCACGGTGCACATGCAGAAGTGGGATAGTGGCGACCTCCTTGTCATGTTCACCTTCTGGGAGAAAGACAAGAAAAAGGACTCGAGCCTCCATCTCAGCCGCCAGTTCACAGTAACCGAACAGGGCGTAGTATACCGGAGCCAGTCCAGGACCGAGTTCCCGGAAAACTAATCAACAATAACCCAAGCCCCTTCGACGCAAGTCGAAGGGGCTTAAAACTTATATTCACTATTTCGCCTTTCGTCCGAGGGCAGAGACCCTCTTGTCGAACCTTGCCACTCGATTAGGAGTGATTTTCTCGACATCGCCGATGCGAGTCATACGAACTGGAGAGAATCCCGAGAACCAGAGCGTAAGCCAGCGCAGATGGGTATAGCTGACATGGAAAAAGAATTTAAGAATGAGGTGATTCGTCGCCGAGGTCGTAATGATGCGAGCTTGCTTGCCTTTCAGCCGCTTAATCCAGCCGAGGCCGTTCTTGTTCATGTTGTAAGCGAAGCCCGGGAGCCACGCGCGATCGAAAAGGCCCTTGAGGAGAGCCGGCATGTCACCCCACCATGTTGGGAAGATCAATACGAACGTATCGGCCCACTTCACGTTCTCCTGGACCGTCTTGAGATCCGGCTCGAGAGCCTGGATCGCCTTGTATCCCATGTGAAGGATCGGATCAAACGAGAGGTCGCCGATATTCATACGGCGCACCTCGTGACCGGCTGACTTTGCAGCTACCTCGTACGTATCCGCTATATGGCCCGAGAGAGTCTCCTTGTTAGGATGGCCGACGAGAATGAAAACTTTTTTCGGTGCCATTACTTTTTCATGAGCTTTGCGAGCTCGTCTTTATACTTTGCCATGAGTTCCATAGCGACGGTCTGCTGGTCCTTGCCCTGCTTGAGGCCGGCCTGGAGCTCTGCGGCGATGTTCTCGAAGAAATCGGGATTCCTCTCGACCATGTCGAGGATCATCTCCTGCTGGTCTGCCGGAACGTGCTTGAGTTGTGACTTCATCGCCTGCTTCATCAAAAATTTCTTGATCATATTGTTGTGGTGTTTGTATATTCTGCCGGTCTGTCCGCTTACTCTACCAAAAAAGGCTTTTGGCCGCTATATATTTCGAGCGGAACCCTGTCCCAACACGCGTGCGCGCGGTCCGAATAGCTCCAAAGGGCGAGGACTTCCTCTAATCCGACGAATTCGCGGTGCGAGCCGCGGAGGGCGGCGGCGATCATGGTCTCGTATGCCTCCTTGCCCTTCTTGAAATCATAGCTTTCCTGGGAGCCGTCCCCGTATGAGACGAGGATTGAGGCCTCCGATGACGGCATCTTCTTGCCGGATTCAAGGATGATGAGAATCCGATCGAGCATGGTCACGACCCTGAAGGCTGTCTCAGTCACCGATCCTGCGGAAACGCCCTTTTCGGCGAGATAGCCGTCGTATTGCCCGCGGCGGAAATCGGCGCAAGTATTTTCAGGCGGAATCAGGCGACTCAATACGGACGCGCGGACGGACTGCCAATTGCCGTCGCGGGCGCCGCCGGACGCAGACACGAGCGCGAGCGCCACCATCTCGAGCATGTGGTTCTGGCCCACATCGCGAAACGCCCCGACGCCGTCGTACGACTCGCCCCGGCCGTCGATCCCCTTCTCCTCGAATATGCGGGCGCGGATCGACTTTATATCGGAATGCTTATCGGTAGCGTCCATGAGGCATTGGGCCGCCTCTTTTGAAAGGTAGTGGTCGATGCGGTATATATCGGCCTCATCAAGTCCGGTCGTCAAAACATCATTAAGCTCGCGAGCGGTAGCGCCGTTCGTCCCAAAAGGTTTTTCCACGAGCAACTTGACCTGGCCCCGGACAGCGATGCCGGCTTTAAAGAGAGCCTTAGCCACGACAGCGTGAAATTGAGGCGCGAGAGACAGATAAACAGCGATCTGCGCGTCAGGAATTTCCTTTTTGTATTGGAAAATCTTGCTGGCAAGCTCCTCGTAGCCGGTACCCGCGCCGATATCGATCTTTGAATAGCGTAAGGCTGCAGAAAATTTCGCAGACGGAGCCTTTTTCGAAGTCTTTGCCACGTGATCAAGGAAAGCCTCGTCGTCCCAGTCGCGCCGCGACACGCCGATCACCTTCGAATCGCTCGAAATCGTGCCGCCACTGAAAAGCACGTCGAGCGCCGGAAAGATTTTCTTCTGCGCCAGGTCGCCGGTCGCTCCGAATAGGATAAATATGCTTTTCATAAAGGCTGGAAGCAGGAAAAGTATACAAGAAAAAAAGGCCCCGCACGAATGCGGGGCCCAGGCGGCTTTCTAAAAGCGGTAATCAAAAAAGAAGGTTCGTTTGCGATGAGGCCGGAGATTGATGGTGATATCCTCGTCCTTCAGCAGCGGCGCCTGCATACGCAGGCCCTTCTTGATATTGAATGTGCCCGTTGTATTCAGGAACTTCACCTCACGGACCCCTTGCAGCTGCCGGAATTCGCGAGCGCCGCCGATGAACGTGCCCAGGAACGGGACGTCCTCGTAGGTAAAGGTGTCCGGCAAAGCGGCGGTTCGACCAATGGTCGGCTCGGAGATCAGGCTGCCCTTGGACTTCTTGGCGAACAGACGATCGAGCTTGGCCTCGAGGCGGACCCAATCGAGATCGGGCTCCTGCTCGATTTCGGCAAACAAGGGCTCGGGAACGAACAGGGCTTGAGCGAACAGGCCCGACACGAACACTGACAGTGCGAGAAACGCTGACAGAACGCGAGCTTTCATGGGAATAAGAGCGGGAGTTAAGACGCAGTATTGCTTTTCCCAGTATAGTCAGCGGAAAAGCTAAGTCTAGGAAGGTTGTACACAGGTGATGTTCAGGCAGGTTTTCTTGACGCTTTGTGGACCCTACCGGATTCGAACCGGTCGCCTCGTCCATGCCATGGACGCGCTCTACCGAATGAGCTAAGGGCCCGACGGCGATATTCTAAGCTATTTCATTGAAAATACATAGCGCAACACGTCGAAGCATAGACACTTTAGGAAAAATTGATCGTAAAGAGGGGTAAATTTAATATAAATGTAATATAAGCTCCCCTGTTCCGACTTGTAGTTAACGTTATAAGAACGTTCGCGTGAATGCGTTTTAAAAAATCTTAAACATTTTCATCATATGACAACAAACGATCTTTCGATCAGATCCCTGCGAAGGCCGTATCAAATGATGGTACTCGCTACCCTCATCGCGGCGGCTCTCGTGGGATTGCTTTTGATCCCAATCACCAAGGCGGACGCGCAGGAAGCGCCTGCCGACGAGGTGTCGTTCTCTTTCGTCGGTACCACTCCTAACACGGGCAACCGCGTAGCCGGAGAGAAGATCGACGTTTACTTCCAGGAATCCAGCAATCGAAACGACCTCACCCTTACTTCTTGTACCATTAACGGCTTGCAGCAGACCGCCCTCCTCAATCTTTCCGGCGGCCTCTACCAGATCGTCTACAACGTAGGCTCGAGCGATGAGGAGCGAAACGCGGGAGCTATCCCGGTAAACTGTACGTTCCAGACCCCATTGGGCACTACCATTACCGCGACAGCATGGACCGACAACAACATGCTCGGCATCGACAGCAACAGCAACGGCCAGATCGACAGCGTGACAGTGCCTTCATTCTCGAACGTCGGAGTCATCCCAACCTCGGGAACCCTCACCACAGGCGATCACCTCGAAATCTTCTTTGACGAGCAGAATCACCAGAACGACCTTACCCAGGTAGGAGCCTGCTTGGTCAACGGCGTAGACATCGGCGCAATCCAGAACCTCTCGGGCGGACTCTACAAGGGAATCTACACGGTATCAGCGACTGATACTCCTCGCGAGGCTGGCCAGATCCCAGTAGACTGCAAGCTCGGAAACTCTTCGGGCACCGCACACGCGACAGCCTGGACCGACAATAACACCGTAGCGATCGCATTCTCCAACGATGGCGGTAATAGCGGAGGCAACGATGGCAACAACGAAAACGGCACATCTACAGCTTCGACTACCCCTACCCTTGGAAACGTCGGCGTAGTCCCATCAACCGGAACCCTCACCACAGGCGACATCCTCGAAGTCTTCTTCAACGAACAGAACCAGATGAACGACCTCGTAGCGACCAGCACTTGTACTGTTAACGGCGTGAATATCGCGCCTCTCCAGAACCTTACTGGCGGACTCTACAAGGGAATCTACACCGTCTCAGCAACCGACACGCCTCGAACTGCAGGCCAGATACCAGTCGACTGTACCCTGGAGAACGCTTCAGGCTCGATGCGAGCGACAGCATGGACGGACAACAACACCGTAGCGATCGCTTTTGACGGCGGCAACGGAAATAACGGCGGAAACAATGGCGGCAACAACGGAAACGGTACTTCTACAGCAACGACTACGGACGCAGCTCTCGCTCTCACCTCTATCTCTCAGTCACAGGGCACCGCTTCAGCGAACGGAAACTATGCTGACGGCTGGAAGTGGGTATTCCATGTCACGGCTCCAAGCAACGAAACTTCCCTTCAGTTCCGCTTCTCAGACTGGATCAACGGGTCAAACGGAAGCAGCACGATCTCATCGGCTAACAACATCCAAATCTCTTCAGCCCAGTCCTCTTCAGGAGTCGTCGCGATCACCGGAACAGACATCTACTCGAACGCCCTTACCCTCACAGGCGACCTCGACGCGAACATGCCGGGCCGACAGGTAGAAGTCCTCGTCGAAATGCGCGTACCGTCAGGATCGACTAACGGCTCGTACTCGACATCGTACGGAATCCGCAGCTACTAATAGCAACTAAGAACACCTTATTATGACCAGACACTTTACAAAGGTAGCCGCGATCACGGTCCTCGCGTCGATCGTCTCGATAACCGCAGGCATCGCTTACGCCTCGGCATCAGAGATCACAGGCGGAGTCTCGTCTAACCCTCAGGTAGTTGCCGGCTCGCACGCCACAGGCACGATCGCAGGCAATATCGGCCAGAACTCAGCGGCTCCAACGGAAAGCGAAGAGCTTACCAACACCTCCCGATCGGGCGGAAGGAGCTCGTCGCGAGTCGTGACGACAACCACATCGCCGGCTGACAGCACCTTCATCAGCTTTGCGGGAACTGTCGGAGAGGCTGAGTACACCGCTCCCGCCTACGACGATACCGTCCTCGCCGTCAGCGACGATTCTGATCTCGAGACCGTAGTCGAGACTGACGCCGCCACAGGAAGCGCAGCCATCATCGATGAGGCGATCCAGGAGGATCAGAATACTGACAACCTCGCCGCAGTCGGAGCTCTCGGAGCGATCAACTGGGGCACATGGACGATGATTCTCGTCGGCCTCGTAGCGATCGGGGGAATCGCGTACGGAGTGAACAAGCTCATAGTCTAAAAAAATAGAAAAAAGGCCGTTCGCACGTCCAAGTCGGGGAAGGACTAACGAACGGCCTTTTTTCTATTTCCTACTTGGCGATGGGAAGAGTGACCGTGAATATGCTTCCCTTGCCCTCCTTGCTCGTCGCGGTGACCGTGCCATTATGCGCCTCGGCGATCCACTTTACGATGGCGAGCCCGAGGCCCGTGCCGCCAGTCTCCTTCGATCGCGAGCTCTCGGCTCGGTAGAAGCGCTCAAAGATATGAGGAAGCGCCTGTGAAGATATGCCGACGCCGTTATCCTTGATGTCGACAGAGACGCTCTTGGCCGTTTTCCTGCCGCTAATCCACACATCGCCATTGTCCTTTCCGTAGCGGATGGCGTTAGCAATGATGTTTGAGAAGAGGCGCTCGATATATCGCTCATCCCCATTCAGGTCGGCTACAGGCAAGGTCCCGATATGGATCGAAATGCCCCTCTCCCTGGCGAATGCCTGGTGCCTCTTGGCGATGCGGGTAATGAGCTCCTTCGACCTTATGGTGCGATTGACTACGGTGCGATGGAATTCCCCGCCCGTCGTGAGCAGGGCGAGATCGGACAGGAGATTGTCGAGATGCATGACCTCATTGTTGATGGCCTTCAGCGTCTCCTCAACCGACTGCGCGTCCCGTGTTTTTGCATGCAAGGCGAGATCGACGTTGCCCTTGATGATAGCCAGAGGGGTGCGCAATTCGTGCGCGGCGTCGGCGATGAACTCGAGCTTTACCTTCTCCTGCTTCATGAGAGCCTCCAGGCGGTTAGCCTCTTCCGCTCGCTTTCGCTCGGTCAGGTCTACGTTCACAGCCACCGACGCCACGACATTGCCGTTCTCGTCATGGATAGGCGCGCCAACGGCCTCGTGGATCCAGCGCTTGCCGCTCGGCAGCTCCACCTCGATCTCTACGGGGTCGGTCTGGCGGTTCTCGGCGATAGCCCGCTGCATAGGCATCTCGGCTCCGGTAATCTGCTTGCCGTTTATGAAATGGCGCAGCTTTCGGCCCGCGACGTTATCGTCCTTGAGGGCGTCCATAGAGATGTTGTCTCCCTGGCCCATCTCAAGCTTGTTGAGGATGTACGGATTTCCAGTAATGAACTCGCAGGTCGTATCGGTCGAGAAGGTAATGCCCACAGGCAGCGCCTTGAGGAGCGCTCGCAGTCGCTGGGCGGAATCCAAAAGCTTCGGCGACTTGTGAATAGTCAGCGCCGGCTCCATCTGCTTCTCCTTCGTCTTCTTAGATACGGCCTTTTTCTTCATAAATGATTGATTGGCTGCGGCTGTTAGTCGCGCATCGTGTAGCCGACGCCTCGGACGGTATGGATGAGGGGTTTTGCGCCCTCAGGATCGATCTTGCTGCGGAGATAGCGCATATGGACGTTGAGCTCGTGATTGTTCTCCTTGTATCCGGGCTCCCAGGCGACATCGACGAGCTGCTGGCGGGTGATCGCCTCGTTCTTATTTCGTATAAGGAGAAAGAGAAGGCGGTATTCCTTTGGAGTGAGCGGGATGACCTTGCCTGCGCGCACGACCTCGTGCTTCTTGCCGTCGACGACGAGATCATCGAGCTTGAGGATGATCGGATCGGTCGTCTTGCGCCTGCGGAGGACCGCTCGGACGCGGGCAAAGATCTCCTCGATGCCGAAAGGCTTCGTAATGTAGTCGTCGGCGCCGGTGTCGAGGCCGTTTACCCGGTCGACGATGGTCGTTCGAGCCGTAAGCATGATGACTGGCGTATGGACCGACCGCGCGCGGAGCTCCTTGCAGACTTCAAAGCCGTCCTTTTTCGGGAGCATGACGTCAAGGAGGATCAATGCGTAGTTTCCGGTGGACGCCATCTCGAGGCCCTTCTCGCCGTCATGCGCCATGTCTACAGAATAATGTTCGCTGGTAAGCGCCTTCTTTAAAATGTCGGCAAGCTTCTTTTCGTCCTCAATAACTAATATTCTCATGATTTTAATATTGTACTATAAATTTAACATTTAGCAATAGTGGAAAAAACCTAAGCAGGGCCTTATATTAAATACATATTAACTCTATCCACCGAGTTATCCACAGTTTTAAGGGTATTGTAGCCCTATCCCGCCTTTACTTAAATCTATATTAAGAATATATTAAACCTACAGGCGGATTTAAAAGGATTAAAGAAACATTAAATTATGACACTAGCAGAGAAAACATACTTTGAGATCCTCTTAAACCAGGCTCACACCACATTTAAGAAGGACCTCCAGCGCTATGCCCTATCGAAGATCGGCAACAAGGCATTGAGCGAGGACCTCGTGCAGGACACATTCGTAAAGACTTGGGCATACCTCGCCAAGGGCGGAAAGATCCTCTTCATGCGAGCCTTCCTCTACCGAATCCTCAACAACCTCATCGTAGACGAGTACCGCAAGCGAAAGACCGTATCCCTCGACGCAATGTTCAATGACGGATTCGAGCCAGCAGTCGACGACGCCGAGGCTCTCATGGACGCAGCGGACGGAAAGCGCGCACTCGAGGTCGTAAACGAGCTCCCAGAGAAATACCAGAGCGTCATGAGCATGCGATTCGAGAAGGATATGTCTCTCGAGGAGATCTCAGCTGTCACGGGCCAGTCAAAGAACAGCATCACTGTCCAGGTCCACCGCGGCCTGAAGAAGATCAAGTCAATCTACGAGAATCGAGATGCACAGTTCGCAGCGCATTTGGGCAACGCAAGCCACGCTTAATTGCACGGGCTTTCGTTGATCACAGTTCGGTACAAACAAATACAGAGGCCGTGTCGTAAAGACAAATAGCCTCAGGCAGGCGCCCGAAGGGGCGCTTTTGCTTTGCGCCCCTCTCTCCAATAAAAAACACACCGATTAAGGTGTGTTAAGGGCTTAGGCCGCCATCGCGAGCTCCGCCCTGCGGAGGGTTGCCAGGACGTCCCGGAGCACGATCTCCCGCTTTTCATCGGCGGAGATGACCTTGCCTGCGGCGTCGGTATTCTTTACTCGGCAGAACCTTGGATGCCACGACCACGATCCGATCGTGCGGTCATCCTGCGCCACTGCCTCGAGGATGCTTTCGGAACGATGCGCATTGGTGTACTTCTTGCCGAAAAGCTCGGGGAGCCCTTTGGCAATCGTATCCATATGGGTGACGCCCGCGTAGTGGTTTTCGGCCCACTCCCACGGGATGCCCTCCATTCGGAAAAGCGTCTTCGTGATCAGCCACGACACCCGCTTTGCGAAGTACGCCTCGATATCGAAGAGGCCTCTGTCGGTGGCGACGATCGCCGGCTTGTGCCGGACTTTCGGATACTTTTTCTGAAGCATCCGAATGGCCTGGCACGCGCGAATCTCATCGTCGAGATGGGACCCGAGCACGCTGAGCTGAAAGCCCGCCCTGCCGAGGTTCACATAGCTGATGTTGTTGGCAAGCCGGTCCGTAGCAGCCTCAGACACCGACACCGCGAGATACCCCTCCATATTGAGCTTTGGAAGGATATACGGGGCTGTGGTGGTCGATTTGCCGCTTTCGGGACCGCCCGTAATAGCATGGAACAGGATGGGGCCGTAGCCTTCCCTGTGAGCAAGCAAAGAAAGAAGCTCTCTGAGGCGAAAGCCTCGGTTGAAGGAACTGGATGGTTTCATACTGATGTTAAAAATATATTAAATCAGTGTGAAAGTCAACAGTGGATAACTTTTTATTTCTTTGAACGGTTTGCGAAGAGGTAAACGCCGACGGCAGCGGTCGCGCCGAGGACGTCCATAAGCATGTCTTTCTGAGCGTCCCAAATATCGCCCTGCGAACCGAGAAAAGCGGCTCCCGATTCCCCGCCATATGTCGCCGCGTATATCCACTCGATCCATTCATAGAAAACCGCGACAAAAGCCAGGGCAAAAATCGAATACGTTGCTGCGACCCACTTCTTTGCGACCAATTTACGACTGACAAGATATTCTATGATCGGCAAGGCATAGAATCCTACAGAGAAATGCGCGACGCGATCGAACATGTTTCGCTCGAAGCCGAAGAGGTTGTTGAACCAGTCGAACGGGACGAGCTCAAAGGTGTAGTGCCCGCCGATAGTGTGAAGAAACGGCAGGATGAAAATGAAAAGGTATGTGGTATTCGAGAAGCGAACGCCACGGCAATAGAGAAGGACGGCAAAAGCCACGAGCGCGACGATTGGCAGGTTTTCCGCATACCAGACAGTGCGAGAAAACGGATTGACGCCTGCGATTATGAATTCGACTACGTAGATAGCGAGGAGGATGTGCGGGAAGTATTTTTTGAGCATGGGGTAAGTATAGCAGTACAGAGACCACTTGATGCCAAACGGAAAAATGCTATCTTTGAATCTATGAGGCCCTTCGTTCTTTCCGTTCTTGCAGAAATGGGCATTCCCGACTGGCCACTTGATAAGGACGGCCTGCCAATAGCCAAATGGTCTGATTTCGTGGGCGAAGTCAGAATAGTTTGCCACAGCATGACTGGAAGCATGGCCCGTCACAAGATTCTCCATAAGTGGAAAGCCGCCCTGCTAGAATTTGATCCTGTTATTTAGTGATTTTGTAGCACCGGGTATATACTCGGTGTTTTTTATTTAAAAGCAGGACTCGGTCACGGGTATTTTTCTACTGAAAAATCCCGCGACCCCGCCTCGCGCCGTCGCGCTCCGGCTTTCTCGTCCTGTAATACCCAACCAAACGAAGAAAAGCACCTCTTAAGAGGTGCTTTTCTTCGTTTGTGGACCCTACAGGACTCGAACCTGCCACCCCCTCATTGCAAATGAGGTGCTCTACCAGATGAGCTAAGGGCCCGTATATGCCGTTTTTACCGACAAAGGCTATTCTACCCTATTTTCCAGCCCTTGCAAGAGTTATGACGTGATCCAGGAATTCGGACATCGAAGAGCCGACCGCATTGATGGATTTTGGCAGCAGGGATTCGGTCGTGAGGCCAGGCAGCGTATTTACCTCGAGGAAATAAACGCCGCGCTTTGGATGGACGATGAAATCAGATCGAGAATAGTGGCGCAGGCCGAGTTCGGCATGCACGGCCTGGGACGCCTCCTGGAGGGCGCGCTTTGTCGCCTCATCGAAGTTCCCTGGGCAGATTTCGAGCGATCCCCCGCCGTATTTTGCCTGATAGTCGAAGAAAGGAGACGCCGAATGCGGCACGATCTCTACGGGGAGCAATGCGTACTGCTTTTCGCCGCGAAAATGATCAAGGACGCCACAGGTCGCCTCGCGACCCTCGATGAATTCCTCGATGATGATCGAGTCCGAGTGCTCGAGGGCCGCCGCGATCGCCTTCTCAAGGGTGAAGAAGTCGCGCACGACGGTCACGCCGACGGACGAGCCTGCAGAGAGCGGCTTTACGATCGATGGGTGCGGAATTTCGCGGAAAATCGCGTGAGCGCCCTTGGCTGCGACATCCTCGCGCGTGAAAATCTTGTGCGCCGCCATCTTTACCTTGCCCATGAGCCTCTTCAGGCCGCCTTTGGTCAGGTGCTTGTTCATGGCGATAGCCGACGGCAGCGACTGCGAGCCCGTAAACGGGATGCCGAGATGCTCCAAAATGCGCTGGACCTTTCCGTCCTCGCCGAACTGGCCATGAAGGGCCACGAACGCCACGTCGGCATGCTTGAGGGCGTCAGCAGGCTTCTTTTCGATGCCGTGGACGTGCCAGACGCCGTCCTTTGATATGAAGATATCGATGCCCTCGTACTTTGGGGGCAGGTTCTTGAGAACGGTATCGCCCGTCTTGAGCGAGACCTCGTATTCGGACGACGGCCCGCCTCGCAGGACGGCCACTCGGATCTTGTGAGAAGAATGCGACATGCGTTTAGTATAACCTGAAAAGCTGCCGCAGGGTTTCGTTGACAAAACCGATATTTGAACGTAATTTACGAATCGAGACACGTCCCTTCAACCAACGCAATTTCCATATGAGTTCATTTGTTAACGGAGCCGTCGGAGAGGTCCAAGACCTCGCGACCGCGGCAAAAATGCATGCCGAAGGCAAGCTGATTGCGGTGGAATTTATCCGCCGCATCGAGCTTCAAATTCAAATGTTGAGCGAAGCGCTCAACTTATTCCTAGCGAATCGAGGCCTGCCATTCAGCAGCGGCCAGCTGTTGGTATTCGCCGAACTCCTCGTCGATGCTGACACGGTCCTAGGCCGTCGCGCTGGCGCAAAGACCGCCATGGTCCATCCAGACCGCGAACTGTACGAAAACTACAACGCGGCGGAATGGTTTGCCGTTGCCTCTATCGTGACGCCACTCCACCCCTGGCTTCGCGAAGGCTGGTCACGAGTAGCCTGGAACGAGCGCACCGAGGGCAGCAGACCGGAAATCATGATGATTCCAGGGCCCGAGCTGAGCAACCGAGTCGAGCAACTGCACCTTATGCTCATCTCAGAGATGCTCAAGCTCAACGCTCCAGGATGCTATGAGCATATCGGCAGGATAGTCGATGTCGCGAAAAGGATTCAAACGATATTCAAAAGCGCGATCCCGCTCCCTTCCTCAGCATAGCCGCCGATCATATCGGCGGCTTTTTATTGCAATATGGACAAATAAAAAAGAGAGCCGTTAGCTCTCCTTGGATTGCCGCGGTAACGGCTTTTTTAACTCAAAGCTGTCGCAGCACATTCCATTTGCCCTATCAAAGCACGTTTTGCAGACATACACCTCATAGACGCCTCCCCAGACATTGATAAGCGCTGAATGGGTGGCCTTCGCGGAGGCACCATCAGGACAATCCTTCAAGTGGCATTCGTGCGTTCCGGGAACCAGCGGAAAATTCGGCGAGGAACAGTCTCGGACGCGATCCTTGCCGAACAAGCGATTTGCCCTCACGAGCGGCGAAAATCTTCCGATCGGCTTCAGGTCGGTAGGCTCGAAGCAGATGACACGCGGGCAGTTCCGGTAATTTTCCAAAGTAGGAATACCGCCCTTCCACTCTTCGGCCTCACGAGAGCCGACGAATTTGTAAGCATCGACTTCCTTATCAAAATAGACCGCAATCGGACCGTCTTCGGGAACCAGATTGCTTGCGACATCAATAACAAGTCCCTCGCATCCGTCAAAACTGGTGCCACACACGACAACAATTGATTCATTAGCAATAGCAGGCGGAGTAATCTCCGCAGGAGAAGAGCTAGTCATAACGAAAATCTACGCTTTTGCGGAGCAAAGTCAATTAGAACTTCCCCTTCCTCGGATTCCTCATCCTGCGCAATTTTCGATGGTATGAAAGAGAAAATCGGTGCGCTTCATGGTTTGCGAGGAGGATGGATTTCTTGTGCTGCTCGATCAGAGCGGCGCCGGATTCGTCGCCGAGCAGTCCTGCTGGCTTGTGGCGCTCGTCTTTGACCACGGACACTATCGGGACGTTGATACCGCGCTCCGCGAACACCTTCATGGCGAGATTGAGCTGGTTCTGGCCGCCATCTATGACCACCAGGTCAGGAGTGCGCCATTCCGGGTGATTGAAGCGCCTCTCGATGATCTCGCGCAGGCTCGCCGTGTCGTTGTTGCCGATCTCCGGGGACAGCTTGAACTTGCGATACTCATTCTTATCGAGCTCGCCATCCGAGACGACAGTCATGACGCCGGCGCTCTCCTTGCCGGACATATGCGCGGTATCGTACGCCTCGATGCGGAATGCGCGATTGAGCACGGAACCGTCCGCGCCGATTACCCCGCTGTCATTTGCGCCCGCGGTTCGGGTAATGAGCTCGACATCCTCCTTGATGAGGGCGATATCACGGATATGGTCGAGGGCGAACATCTTCTGGCGCACCTCGGCGGCCTTCTCGAATCGCAATGCCTTGGCATGCTCGTCCATCTCGCGGCCGAGCGCGGCCAGGAGCTTGCCCTTCTTGCCCTCGAAAAAGAGGATGATATGGTCGATATTCTTTTGATACTCGATGCGAGCCTCCTCAGACGCAGTATCAGGGGCAAGCCCAAGCTGACGATAGAAGATAGCCGTGTATTTCGACGAGGAATGCTTGTCGATAAACGGAAACATTTTGCGGATGATCTTCAGAGCCTCACGCAAGGCAGAACCGTTGGTAAACGGGCCGAAGGTCTTGCGAACCCTGAGCTCCTTCTTCTGGCGCTCGACCTCGAGCGTCCTGCCGCGGATGATGAGGATGCGCGGGAACTTCTCTTTGGTTATGACGACGTAGTTAAAGCTGCGATCGTCCTTCTCCTTTACGTTATAGTCGGGCCAGTGCTTCTTGATGAGGTTTGCCTCGGCGATCATTGCCTCGAGAACCGAATCAGTCTCGACCCACTCGATCGTATCCGACTTGAAAACCATGTCGACCAATCGCGGCCCGCGGGTATGTATGAGATCCGCGCCGAAATAGCTGCGTACGCGGTCGCGCAGGCTGGTCGCCTTGCCTATGTACAATATTTTCCCGGCAGATTTCCAGAAGTAGACTCCTGGCGCGTCGGGCATATTGAGCTTTGCGAATTCGGCTATGGTCATACGCTATTATTCTTGCATTATATCATAAAGTATGCTGTAATACTACTTGAACCATGAAAGAATCCCGCTTTTCAGCCGTTTGGCGCCGAAAGCGCGCCAAACGTCCGGAATCTGGTAAAATAAGCCAGGCCTCCGCCTTTCCGAAACTCCACTCCGTCCGCTCGCGCAGACGTTCCAAACCTTTCAGATCAACCTGTTCCCCACAATGATACCCGTCAACGCAAACACGCGCTCGCACTACACCGTCGCCGGCCTAGCGCTCGGCCACAAGCTCAGCCCCCGGTCGCGCTATTGGCTCAACAATAGCCTGCGATTCCTCATCAAATGGGGCACGATCGCTCTCGTAGTCACAGTCCCCCTACTGGCGGTCCATCCGTTCGTACTCGGACTCTACAAGAGCTATCCGTGGCTGCCCTTCGCTGCCGCCCTCGGGCCCGGTGCCATCCTGTCGACGATTTACCTCGTCTTCAAGACGCCCAGGGAAACCGCAAGGCTGTCGCCGGAGGACCGCGACGCGATCAACGCGCGACTCAGGAACTTCTGCCTGCTGTGCGCCTCGATCGCCATGGTAATCCTGGCGATTTCGATGGCGCATCCCATGCTTCGGAGCTTCTACGAGGAGCACGTGCCATTGCTTGTCGGTCTTCTCGCCGCCATCCTCGTCCTCCCCGCAACCCTGTACTACTTGGTCAAGATGCCAAGGGGTCAGGCGAAGCGCCATCGGGAAACCCCCGACCTGGAGGCGCGGACAGCGTAGTCACCGCAGGCCCCATAAAGGCCTGCTTTTTTATTTGACACATTTATAATATGATGTAAAGTATTGAGCGGGAAATTCCTTTCCCTTGCACAGTTACAACCCGACAAGTCAGTACCTCACAAACCATGAAGTTCACGCCTTACGGCAAGAAATCGTTCCAACGGCTCAAGAAGGGCTACATCCTCCTGAAGGACGGCGCCAAGCGCGCGTTCCAGGCCTTCTCGGTCGCGCACGCGCTCGAGGCTATCAAGACAGCGCTCCGTCTCAACGACGCGAGCCATCCGACCCTCAAGGCAGCAAATGTGGTCAAGGCGTTCCTCGGCAGTCACACGGTCATCGATTTCAGCGCGACCATGTCGAAGGCCCGCAGCGCCGGCCGCAGCAATCGCTGGACGATTAAGAAGCGCCCCAGCCGCCATCCCAACGCTCCCAGCCGGCGCGGCGCCCTTGCCTTCGCCTAAATTTTCGGCAACTTCAGATACGGCAAGCCCCGATTCGCGAGAATCGGGGCTTTTTATTTTCCAAATTTTCTATTTCTTCTTCAGCAGCTTCTTTAGATACATTCCCGTATGGCTCTTCGGATTGGCCGCCACGTCCTCGGGAGTTCCCTTGGCCACGACGTACCCGCCGCCCTTTCCGCCTTCAGGGCCCATATCGACGATATAGTCGGCGCACTTGATGAGGTCGAGGTTGTGCTCGATGACGATGACGGTATTGCCGTGATCGACGAGCTTCTGGAGGATCTCGACGAGCTTGCGCACGTCCTCGTAGTGGAGTCCGACGGTCGGCTCGTCCAAGAGGAAGACGGTCTTGTGGGTGTCAGGCCTGTAGAGCTCAGACGAGATCTTTACGCGCTGCGCCTCTCCTCCCGACAATGTCGTAGCGGACTGGCCGAGCTCGAGATATCCGAGGCCCACTTCAGAGAGCGTCTTGAGCCTGTCATAGATCGCAGGGATGTCCTCAAAGAATTTGAGCGACTCCTCGACAGTCATCTCAAGCACGTCGAATACGCTCTTGCCCTTGTATTTGACCTCTAGAGTCTCCTTGGTAAAGCGCTTGCCCTGGCAGATCTCGCACGGTACGTAGACGGTCGGCAAGAAATGCATTTCGACCGCGATCTCGCCGTTTCCTTGGCAGGCTTCGCAGCGTCCGCCCTTTACATTGAACGAAAAGCGGTTCGATTTCCACCCTCGGGCGCGGGCCTCGGAAGTCTCGGCGAACATCTCGCGAATGTAGGTCCACGCGCCGGTGTATGTGGCCGGGTTCGAGCGCGGGGTTCGCCCGATCGGAGACTGGTCAATGAGGATCGTTCGCGAGACGTACTCAGTTCCCGTAAACGACGTCGCATTGAAGGTCTCGTTCGTCCTGTGGCGCTTCTCGAGGCGTGCCTGGAGGTTCTTATGGACGATCTCGTAGAGGAACGAAGACTTTCCGGAGCCGGACACGCCCGTAATGGCTACGAGCTTGCCGAGCGGCAGGTCTGCCGAAAGATTCTTGATATTGAAGATGTTTCCGCCCTTGATCGAGAGCTTGCCCTTGTCGTGGTTGCGGCGGACGTCCGGAAGCTCGATTTTCATCTCGCCTCGCAGGTAGCTCAGGGTAAGCGAATTCGAGTCGTTTTTCTTGGCGGTGAGAAGAGGCTCGAGATAGTCGGCCACGACGACGTTTCCGCCGTGCACGCCGGCGCCCGGACCGATGTCGATAATGTAATCGGACGCGAAAATGGTGTCCTCATCGTGCTCGACGACGAGAATGGTGTTGCCGAGGTCGCGCAGGTTGAGCAAGGTCTTGATCAGGCGGTCGTTATCGCGCTGGTGGAGGCCAATCGTAGGCTCATCCAGAACATATAGCGCGCCCACGAGGCCGGAACCGAGCTGCGACGCCAGCCTGATGCGCTGCGCCTCGCCTCCTGACAGCGTATGGGCGCGGCGGTCGAGCGTAAGGTACTCGATGCCCACGTCGAGCATGAATTTCAGGCGCGATTCGATCTCCTTGAAGACGGCCTTGGCGATCGTACGCTCCTTGTCCGAGATTTTCGCATTATTGAAGTAGTCGAAAGCCTGAGCGATCGACATGGTCGTCACGCCCACGATAGAGACGCCGTCGATGAGGACGTGCAGGGCCTCCTCGCGCAGTCGTGCGCCCTTGCAGGTGTCGCACGGCTCGTCGCCGAAGATGTATTTCGTTCCGAGGCCGTTACAAGCGGGACACGCTCCATATGGCGAGTTGAATGAGAACAGGCGCGGCTCCACCTCTGGGTATGCGTAGCCGTCGTACGGGCACATGAACTTTACCGACATCAATTTTTCGGTCGGCGCGTCCTTTCCAGGCGTCTCGATCTTCAGGAGGCCGCCTGATTCGTTCACCGATCGCTCGATAGCTTCGGCAAGGCGCTCGCGCACGCCCTTTGGGTCGTTCTTGAACTCGCTGATATAGAACTCGTCGATGAGGATGTCGATGTCGTGCTTCTTGTTCTTCTCAAGCTCGATGCGCTCGCGGAGCTTTTTCACGACGCCGTCGATTTTGACGGTCTCATAGCCCTTGCCGAGGTAGTCGTAGAGCATCTGGTAGTACTCGCCCTTGCGGCCGACCACGACCGGCGAGTAGATGCGAACTTTCGCCTTGTCTACGGGCACGCCCATTACTTTGGTGCCGTGATCTTCGGTCTTTATGTGGTTGATGCTGTCGAAAACGGTCTCAAGGATCTCCTCATTTGAGAGTTTTTTGATCTCGCGGTTGCAGATGAGGCAGTGCGGATGACCGATGCGCGCGAAAAGCACGCGCAGATAGTCGTAAATTTCGGTCTGGGTGGCGACGGTCGAGCGCGGATTGTTCGAGCGAGATTTTTGGTCGATAGAGATGGCTGGCGAGAGTCCGGAAATCTCGTCCACATCGGGCTTCTGCATCTGGCGCAAGAACTGGCGAGCGTATGACGAGAGCGACTCCACATAGCGACGCTGGCCCTCGGCGAAAATGGTATCGAAAGCGAGCGACGACTTTCCGGAGCCGGAAAGGCCGGTAAACACGACCATCTTGTTGCGCGGCATGTCGACCGTGATGTTCTTCAGGTTGTGGGTGCGCGCGCCCTTTACCACGAGCTTGTCCGCGCCGGGATTGAAATCCGCCTTTGCATGCGAATGCGAGTCGTTTTTTGTGGTTTTTTTGCTCATTATCGTTGGTTTAGCCGCCTATATATAGGACTTCGCCCCTGGCGCGTCGCTAGGGGTTTGATGGTACCATCTTAGCAGATCACGACACTTTACGAAAGCCGTCCACCCCTAAAAGCCTGAAGGCTGCGAACTGCTCTGATAATATCGGATTTCCAATAGCCGCCGCGTTCCGCATCTTTGTCCGAGTCCATACCCAAATCCCGCTTTTTTATGCGACGCAAAAGGCCGCGTTCGCAGAGCCTTTTGAGTGCGTAGTGGACATTGCCGCGAGAAACTTTCAAGTCGCGCGCGATTGCGGTAGTTGATCTCGGATTATTCCACGTAGCAATAATTATTTTCCGCTCCATTTGCGTCAACCCAAGAACATCAAAGCACCGGTCGTTCACTGAAGGCGCCGGATTATTTTTTCCATACTGGTGCTGCTCTATCTCTTTTTCCATCATAGGGATTTTGTAGTATTTTTTACTACAAAATCCCTATGATGGAAAATATATCTCTCACCCAATCTCCCGAGTAATTTCTGAGAAGACTATAATTTCCTTATCGCCTCTACCAATTCTGGAAAATGCTCTACCCTGAAATGCCCGCGATCTTTGAACGTGACGAGCTCCGCCTCCGGCATGCCCTTCTTGTAGAGCTTTGCATGCGAGGCGGCGACCACCTTGTCGTCCTCGCTATGATAGATGGCCATCTTGCCCGACTGCGCTACGAGCTTTTTGAAGAATCCCGGCTTGTCGCTCACGGTAAAGCCCGCGTTCGCGCGCATTCCCGGATGGCCGCTTCCCTTCTTGCCCGGCTTGAAAAATGGCGCTGCGACTAGAAACACTCCAGCGATCTTTACCTTTAGTTTGTTCTCGCTCAGGTAGCGGGCAAGGAAAATGCCGCCGAGAGAATGTCCGACAAGTACCGCGCCGCCATTCCCACCCGTCAGGAACGCTGCCGCCTTTTCAAAAACGACCTTCCACTCCTCATATTTGGCGTCCTCGGGCGAAGGCATCTCCGGCTGGAACACTTCAAAATTGCCGGCCGCCTTGCCGCCGTTCAGGTCCTCGCCCAGATTGTCCTTCCACCTCTTTGATCGGTCGCGGAAGAGATCCTCGCGTTTCATCGGCTCCTTCTTGAGGGACGCCAGATATTCCGCGCGAGTGTCGAAGAAATTTCCGCCATGTATTGCGAGCACCTGTTTCATATTATTTCATCGCTATTCTTATCCTTAGCCGCCTTTTCCTCCGCCTTCTTACCGGAAAGCCTCTTTTTCTTGTCTACCTTGGGCGGCTTTGGCGCTGCTGCATCGAGCTTTTCGTACAAGGCCTGGATCTCGTCTCGCAAGAGCGCTGCCGTCTCGAAATCGAGCAACTTGACCGCATCGTTCATCTGGCGCTCCTTCTCGCGGATCAGGGCCTTTGGATCCTTGGCGAACATGGCCTCGTCGATCTTCAACTGCTCCTTTACGGCCTTCTTGTGCTCGGTCTGCATGTGGTCGGTGATATCCTTGATCGCCTTGATGATTGTCTTTGGGGTGATGCCGTGCTTTGCATTGTACGCCTCCTGGATTTTGCGGCGGCGGTTAGTCTCCTTTACAGCGCGCTCGATCGAGCCGGTTACCTGATCAGCATAAATAATCACGCGGCCCTCGGCATTTCGCGCGGCGCGGCCGATGATCTGAATGAGCGAGGTCTCCGATCGCAGGAATCCCTCCTTGTCCGCGTCCAAAATGGCGATCAATGCCACCTCGGGCAAGTCGAGTCCCTCTCGCAAGAGGTTGATACCGACAAGCACGTCGAATTCGCCGCGGCGGAACTTGGTCAGGATCTCGATTCGGTCGATCGTCTTGATATCGCTATGCAAGTATTCGGACTTGATCTTCCTTTCCTTGAGGTAGTCCACGAGGTCCTCGGCCATCTTTTTCGTCAGCGTCGTAAGGATGACGCGGAAGCCTGCCTTGATGGTCTTTTCTGCCTCGGCGATAGAGTCGGCGATCTGGCCGGGGAATGGATTCTTCCCTGCTTTCGTTTCAGTAACCGGCTTTATGGTGACGACCGGATCCAAGAGGCCAGTCGGTCGGATGACCTGCTCCATGATCTGGGTGCTGTTCTCCTTTTCGTACGCGCCCGGGGTCGCCGACGTATAGACGGTCTGGCCGACGCGCTGCTCAAACTCGCTGAACTGCAGCGGGCGGTTGTCGCGAGCCGACGGCAGGCGGAATCCGTGCTCGATCAGGGTGTTCTTGCGGGACTGGTCGCCGGCATACATGCCCCCGATCTGCGGGATGGTCACGTGCGACTCGTCGATGATGGTAAGGAAGTCAGGCGTGCCGTCTGCCTTGTGCGGGAAGTATGACAAAAGGGTTTCAGGCGCCTCGCCCGGAGCCTTGCCTGCGAAATGGCGCGAATAGTTCTCGATGCCGTTGCAGTAGCCGACCTCGCGAATCATGGCGAGATCGTAGGTCGTGCGGCGCTTCAGGCGCTCCGCCTCGAGGTTCTTTCCCTCGGACTTGAGCTGCTCTAGCCGCGCGTCGAGCTCGGCCTTGATCGAGTTGAAGGCGCTCTCGATCTGAGCCTTGTCGGTGATGAAATGCTTTGCCGGAAAGAGGAAGAATACGTCGAGAGGCTTGAGGAGCGCTCGCGTCACGTGATCGATCTGGTCGATATGGCTCACGACGCCGCCGTCAAAGCTGATGCGGTAGATGACTTTTTCGTTTACGGGCATGACTTCGATCATGTTTCCGATGGCGCGCATCTGGCCCGGCTCGAGGTCGGCGTTGGTGCGCTCGAAATGGATGCCGACCATGCGGCGGATCATCTCCATGCGGTCGGCTTTCATGCCGACAGAGACTTTCATATTTACCTTCTCGTATTCTTTCGGCGAGCCGAGACCGTATATGCACGAAACTGATGCCACGATGATGACATCCTTTCGCGTAAGCAAGGCTTGAGTCGAGGCATGGCGCAATCGCTCGATCTCCTCGTTGATCATGGCCTCCTTCTCGATATAGGTATCAGTGACGGGCATGTACGCCTCCGGCTGGTAGTAGTCGTAGTACGAGACGAAATAATGTACGGCATTCTCTGGGAAGAATTCCGCATACTCCTGGGCGAGCTGCGCCGCGAGAGTCTTGTTATGCGCGATGACAAGCGTCGGCTTGCCCACCTGAGCGATCACGTTCGCGGCCGTAAAGGTCTTTCCCGAGCCGGTAACGCCCAAAAGCGTCTGGTGGCGAGCGCCGGACTTTATGCCCTTTACGAGGCCTTCTATGGCCTTTGGCTGGTCTCCTGCGGGCGCAAACCCGTTATGTACCTTGAATAATGGCATCTAGTTACTATAGCGCACCACGAGCGGGACATAAAGAGGACCCCTGCGATACGCGTAGTAGAAATAAAAAGCCGCGCACGAAGTGCGCGGCCATATTGCCTAGTCCGTGTGACCCTGCTCGTCGGGTCCCGGCGCAGCAACAAGCTCGGCGGCTTGATTCAATGCAGCGGCCGTTACGGACCTCGGAAGATGCGTAAGGCACCGGTGACTAGTCCCGGCCTCACGGCCGTCGCCGTCAAAAGTCTGATTTACGTGTGCCGGGCCTTTAGGCTTCGACTCCTTCGGCTTCTGGCTCGTGACAGGCTTTCGGCTCTGCTTAAGAGCCTTATACTCCTCACGAGTCATGAACGTGCCGCTCTTGCGGTCGATTACGACCTTTACGCGCTTGGCATGTCCCTCGCACACTGCCCAGAAAAAACCGGGATGGATGCTATAAGGATCCTTGAGAAGCTTGCCGTCCCTCCAAAGAACCTCGTCGGCCTTGGGTGCTTTATGCCTTCCCTCTGCCTTGCGAATGGGCCTGTACGCCCTATTCGGATTCTCGACCGTATGAACAGTGATGATCTCGAGTGCCGTAAGCTTGCTAACCATTTCTTCGCTCATTGCTAGTTTGATTTTGGGTTTATGATTCGGAATTACAAACAAGAGCCTGACAATCTAAAAAGAACAATCTGTGCCGACAAAAACAAAATGAGCCATCGAATCTCTTCGAGGGCTCATTCTTGATTTCGCAGGTATTTTACGTTTAGCGCACGCGATCAGAAATGAGCCCTTCGTTTCGAAGGACCTTCTTAATGATCACTGTCTTTGTTCCAACGTATGACATGCGTAAAAGGATATCACAAACGGCCCTCTTGGCAAGATTTATGGGTAAAGACATATATTTGACATTTAGTAAAATATATGTAATATAAAAATGTGTTCCTCAACAGTCCCGTTCATTAAATCGTCAGTATTTTGTCACATGAGCAATGATCAAGATTCATCCAAACGCGTCCGCCACTCGCCCAGCTCGCTGATCATCAGCGATAACGACGAAACGGCGGCACACTTCTTCGAGCAGTTCTGCCGGCAGATCCCCATCCCTGGGAAACTGACCGTCAAGATCGTCAACAAGCAGGCCAAGGTCAGGGCCATGCTCGGCAAGACCGGCATACGGCTTGTACCGCGACTGCCCGGCAAGCACTCGGTCGAGACGATCCTGTTTCTGAGCCCGACCGAAGCATGGCTGTGCTCTATGAGGGCCGAGGAAATGGGGGCGAGCAGCCTTCATAGCCTCATCCATACGTCTCCCGCGATGAAGGGTGATTTCTTCGAGTGCGAACCGAAGGCTACGGTGCCCGCACCGGCAGCAGCGCCGGCCGCGAAGGATACGGGGCAAGCGGCCTCTGCTCCGAAAAAGCAGCAGAAACTCCTGGCCCAGGCTGCCGACCTCAAGGAAATGGGGCGGCTGATCGAAGTGGCCATCGCCCTTCACCGACAAGGTGAAGAGTCTCTCGCCGAGGCCCGCAGGCTCGCCAGGAAGCACGGGATACAGATCGCCATCTGACAAGTATTTGAATCCCACGGACCGCCCCTCAAAAGGCGGTCTTTTTTATTCACCGTGAGGCTTTGACTTTGCCGTGAAAGCGCATACTATCAGAAGCACCAGAACTCGTTCTTTAAACCGCTATCAGCCATGTCATCAATCAGTCCCACTTCAGGATCCGTAGGATCCTCGTCGGGCACAGGCCCGTCTGTTAGTCCTGATACGATCGCCACTCTCCAAGGTTATGTAAATCGCCTATGCGAGTTGGCGGGCGCCAAGGCAGGTCTGGGTACATGCCTCGGCAAGACAAGTCTGCCGACGCGCAGAGAACCAGGCGTCAAGCTGATGCCCTACACCACGACGAAACCGGTCAATGTAGTGATCCAAATCGCTCCAGAAGAGGCGTATCAGTGCACGATCCTGCCTCCGGCCGAAGGAGGGGGCTACGCACTCGACCGGCTCCTCAGAAGGACGGTCTTTGCTGGCGGCGATTTCCATCAGATGGAAGCCGGTCCGGCAACTTCCGCCATGCCGCAAAGTCCGAAGCCGGCACCATCGCCTCCCACACCGCCAGCAAGAACTGCGGCACCGGATAAAAATAACGCCGATCGACCCACACAGCCTTCCCAGCCTCCTGCAGCTACGCCAGCCAAAGCACCTGCGCCATATCGGGAACCGGAAGCCATGCCGCCGAAGGCACAGAAGCGAAAGCCGGCAAAGCAAAAGGCCAAGAAGAAGGCGAAGAGCTCGAAGCCTACCGCAAAAGCCAAAAAGCCGGAAGCTGCCAAGCAATTGGTGCGTCCGGACGGCTATTATCGGAAGGCAATGCGCAAGCAACGTCTGGCCACAGCCGAGGTCGAGCTCATCGACGCGCTCGAAGGGCGTATCGCGGCTATAGACGAGAAAGTTAAGGAGAGAATCGCCGCCCTACAGGCTCAAGCCGATCGGGAGATCGACGTCCTGCGACTCGAGCAGGAGCAAGCGATGACTCACCTGAAGGAGCTCATGAAAGCATAGACCGTCCCCGTGGACGGCCTTTTTTATGGAAATAATGAGCGAAGCGAATATATTTCCATTATCCCCTTGGGGATATTTTATTTCGAGCGATACTCCGCCAAGAAGGCCTTCTTGAACTCGGCGAATGTGCCGTCAATGATGCTCTCGCGCATCTTTTGCACCAGATGGATTACGAAATAGAGATTGTGGATCGAGCAGAGCATCGGGCCGACCATCTCGCGAGACTTGTGGAGGTGGCAGAGATAAGCGCGCGTGTAGTTCTTGCACGCATAGCATTGACAGCCCTCGTCGATCGGACCTAGATCGCCCGTGTACTGGGCATTGCCGATGTGAATCTTGCCCTTTTTCGTATAGACCGTGCCGTGACGCGCCAATCGCGTCGGAGCGACGCAGTCGAACGTGTCGCAGCCGTTTTCCACGCCCTCGAACATGTCCTCGGGCTCGCCGATGCCGAGCAAATGGCGCGGTTTGTCCTCGGGCAAGATCTCGTTTACCCACTTTACGGCAGTGTGCAGGTCCTCCTTGTCGAACGAGCCGCCGATGCCGAAGCCGTCGAAATCCATGGCACCAATGACCTGCGCGCTCTCTTTGCGCAGATCCTCATAACGGCCTCCCTGGACGATGCCGAACAATGCCTGCCTCTCGGAAATATCCTTGGAGCGGTGATAGTCGAGCGAGCGCTTGCCCCAGCGGTGCGTGCGGTCGAGTGCCTCGCGCTGATAGCTGCGCGATTCCGCCGGCGAAGTGCACTCGTCGAAGGCGAAAATGATATCCGCGCCGATCGTGTGCTGAATCTCCATCGACCGCTCCGGGGTGATGTAGTGGATCGAGCCGTCGAGAGGCGACTTGAAGGCCGCGCCGTCGTAATCGATCTGGACGAGCTTTGGCTGAACGTCCTCCCGCTCATGCGTCTTATCGATGAGCGGCAAGGCCTCCATGTCCTTCAGGACCTTCGATACGTTCGAGCCGTAGCCCGCGCCCAATGAAAATACCTGAAAGCCGCCCGAGTCCGTAAACGTCGGGCCGTTCCAGTTCATCATCTTCTGAAGGCCGCCCATCTTGCGCACGAGCTCCTCGCCCGGCTGCATGTAGAGGTGATAGGTATTGGCGAGGACGGCCTGAGCGCCGAGGCCGATAAGCATGTCGGTTGTGAGGGCGCGAACGGACGCCTTTGTACCCACGGCGATGAAAGCCGGGGTCTCTATAGAGCCATGGGCCGTCATGATAGTTCCCGCGCGGCCAATGGTGCCCGGGAGCTTCTTGTCGATAGTGAACGTAATGGGTTTCTTCACGAAAGGACTATAGCATACAGGCTACTCCCTCCTCAATTTCGCCTCCTTGATGATCTGGACGATCTCCTCGTCGCTGTCGGTAATGTGATAGATCTTCTCGTCGCCCGGAGAGATAGTCTGGAAATCGTCGCGCAATGCGGCAGACAGGGTGTCGACATTCTTCCAGAAATCCCTGCCCACGCAGATGATCGGCACTTTCGGAATCTTGCGGGTCTGCATCAATGTGACGATCTCAAAGAACTCGTCCATAGTGCCGTAGCCGCCCGGGAAATAGATGTATGCCTCGGCTGAGAAAGAGAGCGCCACCTTTCGTATGAAAAAGTAGTAGAAGCGGACGCTCGCCGTCAAAAACTCGTTCATCTTCTGCTCGTGCGGAAGGACAATGTTCATGCCGATGGACTTGCCGCCCGCCTCGTAGGCGCCGCGATTGGCAGCCTCCATGATGCCTCCCGCGCCCCCGGTAATGACGGCGTAGCCGGTCTCCTCGACGATCCTCTTGGCCAATTCGCGGGCGCGGATATAGCACGGATGATCTTCCGTGAATCGGGCCGATCCGAAGAACGTGATGGAGCGCGGATAGCTCTTGAGGAACTTGAACGTATGCCGAAACTCCTTGTTGATAGTCGCCAGGCGCTTGCGCGAGCCGTCCTTGAGCTCCTTCATCGATAGCTCGTGATCGGTCAGGCGATTCTCGATCATTTCGGCCATTTCAGCCGATCCCGCCGCATGTTTCGTCTTTTTCTTGAAGAGGTGTCGTAGCATGTGAGACATTATAGTACAATGTCTGGGTACAAGCATCTTATTTTTAACCTTACACATGAAAACTCTTGAGAAACGCGAGTGGATTGGCGTAGCCGTAGCCGTCCTTGCGGCGACAATCCTCTTTTTCGGCCATACCATCTGGGGCTACATTACGGGAAGCAATCGCGCCGAGATGTCGCCGGCATCGCAAGAGATCCTCTCCACGGCGGGCACGACGACGGCAATGGAGCTTTCCGCAACCAATATCTCTGCGGTTAAGGGCGTCGAGATCTACGACCTCCGCGTAGGAACGGGCACCGAGGCGGTCGCCGGCAAGAAAGTCACCGCGCACTACGTCGGAACCTTCCCTAACGGCACGAAATTCGACAGCTCGCTCGACCGCGGAACGCCTTACACATTCACCCTCGGATCAGGCACCGTCATCAAGGGCTGGGACATCGGCATCACGGGCATGAGGCCAGGCGGCGTCCGCGCCCTCGTCATCTCGCCTGAGTACGGATACGGCAAGGCCATGATCGGCGAGATCCCCGCGAACTCGACCCTCGTGTTCCAGGTCCAGCTGATCGACGTTCAGTAAATTGTCAGAGCTACTTGGAAATGAAAAAGGCCGCCTTTAAGGGGCGGTCTTTTGATTGGGGCACGATCAGCACTTGAGACCTTGAGCAAAAGTGCTTACGGCTCCCTCAAGGCTATCATCGGCCTGACTGAACCAAACCTCATCGGTGGCCTGATCAAGGCGCCAGGCGATATCGCAATCTGCCTCGGCCAAGACATGAAGCTGATTGTCCTGCGTGCAAACTCGCCCAACACTGCCCAACATGAGAAAGAGATTGTTCGGCTCAGCCGGTTCAACCGCCATCTGAGCGAATTTCCATGAAAGACCGTGGTCTTCGGGAAGGTTTAGGAGAGTTCTCAGCTTGGTATCTGCCTGGTTTACTAGAGCCAAGACCGCAGTAAGGCGATTAAGTCCCAGGTTTGTGAATTCAGTACTGATTATAGATTTCATTGTGATATGTGAAGGTGATTAGGACGAGCGAATATTCCCGCGCCCAAATCACCTCACACTCACTCTTATAATATTATACACCTAAATATAGTATATGTCAATGTATATAATATGGCTCAACAGAGAGATATTAATCAAGCAAAAGCCCTCTTATTAGAGGGCTTTTGCTTGTATTAGTAGTTCTTCAGCTGGTTTATGCGCTCGTGCTGGCGGATCTTCTCGTGAGCCTTGGCCTCGATCTGGCGGATTCGCTCGCGGGTGACGCCGAATTCCTTGCCCACCTCCTCGAGGGTGTGGGTGATTCCGTCGTTCAAACCGTGTCGCATCTCGAGAATCTTGCGCTCCTTCGGCGAGAGGTCGTCGAGGATGTTTCGGACCTGATCGGCCAAAATGCGTCGCGACGATTCCTGGTCCGGAGACAGGATCTTGTCGTCAGAGAGGAAGTCGCCGAGGGTAGACTTGCCGTCGTCGCCGTCGTCCCCTACCGGGCTCTCAAGAGAGACGGTGTCCTGATCGATCTTCTCGATCTGATAGACCTTCTCCACCTCGAGTCCCATTTCGGTAGCGATCTCGTCCGGCAACGGGTCTCGCCCGAGGTCCTGCGAGAGCCGTCGCACGACCTGCTTGTACTTTGCGATGGTCTCAACCATGTGCACGGGCACGCGGATGGTTCGGGACTGGTCGGCGAGGGCACGGGTGATCGCCTGTCGGATCCACCATGTCGCGTATGTAGAGAATTTGAAGCCCTTGGACCAGTCGAACTTGTCGACGGCCTTGAACAGACCGAGGTTTCCCTCCTGGATGAGGTCGAGAAGGGTGAGGTCCGCCGAGCGGCCCACGTACTTCTTGGCAATCGATACCACGAGTCGGAGGTTCGCCTTTGCGAGCAAGCCCTTTGCCTCGTCGTCGCCCGCCTCGATGCGCTTTGCCAGCTCCTTTTCCATAGAAGCCGATACGAGCGGATACTGTCCGATCTCCTTCAGGTACATCTGGATAGAATCGTATGACGACTCGCTGCCTGCGCGGCCGAACGAGTACTTCTTGCCGTTCTCCTTTGCAGGAGGGTCGATGTCGAGCATGCCGCCCGACTCGAGCACGTCGATGCCCGCGGTCGAGAATTTCGTATAGAGCTCGTCGAGGAACATAATGTCGTCCTCCACGGTCGGGAATTCCTTGAGAATCTCATCGTACGTGATGAAGCCCCTTTCCTTTCCCTTCAAAATGAGGCGGTCGGCCTTCCTGATGGCCTCCCTCGCCTTTTCCTTTGCCTTCGGAGATATTGCAGCTTTCGCCTTCGCCTTTTTAGGCGCGATTTTAGACGGCTTTGAAGCCCCCTTTTTATCAACCTTCTTTATGGATTTTTTGACGTTCTTTTTCGCCATGGGTGTTATTGTATCAAATCCGCTAAATCTTTTCCGTTAATGCCTTTATCTCCTGGATGCGCTTCGACAGGACCTGAATCTCCTGCATAAGCCCTCCGATGTCGCCCTTTCCTTTCTCCAATCTGTGAAGCAGGGCCATCTTCTCTTCCAGACTCCTCTTGGCGTACTCGCTTTCGAGATGGAGCATCAAGAGCTGATACTCCTTGTCCACCGATCCGTCGCCGTGAGTCACTTCCGCCTCGAGCGAGAGGCTCTCGATCTCGAGCTGCGGGAGCGCCTCGAAGGCTTTCGCCCTTTCCGGCCCGACGATGGCGTACAGCGCCTTCTTCTTTGCCTCGTCGCCGCCGTAATACTTCTTCGAATGCATGATGCCGAGGACTTTCCTCTCTATCGATTCGATGCGCTCGACCTTCTTTGGCTGGGGCGAGGCTTGGGCCATGGCCGCCTTCTCGGGATTGAGCTTCACGTACGCCTGCAAGTCCTTCCAGAGGGCGTCCTCGCTGATGGCGAGCTTTTCCGCGACCGTCTTGATCGCCTGGAACCGCTGCGTGTCGGCGGGAATCCTGCGGACGAACGGGAAGATATCCTGATTGATGAGCTTTCGCGCCTCGGTCGGCGAGGATTCCTTGTCCACGAACGAGTCGACGAGGAAATCGATGAAATGCTTCTTCGACTCCATCGCCTTTACCCAGTTCTTCGGGTCCTCCTTCACGATATCGGCCGGATCCTTGCCGCCCTTGATATCGATGATCTTGATATTCATGCCGAGAGAGATGGCCGTCATAAGTGAGATCGCTGGGACGATGCGCTTTGCCGCCTTCTGCCCTGCCGCGTCGGAATCGAACGCTATTACGATATTGTCCGTAAGTCGCATGATGAGGCCGAGTCCCGACGACGGGCCGTCATCCTCCGTGAACGCCGTGCCAGACGCCGCCACGGTGTTGGTAAAGCCCGCCTGATGGAGCATGACGCAATCCATCTGGCCCTCCACCAAAAGCACGTAATCGCGCTTTCTAATGTCCTGCTTGGCCTTATCCAGCCCATAAAGGGTCTTGGACTTGCTGTAGAGGGCCGTTTCGGGGCTATTGAGGTATTTCGGCGACTTGTCGTCCGAAACCACGATACGGCCCGAATAGGCCACTACCCTGCCCGACGTGTCGCAGATCGGGAACATGATCCTTCCTCGGAATACGTCGTAGAACGGGTCGCCGCCCGGCTTGTCGGTGCGCTTGATCAAGCCCACCGCCTCGACGTCGGCGTCCCTGTACCCCTTCGTCCTCAAGTATGATCGCAACTGCCTCCAGTCGGCCGGCGCGTAGCCGACCCGGAAATGCTCGATCGTCTTTTCCGTCAATCCTCGCCCTACGATGTAGGCCTTGGCTGCTGCGTCCTTCTTAAGAGTCTCCTCATAGAAGACGGTAGCCGCCTCGAGAATCTCGTAAAGGATCTCCTTGCGATTGTCCTTGTTGGCGCCAGGACGAGCGAGAGAGACTCCCGCTCGGTCCGCAAGCACCTTCAAAGCGCCCGAGAAGTCCAGGCCTTCGAATTTCTCCACAAAGCTGAATATGTCTCCCTTCTCGCCGCAGCCGAAACAGTAGAACGAGTTTCGCTCGGGCGACACGTAGAAAGACGGGGTCTTCTCGTTATGGAAGGGGCAGCGCGCCTTGTAGTTCGCGCCCGACTTCTCAAGCTTTATGTAGGAGCTGAGTACCTCGACGATGCCGAGGCGCTCCTTTATGTCTTGCACATGAGTAGACATTTCGTTGTTGTGGCTATCCCGTAGTCACCGGCGTCTGCCGGAGCACGGGTAATTCGTCTGGAACGAATTCCCTCACTCTCGCCCCGTCGGGCTCCGAGAGTCTCCGTCAGGCGCCGTGCCTACGGATCTATCCTCAACCAACTATTCTGTTACGACTTCGTCCTTCGGCTGCATAGCCGCGATCATCTCGTTCTTTGGGCTGCCCTTGTATCCGGTACCTGCTGGGATGAGGCGTCCGATGATGACGTTCTCCTTCAATCCCTGGAGCGAGTCCTCAGTTCCGCGGATAGCCGCAGAGATGAAGATTCGGGTGGTGTGCTGGAAGGAAGCTGCCGAGAGGAACGACTGTCGGGAGAGCGATACTTCGGTGATTCCCATAACCACTGACTCCGATGTAGCCTCCGCCGTCTTCTCCGAAGCCTTTACCTTCTCGTTCTCGACGTTGATATCGAATGCGTCTACGAGGTCGTCGATGGAGTACTTCGAGTCTCCCGCGCCGGTGACGCGTCGTCGTGAGAACATCTGCTTTACGATGATCTCGATGTGCTTTCGGGAAACGGTCTCTCCCTGGAGCTCGTAGATCTTTCCGATCTCTCGGATGATGTAGTCCATGGCTCGCTCCTTGCCCGCGTACTCGAATACCTCGTCGATATCCGCAGATCCGTCGGTGAGGAACTGTCCCTTGGCTACCTTGTCGCCTGCCTTAACGAGAGCCATGCGTCGTGACGAGAATGAGTACTCGATCTCCGCCGCGCCCTTCTTTGTCTTGCCCTTGTCCTCGAGGTCTGGGATTACGGAGATAACCTTCTCCTTTCCGAGATCCTTTACCGACGTGACGGTACCGCTGACAGTCGCGATAACGGCTGGGTTCTTTGGTCGTCGCTTCTCGAAGACCTCTTCGACGCGAGGAAGACCCGCGGTGATGTCTCCGCCGACCGACGCCGTACCTCCGGCGTGGAAGGTACGCATCGTGAGCTGCGTTCCAGGCTCTCCGATCGCCTGAGCTGCGACGGTTCCGACCGCTTCGCCGATGTCTACGAGGTGGTTCTTGCCGAGGTCGATTCCGTAGCACTGCTTACATACGCCGTGGAGCGTCTTGCAAGCGAGAGGGCTGCGAACGTGGATCTCAGGAGCTCCCGAGTTCTCGATAGCCGCCGCGTCCTGCTTCGAGATAAGGGCGCCCTTCTTGAAGAGGACGTTGCCCTTCGCGTCAGCGACGTCGCGAGCGAGCACTCGTCCGCGGATGTTCTTTGCGATAGAGACCTCGATGCCTCCCGCCGACTCCTTCTTGATGACGATAGAATCCTTGGTTCCGCAGTCGTCCTCGGTGATCATGACGTCCTGAGCCACATCGAAGAGTCGTCGCGTGAGGTAACCCGCGCGAGCAGTGTTGAGAGCGGTGTCGGTAAGACCCTTACGAGCGCCGTGAGTAGTAATGAAGTACTCGATAGGAGTAAGGCCCTCCTTCATGCCAGAGATAATCGGGAATTCGATCGTCTCTCCGGCAGTGTTGGTAATGAGACCCTTCATTCCCACCATTTGGGTGATGTTTCCGATCGAACCTCGGGCTCCCGATCGCACCATGTCGGTGACAGGCCCCTGAGCGTCCAATGAGTCTGGGATGAGCTTCTCGATGTCGGACTTGGCCTTGTGCCAGATCTCGACGTTCTTTCGGATGCGCTCGTCCTCAGAGAGGAGTCCGTCGTTGAACTGGTCGTTGACGGTCTCAGACTCTGCCTTTGCCTTTGTGATGACGCCTCCCTTGCCCTCCGGGGTTCGAACGTCGTCGATGCCCCATGTGATGCCAGAGTAGGTCGTGTAGGTGAATCCGAACTTCTTGATGTCGTTGAGGATCGCTGGGACCTTGTCGATAGAGTATCGAACGATGAGGTCGTCCATGATGCCCGCCATGACCTTTCGCTCTACGTCCTTGTTGATGTAAGGGTAGTCTGCAGGAAGAATGTTGTTGAAGAGGATTCGTCCGACGGTCGTCTCGAATACCTTGCCCTTCATCTCCGCGAACTTCGCGGTATCAGGAGCGAGGACCTTTACGGCCGCGCGGTACGAGACCTCGTGGAAGTCAGAAGCGAGCACTGCCGCCTCCGGAGACTCGAAGATCTTGCCTTCGCCCTTCTCGCCCTTTACGGACTTGGTCATCCAGTACACTCCGAGAATGATGTCGAGCATCTTGTTCGTGAGGGTAAGGTCGCCAGATCCAGGCTTGAGAATGTTCTTGTCCGAGGCCATGATCTCCTTCGCCTCTCGCTGCGCCTCTGGTGAGAGAGGGACGTGGACTGCCATCTGGTCTCCGTCGAAGTCCGCGTTGAAAGCAGAACACACGAGTGGGTGAACCTGGATAGCGTTTCCTTCGATGAGCTTTGGCTTGAAGGCCTGGATACCGAGTCGGTGGAGCGTAGGGGCTCGGTTGAGGAGCACGTACTTTCCGTCGATAACCTTCTCGAGGATCGCCCACACCTCCGGAATGCCGTCTTCGATCAATCGAGACGCGCCGCGGATGTTGTATGCGAGCTCTGACTTGAGGAGCTCAGAGATGACGAACGGCTTGAAGAGCTCGAGCGCCATGTGCTTTGGAAGTCCGCACTGGTCGAGAGCGAGGTCTGGGCCGACGACGATCACTGATCGTCCCGAGTAGTCCACGCGCTTACCGAGGAGGTTTCCTCGGAGGAGACCCCTCTTACCCTTGAGGTTGTCGGCGAGCGACTTGAGGGCGCGCTTTGAAGCGAGCGATCCTGCCGCGGTCGTTGAATTTCCGTGTCGAATAGAGTTGTCGATGAGTGCGTCTACCGCCTCCTGGAGGATTCGCTTCTCGTTTCGGAGGATGACGTCTGGCGCCATGATCTCCTTGAGCTTCGCGAGTCGGTTGTTTCGGTTGATGACGCGTCGGTAGAGATCGTTTACGTCAGATGTAGCGTAGCGTCCGCCGTCCAATGGAACCATCGGTCGGAGAGCTGGCGGGATGACTGGGATGCGAGAGAGGAACATCCACTCTGGGCGGATGCCTGACTTGATCATCGCTCGGACGACAGAGAGCCGTCGGTTCATCTTGTCCTTCTCGAGGCTGTTCGCCTTCTCGAGGGCAACGACGACCTGAGCTTCGAGCTTCTTGAGGTCGAGGGTCTTGCAGATGTTGTAGATAGCTTCTGCGCCGATTCCCGCCTCGAACAATGTCGAGTATTTCATCGAGTACTTGCCGTATTCGACTTCGTCGAGAACGACTCCTTCCTGGATAGACTCGATCTCCTTCTTTGCGCCCGAGTACATGTCCTTCAAGGCCTGCTTTGTCTTCTCGTCGAGAAGGGTCTTTGACTTTGCCTTGAACTCTGATTCGAGGTCTCGCATGATTTCCGCGCGAGCGCTCTCGTGCACCGCAGTGACGATGTAGCCTGCGAAATAGATAACCTTCTCAAGATCTGCCGTTGTCATGCCGAGGATGATGCCGAGTCGCGAAGGCATCGATCGGAGGAACCAGATGTGAGATACCGGCGTAGCGAGCTCGATGTGGCCCATTCGCTCGCGTCGAACGATAGAGCGAGTGATCTCGACTCCACATTTCTCGCAGACGATGCCCTTGTATCGAATGCCGCGGTATTTTCCGCAGTAACACTCGTAGTCCTTGTCCGGACCGAAGATCTTCTCGTCGAAGAGGCCGTTCTTCTCTGAACGCTGGGTTCGGTAGTTGATGGTCTCAGGCTTCGTGACTTCACCGAACGACCATTCCTTGATGCGGTCTGGCGAGGCGAGGCGGAGCGCTACGATGTCGAAATCGGTCGCGAGATCCGTTGCCTTAGTTTTTGGTGTGTATGCCATATGATTTTTGATTTAGAGGGATTAAGAAGTCTTGATGTTCTTCCTAATGTCCTTTCCGTCCTTTCGCAATTCGACGTCGAGAGCGAGTCCGCGGAGGCTGTTAAGCAATACGTGGAACGACGCTGGAATGTTCGGCTGCTGGAGCTTCTCGCCCTTGACGATCGAGTCGAAAGCCGCAGAGCGACCCTGGATGTCGTCCGACTTGATAGTAAGGATTTCGCGGAGAGTATGAGCCACTCCGTGACCGAGGAGCGCCCAGACTTCCATTTCTCCGAATCGCTGTCCTCCTCCCTGCGCCTTTCCTCCGAGAGGCTGCTGCGTGATGAGAGAGTAAGGTCCGATAGATCGCATGTGGATCTTGTCCTCCACCATGTGATGCAATTTGAGGATGTACATGTATCCGACAGAGATATCCTGCTTGAACTGCTCGCCGGTTCGTCCGTCGAAGAGAGTGATCTTTCCGTTCGCTGGAAGGCCCGCCTTTACGAGCTCCTTCTTGATCTCGTCGCCGGTCGCGCCCGCGAATGGTGGAACGACTGCCTGATAGTTCAATGTGTGAGCCGCGAGTCCGAGATGGAGCTCGAGAATCTGTCCGAGGTTCATACGAGATGGCACGCCGAGCGGTGTGAGGATGACGTCGATAGGAGTACCGTCTGCTGAGTACGGCATATCCTCTTCAGGAAGGATCTTGGAGATAACTCCCTTGTTTCCGTGTCGTCCCGCGAGCTTGTCGCCCACAGATACGGTTCGGAGCTGAGCCACTTCTACATGAATTCGCTTGATGATTCCGGACTCGAGCTTGTCGCCCTTCTCTCGCGAGAAGACCTTTACAGAGATAATGCGTCCGCGCTTGCCGCCTTCCATGCGCTTTGACGTATCCTTAACGTCTCGAGCCTTCTCGCCGAAGATAGACCTCAAGAGGCGCTCTTCTGGAGTAAGCTGCGTCTCGCCCTTTGGCGTGATCTTGCCTACGAGGATATCGCCCGATCGGACTTCCGCGCCGATGCGGATGATGCCGTCCTCATCGAGGTTTCGGAGCTTTCCTTCGCCGACGTTTGGAATATCGTGGGTCGTGACTTCAGGCCCGAGCTTCGTGTCTCGGACGTTTACGACGAACTCCTCGATATGGATAGAGGTGAACTTAGAATTCTTTACTACGCGCTCGCTGATGATGATCGCGTCTTCGTAGTTCGCTCCTGACCATGACATGAACGCTACGCGCATATTCTGGCCGAGGGCGATCTGGCCGCCGTCAGACGACGATGCGTCGACGAGGACCTGTCCCTTTGTGACCTTCTCGTTGAGAGAGACCACTGGGCGCTGGTGGTATGCGGTGAATCCGTTCGTTCGCTGGAACGAGACGAGATTGTATGTAGTCTCCTTGCCCTTCGCGTTCTTGAAGGTGACCTTCTTCGCGTCTACGGCCGAGATAACGCCGTCTTCTGGGGCGAGGACGATTCGTCCTGTGTACTCAGCTGCCTTTGCCTCGATACCTGTAGCGACCAACGGCGCCTCAGGGATGATACAAGGGGTAGCCTGCTTCTGCATGTTCGATCCCATGAGCGCTCGGTTAGCGTCGTCGTGGTTGAGGAACGGAATCATGTTCGTCGCGATCGAGAACGCCTGGTTCGTCGATACGTCGATGAAGTTCACCTCGTCTCGCTTAACGAGAGTAGGCTTTCCGTTCTGTCGGATCTCTACGATATCCTCCTGGATCTTTCCATCCTTGTCATAGAGGGTCGCAGCGTGGGCAATGTTGTAGTTCTCTTCCTCGAGAGCGTTGAGGAAGACGATCTCCTTGGTGACCTTGCCCTTTACGACCTTAGCGTAAGGGGTCTCGATCATGCCGAAATCGTTCAGGCGCGCGTATGTAGAGAGGCGCAAGATGAGACCGATGTTCGGACCTTCAGGAGTGTGGATAGGGCAAAGTCGTCCGTAGTGCGATGGGTGCACGTCGCGGACTTCGAAGCCTGCTCGCTCGCGGGTAAGGCCGCCGGGACCGAGGGCCGAGAGGGTTCGGAGATGCTCGAGCTCGGTGAGGATGTTCTCCTGCTGCATGAACTGCGAGAGCTGGTTCGTAGTGAAGAACTCCTTCAATCGTGCCTGGAGAGGTCGAGGAGAGACGAATGTCAAAGGCTGAGTCGTGTCAGGCTCAATGGTCGACATTCGGTCCTGGATGTTTCGCTTCATCTGAGAGAGGCCCACGCGGAGCTTCTGCTGCATGAGCTCGCCCACGTATCGCACGCGTCGAGAGCCGAGGTGATCGATATCGTCCTCGACTGCGTCGAGCTTGTTGTTGAGGTGGATGATATTTCCGATGATCGTAGCAAGATCGTCAGCGGAAATAGTCTTGTTCTCGAGGGTCTTCTCGTCCATAGGCTTGCCGAATCGCTTGTTGAAGCGGAATCGCCCTACGTTAGAGAGGTCGTAGCGGTCCTTATGGAAGAGGGACGCGATGAACTCGCGCGCGTTGTCCGCGGTAGCGAGGTCTCCGTCGCGGAGCCGCTTGTGGATCTCGATGTAAGCGTCGTTTACGGTCTTTGCTGTGTCCTTCGCAAGGGATGCGGCGACAACCTTCTGGGCTGCTTCGTCGCCCTTGAAGTAAGCAAGGATCTTCTCGTCGGTGTCTGCGCCGAGAACTCGCAAGAGTGCGGTTACCATGAACTTTCGCTTTCGGTCGATTCGGGCGTAGAGAGTGCCGTCAGTGTCGGTCTCGATCTCGAGCCATACGCCGCGAGCCGGGATGACCTTCGCGCCGAAGACGGTCTTGCCCTTCACCTCGTCAGAAGTGAAGAATACGCCGAACGATCGCGCGAGCTGGGGAACGATAACTCGCTCGATGCCGTTGATAATGAAAGTTCCGTGTGAGGTCATCAGCGGGAAGTCGGCGAGGAAGATCTCCTGCTCCTTGTCCGAGTTGAACATCTTGTTGCGGAGCTTGATGCGCACCTTCAGGGGCGCCTCGTATGAAAGCTTGTTGTCCTTCGCGTAATGCTCGTCGTACTTCGCCTCAGAGAGCTCGAAGCCGGTGAACGAGAGCTCGAACTTCTTGTCCGAGTAGTCCTTGATAGGTGAGAATTCCTGGAAAAGCTCCGCGAGGCCCTTCTCCACGAGCCATTTGAATGACTCCGTCTGCGCGTCGACGAGGTTAGGAATGTCCGCGAGGGCCTCCTTCCATCGTCCGAAATACTTCTGTTCTTTTTTAATCATCCCTTTGTGATTATGGCCGTATCTTTTTGAGAGGAAACTATCGAGCGCGGGCAAAACGCAAAAATCGCCTTTTTAGTGGCGTTTCGTCGTTTAAGCTGCGATCAATGAGTTTTTTAGCAAGAAGAAGGACCAAAAAACCTTATAATGCTTCATTTTTCCCCCGTGACACAATCTTGCTTTGAAGTGGGATAGATATTACAGGAAAAGTATCAGGGAGTCAAACCAGGCTCTGGCAGGCTCTTCGGAGCACAGGTTTTCGGCTTGAAGCCGAAACCTTCACTCTCGGGCCGTCGGCCTCCGAGTCCTGCCAGAGCGGGGTTTGCCCGATCACTTTTCCTGTAATATCTATCTTTTGTGGAATAAAAAAGCCCGGCACTGTGAAGCGCCGGGCATGAATACTATTTCTTGTCTGAGAACACGACTACGTGCTGCCACGACTTGATCTCTTGCCGTTCGGTGCAATCGACCGTCCACTCATTTCCCCCGCCGTGCGTGATGGTGAGGAATTCGGGTTTCCCCTTCTTGGACAAAACAAAATTGCCAACGGCTACAAACGATCCGCCCCAGCCCGGACAGCCCCTGAGGAGCTTGTTGGTCTCCGCGATATCCATGGTGGGTATATCAAACAGCTCGCGCGAAGTGCACGGCCTGGCATCGAGCTGCCTTATCTTTCCGTAGGCCTCGGCGCGAGTAAGGCCCTTTGGCAACACCTCAAATGTCCTCACCTTTCCCTCTTGAGGAATGTTCCATTCAGGGTGCCCGCCAACGGATTCGCGGACATTCTCCACATCTGCCGGCAAGTTCTTGCCGATCACGAGCTTCACATCAAACCTCTCAAGATCTTTAATGTTTACCTGCATCGATCCGAAGGGGAAAGTGTGAGTTGCCCCGAGTATAGCCGGCAAGCCGAGGGCTATCCGAACGACATTTCGATCGAACGACAGGCCGAGCCTGATCGCTCGGGCGAGGTCCGGAAGATGCCCGTTGTGAAGTAAGTTGTATCCGTCCTTGTCCAGGCCGGATTCAACGAGCAACTTCAGTGAATGAAGCAGCTGCGCCTGTGTAGGCTGTTCGCTAGCTTTGCTCATAGGAGTCCTATGTTGCGGCCATCTCCTGCGATGGCATATGTGTAGTTGAGGATGGGCGGACAAGAATAGTATTGTTCGCCGTAGCTTGGAAGGGCCCTCAAGCCGCTCTAAGCTATGGCGAAGTCTGATAAAGGGCGTTATGCTCATACACTACTGCTAATTTCTAGATAATCAAATGTACAAGAAAGCCCTCGCCCACTTCAAAAAAGCCGATCCGAAGCTCCACGCAGCAGGATTGGAGTTCGAGATAGAGGATATTCAGGCGTCGAACGACCTGTTCCGCGATATCGCCTGGACGATTATCGGCCAGCAGCTGTCGGGCAAGGCGGCCGACACGATCTTTGCGCGATTCGAGAAGCTTTTCCCTGCCGGACGCGTCGTTCCCGAGCATGTGCCGAAGCTATTGGACGTCGAGCTGCGCGGCTCCGGACTATCAGGCGCGAAAGCCAAGGCCATCAGAAGCCTGGCCGAGCACGTGACGAGCGGCTCGCTTGATCTGGCACAGCTGCCGGCGCTCGCTGACGCCGACGTCGTAACCGAACTCACGAAAGTAAAAGGCATCGGGCCGTGGACGGCGGAGATGATCCTCATGTTTTCACTTGGCCGTATGGACATCTTTTCTATGGGCGATCTCATCTTGCGCAAAGGCATCATGGAAATGCACGGCTGGAAGAAGGCGCCGAGCGAGAAAAAGCTCAAGGATGCTCTGGCAAAATGGTCCCCGTACCGCACCTACGCCGCAAAGATACTCTGGAGGATCAACGACAAGAGGAAGCAGGAGAAGAAAAATTCAAAATAATTAATGCGAATAAAAAGTCCGCGCAATTAAGCACGGACCTGAGGCGCGAGGCTGTTTCTTCACTCTGCAAAGCGCTGTTTGATCGTATGACGAATGAAATCATCTATGCGGAACGCAATCAGGAATCCTTCGCCTTCCTGACTATCCATAGATTCAACCGCACCGACTCCCATTGGGATTTCAGCCATCCCGCCGCCCGGTAGGATGTAATCGTTCGGATTGCCCAAACCATGACGGCGGAACAGCCCGAGACTGATCAGATCCGGCCTAGGATCAGTCAAGAAGACCTCGGAAACGTGAATCGCGATCAAAACCGGCTCACCATGTCCGCGAGTACGGCTATCCATGCAAACAAACAGCGGATACACCAGCGAGGAATCGGTAAAGGGAAAAACCTGATGACGCCTCGCATGACGGGTGGCTATGCCTGCCGCGAGATCAACGGCAAAGTTTCGATCAGCGGAGATTAGTTGTCGTAACGCTTCTGTAGCCTTTTCTAGGGCTGAAGACGGAGCGGATGTAGTAGTCATAACCAGGAGACCTCAAAAAGGGCTTTTGGTTATGACCACAAGTGCCAAAGAGCCATGTTTGCATACTGCAATTACCTGCACCATAAGTCAATATGTAAAATAATCCAAACCGCGACAATGCTATACTTGACTTTTGTACTATATAGGTGTATAATACATATCAGAAGATGAGATTGGGATTTGTCTGAGAGACCTATAGCACGACACGCCGTCGCGCTCTAGGATTTCAGAGAAATTCCAACACTAACCCATCATGCGCAAGACAATCGGCCTCTCCCTGCTCCTTATCACCGTCTCAGTCTGTTTCGTCTCTCTGCTCAGCCACTGGCGCCAGCAGTTCAAGGCGGACGGCGAGACCTTCCGCCAGCACTTCTACGCTCCCCAGGGGAAGTAATTCCCTTTTGCCGAAAGGCAAGAAAAACCCGCTCAGTAATGAGCGGGTTATCTTTTTGTATTTTAGTATCCCTGCCGAGCTCCCCCTTTTTTTACGACGACTTCGCCAAGACCGCGTTCAAGCGAACGCTGTCGGCGATGCCCTTGAGGGTGACGAGCAGAAACACGAGTCCCGCAACCAGCGCACTTTTTACGATAACATCGGTGTGCGCGAACGCTGAAGCAAAAAAGTTGAACGTAGCCTGGAAATCCGCGATAGTCGGCATGTTCTCTATGACGTGCGAAACAGAAACAGTCGAGACGATCACCGCGACCGCGACGGCCAGAAACGCAAAAGGCGCAACCAACCTCCTCATAAGGAAGATCGTGCGCACTTTTCTCATAACATTGTTGGCTAGTACTGTCATTGTGTTCAAGGGTCGATGACCCATAGTATTAATACGTGATATCTTCGCTAATCTTTCGCATTTCCTCCCTGGCGCGGTGCATCCGGGTCTTTATGGCGCCCTCCGTCACCTTCTCCATCTCCGCTATCTCCTTGTAATCCTTGCTCTCGATGACATATAACCTCAGGATCCGGGCAAAGGTTTCAGGCAAGCGACTGAAAATGGATTCGAGGTAGTCCTTGTCCAATTTCGCCGCCCTCTCGCCCGAATCGTCGACTGACAGGACCGATTCCATGTCCTCGTCGAGTGCCGTGGCGAACTCTTTCTCGCGCTTCATCTTCTTGTACCAGACGAAGCAGGTGTTCACGAGCACCTTGTACGCCCATGACGAGAATTTCGCCCCTTCGACCGGCTTGAACTTCTTGCCGTAGAGATAGATTTTGACGAACGTGTCCTGCACGACGTCCTGGGCGACCTCGTCGTGATGGACGATGGCTTTCGCCTTGCGCAAGAACGCCGCCTCGTACCGCTCGACGAGCAATTCGAACAGGTACGGATGCTTGAAAGAGGCGAAGAGCACGTCTTCGTCCTTTTTCTGACGGAATTCTTCTTTATGCAGTTGAGGATTCATTTTGTGTACGGGCATCCTTTGGAACTCGACGCAAAGCCAATATACCCAAAAAAATAAATACCGCCATGGCGAGCGTGGCGACACGGTATCTGCCAGGGCCCATCCAGACCATCCCCGTCGCTATACCTCCCCAGACCAGAGGTCCGATAAGGGTCGAGACGCGCTCTACGAGACCGCAGTAGGCGAAGGCTGAATTCAGCATGTTCTTTGGGCTCAAATGAGAGACGATCGACCTGGAGACCGCCCACAAACCGCCGAACGCAAAACCCATAAAGCCGACTCCTATAAATACGAAGGCGAGATTCGCCCGAGACAACACGATGAAGACCGCGAGCATGGCCCAGAGCATGATGTTAAGAATCCGCTTGTGCCCGTGCTTATCCGCCAAGTAGCCGAATACAGGCGCTCCGATTGCAGACCCAACAAGTATCGTAAGAAGCGCGAGAGATTTCGCGGTATCGCTCACTGAGAAGACTTGCTCAAGGTATATGGGGAAATTATTTGCCGCAGTCAGAATGCCGTCATTGAAGAGAAAATACGACAGAAAAAAGAAACCGATGCCGTTCGACATGCACAGTGCTTTGAAATCAGAAAAAACGTTCTTTGGAATGACGGACCTAGAGACGCCCTCGGATTTCGCTTCCTTGAAAAAGATAAGGGCCGGCAAAGCAAGAATGAAGAAGGCCAAAGTTGCAGGCAAGAGCGCCTCTAAACAGGGCGATGCTCCGAAAACGCTGAGAGTGCCGTTAGCAAAAGGAAAACATATCAGCACGGCCGCTATCTGGCCCAGGTAATTGGCGCAAATCCCAATGCCAGAAATCTTACCCCTGTTCGATTCGCTGGAAACGCCTGCCATGAGAGGCGTATAGAAAGTGAAGGACAGAAGATAGCTATAGAGGCCGAGGAGCAGAAGCACGGAAACCACAAAATGAGATTCCGGGAAATGTATTCCGGCAAGCGCAGTCAAGCTGAAAAACACGAAACTTGAAACAGTAGTGAGGCGAAGCCCGGGCAACTTCCGCACGCCAGTATCGAGCGCCTTGCCGACAAAAGGCACCGTGCACAGAAGAAGGATCGCCGTACAGGTGAAGATAAAGTTATACCAGATGTCGGCTATGCCCTGTTCTGTAATGTACCATTGCGAAAAGTATAGGAAAAAGGCGATGATCACGATCGAGTTCGCGAAATCATAAAGAGCCCATAGAAATATGTTCCTCTTCATCCTTCTATTCTATAACCTTTTGTCCTGCTTTGCGCCACTCGTCGATCAGCTTGTGATTACCTGAAAGCAGCACTTTCGGGACGCGGTATTTCTTCTTCTTGAACTCGACGACCTCCGGGCGGGTGTACGAGTCGGGGCTCGAGACGCGCTCCTCCTCGCGGGAATCGAAGTTGCCGAGCACGCCCTCGATCTGGCGCGAGATCGAGTCGATCATGATCATAGCAGGCAATTCGCCGCCCGTAAGGACGAACGGGCCGACGGAGACGTCCTCCATCTTGAACATCTTCTTTACGCGGGCATCGATGCCCTCATAGCGCCCGCAGACGAAAATGACGTGCTTGTACTTCTTGGCGACGACGGCCTTCGCGTACGCGGTGTCGAACGACTTTCCGGACGGGCTGAAGAAGACGATCTTCGCCGATTCTTTGCCTCCCTTGCCGCAAGCCTTCTTGGCCTTCTCGATCGCCTTGGCTACTGGCAATGCCTGGATAACCATGCCCGGTCCGCCGCCGTACGGCTTCTGATCCACGCGGTCCCATTTGTCATCGGAAAAGTCGCGCGGATTGTAGAATTTCACGCGGATCTTCTTGTCCTCTATGGCGCGCTTTATGATCGACTCGCCGAAATACGAGTCGAAAGCGCCGGGAAACAGGGTGACTATATGGAATGTCATGAAAGCCACATTACCCTAAAATTGGCAAGAGCGCTAGAACGAGATCTTGAACATGTCGAGCCTGAACGCCTGAGACACGCGCATCTGGCAGTAATAGCCTGGGCCGGTAAACGAGAACACGTCCGCAAAATATTCCTGCGCCGCTCCCCAATCGACGAGTTTCGATCGGCTCATGGGCGCGATGGCAACAGGCGCCTCCGACTGCGGGCCTACGTTCTCGGACGGATAATTGAAGCAGTACAGGGTCGCCACGTCCGGATCGTACGGCGTGTCCTCCGTATTGAAAGAATAGCTATTGTTGCCCTGGTCTATGAGCGCGACAGGTTTGCCGTTGAGCGTCTCTGGGTACGAGACAGTATAGCCGTTCGCGAGATCGGCCACTTGCGTGCCGACCGCCTGGCCCGGAAGCCTCCTGCCCTTGTTAATATGCGTCAGATAGTCGTCGGCGCCGTCGTAAGCGGGATCAATCAGAAATTCAACCGGCCAAACCGTCTTGAAAGGAGCGATGTATTTCACCTCCGAATCCTTCCTCCAGACAGTCGCCGAGACCGGCGCGCCGTCAAGGCTCCTTTCCACCGATATTTTCTCTATGCCCACCTTCTGCTTTGCCGTCTCGATCACCTCCCTGTCCGAGCCCTTCGCGTATAGCTCAAGCGGAACGTACTCCGTAATGTTGACCTCCTGATAGCGATACGCCCAATCGACCTGCTTGCGCGGGAAAGGATGGCCGCCGTACCCTTCCGCCACGTAGAGAATGCCGTCGTACATGAAAACCATATCCGGCTGCTTGTCATAGGTGCCATTGCCCCACAGCTTCGTCGTATGACCGAAATACAATTTCGAATCGCCGAGGTCGATCTCAAAAATTCCGTCCCAGCTGATCTTGAGAAATCGCATCATGCTATTGCGGCTCTTGTAGTTCGACTCTACCGCCGCGAGGTTCTTTATCGACGACGGGTCGAGCACGATATCGACATGCTGAAGCCTCTTGTCCGCGTCGACGTCTCGGATCTGCGGCACGCGCGGCTCGTGTGTGCCGTCGGTTTTTGCCAAATGGCCAAGAGTCATTCCCCACCACGCCACGACGACCGCCATCATCAAGCTGCCCAATGCGAGTACGAAAAGTTTTTTATGCTTCATATGCAAACGTTAGTATGCGCTAACGATATCACAGAATTCGTGCCACGATTATACTTTTTCTGAAATATCGAACTGGACGTATTTTGCGCACAGTTCGATATTCAAGAAAACACACGCCCGACAGTGCATACGCGCAGCCCGGATAGCAAAAGCCGCGCCTTGCGGCGCGGCCAATGCTTGCCCAGATAGGCCGATATTAGAGATTGAGATCCGCCATCGCCTCGTCGACAGTCTTTGTCGCCTTCGACTCCTTTGGAGCTGCGCCGAGAGGCTCTGAAATCTTGAGGTTCACGCGCGAGTTGTTCTTCATTCCGACGATTCGGAGAAGAGTTCGAATAGCCTTCGCGGTGTTTCCCTCGCGGCCGATGATCTTGCCCATGTCGGCAGGATTTACGTCGAGGGTAAGGAGGACGCCCATCTCGTCCACGGTTCGGACGATCTTTACGTCGCTAGGGTTGTCTACGAGAGCCTTTATGAGATAGTCGAGAAATTTTGCGTCGTTTTCTGTCATAGTGTTTGAGTTAACGGGATTAATCGAGCAGATACGCTCTGTTTTTCATTGTAGCACTCTGAAATGAAAAGAAAACTGCCCCTGTGGGCAATTTTCCTTTCGTCTATTTAAGCCTTTGGAGCTTCTGCTGGGGCTGCTGCCGGAGTCGGAGCGGCTGCCGCTGCTGCCTTTGGATCTACGGGCTTGGCGATAGGCTTCTTGAGCGGGAGGTTGTTCACCTTCTTACCTGGGATAACCTTCGTAGCTACGAGCCAGTTGTGGACTGTGTCAGAGAGCTTTGCGCCGTTGGCGATGAGCTGCTTGACTCGGTCTGCCTTGATCTCCTTTACATCGTTTACAGGATCGTATACGCCGAGGATCTCGAGGAACTTGCCGCTCTTGGTTGAATTCTTTGATTCCGTCAAAACCACGCGGAAAGTCGGGACATTTACGCGGCCGACACGCTGTAATCGAATTTTGAGCATATTTTTTAGGTAGGCTAGATATTAGCAGAAGCCCGGCAAATCGTCAATATAATCATAAAAAAGCCGCCCGTTAGGGTGGCTATGGGGTCGCCTCGCGCTCCCCCAGGACGATGCTGCGCTGGAGACTCAAATTTAACGTAATGAACTTGATGCCGGCCTCGTAGCCGGTGCTCTTGAACCAGTGCCTGGCCCAATTCTCCAGCTTGGCTTCAGCGGCATCTCGCACGGATTTGTCCCGCCGATCCATCAGATTGCTCCACTGAAGGTTTATGACAACGGCATCAGTCTCCGGATACTCGATCTGATAATGCCAGAGGGTAAACTCTCGCTCGTCGAGCCCGGGGACTTCTTTCAATTGCCCCACGGTCGGGAGATCCTTCTCCTTAACGCTCAAGAATATCTTGAGCGCTTCCTCGACTGCCAAAAGGTCCTTCAACGCCATCTCGAAATAGTCGAAGCGGGCCGAATTGGCGATCTTGTCGAGAAAGCACAGCTCGCGAAGCGCCTCGGTGGCGGAAAGCTCCGAAAGCCTACATCTCGACACGGCATGAGTCATGTAAAGCCGAAGCCTCGGATCCTCAAAATGCCATCCATTTATCTCGGCGGCGACAGTCGCCCTCGAATCGGCAGGCACCTGGCTGATCATATGTTTTGCAAGCTCCTTTAATCGCTCCGCATCTATGTGATAGGAGTACTTTCGCTGTGCGAACATGCACAGCACGCTGTCGATATCGATTTGCAACGGCTGTAGACGCCTGAGCTCGTCCCAAAGATGAACTCGCAGTCTCGGGAATGCGGGCTGATCGTCGCCGTTTGCCTCCTTGGCGGGCATCGCCTTGATTTTGTCACGAATTCCATAGGGTAAATCGCCCAAAAGGATTTTTATCATGCCGATAGTTTTCGCTTGAAATCTCAGCCACGTCTCGCTGTCAGTATGCAACTCGAAACCGGTGTGGGCTGCAGCAAGCGCCGTCGCCGGTCGGACCTCCGTCGACCTGATATTGTCCTTAAAAAACATATCTCGCTCAGCCGCGACAAGAACGCTGAACAGAGAGATGGCTACTGTGTCGTCCAGCCTCCTTAGGGCGTCATTGAACGAGATGCGGGCGAGATTATTCGCCTGAACTGGATCCTTTACTTCTTCGAGAACACTCCCCAAGGTGAATTGCTTGTTCTCTTGCGCCACTTGATACGCCTTGGCGTACCGTTGAATAACCAAACTCTTTTCCATTGTCTGCTTTCCGGGCCAAAGCCCTATGCTGAAACTCTTTCCAGAGAAAGAGGCTTATGCAAGGTCCGCCCAGAGGCGGCTCCATAAGCTTTAGTGGTCTATCAATGAGCGGAGTGCCCACGGATTCCATTGCTAAAGCTACTCTTTTGTGGGCTTTAGTCAAACGTGCGCGCGAATGCTGCAGAAAGTAGCAAAATAGGCCATTTTTGCTATAGTGAACAGCAAATGAAACAAACTTTTATCGGTACAGTTAGCGTTAATTCTAAAGGCATCGGATTCATCGAGAATCCAGCAGACAAGCAGGGCGAGGACGTAGAGATTCCACAGAATCTCCTCCACACCGCCCTTCACAGGGACCAGGTCGAAGTAGCTCTCCAGCCAAAGCGCGGAACCTTCCGCCAGACGGCAGAGGTAGTAAAAATTATCCAGCGCGCAAAGATCCGCTTTGCGGGCGTTTTGGAGCAGGCCAAGAACGGCTTCGCATTCATCGCCGACGACAAGAGGCTCTATCAGGACATCTTCATCCCGACCGCAGCGAGCATGAAGGCAAAGCCCGGCGACAAGGTATACATCGAGCTCACCGAATGGAATGAGAAGCTTTACCCTATCGGCAAGGTCATCGAGATCATCGGCCGCCACGGCGAGCACAATGCGGAGATGCGCGCCATCGTTTTGGAGCGAGGCCTCGCATACGACTTCCCCGCCCAGGTCCAGCAGGAGGCAGAATCCATCGGCAAGAAGGAGAAGCACATAACCAAGGAAGAGCGCGCATCCCGCCGCGATTTCAGCGACGTTCCTACCTTTACCATCGACCCAGTCGACGCAAAAGACTTCGACGACGCGATCTCGTTCAAGGAATTGCCAGGAGGCCTCTATGAGATCGGCGTGCACATCGCCGACGTATCTCACTATGTCCGCGAAGGCACGGCCCTCGACGCCGAGGCCCGCGAGCGCGGCATGTCGATCTACCTCGTAGACCGAACCATCCCGATGCTCCCGGAAGTCCTCTCGAACGACCTCTGCTCCCTCAACCCTAACGAGGAGAAGCTCACATTCTCGTCCGTCTTTATCATGAACGACAACGGCGACGTGCTCGAGCGCTGGTTCGGCAAGACCATCATCAAGTCGTGGAAGCGCTTCACCTACGAGGCAGCCCAGGAAGTGCTCGAGGGCAAGTCAAAGGAGTACTCGAAGGAACTTTTGAAGCTCAATTCGATCGCCAAGAAACTCAAGGCGGTAAAGGAAGCCTCTGGAGCAATCGATTTCGAGACCGACGAGGTCAAATTCGAGCTCGACGCGACCGGCCGCCCTATCCGCATATACAAGAAGACCCGAAAGGACGCGCACAAGCTCGTCGAGGAATACATGCTTCTTTCAAATCGCGAGGTAGCGCACTTCATGTGGAAGGCTAATGCGAAAAACAACGGCGCCTTCCTCTATCGCGTCCACGACGTGCCTGTCATCGAGAAGATCGACAACCTCATCACCCTCGTAAAGGCCCTCGGATACAACCTCCCCGTCACCAAGAAAGGCATCGCCGTAAAGGATCTCAAGAAATTGTTTACGGAGGCTGCAGGCACCGCAGAGGAATCATTAATCAAGACCGCAGCCGTCCGATCGATGGCTAAGGCCGTCTATTCTACGACCAATATCGGCCACTACGGACTGGCTTTCGAGTACTATACCCACTTCACCTCGCCTATCCGACGATACGCAGACCTCATCGTCCACCGCCTCCTTTTCCGCGAGCTGACCAAGGGCAAGATCACCCAGGGCGAGGCTACCAAGTTCCAGAAGATCGCCGAGGACAACTCGGAAAAGGAAATCCGCGCATCAGAGGCAGAGCGTGCTTCCATCAAGTACAAGCAGGTTGAGTACATGAAGGAGCACATCGGCGAGACCTTCAACGGCACCATCACCGGCGTGACCCAGTGGGGCATGTACGTCGAGGACAAGGAGACAAAATGCGAAGGCATGATCTCATTGCGAACCATGACCGACGACTTCTACAAGTGGAACGAAAAGACCTATTCCATCACCGGCGAGAAGACCAAGAAGAAATATACCCTCGGTGACTCCGTAAAGTTCAAGATCGTCGCGGCTGACATGGAAAAGAAGACGCTCGATTACGTGCTGGCGTAAGATCCGCCCCGCTCGTTATTTCCATAAAAAAAATCCCTGCGCTATTGCGGGGATTTTGCTTGCCGGTAGACGGTGACGACGGTGTCATTATCTACCCGGCCGACTGAACCGAGATTAAAATCGGCCTCAGAAGAGCCTGGCAGGACCTCGATGATGGCGACATTGCCGAAATGCGCCTGCCGATCGCCGAAATTCTGGGACACGTTGCCGGACAGCTTCCTGCCTCGGTAGCTGGGGAGCTCGAATGCTTCGCCCTCGCATACCTCGCTGAAAGGCACCTGAGATCGGGGCACGAGCGTCCAGAAGCCCACATCATCCATCTGTATTTGCCGCAAAACCTGAAGTCGTGCGAGCGCCTTCAGAAGCACAGGCATGGACGTGTTAGGCGGCACTTTGCAGAAGAGGTCGCTGATCGACAGCGGCTTGCCGATATTCGCTTTGAGGACATCGATGATCCGCTGCTCTGGGGCTGGAGGTATAACCACTGACGGGGGAGCTGATTGACTCATGGTATGGAAAGAAAACAGTTGACCGACTCGGGATTACCTTGCCAGACTACCCCGCCCTGTATTTTTTGCAAGAAAAAAGCACCCCGACCGGGCGCCTTCTATTTTGCCACCGCCAACGCCTCGTTAAACGCGATCGACAGCAGCTTCGAGTATCCTTCGCGGCCCATAGTGACTCCGTAGAGCACTCCTGCGCGGCCCATGGTCTCTCGGTTGTGGGTGATGACGATGAGCTGCGACGATTTCGCGAGGCCTTCCACCATGTCGCCGTACTTCTTCGAGTTCGCCTCGTCGAGGGCGGCGTCTGTCTCGTCCAATATGATAAATGGCGGCGGATTGACCTGAGAGATCGCGAACAAAAGCGCGATAGACGTGAGTGCGCGCTCGCCTCCCGAAAGCATTTCGAGAGCCTTGATCTTCTTGCGCGGCAAATTCACCTGAATGTCGACACCAAGCTCTGTCTCTTCCGGCTCGTCCTCCTCGCCTCCTGCGCCGATACCCATTTCTGCCATTTCCTCGGGGGAAAGCTGGCGGCGGCGCTTCTTTTCGCGGACGACGGCAAGGGACGCCTCGCCGCCGCCGAACATGAGCGCGAAATACTCCTTAAACTGATTGTTTATTTTTGAAATTCCTTCTGAAAAAAGCGTATCGAGCTTCACCTCGAGGTCCTTTATGAGAGTTGTGAGGGAATTCGCCGAATTCTCGAGGTCGAGAAGCTCGCGCGCCAAAAATTCGTCTCGCTCAGTCGTCTCCTTGAACTCCTTCATGACCTCGCCCGGCGAGACCGCGCCTGAATCCTCGAGGCGAATCTTTATCTTCTCGATATTCTTGCGGCGATCCTCCTGGGCGTGGCGCTCTTCGGCAGGATGCACGGTCGCATCTGACTCGTACGCGTAGATATCGCGGCCGATCAGTATCGCGCCCTCCTCGACCTCCCTCTTGAAATCCTCTTTCTCAAGGCGAAGCTTCTCCTCGCGCACGCGCAGGACGCCGAGCTTGCCGCGTATCTCGTTCTCCTCGGCCATGATGCGGAACATCGCCTTTTCGGCGTCGCGAGAGCTGTCTTTCTCCTTCTCGATGCCCGCGCGCAATGCGCCATAGGCGTCCGACAGCCTCGCCAGCTCGGATTCCTTCTCCTTCGCCTCGGCGTCGGCATCGGTCTTGCGGCTGCGGAGGATCTCTATCTCCTTCTCGAGGTCTCCGGCACGATTCTCCGCCTTGGTATTCTTGTTCGACTCGAGGAAAGCCTTGAGGGACGCGCGAATTTTCGCCAAGACGCCTCGAATAGCGCCCATGTCAGACGAGGTCTCGATATCCGTGGCCAATCCATCTACGTGCGCGACCAACTCCTTTACCTTGGCGTATTCGACAGTCGTAATCTCGGCCTGAGCGCTCTGCCTTTCTCGGGCAAGCATCCTCTCGAGGCTTCCGATCTCTCCCTCGATGCGGCCGATAGTGCGGGTAATCTCGTCGCGGGACGCGCGGACTGTCTTCAGGTTCGATTCAAGCTCGATCAGCTCGCTCGACTTTACGTCCTTGTGCTTCGAGTCCTCCAGGACCTTCTTGGCGAGGGCAAGCTCCTTTTCGAGGCGCTCCAAATCCTGCTTTGGCTGCGCGCTCTCGGTCGCCAACGCCTTTTCCGTGGCGGAAAGGTAGTCGGACTCGCGCCTGAGGTACTCCTTGTATACGTTGCGCAATTCCTCGCGCAAGGCGATGGTCTTCTCGACCTTCTCCACCTGCTTTTTCAAAAATTTGAGATGAGGCGCGATCTCCTTTCGCAAGGATTCGACCTTGTCCATATTCTCGCGCGTCTTTACGAGCTTTCGCTCGCTCTCTTCGCGCTTGTACTGGAAGACCTTGAGGCCGAGGGCGTCCTCGATCATCTCGCGGCGCTCCTTGATGTTGGCATTCAAAATGCGGTCCGCCTCGCCCTGGGAAATGATGTGGTGTCCTGAGCTGCCGATGTGGGCGCCGGCGAGCAGTTCGGTGATATCGCGCAAGCGTACGGCCGACCCGTTGATGAAATACTCGGAAAGAGAGTCGCGATGGATGACGCGCTCGATCGTGACCTCGTCGAAGTCGATATTAAGGAGTCTTTTGCCATTCTTCAGGCTGTTATCAAAGACGAGCTTTACCGAAGCGCGGTTGCCTCGCGGCGAATTCTCGCCTCCGTTGAAGATGAGGTCCTCGGTACGCTTTCCGCGCATCGACTTTATGGACTGCTCACCCAGTACGAAGCGGAAAGCCTCGGCGACGTTCGATTTGCCGGAGCCGTTAGGGCCCACGACCGCCGTTACGGGCGCATTGAATTCGAGATTCGCCTTCTTGGCGAAAGACTTGAAGCCGGTAAGCTCGAGGGATTTCAGATGCATGGGATTTCAGCCCTATAAATATAGCATGCTCGCGCCGTACCTTACTATATGAGATAGTTATCCGCGGAATGAGTTATTTTAAGTTCTGGCGTAACCTTTTTATCTGGAGCGGTTTAGCGCTGGCGTCGATCGCTCTCGATATCTGGATAGACTGGATTCCAAGGAAATTCGAGATTGCAGCAATAGTCGTCGGCGTCATCTCCGCGGTCGCAGTTTGCATATCCGCCATCGGAATGATCGCGTGGGTTTCGAAAAACAAAAAACTATAACGTCACGGCCGGTTCGCGCAAGCGAACCGGCCGTTTTTTAACTATTGAAATTGCGCGGGAGCCTACGCCATCCAGCCCTTTGCCTCGAGCGCCTTCAGCGCGGCATTCTGCTCGGCCTCCTGCTTTGACTTGCCTTCGCCCGTGGCGATCTGATCCTTGCCGATAAGGACGCCGACGGTAAACGACTTGTCATGGTCGGGACCGGCCTCCCTGACGAGCTTGTACGAAGGCGTGATGCCCGTCTTCTCCTGGGCTTTCTCCTGAAAGAGGCTCTTGGCGTCGACGAGGTTGCCTTTGGCGATCAGCTTGTCTGCGAATACGAGGATATGCTGCTCGATGAATGCCTTTGCCTTGTCATAGCCCTGATCGAGGTACAGCGCGCCCGTCACCGCTTCGAAGGTGTTAGCGAGGATGTATTGGCGGGCGCGCCCCGTATCCTTTGCCTCGCCCTTCGAAAGCAGAAGGTAATCGTTCATAGTGAGGTTTGACGCGACTTCGGCGAGGGTGATCGAGTTTACGAGCGCCGATCGGTACGTAGTGAGCTCTCCCTCGGGCTTTGTCGGGTACTTTGCGTATAGAAAATTGGTAACGACCAGCTCCAAAACGGCGTCGCCGAGGAACTCGAGGCGCTCGTTGTGCTCGAACCGGGTGTTCTTGTTCTCGTTTATATACGAACGGTGCGTGAAGGCCTGGCGCAGGAGGTTCTTATCCTTGAACGATATGCCGGCCTTTTCTTCGAATTTTGCGAAATTTATATCCATTTCCGTATGCGCGGAGCGCTGTTATTTCTTTGGTATGAGTGAGATTGCCTTTGCGATGATCGGGAGCATGTCCTCGTAGAAGTTGAGGCTCGCTATCTCGTCTGCCCGGAACCACTCGGCCTTGTCGAGGCCACCGGTCTCCTTGAGGGTGAGGGGCTTGTATGCCGCTTCGGCGAGGAAGTATGTCACCTGCTTGCGGAGCTTGCCCTTCTCTGGGTGCGTCGCCACGTACTCGTTCGAATCGACGGACTCGAGGAGCTTGATATCAATGCCGATCTCCTCCTTCACCTTGCGCATGGTGCCTTCCTCCACTGTTTCTGTCTCCAAAAGGCTTCCCTTGGAAAGAGTCCAGCGGCCGAAGACGTCGTGCACGAGGGCAAGATAGATGCGGCCGTCGTGTCGGGCGAACACGACCGCTCCGCCGAGCTTCACGATAGGCATCTTGTCGAAAGGAATGTTGAACTTGTCGTCCTTCTTCTTTGACACGGCGTCCTTGCCCGGCTCGCCCATCTCCTTGTATACGGATCCGAGCACGCCGTTCACGAACTTGCCCGAATTCTCGCCGCCAAAGCTCTTTGCGAGCTCGATAGCCTCGTTGATAGCTACCTTTGCAGGCACCTCGCCGCGATCGGCGAACAAAAGCTCGTAGAGGCCCATGCGCAAGACGTTCCTATCGATGATGGAGATCTTGTTCAAAGGCCAGTCAGGGGCCGCCTTTGTGATGATCATGTCGATCTCGGGCTGCTTCTTGAGCACCCCTTCGCCAAGCTCCTGCATAAAGGCAAGATCGCTGTTTCCCGGCGCAAATTCTGCGGCGTCGCGGCCGATAGCATCAGAGAGGATGCTCGAATTTTGGTCGCGGAAATCCCACTCAAAGAGTGATTGGAGAACAACTGATCTTGCAAGGTGCCTGTTTGCCATAAATTACTTAAACTCTGAATCCTAACCTATACCTCTAGTGTATAGCGTTAGACATCAAAGCTCAAGCCTTATCGGGCTGTCTGAGCTTCCTTCATTTTCTTCTCCTTCTTGGCGAGCTTCTTGTCCATGTCGATGGCGACAAGGTTCTTGTACTTGCCAGTGACAGCGCTTGCGCGGTGTCGAAGGTGGATTGTTCCTGTATTTGTATCAGTCGTCAAAGCAGGGTTCTTCAACGCGTGATGAGAGCGTCGATTTCCCGTATGAGACCGAGTTGATCGCATTCGTACTACCATGTCGATTACTATAGCAGATATTGGCCAAAAGGCAAGATTTGGCCTAGAGCAGGCCTTTCATGAAGCTCTTGCGGTGTATCGGCGTCATCCCGTTCGAGCTAATGGCCGCCAGGTGAAGCGCCGTGCCGTAGCCCTTATGCCTTTCAAAGCCATAGGCTGGATATTTCTTGGCCATCTTGTCCATATGGCCGTCGCGAGTGACCTTGGCGATGACAGAGGCCATGCTTATGAGGGGAATCTTCTCGTCCCCCTTTATGAAAGTCTCTTGGTGAACGTATGCCACTGGCGCCTTGAGCGAGCCGTCGAGAAGAACGCTCGTTCCGGACGGGTCGAGACCGAGGGTCGCGAGGCATTCGGCGAGCGCCGACCTGATGGCGCCGGTGATTCCGTCCCTGTCGATCTCCCGGGCCGTTCGCGACACGACAGACCATCTCATAGCGCCAGCATCGCGCGCCGCCTGCGCCCTGGCGAACCACTCTTCCCTCTTTTTTGCCGAGAGTTTTTTCGAATCCCTGATTCCGGCAAACCATCCCATATTGAAATCCGCCGTCACGGAGCACGCGCAGAGCGTCACCGGGCCAGCCAGAGGGCCACGGCCGACCTCGTCGATGCCGACGATGTTTGAGATTTTGGGCATGCTCACAGTATATACTTTTTCCGCCATGGGCGATTTGTAGTAAAAAAATACTACAAATCGCCCATGGCGGAAAATACGCATCCCGCCCTCGGCACTACACGGACACGTCAAAGTCAACGCGCATTTAAGACCGATTTGTTCTAAAATCTACGCATGGCCCGCTTTATCCACCTCCACACGCACAGCCACTACTCGCTTTTGGCAGCGCTTCCGAAGATCGAAGACCTCGTAAAGGCGGCAAAGGCCGACGGCGCGCCAGCCCTCGCTCTCACCGACAACGGAAACCTCTACGGGGCGATCGAGTTCTACAAGGAGTGCAAGAAGGCCGGCATAAAGCCGATCATCGGCATGGACGCATATCTGGCGGCGCGATCGCGCACCGACAAGCAGTCCGGAATCGACTCACGGCGCACCCGCATGGTCTTTCTCGTCAAAACCGAGGCTGGCTACAAGAACATCATCCAGCTCATCACCAAATCCCACCTCGAGGGCTTCTACTACAAGCCTCGCGTGGACAAGGAGCTCATCAATCTCCACAAGGAGGGCCTCATCGCCATCGATTCGGCATTTTCCGGCAACCTGACGACGGCGCTCCAAGGAAACGACATCGCAAAGGCCTGCGAGATCGCAAACTACTGGAAAGGCGTATTCGGCGCGGACTACTACCTCGAGATCACCCATCATCCCGACATCGACGGCCACGAGACGATCATGGAGCGCACCAAGGAGGTGGCAAAAAAGACCGGCATCCCTCTGGTAGCCGGCGGAAACGTCTATTACATAAGGCCCGAGGACAAGGCTGCGCAGCAGACCCTCATGCTCGTGAACTCGTCGGGCGACGACCGCATCAACGACGACGACGTGGCGGATTTCTCATTCATCTCAGACAGCACGGCCCAGAATTATTTCCGCGACATCCCGGAAGCGATCGCCAATACGGAAAAGATCGTCGCCGACATCACTTTCGACATGAAGCTCGGAGTCTGGGCTTTCCCCGACTTCCCTTTGCCGCCCGGCGTCACGCCGGCAGACGCATTGCGCAAGATCGTATTCGAAGGATTCGCAAAGCGAAACGTCGAGCAGACGCCGACGGCGGTAGAGCGCGTCGAGTACGAGCTCAAGGTCATCAAGGATAAGGGTTACGAAGCCTACTTCCTCATCGTGGCCGACCTTCTCGCATACGCACGAACCCACGGAATCCTTTCGAACATCCGAGGATCCGTTTCCGGATCGATGGTTACGTACCTGTCGGGCATCACGAACCTCAACCCGATGGAGTACGAGATCCCATTCGAGCGATTCCTCAATCCGGACCGACCTTCGGCGCCCGATATCGACATGGACTACGCCGACGACCGCCGCGACGAGATGATGGAGTACGCAAAGCAGAAGTACGGCTCTGACCGCGTGGCTCAGATCGGTACCTTCGGAACCATGGCCGCCCGCGGATCGGTCCGAGACGTCACGCGCGCCCTCGGATTCCCGGTAGAGATGGGCAACAGGCTCTCGACCCTGATCCCTATGGGCTCGCAGGGATTCCCTATGACTATCGACAAGGCGCTCGAGGATGTCGAGGAGCTTCGCACCCTCTACAAGAACGAGGCCGACGTGAAGCGCATCATCGACATGGCCAAGAAGATCGAAGGCTGTGCCCGCCAAATGGGAGTGCACGCAGCCGGAATCGTCATCTCGCCTACCTCGCTCACAAATTTCACCCCGCTCCAGCTCGACCCGAAGGGCGAGGGCAAGATCATCACCCAGTACGACATGTACTCGATCGACGAGAACGGCGCGGGCCTCCTCAAGTTCGACTTCCTTGGGTTGAAAAACCTCTCTATCATCGCCGACGCCCTCAAATTCATAAAGGAGAACCACGGCGTGACAATCGACCTCGACACCATGTCGGTCGACGACAAGAAGACATTCGAAATGCTCGCCCGCGGCGAGACGTCCGACCTCTTCCAGCTCAACGGAGACGGCATGACCAAATATTTGAAGGACCTCCGCCCGACATCGATCCACGACATCAACGCTATGGTGGCCCTCTACCGACCGGGCCCAATCCAGTTCATCCCTCAGTACATCGAGCGAAAGCACAATCCGAAGCTCATTACCTACCTCGACCCTGCCCTCGAGCCGATTTTGAAAAAGACATACGGAATTCTCGTCTATCAGGACGACCTCCTGATGATGGCGAACAAGCTCGCGGGATATACCTGGGGCGAAGTGGACAAATTCCGAAAGGCCGTCGGAAAGAAGATTCCGGAAGAGATGGCCGCGCAGAAAGAAAAGTTCATCGCAGGCTGCGTAAAGTACCAGAAATGGCCTGAAAAGAAAGCCAAGGAGCTTTGGACATGGATCGAGCCCTTCGCGGCATACGGATTCAACAAGGCACACTCTGTGTCGTACGGACGCGTCGCGTACCAGACCGCATACTTGAAAGCAAACTATCCTGGCGAATACATGACCGCAATCCTCATCCACGAAGCCGGAGACGTCGAGAAGGTCGCAGAGTCGATCAAGGAATGCAAGCGCATGAACATCGCCGTGCTTCCGCCGTCAGTCGGACAAAGCCAGGAAAAATTCGCCCTCATCAAGGGCGCGGGCAAGGACGGCGCGGACGTCATCCGCTTCGGCCTGAACTCGATCAAGAACTTCGGAGAGAACGCCGCAAAAGCCATCATCGAGGAGCGCAAGCGGGGCGGCCCGTTCAAGTCCCTCTCGGACTTCCTTTCGCGCGTCAAAGGCAAAGACATGAACAAGAAGTCGCTCGAATCCCTCATCAAGGCTGGGGGCATGGACGAGTTCGACGACCGCATCAAAATGTACGGCAACCTCGACCGCCTGCTCGACTACAGCAAGGAAAAGGCCAAGGCCGGAAACAATCAGGACTCCCTATTCCTAGGCTTTGCGAACCACGACGAGGTGCGCCTCGATCCTGTCCCGATGACGGATGCTTCGGCCCGCGAGAAATTGAATTGGGAAAAGGAGCTCCTCGGCCTCTACATTTCCGGACATCCCTTGGACCGATACAAGGCCGTGCTCGCCAAGAGCCCTATAAACATAGCAAGCATCAAAGCGAAAGCCCTGAAGGAGCTCGCCAACGTGAATGAGCAGATCGCCAAAGCCAAGGAAAAGGGCGTGAAGCCGCCAAAGGGCCTCGGCATCAAGGAAGACATGGTCGTCATCGGCTGCATCATCGAGGAGGCCCGCGTCATCATGACAAAGAAGAACGAGCCGATGGCCTTCATCCGCATCCTCGACCTGACCGGCACTATGGAGGCAGTCGTATTCCCAAAATCGTTCGCCCGCTTCAAGAACAGCATCGTTCCCGACAAATGCATCGCGCTCAAGGCAAAAGTCTCCGAGCGCAACGGCGAGATCTCGCTCATGCTCGAGGGATTGATGGAACTGAAATAATTTCAGCCATAAAAAAGACGCCCACATTAATGGGCGCCCCTCTCCGATTCCAATTGCCTGTAGACCGCCATCTTCTCCTTATCGCCCTGGCCGTTGAGGTCGCATATGCGGAAGCCTACCAGCAGAGCGCACTGAGTGTTCAAGAGCTTCCTGCCGGCCTCGGTCTTTTGGGCGTCGAACATCGCCGCCAGGCCCTCCCGCTCTTCGAACGTTATGGAGGCGACGACTTTTCTCATGCTCTTCTCCCGGACATTGCGGCGAGCGATCTTTTCGATAAAGGCGGAATACTTGCCATCGACGAGCCGGTCCATGATAGCGCCCGCCATGCTGTGCATCTCAAGCTCCTCGAGGACCCTGTCGTCGCTGCTGCGATCTATCTCCTGACCCCTGCGCTTCCCGGTCTCCTTGTTCCAGATGAAGGCATGGCCGAGCTCGTGATAAATGACGCCCGTCATGATCTTGTCGGGAATCTCTACCGCGGGGACGGCTATGGTGTTGGCGCCAGTATTCCATTTGGGCGTATACCAGTCGTTGTCCTTGAAGCAGTTCTCCTCTGACACGAAGCAGAATCCGAGCTCCTCGCCCATAGGCGGCTTGAGGTCGGTCTGATCGGGCCTGCCGAGAAACGTGATAGGCGCCTGGCCGAAGCCCTTCGGCGTCACGTAGCCGACGCGCAAGGAATGGAACCGGGCGGCGATCCGCTCCGTATCCGGAGAAAAATGCCGCGCGGAATTCACGAGTGCCTGGATCTTATTCTTCTTCGATTCAAGAAGGTAGTACCATTCGATGGCCGTATCGGGATCTTTCCTGAGCCACCAGACATCCGTATGGCGGCTCGTCACGATGTTGGTGACGATAAAGCTCCTGAACGACGCTAGCACTTCCTCCTTCTCGCGCTTCTTGCGATCGATGATCCTGAAGCAGGATACGATCGCCAGAACCAGCAGGACGGCGATGCCCGCATAGGCCCATCCCCTGTTGCTTTTCCCATTAGGTATCTTGACTGTCGGTTTTTTCACGGTTCGAAACTCCCAGAATATAGGTTTGGTTGAAGAAATTGGTTTTGAAAGAACGGCCTATAAAATACCATTAAAATTGAAATTTGACAATATTTCATGCTTCGAAAGAAGCGCGTGGTTTTGACTTTCATACCTAATAAAAGTAATCTCTACTCCGGAAGACGGCGTGATCGGTAGCGCGCCGGCCTGTCAGCCATGGCCACAGGGTGGTTCGCGGATGTCTTTGCTCGGTTCCAAACGCCCGAGAAAATCCGTAAGCCCACTATCGAGACAGGGACGTAGCATCTGAGCAAGCGCCTGACATCGTGATGCAGCTGCGTCCTACCATACAAAGGGCGGGGATTCATAATCCTCGCCCTTTCTGATTTTCATTGACAAAAACCCATTTTATTATACTTTGACAGCAAACGGTTGTGTTGAGAGCAGAAGAAATGTCGCCAAACGGCTATCTTTCTTCTGCTTTCAAATACAATCCAATGAACATCACACTGACACCTGAACAGAATGCAAAGGTAGGGCCAGAAATTGTCGCCCTGCTCGCGAAAAGCGATATCGATATCCCTGTGGGCCACACTGCCGAAGTGAGCGTGCGAATCATCAGCGCTTTCTTCCCTTCCGTCGAGATCGTCCATATAAATCCCGAGCTCGACAAAAAACTGGCTGCGCCGGCGCGAAGCCTGACTCTCAAGAAGGGCTCGCAAGGGCGCTTTGTAAACAGCATCGTTAATAGAGGCAACCTCCACACGATCGGCGAACTGGTACGCAGCACGGACGAGCAGCTGCTAGCGCTGCACAACGTGTCAAAAGGCACGGTCGCGGGCGTCAAGGACGCTCTGTCGGAAATCGGACTCTCAACTGGCATGAAGATGCCGGTCGGTCCGCAAGAGAAGGAGGCTAGGCGGCAACGCAGGCTTTGCATCAAAGTCCATAGCTATAGCTGGAGCCAAAGCACCATTCAAGGAATCCCCGATGGAATAATGCTCTTCGTCTCAGATTCAGGATTCTACTCGGCGCACCAATTTCTAAACGGACGTTCCAAGGATACTCTTGTAAGGCTTCTCGGCCAATGCACCCTTCTACGAGAAAACGATGAAAGCTCCGTGAAGTGGCTGCTCATGCATCCAACGGGAGAATGCCGATACCAGGTAATCTTCGACGCTATATACAGCCACTGCAACGGCTAGGCCCGCGACTTGTATCGCGGGCTTTTTTATTGGTTTTTCACAACCCCATTACGAGTTTTCAGCTATCGCAATCATCGCAAATGCGACATACACAACGACTCCTAGGATTGAAAGCACAAAAATGCGCCTGCTGCCCTTGGCAAGCGAAAAAAGCCAGGTAGTGACACCGATCCAAACCAAGGTTCCTAGCCAACCGAACATTATGAACATATTGTAATTAGTCGGCATCGACAGCGTCGCAACAAGTCCCGTGCACACATAGTACGCAGACCAGCCAACGACAGACAAAAGGGCTCTTAGGGCTTTCATTTTGGATTAATTATTTTGTTGCTGTTTAGTATAGAAGCAAATCTTGCCAACGTAAACACGCCCATCGCGGCGCGCCGGCACATTTGACCAAATCGGCTTGCCGCTATACCATTAGCCCTATCAGAGATCGCCTTGGCTACCAACCAGGGGCCGTACAGACGGCAGGAAACTCCAATCTGACCAAAGAGACAAAAGCCAGGTGGAACCGCGACGCAAATCGCCCTAGCAAATACATGACTTCGGTCGTGTCGTTGCTAGGGCGCTTTTCTTTATCAGGCAACTTTATCCAATAACCATTACAAACAACATGTCTTCTATAGAACATATCCGACACTCATTCGCCCACCTGCTCGCAGCAGCCATCGGCGACCTGTACCCAGGCGTAAAGAACACCATCGGCCCGGCGGTCGACAACGGCTTCTACTACGACTTCGACTTCTCTGCCGTCGAGGGCGGCAAGATCCCGTCGGACAAGGACTTCAACGCCATCCAGAACAAGATGCGCGGCATCCTCAAGGCCTGGAAGGGCTTCGAGGGCAAGGAGGTCTCAGAAGCCGAGGCAAAGGAGCTTTTCAAGGATAATCCGTACAAGCTCGAGCTCATCGCAGAGATCGTAAACAAGGGAGAGAAGATCACCCTCTACACCTCGGGCAACTTTACCGACCTCTGCCGAGGAGGCCATGCCGAGATCAAGGAGATGAAGGGCGACGCCTTCAGGCTCGAGCGATTGGCCGGCGCGTACTGGCGTGGCAATGAGAAGAACGCCATGCTCACCCGCATATACGGCCTGGCATTCGAGTCCAAGGAAGCGCTCGAGAAGTACGAGAAGGACCAGGAGGAAGCAAAGAAGCGCGACCACCGCGCCATCGGCGAGAAGCTCGATCTCTTCTGCTTTGACGAGTCTATTGGCAAGGGCCTCCCTATCTGGCTGCCAAAAGGAAACATCATCAAGGAGACCCTCGAAAAGTGGGCCAAGGAGACCGAGGAGGCATGGGGCTACCAGCGCGTAACGACGCCAGTAATCACAAAGGAGAATCTTTTCTACACCTCCGGCCACCTGCCTCTCTACAAGGACAGCATGTACGCCCCTATCGTCATCGAGGACGAAAACTTCTACATCAAGCCGATGAACTGCCCATTCCACCACAAGGTGTTCTCGGCTCGCCCTCGCAGCTATCGCGAGCTTCCATTGCGCGTTGCTGAATACGGCTGGTGCCATAGGTACGAGGACTCAGGCAGCCTCTTTGGCCTCATGCGCGTGCGCGGCATGCAGATGAACGATGCCCACATATACGTGCCTCTCGAGCAGGCCGTTGAGGAATTCGTGCAGGTCATCAAGCTCCATGAGTACTACTACAAGATCCTCGGCATTAAGAACTACCAGATGGAGCTTGCGCTGCGCGACCCGAAGAAGATGGACAAGTACCACGGCAACGAGGAAGATTGGAAACTTGCCGAGAAAATGACTATCGAGGCTATGGAGAAATCCGGCGTGCCATTCAAGGTTGTTCACGAAGGCGCCGCATTCTATGGGCCAAAAATGGACTTCCAGATCTTCTCATCCATCGGCCGAGCATTCACCGCGTCGACAAACCAGCTCGACCTCTTTATGGGCAAGAAATTCGATCTCGAATACACGGCCAAGGATGGCACCAAGAAGACCCCTGCAGTCATCCATCGCGCCCCTCTCGGCACGCACGAGCGATTCATCGGCTTCCTTATCGAGCATTTCGGAGGCAATTTCCCTCTCTGGCTCTCTCCTGTGCAGGTGAAGGTCATTCCTGTGCGCGAGAATCATGACGCGGCGGCCACGGCTGCAGCGGATCTCCTCAAGAAAGCCGGACTCCGCGTCGACCTCGACACCTCCGATGCCGGCTTCGGCAAGAAGGTCCGCGAGGCAAAAGACTACAAGGTCCCTTACACAATCATCATCGGCGACAAGGACATCGAGGCAGGCGTAGTCACCCTCGAGTCCCGTGACAAGGGCAAGGTCGGCGCCATGAAGATCGAAGAGGTAGTGGCGATGCTCTCGAAAGAGTCAGAAGCAAAGGCGTAGCGCGCAAAGACGGACAAAGAAAAAAGGCCGCCTCTAGCGAGGCGGCCTTTGCATTAAATTGATGTAGACCTACTAATCGGGAAATGAGCTGGGAGCCTTTTCCAGAAGCTCCTTAACAGTCATGTCGAGTTCGTCGGCAATGTGCTGAAGCTGAGATTCAACCTCAGGAGTACGCGTGACGTAGCGCAGCCGAGAGGCTTGCTCTAGATACCCATCGCGGTCGATAGCGGAAAGGACAGCCATATATTTGGAAATAGTATACGCCATATGGGTATTTTGTAAATAAAAAAGCCGCACGCTATTGTGCGGGCGGCGGATCTGAAATAGTAAGCCCCGGCAAGACCGCTTTATCTTCTTTGGCGCTTGGGCTATAAAGAGACTTCTTAAAGAAAATTTCAGAAACATTAAATGCGATCTGATATATCCAAAGAGGTACAGAGCCAATAAGCAGAACATTGTCACACTCAGACTCCGGTATCGCTTCAACATAAGCCAGCGCATTCCGGTATATCGCCAAGTGATTCCCCCTTTCATTTATCGGGAACTTATCTTCAGGCTTTGCAAACCTACAGCCCTTGTAGAAAGCGGAATTCGCATCCGACAAATCGATGGTAACCATAAAATGTACTAACGGACCCGTTCCGTTTTGCTACAACCTAGTATAGCGACCGGGATAAGTCAACGATACGAAAAGCCGCCCTTGCGGGCGGCTCTCCTATTTGAATGACTATACGTCAATCGTTGCCTTGTGGGCGTTGGACTGGATGAAGGACTTTCGGGACGGAACGTCGGTACCCATGAGCATATCGAATACCTTGTCTGCGTCCTGGGCGTCGGCGATGTTGACCTGCTTGAGGATTCGGCGAGCCGGGTCCATGGTCGTCTCCCAAAGCTCTTCCGAGTTCATCTCTCCGAGACCCTTGTATCGCTGGACGTAGAGCTTTGGGGCCTTCTTGCCGCCCTTGGCGTCGGCAGATTCCTCGGCTTCAGCCTCTGCGGCTGCCTCGTCCGTGATGACCTCCTCCTCGAGAGGGATCTCGTCCTTTCCGAGGACCTTGGTCTTCTCCTCTTCGGAGTAGAAGTACATGATCTCCTTGCCCCTCTTAACCTTGTAGAGCGGCGGCTGGGCGATATAGATGTATCCACCCTCGATCAGAGGCTTGAAGTACCTGTACATGAGAGTGAGGATGAGCGTTCGGATGTGCGCGCCGTCGACGTCCGCATCGGTAGCGATGATGATCTTGTGATAGCGGAGCTTCGAGATGTCGAACGTCTCGCCGATAGCCGTTCCCATGGCCACGACAAGATTCTTGATCTGCTCCGATCCGAGCATGCGGTCGAGGCGGGCTCGCTCGATGTTGAGGATCTTTCCTCGGAGCGGGAGGATGGCCTGAGTCTTTCGGTTTCGGCCGGTCTTTGCCGTACCTCCCGCGGAGTCTCCCTCCACGATGAAGATCTCGGAGACCGAAGCGTCGTCAGATTCGCAGTCGGCAAGCTTTCCCGGGAGCGTCATGCCTTCGAGGGCGCCCTTTCGCAGGATAGAATCCTTTGCCGCCTTTGCCGCCTTTCGGGCGCGCAATGCGAGGATTGCCTTTGAAATGATTGCCTTGGCGTCGTCAGGATTCTCCTCGAGGAACATGGTGAATGCCTCGCCGAATACGGTCGCGGTCGCGGCCTGTGCCTCGACGGAGCCGAGCTTGGCCTTTGTCTGGCCTTCGAACTGGATCTCCCGGAGCTTTACGGAAACGGCCGCGGTGAGGCCCTCGAGCACGTCGTCGCCGGTAAAGTTCTCCTCGCTTTCCTTGGTCAGGCCGTTCTTGCGGGAATAGCTGTTGAGGATACGGGTGAGCGCGGTCTTGAAGCCGGTGATATGGGTACCGCCTTCTGAGTTATAGATATTGTTCGCGAACGGCAGGATACGCGACGAGATGTCGTCGACGTACTGGAGCGCGATCTCTACCGACTCGACGCCTTCGACCTTCTTCTCTACGTAGAAGATGTTCTTGTGAACGGGCTTCTGTATGAAGTTGGTGAAGCGGACGAGCGAGACGAGGCCTCCCTCGAAATAGAATGCCTCTGACGGAGAGTCAATGTTGAGCTCGCGGAAATAGTGCACGCCCTCGAGGTCGATCTGGCCGGCATAGTCGCGGGCGTCGATGATAGTGATGCGGAGGCCGCGCACGAGATACGCCTGCTGTCGCAAGTAGTTCACCATTCGCCTGAAGTCGAACTTCTGGACGCCGAAGATGGCGGTATCAGGCTCGAACATGACGACGGTGCCGTGGGCCTTCGAGCTGCCGATCTTCTTTACGGCAGCCTTCTTCTTGCCCTGAGAGTATTCCTGCATGAAAATTCCGCCATCCTTGTGGACCTCGACGCGGCACATGATAGAGAGGGCGTTCACCACGGACGCACCCACTCCGTGAAGGCCTCCGGAAACCTTGTAGCCCGAATCCTCGCCTCCGAACTTTCCTCCGGCATGGAGGACGGTCATGATGGTCTCGAGAGCGGAGACCTTTGTCGTCTTGTGGACGTCTACGGGGATGCCTCGGCCGTTATCGACGACACGGACGATCTCGTTTCCGTGCTCGCCCTTCATGAAGGTGATCTCGATGTCGTTCGCGTGGCCTCCCATGGCCTCGTCGCGGGAGTTGTCGAAGATTTCGTTGATGAGGTGATGGAAGCCGTCTGGGCCGGTCGTTCCGATGTACATTCCGGGGCGCTTTCGGACGGGCTCGAGACCCTCGAGGACCTGGATCGAATCGGCACCGTACGAATCCTGCTTCTTGGTGTTTTTAGTATCTTCTTTGGCCATACATATGGGTTAAATGTGAGAAAAGTATACCAAATTTGGCGCTTTATCGCCCATTGACAAATGAACTATTTCTGGTACTATACCCACAGAAACGGCTCTAGGCATAGGTTGAATGGGACAAAGAAAGCACGGCTCGCCCGCGCTCTGTTTGTCCCACTTAATCAATGTCTTACAGATCGAAATTCCAAAAAATCAGTACGACAATCCTCGTACTTGTCGGCGCGGCGGTGATACAGGCCTGCACCCATTGGGGAGTAACGGCATGCCTGGCATTCTTCATCGCCTTCCTGGCTAATCGCCAAACCACAGACTGGCAGCATCGGATGTTCGCCCCGGCAATGATCCTCGGCAGCCTCGTCGGGCGGACCGCGGTAGATTTTCTCAAGCACTCGAAGAGCCCGCTCGACCTCTGGGGCACTCCGGGGATCTATTGGCTGGCCGTAAGCCTGCTGGTGATCGCCGGATGCTACTACCTGGGTACCATCATCGAGAAACACCTTCACGCGCTTGCGACGAAAATGCAATCGAAGCGCAATGTCAGAGTCAGAGAGACGTACCTCTAAGGGTCGTCTCTTTTTTATATTCAAGAAAGCTGCGCGGAGCGAGCTAACGAACCTCCCAACCCTTTGCCTTTACGGCCGCATAGATAGCCTGCATGAAGGCATTCACCTCATCGTCAGAAAGCGTCTTTGAGAAAGACTGGAAAATCATGCGGAAAGCGTACGAAGTCTTGCCGTCCTTGGTGAAGGCGTCGAACATGTCGGGCCCCTTTACGAGAAGCTCGCTGGCCGCTGACTGGGCCGCGGCTTTTATAGTAGCGGCGACCTCCTCCCCATTCACCGTCGCGGGCACGAAGAGGGCGATGTCGCGGCTGATGAACGGATAATGCGAGAACGGCACGTATTTCTTGTCCTTCGGAAGCGCCTTGAAATCGAGATCCTTGAGAGACGCTGATTGAGCGCCATTCTTTGCAGAAAGCTTTGTGACGAGTGCGTCGAAATCAGCCTCGATAATCGCGCCGAACTGCCCCACCTCGATCTTTGCGTCGAGCGATACGGCCAAGGCCGCTTCAAGATTCGCCACGGCATCCTTCAGGACGGACTCGGACGTGACACCCTTCTTTTTCTTTACCTGGGAGACGCCAATGCAGATAGAGGTCTTTTCGCCGGTCTTCGGGAAAACCCTGCCGATCTCACACATGCGGATCGTCTCGAGGCCGAGAAGGTCGGCGTTGCGGGCATTATCGACGAGAGCCTGCGAGAGCTTTGGAGAGAGCCTCTCTCGCAATGCCGACTTGTCGCTCGCCAACGGATAGGTGACTTCGAATGCGCCCTTCGGGACGAGGACGTAGAGGATCATCTCGGAGAATCCGGCAGAAACGAGGACGCTCTTCACTTTCTCTGACCAATAGAACGTCGAATCGATGGCGACCGGAGCGATATCGGGAGTCTGTACGCCGACCAATTCGCCGTAGCCCTTGATGCGGGCGATCTCGTCGCTCACATCCTCGGTAATGATCATGTCCAAACGGTCCAAGGGCGGTGTAACTGAAAGCATGTCTCCTGAAACGGAAACCTCGCAGCCCTGTCTCTTCAGAATATCCTCTACCTCGGCCTGCGAAACCGGCATGCCGACCATCGATGAAATGTATGAAACGGGAACGGTAACGGTCCATGGTCGGGCCGGGGCAGGATAGATATCTGTCGCGATGCCCGCTTTTGCTGGCGATACGGCATTCGCGCCCGCATCTTTCGAGAGCTCGAGTATGAGAGCGGTCACCTGATCCAGGGCGCGGGACGCGAGATCGGGTGTGATCTCGTTCTCGAATCGCTTTGACGAGTCGTTTCGCAAATTCGTGCGGGTGGCGGTGCGGCGGACGGTCGTTGGATTGAAATTGGCCGCCTCGATGATGATATTTTTCGTAGACTTGGTGACTTCGGCGCGCTTGCCCCCTTTGACGCCGGCGATAGCAAGCGCGCCGAGGGTATCCGCGATGACGAGGTCGCTCTCCTTGAGCTCGATCTCGCGGCCGTCGAGGATGGTGATCTTCTCGCCTGCCATCGCCTTGCGCACGGTGATGACGCCCTGGACCTTATCAGCGTCGAAAGCGTGCAGGGGCTGGCCCATGTCGAACATGACGAAATTAGTGGCGTCGACGATGGCGTTTATCGAGCGGGCGCCGATAGCGGTCAGCCTCTCGGAGAGCCACGCAGGCGAATCGGCGCCCGCCACCCCGTCCACCCTACGCGCCATATAGCGCGGGCAGAGCTTCGAATCCGTAACATGAACGAGAACCTCCGCAACGGTCTTGTCAGGGGCAATTTCGGGCTCTACAGAGGCTTTTAGAGGCATTTTCGCGATAACGCTCGCCTCCCGAGCGATACCGGCATGGCACAGGGCGTAATGGCTGCGATCAGGCAGGATTTTCAAATCAAGAACAGAGTCGGCATCTGCAACACCATCAAGCGCGGCCTTCTCCATGCCCTCAAGCTCGAACGCATGCGCATTGAAAAGCTCGCCGAGCTTTTCCGGATCCGGAAGCTTGTCTGCGAAATACGTCTGGAGCCATGCGTACGAGATTTTCATATGGTTTGAAAATGGGCGAAAATGCGCTTAAAACTGATTGATCAAGCGGAGGTCGCCCGAATAAAGGTGGCGGATGTCGTCGATACCGTAGCGCAAGAGCACGAGTCGGTCGACGCCCATGCCGAAAGCGAATCCTTTCCAGACAGCGGGATCAAGCCCAGACGCCTTGATGACGTGAGGATGGACGAGACCGGCACCGCAGGCCTCGAGCCACTTGTTCTTCCACCAGACATCCACCTCCACTCCCGGCTCCACGAAGCCGAAGTAGCTCGAGCGGAAGCGGATCTTGGTCTCGGGGCCGAGGAATTCCTTGAAGAAGCGCTCCAAAGTTCCCTTCAGCTCCGCCATCGAGACAGACTTGTTCACATAAAGGCCCTCGAACTGATGGAACTGCGCCTCATGGGTCGCGTCGGTCGCCTCGTTTCGGTATACCTTGCCCGGGACGACGATCTTGAAGGGGCGCGGACTAGCGCCGTTTGCCGCTGCCTCTTTCGCGACCGATTCCATGAATCGGACCTGCACGGACGACGTTTGCGTGCGCATAACCTTGCGCTGTTCGCCTGGCTTGGTTCTTATCCAGAACGTGTCCTGCATATCGCGAGAAGGGTGATCGCCAGGCATATTCAGGGCATCGAAGTTATAGAACTCAGTCTCGAGCTCCGGGCCCTGGGTAACGGAAAAACCCATCTTGTCGAAGATAGCGGACATCTCGCGGATAACGGATGTTACAGGATGAAGGTGGCCTTTCAGCGCGTCGTCTTTCATGGCTTAGACTATAGCACTTTTGGCAGAAATTTCCACGCGCGGGCGCGATTGCGACGGCGCGGGCGAAGTGACTTTTTTAATATCTTAGGAAAACCTCAAATCCCTCAGCCCTTTCTGACAACGTTTTTCTCTCTATCTGATTTTGTAGTATTTTTTACTACAAAATGCCTACGACGGAGAAAGTACTACCGCTACCTTTAGCCACGTCGCTTATCGCCTCATCCGCCAAGCAAAAACCGCCTTTTGGACGGTTTTTACGCTAGTCAATTCGCTGATTGCTGGCCTACTTTTTTGGAGCCACCTCTCGGGCTTGAACCGAGGACCTACTGTTTACAAAACAGTTGCTCTACCAACTGAGCTAAGGTGGCATGCGCCTTTCGGCGGTGCCCAACTAACTTACCACAACATTACTTATTGTCCAAAGCGTCCTCAGCCGCCGCTTCCGTCCGCGCGGCGGTAACCGTCTCCTCAATCTTGCCCTCGCCGCCAGCCTTGGCGCCCTCCTTTACCTTCTTGAGGTAGAACGAGGCAGCGCCGCCGCGCACGAGATCCTCCTTCTTCTGAGAGGCCTTGGTCACGACGTCCGAGGACGCCTTGTGGACTTTGTGCGAGAAGTGCATCAAAAACCGAACGACGTGGACGAAAATATAATTCGCAAGCAATACGCCGTTTTTGATCGTGAGGTACGACACGAATCGGCGCGTCTTGTGATGGACGTCGTGCAAAACCGGATCTGCCTTCGCGCGGACGGCATGGATGGGAGTTTTCACTCCTCGAGAGCTCTCGTAGCGCTTGTGAACGATGATTGCAGTCATCGCAGCGAACGAAACCGCTAGAAGCGAGAGCTCGACTACCATGGGATTAAGCGCTGTAGCGCGTGAATCGCGTGATCTCGATCTTCTCGCCGAACTTCTGGGTTGCAGAAGAGAGAAGGCCCGCGACCGTTAGCTCGGGATTCTTGATGAAAGGCTGGTCCAAGAGGATAGACTCGGCAGGAGTGCCCGCTGGAGCGCCGTCCGCCTTTACGGCGACAGGGTTGGTAGCGGCGGTGTGCATAGCGATATCGTAAGCCATGGCCTTGAACTCAGGATTTCGCGCGACGAAGTCGGTCTCGCATGCGAGCTCGATCATGACGCCGACGGTGCCTGACGAATGAACGTACGCCGCGATCTGGGTAGCGTTGAGGGTCCGGTCGCCCTTCTTGGCAGCCGCCTCGCCCGCCTTCTCCTTTATGATGGCGAGAGCCTTCGCCTTGTCGCCGCCGGCAGCGTCGAGGGCCTTCTTGCACTGCATGACTGACACGCCGGTCTCTTCTCGAAGCTCTTTGATAAGGTCGTTCATAAGGATAACGTTAAATGTATTAAGGTAGGGTCTAGTATAGCAGAAAGGCGGCCGTATTTCACGCGCCGCCCTCTGGTTTGGATTACGCGGTCTTTACGACCTTTGCGTTCACGTACGCCGTAGCCAATTCGTTGAGGAAGAATGCGGCTGACGATGCTGAGCCGTCGTTCGCTGGGATTGCGTAGTCTACGAGAGAGAGGTCGCAGTCCGAGCTCGCGATTGCGATCACCGGTACGCCCATCTGTCGTGCCTCTGCTACCGCGATGTACTCCTTCTTAGGGTCTACTACGATGAGAGCGCCTGGCTTCTCCTTTACCGAGACGATGCCTCCGAAGAGGGTCTCGAGCTTTGCGATCTCTCGATCGATGAGGAGTCGCTCCTTCTTGGTGTACTTTGCGAGCTCGCCCTTCTCCTTCTCCTTGAGTCGAGACTCGAACTTGTCGATTCGCTTTCGGATCTGGGTGAAGTTAGTGAGGGTGCCTCCGATCCATCGTCCGCCGACTACTGGCTGGCCAGCCTTGAGGGCTGCTGCCTTTACGGCTGGGATAGCCTCTGACTTGCCCGCGACGAAGAGAGCCTGCTTGCCCGCCGCTGAGACGGTAGCGAGGAAAGCCTTTGCCTTCTCGAGAGCCTCGGCTGTCTTATCAAGATCGAAGATCTCGATCTTGTTCTTTACGCCGAAAACGTACTGCTTTGTCGAAGGGTGGCGGCGCGCCTTTGCGAGGCCAAAGTGAGCCCCTACCTTGAACATCGCCTCGACCATCGAATTCTTGTCTTTTATAGTGTTTGCCATAATTAAAATGTGTTCCGAAAGTCTAACAGATAGGCCGTAAAAAGGCAAGATTACCGCCTCCCGCACCTATCTATGGGCACGCATAAAGGCCTGCTGGCGGATTGCTCCTCCTTACAGGAGCAGTACACCTTTTGGACGGAGTACCGTCTCAAAAGGTCTTGCGACATGGGGCCCTATCCCATGTCTCACTCGCCCGTCGGCCTGCGCGAGGCCCATTTCGAGGTGCGGGAGGCTCAACTGTAGTTTTCCACAGGACCTAGACATACGGGACAAAAGTGCTATGATTTTTTCCGTATTGATCCCCTGGAGCCGAAACGACAGGCCTCGTTGCCCGTCGCAGAAGTTCCAAAGCTTAAAAACTGTTATTCCCGCATGTCCTCCTCCCATCCCGACCTATCCTCACTGTCCACCGTGGAGCTCCGTCACATCGCCGAAAACGACGGCGATCCCGCCAAGCGCCGTGCCGCCGAGCTGGTTCTCGACTCGCGCAAGCCCGCCGAAACGCCTCCCAGCGACGAGGCAGCCCTTCTGGGCCACGGTTGCCGAGCCTGACCGGCAGTTACTTTTAAGCCAATCCAAGGCGCACCCATTCGGTGCGCCTTTTTATTTATCGATGAGCATTGATTTATCCTGAGATTGTTGTACCATCATCGCCAGAACGCGAAACGAATCTTGCGAAAAAAGTCCTAATTCTGGACTCAAAGATTCATCGCGTACCGCACTTATGGTAGCCCCCAGCTCATCAGCGGCGCTTACTGCGCCCCCACCGACCTCTGGTCGTACGCTATCCGGAAAAGGAAGCCGCAGCGCGGACATGCCGCCTGAAGCAAAACTGCCTTTTTCCGTCAAAAAGGTCGCCCCGCTCGACGCCAGGCTCAAAGAGGGCGTGACAGTCCTACTCGACGTCGAAATTGCCTTCCACTCTGAAGAGGAGGCGGAGGGACGCACGGGCGAGACAGGCAAGAAAAAAGATCCCGTCCCGGCGATCTGGCTCGGCCTGACTTTCGAGCGAACGATACAGGACGAAAAGAAAAAGGACGGACCCAAGGAAAGGGTCGTTCGCGTCGCCGCCGAGACCCAGGCGATACCGTACAGCACGATAGCGGAGGTGATCAACGTGAACATTCAGGCCCTGTTCGCGCACATGCTCAATCCAAGCCCGTCGGAGAGCGCCCTGCTGCTCGCATCGGCTGTCGAGCAGATCATCGAACAGGTGTCCATACGCTTCAGCGTGACAAATGAGATCATCTTTCAGCTCAAAGGCCTCGCCAAGGACGTGACCGGAGAGACTCCGGCTGCCGAACTCGTCGGACTTTCCAGCGATTTTAAGGAGATCTTCGTCGACCTCAAGAAGAAGTGACGGCCTGAGAACGTCAACGCCCAACAGATTGTTGGGCGTTTTTTTATTATCCAAATTATTCCTCGTCTCCCCCTCCTTCGGCGACCTCTCCGGTATAGTTGGAGACGGTCTCGATGATGTCGCCGATCTTCTCGCCAGAGATGATCGTCTCGATATTGTGCCAGTTCTGGCGGATGCGGTGGTCGGTAATGCGGTCCTGAGGGAAGTTGTAGGTGCGGATCTTCTCGGAGCGGTTTCCGGTGCCAAGCTGGCCCTTCTTGTTGGCCGCGAACTTGGCTGCATCCTCGGAGTCCTTCTTCTCCTGGAGCATGGCGGTAAGCATCATTTCCGCCTTCTCGCGGTTCTTGAGCTGGCTGCGCTCCGCGGTGACGCGCACGGCAAGCCCGGTAGGCTTGTGGAAAAGGCGCACGGCGGTCTCCACCTTGTTCACGTTCTGGCCTCCCTTGCCGCCGGCGCGAGAGAACTCGAGCTCGATCTCGGCAGGATTGAGGACGATGGTCGTATGCTTTCGGATAGGCAGGATCGCCATCGATACGGTCGAGGTGTGGACGCGGCCCATCTTTTCGGTCGCAGGGACGCGCTGCACGCGGTGCACGCCGGTCTCATAGCGGAGCTTCTTGTACACGTCGCGGCCGTGGATCTCCATGGAGACTTCCTTGTATCCGCCGACGTCAGCCTTTGACTCGTCGAGCATAGTCACCTGCCAACCCTGGTTCAGGGCGTAGGTCTTGTACATATTCGCCAATTCCTCGGCAAAGAGGGCCGCCTCGTCGCCTCCCGCGCCCGCGCGGATCTCCATGATGAGCTCGTTCGGGAACTCGTCCTCGGCCTTGTCAGCGGCCTCGATTGCCTCGACCTGCTTTACGATATCCGCCTTCTGGATCTGGAGGTTTTCCAGGTCTGCCTGGCCCATCTCCTTCATGGTCGGGTCCGAATCCATGAGCGCCTTCAAATCGCGCTCGTCTTTCTCGAGCTTCTCATACATCTCCGCGAGGTACGATGTCTTGTGATTCTTTTTGTATTTGGCGATATCCATAGTGGCGTGAGACTAATGAAGATAAGTATACGATAAAAGGCGAGAGTGTTCTTGAGAAAAGCCTCGGAAGGCGCGACGGCGCCGGACGGAGAAAAACTTCAGCGGAAGTTTTTCGTGCTTTTCGAGAGAACTACTCTCGCCTTTATATCGTTAAGCTTTCTTCTTAGCTGTTCGAGCCTTGAACTTCTCTACGCGGCCGGCCGTGTCGATAACGGTCTCGTTTCCGGTGTAGAAAGGATGAGAAGCCGATGAGATTTCAACCTGATAGAGAGGGTACTCCTTTCCGTCGGTCCACTTGTCGGTCTCCTTTGTCGCCACAGTAGAATTTATCAAAAAGCGGGTCTTCGACGAGTTATCGAGGAAGATCACTGGGCGGTAGTTATTTGGATGGGTTTCTTTCTTCATATAGGTCAAAACTATAGCTTAAACGCCGTTAAAATGCAAATTAGAGCTGCAAAAGGAGGATGTCCTGCTCGATATCCTTTACCTTCTTCATGACCGAGTTTCCATAGCTGTTTCCGGCGGCGCTCGAGCAGCCTACGCCTCCGGCATAGTACTTGCAGGCGGCCTTCTTTTCGGCCGCGGCGGTCTGGAGGCCCGCGCCGAGATCCGAAAGCATGAAAGACGATGCGGTAATGGCATGCTGAGGGTTGAATGGGTCGGAAGCGCTCGAGAGGCCGAGAGCCTTGCGGATGCGGTCCTTGGACGAGTCGTAGCTATACGAAGGGGCCGGATAGCCGCCATAAAGCGCCCACGTCGATGGGATGAACTGTGTCGGGCCCAATCCGCCTCCCCATCCCGAAGGCTGTCCGGAGACGTAGTATGGGTACCAACACGCGATCGGCGTGTTTTTCGGATTGCGACCGAGCTGCTCGGTCAATTTTAGGAACGGCGCGACGTCGCGATCCGGCTTGAGCACGCGGATAGCCGTCGTATTCTTCTTTACGTTAATGCCGGCGCCCGTAGCGTAATCTGTAATGAAGCAGTCTCCGATATGCTTGCCGAACACGTCGTTCTCGTCCTTTGACGATTCCTGCTGGAGGATGGCGAGGAGGAAAGCCGGTCGGACAGCGGTTGTCTTCGAGGCCTTGAGCGCGTAATCATAGGCCTCACCGAAGGTGATCCCCTCTCCGTCCTGGAATTTGAAGAGGCGCGAGCGGATTTCGGCGACTTTCGCCTTCTTGTCGTCGGCGAGCTTCTGGGCGATGTTGTATTCGCCGGTTTTCAGGGCGAGGATGGCTGCCTTTTCGGTCTTCTTTCGCTCGATAAGCTTGCGCTCGCTCTCGATAGCCTCTCGGGCATTGGTTTCCCTGTCCTTGCGGTCCTCGAGGGTCTGGCGCTCGTTTTCGGTTTCGGCTTTCGATGCCTTTACCTCGTCGACAAGCCTGACGAGCTGCTTGTTCAAAGTGTAGAGCGTGTCCACCTCGGTATAGAAGTCGGAAAGGGATTCAGATCCAAGGAAGACAGCCGGCACCGAGACGGCGTCATGCATGTTGACCATCTTTACGATATCGCCGATCGACTGGGACTGCCTGTCGATCTGGCCCTGGAGGCTGGCTACGACCTGGGTTTTGGCGCCGATGTCCTTGGACAGCTTGCTGATGATGGTGTTCTGGAGCTTGATCTTCTGCTCGGCGAGCCTGATCTCGGCATTGATGGCGTCGACGGCTGCCTGAGCGGTATCCTTTTCGCCCTTCTTTCCGGTCGCGGCGGCGAGGGACTTCTGGTATTCGGCGCATTCAGCGACCGCCGCGGCGTCCGCCTTGGCTACCGGGCCGGCGCAGAATTCGACGATCGGATCGGTAGCAGCGAACGCAGGCGTAGCCAGAGCTAAGCCAAATGTGAAGACGCCAAAAGCCGATAACTTCTTGAGGTATGACACCCGTCTATTTTACCATACCGACCCCTCCATCTGGGCAGCAAAAAACCAGCAGAAGCTGGTTTTTTGTGTTGTATTATTTCTTCTTTGCGTCGGCTGCTGGAGCTGCTGCGTCTGCGCCTTCTGCTCCTTCCTTTGCCTCCTTGCCCTTCTTGGCGACCTCGATAGCCGAGAGGTCTACTGGGGCTGCTGGCTCTTCCTCCTCTGCCTTTGGCTCTGCGACCGAAGCGATGATGTCGTCAGCGTTTACCGCGAGAGCTACGCCCGCTGGGAGAGCGATGTCCGAAGCCTTGATAGAAGACTTGAAATCGACGAGAGCCGAGATGTCTACGGCGATCTTGTGAGGGAGATCCTTTGGAAGGGCCTCGATCTCGATATCGTGGAGAACCTTGATAAGGGAGCCGCCGAGCTCCTTGATAGCCGGAGCCGTGCCGACGAACTCGAGAGGTACGCCCACCTTGATCTTCTTGCCCTTCTCGAAGACGTAGAAGTCAGCATGCATAGGCTTGCCGGTGACCGGATGGAGGTCCATGTCGTGGATGAGAGACTCGACCTCGATATCGTTGCCCTTGAGAACGACTACGGTCGATTCGCCGGCTGCCTTGTAGGCCTTTATGAAATCTACCGTAGCGATAGAGATAGGCGTAGAAGCCTCCTTCTTGCCGTAAAACACAGCAGGGATCTTGCCCGCCTTTCGCAAAGCGTTTACGTCTGCCTTCAAGTCCCTCTTCTCAACGTTTAGTGTAATTGCCATCCGATTAATTTAGCTTGTTATATAGGTTTATAAGTATATCCAGAATGGCTTAAAAGTAAAGGGCGCGAGGCTCTAATTGACAATAACCGAATTAATCGCAATATAAGTACCAAATGCTCCTTGGCAGCGATTTGGCCATGGCTATAAGGGATATGAGGCCCTTATAGCCATGACTAAACTAATACTGAAAGTGCTCCTCGGCTGGTTCTTCGTAGCCAGCTTCCTCGGCGGGTTCGGCTACTTTATCCAGAAACCCGCGCGCGACATCGGCAAGATCACCACCGTCAGCGAGGTTATCTGGCTTCCAAAAAGCTACGTCCATGCGAACAAGCTTCCCGACGGCTCCTACGGCGCGATCGACTCGGTATCCTTCAATAGCATGACGATGTCAGTCGCCTTCGACGAGGCGTTCAAAGTGCGGGCCTCGCTTTCGGAACAAACGGTCGTGACGGTCACCTCGGAAGGAGTCCATTACGTGGCGACCTACGGTGGCATCGAGTACCGCGCGTTCTGGAGTCCCCTGCCAGGATCACCCGCCGCGCACAAGCGCCTTGGGGCAAGAATCCTCACCGACCATAACGTCATCTGGAAAGTGCAGGATTGTCACTCGCTAGCGCTGACAATCATATTCATCTGCATTATGGCGGCACTGATCGTTGTTCCGTTCAAAGGCATCAAAGCGGGTATGCGTAGCCTTTGGAAAGATACGCAAAAGCTCTTTCCCAAAGCTCCTGGGCTCGCCGCCTGCTAGCAGTACGCCGCCGACAGTTCAAAACCATCGCCTCATCGCGATGGCTTTTTATTGAAAAATCTCACAAAACAAAAGCCGTGTAGTAAAACTACACGGCCGCGGGTCTGGTTAACCCGGCTTCTACTATTTTTTCTTCCTCTTGGCCTTTTCAGCCTCCAAGAAGTCCTTCGCTGCTTTAAAGAGCTGCTCCCTACTGTCCTTATCCCACGGGAAATGGTCGCAGAGTATGTGATGAGCCATCTCACCCACAAACTGGATCCGCTCCCCAAGGGCCTCTATCTCTATCTTCTGATAATGCAGGGAGCACTTTAGCACCTCTTCGAGCTCGAGCGCCTCGGCGGACAGCTGGCCATGACCCTTGTCGAAAACCAGCATTGCCCACTGACTTTTCTCTCGCTCGAACCGCTTCTCGTCCCGGACTTTCTTGCGGGCAAGCCCATCGAGATGGCCCCCGACATACTTGACCGCCTCTTCCACCGAGTGCGTTGGATCAAGTCCGATAAGGGCACAGGTCCTCTGATGGTTGGCATACAACGTGAACCACGCCCGGTCCATATCGTTCTCGCGTTTCTCGACCTTGCGATAGTCCCAGAAGCGAAGCCGCGACACGCGGCCATTCTGACCGATATTCCGCTTTCTCATGGACACCTGCACCTCTTCTGACAAATGACCGATCATGGAGGCGAGAATTCGCGGATCGATATAGCGAACCGTCTGTTGTTTTTTAGCTACAGCATTCATGACGACGAACTCCTGAACCTAACGTGTTGCCTAAGTGGTATTTGATCAAAAGGCTTCCGCCCAATATCCCTCAACTTGAGAGACTACACGGGACTCTTGCCCCATGCCTCGATCAACAGACAGAATGGCAACGTTATTCAGTCCTGAATACAATTATACACCCAAATAATATATTTGTCAATAACAAAAACGGCTCCGTTGAGCCGTTAAATGCTGCCGTATGGCGCTTTATCTAGAAAACCGCGAGATAGATAGCGATAGCAAAGAATACGATAGCCGCTATGAGCTGAATCTTGTTGGCGCTCGCCTCGTCCTTTGCCCAGCCTTTCGAGATGAGAAAGGCCGCGAACTTTGGGGTCTCGCTACCGCCGTAGTTTCGTGGAATGCCGCCTTCGTCGAATTGAACTCCCATGTGTTTATTTTAAATATTTCTAAGTTCTTTTATTGTATCACGCCAAGCATCGCTTAAAATCCATTAGGATATTTCTCGAGAAGCCACGCAAGTGAACCCGTGAAGGCAAACCAGAACGCTCCTGGGGCAACGAGCCCGTAGAGAAAGACCGAGAGGCCTCGCGAAGGATAGCGCATAGTCACCTTATCGGAAACGACGATAACAATGCCTGCTGCCAAGACGGCGAGAAATGCCATACCCAAGAAAAGATATAGCCTGTGCGAACCATAAGGCTCGAGGATGGCGCCGAGAACGTAGCCTCGGGGCGATCCAGGCGCAAGCCATATCCCATATATAAATCCGATAACCCAAAAACCGACGGTAGCTGAAGTAATTTTTTCTCCTTTGCTCATATATTTTATTAGCTGATATCCGCCCTACCCTCGCGCGATATGATCCAGCATGTATTTCTTGGTCGCGCCGACTTTTTTGCCCGGATTGAGGATATTTGCCGGGTCGAAAGCCTTTTTCGTACGGTCAAAGAGCGCGATGACCTCGGGCCCGAACATTTTCGCCAGGTACGGCGTGCGGATGATGCCGTCGTTATGCTCTGCCGTGAGCGATCCCTTGTACGAGAGCACGAGATCGTAGACCTTATCCGAGACCTCGTCGATGATCGGCACGTTTTTCGGGTCCTTCATGTCCATGAGAGGGATGATGTGGAAATTTCCGTTGCCAGCATGGCCGGCGATGGTGTAGACGAGCTTGTAGTCGTCGAGAATTCGCCGCATCTTTGGCAAGAAGTCAGGCATGGCTGCCGGCGGTACGACTATGTCGTCGATGAACGGCGCCGTTCGCCTGCCGTGGACGTGGCTTCGCAGGAGGTTGAAGCTCTCGCGGCGGATCGTCCAGTACTTTTCCGAGTCGAATTCGTTTCTGGCGCGACGCATCTTGAAGCCGTAGCCTTTTATCTTGGCCTCGAGGGCGTTTATGGTCGCGTCGATCTCGGACTCGGTGTCGCCCGAGAATTCGACAAGGAGGACGAGCTTTGGGAAGCCTCCGCCAAGAGCCATGAAGGCCTCGGGAATGAAGCTCCAGAGCAGGCGGAAGAAGTTGAGCTTCATGGTCTTGAGCATCGACGGCATGAATTTCACGGCGAGGGCCATAGTGCTGTCGTCATACGACTCGAGGCTTTCCGGGCCGAGCGGCAGGATGTCGTTTACGATCTGGCCGAGGCGGCTGATCTCCGGCATGAATACGACGAACAGTTTCGAAAGGGGCTTTATCGGCACGAGGCGGACCTTAACCTCGGTCACGATGCCAAGAGTTCCCTGCGATCCAACAAGGAGCTTTGTCATATCGAAAATTTCCGTCTGTGCATTCCAGACATTCCAGAGGTAGTAGCCGGCAGAGTTTTTAGAAACCTTCGGCTTTGCATCGGCGAGCAGGGGCGCATTGCGCGAGACCATATCCCAAACGCTGCGATAGACTTCCCCTTCGAAATCTTCTTGGGAAAGCTTTGCCCTGAGGCCCTCCTTGTCGAGAGGCTTCACCACGTATTCGTTGCCGTCCGAGAAAATCGCCTTGAGCTCGAGGATGTAGTCCTCCATTTTGCCGTATTTGAGCGTCTTCTCGCCCGCCGAGTTATTGCCGACCATGCCGCCGATGGTGTTCAGATTCTTCGAAGCCGTATAGCACGGGAGCATGATGCCGAGCCTTGCTGCCGCGGGCTCGAAATCGCGGTAGAAAGTTCCGGGAAGGACGCGTGCAGACTCTTTCGTGAGGTCGAGGATGCCGTGCATGAATCGCGTAACGTCGAGGATGATCGAGTCATTGAGAGGGCCGCCAGCCATGCAGGTTCCGGCCGATCGGACGGTTACGGAAAGGTCGGGATATGCGGTTTTGTTTATGCGGACGAAATGAACGACCGCCTTTATGTCGTTTGCGTCCTTTGGGAAGAGGACGATCTTCGGCTTAACCTCGAGCAGACTGGCGTCATGGCTGAACGTCGTCAGGACGGCCGCCGAATCCTCGATATCGCCTTTGAAATTATCCTTAAGAAACGATTTGAGCGCTGTGATTGAATCCATGCGAGATATTATACCCCAATAGCTTTCTCGAGGCGCACGATGCGGACGTCATGGCCGCGATACATGCCTGTCAGCTCGTCGAATTTGAATTCGAGCGTATCAAGCCTCCCTTTGACCCCGCGCATGTCATCCTTCAAGTCTGAGACATCCGATTTCAGCTCATACAGGGACTGCTCCGTAGACTTTTTGAAAGGCTCGAACTCGTCTCTGGTTACCATATTCTTATCCAGATACTTGAACAGCGAATCAAAAGCATCCGTCACGGTCGTGACGATCTCTTTTATGTCTGCCTTGGTAGCCACCTCAGATCCTGAATTTTGATCGCTGTCCTTCATACAAAAATTATATCGACCCAATAGACGCAGTAAAGGAAAAATATCAGCGGGCAATAATCGAGATAAAATTTTCCTAAAGAACGTCGCCGATAAACGGAACCGAGAGCCTTCGGCGCACGCCGGGCGGCAGGAATGAGAGGCTCTTCTCGCCCCGCTCCTCCTTTTGGATGGCGCGCAGGCTCGATGCGACGTGGATCAGGTCGCGCCCGTATTTTTTATTGAGTTGATCGACGGCCTTGAATGCCTCGCCTCGGCTGCGGTCTGCGCCGGCCGCGCCGAACAAGTCCTCCTGGCGGCCAGACGCGGGCACAAGATTGCACAAGGTCACTCCCGAAGCACGATACACGTGGCCGGGATCGAACAGCTTCCCGAATAGCTTCTTGGCCTCGGCAATGATGATGAATGGATCGTCGGTGGCGAGCTGGAGTCTAACCGAGTCGCGCTTGTACCAAAACTCCTTGGTCTTTATGAAGACGGAGAATTCGCGAGCGCACAGGCCCATGCCGCGCGCCCTGTGGCAGGCGCCCTCTATGTTTTTTGAAAGCTCCGAAAAGATGTAGCCCTCGTCGCTCGAATGCGGATGGAATGAGCGGGTCTTCATGATCGATTTCTGCGCCTGGCCCGCATGCTCGCCGACGCGGTTGATCGAAGTGCCGTTGAGCTCGTACCACATCTCGATCTGAAGCTTTGAGAAATGCTCGCGGACCCAGTCTGCCGATTTTCGCGCAAAATCGAGGGCCGTGTTGATGCCCAGCTTGCGAAACGAGATAGTCGTAGCCGAGCCGATGCCCCAGACGCTGCCGATCGGCGTCCTGTCGAGCAGCTTTTCGACATCGGCCATGGGTAGGATGGTCAGGCCGTTAGGCTTTTGGCTTTTCGATGCCGTCTTTGCCAGGACGCGTGTCGATGCGAGGCCGAGCGATACGGAAATGCCAAGCTCTCGAGCGATGTCTTTCTTTATCTTTTCCAAAATGGGGCGAGCGGACTCGAGCGAGCCGTCGGCGGCAGGCGCGAATTCGGGAATATCGGAGAAATCGGCAAAGCACTCGTCTATGGAGTACTCCTCAACCACGTCCGTGTAGCGCCGGACTATATCGAACATGCGGCGCGAGAAAACGGCATAGGCGTCGTAGTCGGATTCGACGATGCGCACCTGCGGAAACTCCTTTCTGATGCGAAAGACCGGCATGGCGCGGGTAATGCCGAGCGACTTCGCTTCCTTGGACATGGCCGTGGCGATGCCGCGCTCGAATCCCGTCACGACGGGCTTGCCGCGCAAGGACGGATCCTTGGCAGCCTCGACCGACGCAAAGAAAGAATCGCCATCGAGGTGCATGATCATACGAGCTTGCGGATTACGGCCGTGACGACGGCCTCTATGGAAAGCTCCGAGCCGACTGCAAGATCCGCGCGAACAGGACCCGCGCCACCAATTCGCGAATCGAACCGGGCCATCCTAAAAGCGCCGTCATGCACGGCAATCACGATATTTCCATCGTGCGGCGAACGGGATCGGTCGACGATCAGCAAATCGCCGCGGAAAATTCCCTCACCGCGCATCGAATCGCCGGACGCGCGCATCATGAAAGTCGCCTCCTTATTTTCTATGAGGTATTCGTCGAGAGACATCGTCTCGAGCGCGTCTTCTTCTGCCTGCGTGCGGAATCCCATGCACACAGTATAAGTGAACTACAGTTCACTTTCAACTTTACAACTTATTGAAAATTTTGAGCTCCTCCTCCACCACCTTCTGCATGGCCTCGATCGTAGGCTTCATGATCTTATATGGGGCGACCTGCGACGGGTCTGATGCGACCTGCTTCGCCAGGGCGTCGCGAAAAGCGACCCGTATTTCAGTATTCACATGGATAATCGCGACGCCCGCATCAATCGCGGCCACGAAATCCTCCGCCGAGTTTCCAGAACCGCCATGCAAAACAAGGGGCACCTTTGCCGCGGCCGAAATCTCCCCTATCCTCTTTATGTTCAGATCAGGATCCTTCCCGCCCGAGAGCATGCCGTGGATATTGCCGACAGCAGGCGCGAGCATATCGACGCCCGTAGCGTCGCGGAACTTCTTGGCCTCCTCGGGCTTTGTCAGGAATTCCTCGCTGATCTTTACTCCCTCGGGGATGGCGTCGAGCACCCTCGAAGACTTGCCGATGAATCCGATCTCAGCCTCAACCAAAATATTCGGATTGATTTTCTTGGCATAGGCCACGCATTTTTTCGTAGCGGCGACATTGTCGTCGAAAGACTGCTCCGTGCCATCATAAATGACCGAGTCATAGCCCGCATCGACGACCTCCTTCACCTTTTCGAACGAGTACGTGTGATCGGCATTGAGGAAGATCGGGAATCCTCCCTTTTTTACCGAATCAACGAGCGCGCGAACCTGAGCGACACCCATAAATTCCCGCTCACCCTCGGAGACGCCGATGATGACCGGCACCTGAAGCTTCTTTGCCGCGTTCACGACCGCCCAGAATCCCTCGATGTTTGAAATGTTGAAATGGCCGATAGCGACTTTCTTGGCGAGAGCGTCCTGTACGTACCACTGAAGGGATTTTGGGCCGGCCTTCGCGCCTGATGTGAAGAATGTGAACATGTGATTATTTTAGCACAACAAAAAAGCCCGGGAATTTCTTCCAGGGCCTCGACTGACAGGTATCATACGGAGAACCTGTCCATGACTTCAGCGGTCTCGAGGATGAAGCCGCGAACTTTGCTGGCAAACCCGGCAGGATTCGCGACAACATCGTTCACTTCCTCATCTTTGACGCTGATTATGAATTCTAGTCGGCTTCCGAGGGTCCGCGGGACCGGCGCGACGCTGCAGGGAACCTTAAACTTGGATGAGATCTTGCGACTCAGGCCAATCGGGTTCCCCGTAACGATCACGTCGATCATAAACAGGGCTCGGTGACTATATTCGTCGAAGTTCATGGACAAGCTACCGTCTGACCGCAAAGGGAGAGCAGTAGTTTTCACTAACTATATTGTACACCCAATAGCAAATAAAGTCAATAGGTATTTCGCCCTTTACCCTTGCCCTTATTTGGTACAATGATTGGATGTTCTCAAAACAAATCGACTTCCTGGCGATCGGCGACACGGTCACCGACGCCTTTATCAAGCTGAAAGAGGCGCACGTCACCTGCTCTATCGACCATGCGAGCTGCGAGATCTGCATGAAATTCGGCGACAAGATCCCATTCGAGTCGGCGACGGTCATAAACGCCGTCGGAAATAGCGCAAACGCCGCCGTTTCGGCCGCTCGCCTCGGCCTGCGCTCTACCCTCGTCACCGATTTGGGCGACGACCTCTACGCAAAGGAAGCGATCGCCGAGCTCAAGAAGAATAATGTCGATACGCGCTATGTCCGCCAGCACAAAGGCATGCCGACGAACTACCACTACGTCCTCTGGTACGGCGACGAGCGCACCATCCTCGTAAAGCACCAGGATTACGAGCGCGAGTTCCCGGACTGCAAAGATCCGAAGTGGGTGTACATCAGCTCGCTGGGCAGCAACTCGTACGAATACCACCTCGGCATCACGAATTGGCTCGAGTCGAGCCCGGACATCAAGGTCGCCTTCCAGCCGGGAACCTTCCAGATGAGCCTCGGCCTCGAAAAGCTCGCCGGTCTCTACAGGCGCACGGACCTTTTCTTCTGCAACAAGGAGGAGGTGCAGCGAATCCTCGGCACTTCCGAGAGCGACGTGAAGCGGCTGATGGAAATGATGCGCGGAATCGGCCCAAAGACGGTCGTCATCACCGACGGCCCGAACGGCGCGTACGCGTACGACGGCACAAACGCATTTTTCATGCCGCCCTACCCTGATCCAAAGCCTCCGCTTGAGCGAACCGGCGCCGGCGACGCGTTCGCATCTACGCTCACGGTCGCCCTCGCCCTCGGCAAGACGCTCGAAGAGGCCCTGACCTGGGCCCCTATCAATTCCGCATCGGTCGTGCAGGACATCGGCGCGCAGCGCGGACTCCTCAACCAGAAGCAGCTCGCCGAATGGCTCGCGAAAGCTCCGGCGGACTACAAGCCGAGAAAGATTTAAATAAAAAGGCGCCGCTACGCGGCGCCAGGGTGCAATACTCTCGAGAATAAGCGTCTCCTATTGTGACCCTCTTTGATGATCTGTTCGTAACTGAACATGTAGCGAAGTCTCTTCAGCTGGCGAGCGCCTTCGCCTATGTCCAGAAGCCTTTCGACAGCGTCAAACACCTTCTTTTCCGTAAGGCTCAGGAAATGGCCCGGCCCGATTTCCTTTAAAGGATCCTGGGCATACCAGAGACGCAGGCCTTCGAGGGCAAGACAGGTAAACCGGTCGAGCGGCATGACGTTCAGCCCTCTGAAAAGCTCTGGCTCGAACTCGTGCCGGACGGGACGAGCCCGCGCGGCCTGATCCAGAAGCCAATCCAGGTCAGCCGGCGAGCAGCGGAGCTCGATAGGAGTGCAGTCGGTAACCGACTCAAGCAGAGCACTGCGCTCGGCGCGGCCATTGGATATCCCGCCACCGTCGTAATAGCTCCACAGCTGCTGCATCAGGGAACGCGCGATCTTGAACTGCTCCAGATCGATAAACGATCTGTATGATGTCGTATTCATGCGAAAGAACTCTCTCAAGGCTACTCCCAGAGAGAGCAAAGTCAACCGCTACCGCTTCTTCAATTTCTTGTCGTACGGAGACCACAATTTCTGCCCTATCGCCCTGAATATCAAAAGAAGGAGGATTCCAAAGAGCCAGCCAGCAAGGACCTGCGACGGATAGTGCACGCCCAGATAGATGCGCGAGAGGCCGACGAGCACGATGATGGAGGCGGCGCCCCAGGCGATGACATGGCTCTTTGGGTGGCGCAAGGCGATCCAGCCCAAAATGACGACGGACATCAGTGCGTGGCCCGATGGGAAGGCGAAGCTGTCGGGAGAATCGTACGAGAGCAGCGAGGGATCAATGACAAACGGCCTCTCGATGGCGAAAAAATGCTTGAGCGCCGAAAGGACGATGAACGAGACCAGAGTCACGACGAAGAGCTCGATCGCCACGCGCCACTTGTCTATGCAGATGAGCGCGATAAAGAATACGACAGCCATGACCGCGTACGACCCTACCCCGTAAGACAAAAATCGAGCCACTGGCTCCCATGAAGGACCGATCGACTGCACGGCGTGCATGATCGGATAGTCGAAATTCGAAAGGTATGAGATGAATGCCTGCATATTATCGGTGCATGGTTACCACTCGCTGGACGTCGGCGCGGCGCAAGAGCTCGCTCTGCAAAGCCTCGGCGATCTCCCTGTCGACGGTCTCGAGGATGCCCTGAGACTCGACGCGCGCGGTCGAAGGATCATCGGCACCCGCGGTGACGATCACAAGTTTGGAGACGCCGGTCGCCTGCTGGAACAAGGTCCTCTCGATATCTACGTTCTGGATCTGGCGGTACGGGATGGCGATCTCCTGGCGGGTAAATATGCCCTTGCGGATCTTCAGCGCGTCGGGACCGATATTGAAGCCCTGATTCTTGAAGACGAAACGCGCCGAGAGGACCGAAACCACAAAGCAGATGATCGAAATGCCGAGGCAGACGATACTTCCGATAGCGATCAGGCGCTGGTACTGCGGAGGCACAACCGACAGGCGCCGGATGAACGAAAAGATAAAGGCAAGGACGAGAAACGAGACCGGCGTCTCGAGCCATTTCGAAAGGAAGAGCCAAAACGTCTTCTTGCCCAAAGTCTGGTACGCGTCGAACGTCAGTATCGGTGCCTGGTCGCTATTCATAGGCACAGTATATACGAGCAATGCGCTGTTTGACAAAAGGTGCAGGAGTTGTAATTTGAATAATGAAATTAAACCCGCGTCTCAACCGCACCGCTCCACATGAGTACCGCCCCCAATCCCGCCCCGCGCCCCGTCATCACGATCCGCGTTTTCGATCATCACAACCAGCAAGTCCCGGAGGACAACGTCCCGGCCGCAGGCCTCAGCGTCGAGCTCATTCGGCATGACGGACCGCCGAGCAAAAGCTTCAAGGCAACCACCGATTCCCAAGGGGTGATCGAGGCGCCCCTCCAGGGCGACGATCCCTTCTTGGGAGAATACGAAATCCTACTCAGATGCGGCGAATATTATGCCGCCAAAGAGGTCGAAAGCCCCTTCATCTCCAGGGTATCGTTCCCCTTCCATGTCGGCAGACTAGAGACCAGGGCCTTTGTCGGCACGGTAAACGTCTGGATCTGCCCCCTGGGCCTCAAGATCGGCCTAACCTCCTAGCCGCCCCCCCCGGCAACGCAAAGCCGCCCCATTCCTGGAGCGGCTTTTTTTCTTATTCCCTTTTGGGGATTATTTTACTGCTGGGTTCGGATAGACGCCGGCCATGTGACGCTCACATTTCCGGACTGATCCTCTGTGTGGATCATGTAGTAGTAGGTCGTATCCCGATTGAGATTAGGGATCGAGACGTTCTGCGATGTCCTGAATCCCGCGTCGCCAGTAGCCAGCGCGCCGACTACCGCGACCGTATGGAGGCTCTCAGAGACCATGAGGGGCGAAGTGCTGTAATACACAGTTCCCTTCGAGAGCTCGTTAGTAGTCCAAGCGACGGTTGCCGAATTGTTGTTCGCATTCGAGCTAATGCCGTAGATCATAGGGGCCGACATGTCAGCTCCTCCTACCGTCATGCCGCCATCCATCTGGGCATTGAGGGCAGACATGGTAATCGGTCCGACGCGGCCTACGGTAGAGATGCCGTTGCGCGCCTGGAATTTGGTTACGGCCGCCTTCGTAAGCTCGCCGTAATAGCCCGTTACGAGCCCTTCTGGATAGAGGCTCGAATCCTGAGCGAGAAATTGCTGGAGGGCGCTGACGTCGCTTCCCGTGGATCCCACATCGAGAGATCGATAGAGGGTTGCCGCGTCAGCGAATGAAGGGGCGGCCACCGCTATCGCTGCGGCCAAAGCCAATCCTGCGCCTAGTTTTTTAGTGTTAGTCATATGTTTTTATTAGGCTAATCGTATAAAGGCATTAGGACCTTTATACTTGATGTGCCGTTCGATGCGGGAGCATATTACAATGATCCGCAAGCAAAAAGGCGCCCTCTTGCGAGGGCGCCTTTCGCTATCGGAAATTAGAGAGTTTTAGAACCCGAAGAGTCCGGCGAAGAATCGGCCGATGCCTCCGAAGAAGCCCCGCGCGTTCCTCCTGTCGCTTTCGCCCCTCGCCTCCTTGCCCTTGATAATGCTCGAGGCGGTCACAGACGTGCCGTTAATTTCACCCTGGACCAGGACCTCGTCGCCCGAAGCGAGGCTCGAGAGCTCGATCGTGTCCTTGCCCGACAGGACCTTCGCATTTGCAGCGTCCACGGTGTATGAAGTTCCGGCCTTGGTAGTGACAGTGACGGATGAGCCGCTCACTGACGATACAGTTCCCGCGACGACAGGCTTGCCGTCGCCGGTGAATACTGGGGTCGAAGTGCCGTTGCCCCTGCCGCCCTTATCATCCTTTTCACCGCCCATGCGGAACATTATGCCGCTGTCGATCCTTGTGGCCACGACGTTCGTGCCGGTTACAGTTCCCTGCACCATGACATTGTCGCCGACTACGATGCTCGAGATAGTTGCATCGGCGTTATTCTTGCGAATGGTCGCATTGCTCGCATCGACGGTATAAGAGACGTCCGCAGAAGAAGGGTCCTTGAGATTGCCCTGCTTTCCCGCAACCACCAAAGTCGTGCCGCTGACAGAGGTCACCTTTCCGGCGATGCCCTGCTTCATTGCATCCTTTGGACCCTGGCCTTCCGCGCGCATGCGCATAGCCTTGCCCCCCATCCCCTCGCCCGTTCCGACCGCGGCATTCGCCTTGACCGTCACGCTTGTCTCCGCGTGCGTCGGTGCTGCTACGGCGAATCCCGCTAAAGCCACCGCCGCGACCGCCACAGACAAAGTTTTCTTGTTGATCATATATTGTTGAGTTTATCGGCGGTTATTAGGCCGCACTAGGAGTACGCACTGAGAGTCTGAATTGGTGCAGTACCCCGTTTAAGGTGCCGACTAAGGCGTCGTATTCTTACGCCTGGCAGCGCCCTTATACATATAAGCCAGAGGCTTCGAGCTCGTGGCGAATTTTTCCAATTTCGTGATTTCAAAGCCGGCATCCGTGATGACCCTTTCGATATTTCGATCGAGATGGCACCCTCCGGCAATCTTTTTAGAAAATGGAGTGAGGACATGCTGCAGAATCGCAGTGAATCGCTTCGGCGAGGCGCCATGCTCTATGAAAGAGAAGGTTCCGCCCGGCTTGAGAACGCGAAGCATCTCCCCGAGGGCCGCGGGCAAGTCCGGAATGCTGCACAGGCTCCAAGTCGAGACGATACAGTCGACTGAATTGTCCTGCAAAGGGACCTCTTCGGCCGAAGCCTGGACGAATTCGATCGGAAATGCGCTCGCCCGTACGCTTGCCTGCGCGAGATCGAACAGCTCTCTGGACGGATCGAGCGCGTACAATTTTGACACGCCTTTGTAGTGCGGAAGATTGAGCCCCGATCCGAATCCGATCTCGAGCACAGTTCCATGCGCCCCGGAAGCGACATGGGCACGATGCATCTCAAAATCCTTTCCCTTCATCGTCTGGTCGAGGTATTTGGGCAGAATGTAGCGGTCGTAGAAATTCATACAACTATCGTACCAGATTCTCGCAATTCAAATAGTTTCTGGTAGTATCACGATCAGGTACGAAACCACCACCCACATCCACTGAAATCATGAGCAAGCTCTTTGCAGTATTGCTAGGAGGCAGGCCTACTGGCGCTACGATCGAACAGCACAACGTCTTTTTCGGCGTCGGCGAGAAGCTTGAGGAATTGTTTCCCGCCATCAAGAGATTCTGGACTGCAGCGCCAAAGATCCACATCGATGCCTATATGGTCATCGAGCAAGTCGGCGACTATTCCGTCGTTCCGTTGAAGAAAAACGAGCTTACTGACCCCGTGCGTGGCGAGCAGAGGCTCTTCTTCGTAAACCTCGGAGGCTATCAAGCGGGAGTGTTCGACGAGATTCACAAGAAGCTCTTCATCGTCGCACCTGATATGAAGGCAGCCCTGCTCGCCGCAAATACCGATCCCTTCTTCAGCGAAGGCATTCGTGCCGGACAGGCTGTCCCGCATATCGACGACAAGCATCCTTTAGACGAGTTCGGGGACGATACCCCTCTCGACCTCGGCGAACAGGTCAATCCTCAAGGATACGTCCTGTGCCTCAACAAGATCTCATCGGGAAGCAAGGCATATCCCGAACCGTTCATTACCGGCTTCCTCCGGGTCGCCTGACAGGCTAATTTCGATTAGCCTGTTTTTTATTTACCGATCCAAAACCCTCAACGATCGCTTGATGGTCACAAAAGCGTACGCCCACAGGAGTGGCATCCATAGAGGCATGATTCCGAAAAGGCTGTTTCGAGTAAACGTCTCGACACCCGTGCTTATGAAAATATATTCGGAGATCGTTATGCCGATGAGGCCAAAGATGAGCGCGGCCCAGTCATTTTTCTCGCTCTTAATGAGCATCAATCCAGCGATGAATGCGACGTAAACTGCCGCAAGCGCATAATCATTGGCAATCACGGGTATAAGCCCGATCATTGCGACGATCGGAACAAAATAAAGGACCAGAGTTAAGGATTTTCTTTGCATGCTGACATTATGTCCTTAATGAGCGCCGGAATATCCCCTCTGTTGAAGTGAACGAATGAGTGCCTTACACCCCGCGACCCAATGGCCTCCGACACTTTGTACATTGCCCAATTGCAAAATGATCTCGTCGGAATTTTCGAAACGTGAAAAATAGGGCTTTTGGGAATATAAAGGGCGTACGACTTCTTGCCTCTCCTATTCACTTTCCCTTTCGGCCCGAATGAATTTATGGCGACGCTTTCAAAGCGGCTCTTTGTCTTGATTTCGGCCACGCCAATCACGCGAGCAGGTTGTCTTTTCTCGATCAGCTCAACAAGCTTTGCCATATCCTCCTTGAGCTTTCCCAAAACGAATACGTCAATTTCCGCTTCCTTGAAAGCCACGATATGCTTGTTCGTGCGAAAGGAGTAGACTAGCAGTTTTTCCATGCAAACATGATAGCATTAGCGCATGAAAGACGATTTCAAATCTCAGCTTCTCAAGCTCAAGAACACCGGCAAGATCGCCATGCCGGCCGATTTGCGCAAGGCTCTGAATGCAAACAAGCGGGCCAACGCCACATGGAATGACCTTACAGAAATCGCTCGGCGAGACTGGATTCTGTGGGTCATATCAGGCAAGCTCGCGAAAACGCGAAAGCGCCGCATCGAGAAGGCGTGCGACATGCTCTCATCTGGAAAGCGGCGAGTATGCTGCTTTGGAGGCATGAACTGGCTGATCAAGACGGAGCTCTAGTGCACCACTCCGTTCTCGATCCTCACTACCCTCTCGAACCCGATCCTATCTACGAAATACCGATCGTGAGAGACGGCGAGGATCGCCCCTTTGTACTCGACGAGCGCGTCCTCGATGATCTCGCGCGACGCGATATCGAGATGGTTCGTGGGCTCGTCCAGGATCAGAAGCTCATTTTCCTGATTCGTCAGCTTCGCGAATATCAGGCGGACGCGCTCGCCGGAACTCAGATCCGAAACCTTTTTGAACACGTCCTCGCCCCTGAAATGGAAAGCGCCCAGTATCGCCCTCCAATCCCTTTCAGACGCCTTCATCCTTTCCGTGCTCAGGAACTCGTCCTTCACTGTCTTGGCAAGGTCGAGCCCCTCGTGCTCCTGCGCGAAATATCCGATGCGGACCTTTTTGCCAATCTTTACTTCGCCCTTGTCCTGAGGCAATTCCCCGGAAATTATCCTGAGCAGCGTTGTCTTGCCCGAGCCGTTTTGCCCCGACAGCAGCACGCGCTCCTCGCCGCGAATCTCGAGGCTGATATTCCGCAGAACAAGCCTGCCTCCGAGCGTTTTAGCCACTTCTCGGCATCGCACGATCAACTTCGCGTGATCCGCCTCTCCAGAGAGCTCCATGCCCCTGATCTTTCTGTCCGCCCTTGGCTTTGCAATCTCTTGGCTGTAGATTTCCCGCTCAAGCCTTTTCTCCATAGCCCTGATCTGCTTGCCCTTTGACGGGTCGGGATGGACCCTTGCCTCCTGCCGCTTGAGGGCAAGCCACAATTCCAGGCGCTTCTTCTCCTTCTGCTGCCTCCAATAGCTGTCCTCCTGGCGCTCGAAGCTTTTCTCCTTCTGGATCCTGTACTCCGAATAGCCTCCCTGGTACTCAACGAAGGAATGGTTCATCGGATCGATCTCGAATATGTTGTGAACGGAATTGTCCAGGAGCTTGCGGTCGTGCGATATGACGAGAACAATCCCTTTGAATTCCTCGATGAATTTCTCGAGCCATGCCAAGCCCTGTACATCCAGATGGTTCGTGGGCTCGTCCAAAAAGAGAGCGGATGGGCTCGAGAGCAGTATCTTTGCCAAAGCCAAACGGGTTCTTTGCCCGCCGGAAAGCTTTTGCACGGGCATGTCGGATGCAACCTTGTCGAGGCCAACTTTCTTCAGGGCGTCCTTAGCATCCGGCTCGCGCGCGGCAAGGACGCTCTGAACACTGTCTTCCGGCTTGAACGGATGCTCTTGGGCGAGGTATCCAATCCTCTCTCCCTCGATGCGAATATCTCCAGAGTCCCCCTCGGCAAGGCCAAGTATGATCTTCATCAGTGTCGATTTCCCGCAACCGTTCGGCCCCACGAGCCCTACCTTGTCGCCCTTGTGCAACGCGAAGGAGACCCCCTCGAACAGAGGATCGCCCAATACGCTTTTTGCCAATTTCTTAACGATAATCATTGTGTTGGAATTAGAAAATTAAAAACCCAGCCGAGGAGCTGGGTTTTTCTTAAAAATCTTTCATGTGCCGCTTGTCCGCCTATGATTTTTGAGTTTTTACCCAGCTCGAAAAAGCGCACGGAGTTGCTCCCTTGAAGTTCTTTAGATATATGCACGCTTTCACTTTCATACCAGGAATCCTACAGCAATCTCGTGATAAAATCCAACATACGTATAATCATCTTCCTTATCTCAGCGCTAATGCGAAAAATCCCTACATGAAGTGGGGATTTTTCGTATTAACGGGGATTGTGGGTTCAGCACCGGTTATAAGCTAACCCTGTCAGCAATACAAATTGTAGTGCACGACTCGAATCAGGCCTAGTAATCAAAACTTCCCTTACCATCGAGCTCTACAGCCCCCGTCTTGCATCCGACAAGCATATTCAGAAACTTATTGGTCGTTTTGTATTTATAGCCAGTGCCCTCTGAAAGGTTCCATGGCTTGAGCATTGCGTCTGAGAACTCTTCCTGAAAACGCCCAAGGGACGCCTCGAACCCAGTATCAAACGATATATCGATTGCCCCGCTATAGAATCCAAGCCCTGAAAGCAGAGACTTTGCGCGAGACACCTCCGTTGAACGCGGATTCACCGAAACACTGTTGTATTCAGTAAAAGCAGGGCATTCTGATGTCTGGGCGCACTTAATTGAATTTATCTTGAGAAGCGTCGTTCGATAGACATAGCCAGTCGGCTCAGAGATTCCCCAGATCAAGAGCACCTCGGTCTTATATTTCTTCTGAAAGCGCTTGACGGCTTCGACGTCTGCAGGTGAATACACGCCATCGACCGAAAGACTTTCACCCTGCGTGTCATTAAGAAACTCTTCGAGCCTCCTAACCTCCGAAGGATCATTCTGGCCCCCATAAGCGACGTATCCCTTCATATAGGGCGCGCAAGAACCTTGCGGGACAGATGCGGCGGAACTCTGAAAAAAAAGGTGTGCCCACTGTTTTTTGAGGACATCTGCTTCAGCGGTCCTTCCCATAGCAATGAGGTTCGCGACAAGGGACTGCACTGACGATCCGCTCCTATTGTTGCTCGACTGCGCCTGGGAGCCGAATAGGGCAAAGATGGAGAAATGGGGAGCGGTACACTCGATGCGATTGCCGGCCGTATCAACGTCACAGCTATCGAGCGCACTCCATGCGCCGTTACTGTAGTGGTAAAGCCAGAGGGACGACTCGCTGATGTTTGATATTTCGCTGTCCGTGTACTCGTACGAAATCGTCACCGGGTGGTCAAACGAGTCGAGGATCGTCGTGCCGTTTATTACCGCCTTTACATCGAATACCGTAGCGCCGACTTCGTTTGGTTTAGCGTCAGGGCGCCCAATCATGCCGAGCACGTTGTCGCTCGGCACGGCCTTCACTTGTATGACAAGAGACGAGGAGGTCGCCGTAACATTCGCAGGCAGAGACACCGTGAATGTCTTGCCCCCTTCTTGCATGGTAGAGACACCTCCGGAGCTCGACGTTATGCTCGCAGAAGTAGCCTGTGTCGGCGCCGAAGAATACTCACAGCCCGCCGTCGTGAACGTCGCATCAGTTGAAGTCGCGACATTCCCCGCCGCGTCGCTAGAGACCGTTGCGTAGTGATAGATCGCACAAGCTGCAAGCGGGGAAAGAGAAACGCTGTGGGAGGTGACGCGCGGCGACGTGTTTGACTCTGGCGTTGTAGAACCGTACGCAGAGGTCAACCCGAACGCGACCCTCGTCGAAGCCGCTTCGTTCGTCGCCCACGCGACTCCCGCAGAGCTGCTCGCAGTTGAGGAAGCTGTCACGCTTGAAATCACCGGCGCGCTTGAATCGGCGGTGGTGAAGCTCCATCCCGTGGCGTTCGTTATGCCCGGGAAGTAATCGTCATCGGCGTCCTTAAATGCGGTCGAGGGGATCTGAACGTAATATTCAATGCCGTCATCGAGGGAATTCGCAGGATTGATAGTGATGGTATCAGTTCCGCTGCCGCTCACCTGCCCGCTCCCCACTGGTATAGTTTCAACGATCGAATTATCAGACGCCTTCTTGATGAGGATGTCTCCGGTACCTACCGTTACCGAGGTGCTCAACGTTATGACTAGATTCGTGTTTCCGTTGACCCCTACGGCATTGTCGACCGGTGACAGACCTTCTGCGGCAGGATTCTCCGTCGACGCGAGTGTAAAGAGTCCTCCTGCCCCAAAATCTACCGCCACGCGCCACGCATCGCCTCCCTGATCACTCATACCCTGGGGAACCTCGTCGCTCAAGCTGCCGTCGTTATCGGAGTCGTACACGAAATAATAGACGCCGCCGTCAAGGGTGTCGGGAATATTCATATTTGAGTTCGCGACGTTAAAATCCATGCGAACGAATCCTACGTCGCCCTGCTCCTGCTTCTTCCATTTACGCTCAAGAATGCTGTAGCCAGAAGGCGCCCCCGTCGTTGTCCACGACGCCGCGCCACCGTTATCCCCAAAGACGAGAAACTCCAGATCGTCCATGTCCTCAAAATCGGGCACGAGGTTTGTGCCTTCGTTGACGGCCTCCACCGTGATCACAGTTGTCGAGTTCTGCCCCCTCGACTTTATCTGGCTGAGGTTCGACGCGTCGTCGCGCCCGATGCCAAACAGGTCGTTGTCATAGGTGCTCGCATCCGCTGCGTCCTTGTCCCACATGAGGTTGCTACCGCTCGCAAGGTAACTTTGCGCGGTACCCTGATCAAGGCTGAAGCCGTACTTGAGGGCGAGATACGAGTTGATACGCTGCCGCTCGGTGGCCGTTACGAGCCGGTCATAGTAGATAACCTCCGAAATATTGCCGTCCCAATATTCGTCGCCACGCGAATTGGAGCCTATCTTCACGCTGCCGCTTAGAGACGTGTTTACGTTTCCTCCGCTTCCCTGCACGGGAACACTGCCGTTTACTGCGATATACAGGGGGCCGCCATTCACCGCGCCGTATGCGAGGCGAGCAGTACCATAGGGAGTCCAGCTGCCAGTGATCGCTTCCTGCGAACTGTGCGTGGTGATAAAGACCGACGCGCTGTTCGAGTTGTGCCCAAAATCGAATCCAGCACCTCCACCGAACGTGCCTGCACCGAGGACGTAACGCCAACCGCCGGAATCGGCAGAGGCGACCACGAAAATAGAACGGTCGCCCGAACCGCTTACGAGGCCCGTATCACTTGCCTGGTATCGGCCATCAGTGAAATTGAGCGTTGGATTGAAATTGAGACCATTTTCGCTATAGACCGCGCTTCCGGCTGAACGGGTCGCATCGCGATTATTTGCAGACTGGTCCTCCCATGTCTCTATCTGCTCGTTATCAGCTGCCGCATTCCCGCCCGAATCTTTGGCACCGCTGTCGGCCGAGAACCAGAACTCAAGGCCACTTTCCACACCAGCGGGCCCGGCGGCAAATGCGATAGGCGAAAAAATAGAGCTGATTGCAGCTGTCACCGTTACCGCCAAAAGAAAAAAGCCCCGACGTCTCATTATGGTGAATAGTATAGCAACCATTGAGGCTTCGGACAACGAACCAGATTGACGGCACCAAGCAACTTCATATGAAAACTCAAGATATCCACATTCGGGTCACTCCGAAACAAAGTTTTTTGTAGCGGAGAGAGGGGGATTCGAACCCCCGGTGCCATTTCTGACACACAGTCTTTCCAGGACTGCGCATTAGACCACTCTGCCATCTCTCCTTTCCGTCGCGGGCAAACTGCCGCGACTATCCTACCACGATCCGCTGGAACCTCCACCGCCGGACGAGCCGCCGCCGAATCCGCCAAAGCCTCCGCGGCCGCTCGAGCCGCCTCCCCCGAGGAACCAGAAGTGCGGGCCGCTGCCGCCTTTGTCCTTGAAAAACTTTCCGGCAAAGCGCGACAGGAGGAAATCTACTACAAGTCCTATCACTGCCGCAATGACGGCGCCGACGACGCTGAGGAATATGATGCCGGCGACAAAGCCGACCACGCCGCCGAGCCACCACGACCTCGATCGCGCCATGACGCCAACGAGGTTCGCGATGACGATGAGAACGAACACGACTATCTCTGGGCTGACGTACTTGCCCCAATCGCGGCCAGCGTCATTCACGCTCGCCATGACCGTCGGATCGCCCTCAACGAGGCCGATCATCTGATTGACCGCGGCGTCGACGCCTTCGTAGTACTTGCCCTCCTTGAAAGCCGGAGTGATGACCGTCCGGATGATAGTCGACGCCTGGGCATCGGTGATAGTTCCCTCCAGCCCGTACCCAACCTCAATGCGGACCTGCCGCTCTGTCGGAGCGATCAGCAAGAGAAGGCCGTTGTCCGCGCGCTCCTGGCCGATGCCCCATTCCTCGAACAGCTTTACGGCATACGTCTCGATCGTCTCGTCGCCCAGAGACGGCACGGTAACGACAGAAAACTGCACGCCGGCGGGGCGCTCGAAGTTCCCTATCTTATTCTCGAGAGCTGCGCGCTGCTCGACGGTGAAAAGATTCGCGAAGTCGTTCACGAATCCCTTCGGCTTGCCCGGGCTCTGATATGCCAAGGCGGCGTTCGCGCAAGCGAACGCCGCGATCACGGCAAAGCAGACATATGTGCGGGCTTTTCTAAACATGAGCCTAATTTATTGCATTACCCTTCCAAGCAATTTTCGTTCCCATAGAGCCAGAGAGGCAAAATGTACAGAGGGTTTTGCTGCTTGCGCATATCGTCCCTCTTGAAGAATTCGACATTTACGTTGCAGACCGGCGATTTCGAGAGGTCGAGGGTCGCCGTGAAATCGACGAACTCGCCCGACATCCAATTGTCGCCCCTCTCACCCGGCACTCGTCTTGCGAGCGTCTGGGATATAACCTGCCTCTTTCCGTCCGGGAAGTATGAGACGCGAATATCGAACTCGCCTTCGCCGAATATGCCGCGAGCCTTACCGGCTACGGCAACTGGCTTGCCAAGGTCCACCCTGGCATTCGGCGCAGGAGAATCGACGACGATGACCGGAGATCCAGAAACCTTGAACGAGGACAAGCTGCGTCCGACGTACTCTCGAGAGCCCGCAGGATATACCTCGATCCGATAATTGTTAGCGGTATCCTCAGAGGTTACCGTCCACTTGTATGCGCCACTCGCAGCGGCAGGAACGCCTCCGGCGATTATTTTCGTATACGCCTGGCCATTTGTAGAAGTAACTATGAGCGCGATAAGCAAATCTTCCTTTCCGAGATAATTCTCCCAAGTGACATCGTATGTCTTGCCAATCTCTAGGGTCTCGCCCCCATTAGGCGACACGACCCGGATCTTGTCGGATTCCTGGGCAAAGCCAGCTCCAGAAGACACAGGCAAAGTACGCTGAGCGGGCTCCTTTCCGATTTCTGTTACAGGCATTTCATCTGCGACGACAGTCTCTGAGACTGTCGTGCTTCCCGCGCTTTCAGTATCTGCCGCATTCCTGAGATACGCCCAAGCGCCGGATGCTACAAGCAGCACAATTGCCGCAATGACTATCGCCCAGATAAGGGGCTTGCTGCTGGTCTGTTCCATATTTGATTTTTAGCGTCTAAATAGAGACTAGAATTCTACCGTCGGAGCGACTTCTGTTCCCGCGGCGGCCTCGAAATAAGATCGGGAGTCGAATCCGGTTACAGATGCCACGAGCGAGCTCGGGAATCGGGATACGACAAGGTTATACGATCGGACGTCCTCGTTGTATCGGCCTCGCTCTGTCGAGATGCGGTTCTCAGTTCCCTCGATCTGAGCCTGAAGGGTCTGGACGTTGGCAGACGACTGGAGCTGAGGGTAATTCTCCATGACTACGAGCAATCGCGCGAACGAGGACTCTACCTCGCTTGCCGCTGCTGCCTTTGCGTCTGGGGTGGTCGCGCCCGCATATCGGGTTCGTGCGTCGGCGATCGCGCCGAATACTGCCGTCTCCTGCTTCATGACGCCCTTTACCGCGTTCACGAGGTTAGGAATAAGGTCGAAGCGCCTCTGATACTGGGTTTCCACCTGGGCCCACTGCGCGTCTGCTGCGGTTCGAGCCGTTACGAGCCTGTTATAGGTCATCGCGAAGTAACCGACCAGGATGACGACGACCGCTATGATGATTATTGTTGATTTTTTCATGACCCCCTCATTATACAGCAAATAAAAAACCGCACCTCAATGGCGCGGCGATGAAAATCCATGCAATCACTAGGCCTCGGGAGGATCCTGAGTGTCCTCGTAGGAAGGATTTTTCTTTCCCGACATGGCGAAGCCAAGGATCAGGAGGATTACGGTTGCAGGAAGGGCGAAAATAAGCCAGAAGTACATATTGATTTGCTCAAAGCTTACACCCATTGACACATCAATGCAAGTCGTGGTGTGAATTAAAAATTCGCCCGTAACCAGGGCGAATCGACTTGCTATGCGGCAACAGCCGCCAGGCGAGAATGATGACCCCGAAGCCAATAGGCCTCAGGCCGAGGTTCAGTTTCCCACAGAAGAGGAACCTCGATCTTGACATAGCCCTGACCGGGATCACAGACGGAGTCGCCTTTGCGCGTCCACATCCATCCATCCTTATCGAAGACCACTGTCTCGCCAGCAAAGAAAAAGAACTGCGAGGCAAGATCGGGAAACTGCCCCAATTCAGCCTGCAACTCGAAGCTATCTGATAACGGACCAGTAGTAGCTTGCATTACATCGCTATTATGCAACAAATTACCCCAAATGCAAGAAAGCTTTCGGGTCGCCCGCCAACCCTCCTATATATTGCAAAAACCGCCTACTTATGATATCTTTATACCCATGAGTACGATTTCTAGCGTAATGCCGTATATTCAGATAGCCATTTCAGCGCTTCTTATCCTCGCGATCCTCCTTCAGCACTCTGGTGCTCAGAACGGCGGCGCTCTTGGAGGCGGTGACAACAACAGCTCGGTTTTCCACACTCGCCGAGGGCCTGAAAAATTCCTCTTCATCGCAACGATCGTCTTGGGCGTGCTTTTTGCAGCTACGTCTCTCGTCTCGCTTGTCCGCTAGCTCAAGCGTACTCTCTTTAACTTACATAATACTGTCTCATTACAGACAGCCTCTCATACATGGAACCGAAAAATTCCCTTTGGCGATCCCTCACTCGCGAACGCAAGGTTCAGGGCCTTCATAAGACTCAGGAGACCTTCGACTCCCTCTCCATAACCGAAAAGGCGCTTTTCCTTGCTTTTGCCTTGGTATCGATCGTCGCCGCGCTTTCCCTTTTGGGCAAGGCGAGCGCCGAATTCTCAGTGAACATCCCACGCGACGGCGGAAAGCTCGTCGAAGGCATCGTGGGAACGCCGCGCTTCATCAACCCCTTGCTCGCGATATCGGACGCGGACCGGGACCTTACGGCTATCGTCTATTCGGGGCTTTTGAAAGCTACGCCTAAGGGCGAATTCATTCCGGACCTCGCGGACACCTTTACCGTATCGCCGGACGGCCTCACATACTCCCTTACCATCAAGGACGGCGCCGTGTTCCATGACGGAACGCCCGTAACCGCCGAGGACGTGCGATTCACCGTAGAAAAGGCCCAGGAGGCAGCCCTCAAGAGCCCTCGCCGCGTAAACTGGGAAGGTGTCACTATCGCCCACGCGGAGGGCCATGAGATCGTTTTCACACTCAAGCAGCCGTACGCCCCCTTCATATCGAACCTCACGCTCGGCATCCTGCCAAAGCACCTCTGGCAGTCCCTTGAGAGCGACCAGATCCCTTTCAGCTCGCTCAACGTCAATCCGGTAGGCACCGGACCGTACCAGATATCCAAGGTTATCCGATCGTCCGACGGCATCCCTACGGAGATCATGCTCAAGGCCAATCCGAACTACGCCCTCGGCCGACCGTACATCTCTATACTCGACATAAAGTTCTTCTCGAACGAGAAGGCGCTCCTCGCAGCCGTCACCGACGGCCTCGTAGAGAGCGCGTCGAACCTTACCCCTACGGGCGCGACGTCGACAAAGGCGATCCGGAACATAGTGTCCGCGCCGCTGACCCGCGTCTTCGGGGTCTTTTTCAATCAGAACGAGAACGAGATCCTCGCCCACAAGGAAGTCAGAAAGGCGCTCGCCCTGGCGACCGACAAGGATTTCATAGTTAACAGCACCCTTCAGGGATACGCCGCCGAGACAAACGGCCCGCTTCCGGCATCGGCCGAGGCTACCGCATCGACATCCCCTGCTCTTATCGACCAGGCAGCCGAGACGCTCGCCAAGGCGAAGTGGAAGAAGAATGCCGACGGGGTATTCGAGCTCGGGTCAAAGACTGGCTCGTCGACCCTCTCGCTCTCCCTCTCGACCGCCAACATCCCGGAGCTCGTGGCCAGCGCCAAATCAATCGAGGAGAACTGGACGGAGCTCGGAGCAAAGGTGGACGTTCAGGTATTCGAGCAAACCGACCTTAACCAGGGAGTAATCAGGCCCCGAAAGTACGACGCCCTCCTCTTTGGCCTCGTCATCGGCAAGAACTCAGACCTCTATCCGTTCTGGCATTCGTCGCAGCGAAACGATCCCGGCCTCAACATCGCCATGTACACCAACGCAAAGGCGGACAAGGCCCTCGAGAAGATGAGGACGGCGACATCGACGGCGGCGGCAAAGGCCCAGTACGACATTTTCAAGAAGGAGCTCGACACTGACACGCCAGCCATATTCCTCTGGAGCCCCGACTTCATTTACGCCATCCCGGAAAAGCTTCACGGCGTAGATCTCGGAGAGATTACCACCCCAAGCGACAGGTTCAGCGGAATCGAGCGATGGTACGTAGAAACTGACGCAGTTTGGAAAATATTCGTGAAGGATCAGGACGAAGTCATTACAAATACAGAAAATTAATCAATCATTTAACAAAAAACATTATGAACGACACGAATACATCACAGCCAAGCAGGTCAGGAGACTCTATCCCTAACTCGGGAGCGATCCCTCCTATGCCTCAGCGACCGGTCTCTGGAAACCAGGGACAGCGACAGGGCGGCCACGGAGGCCGAGGGCGCGGCGGACGCGGATTCCGCGGCAATCGCGGAGGCCACGGACGACCTCAGGGCCCACGGCCTGAAGGCGCGCCGGCGGGTGGCGGACAAGGCGGACGCTCCGGCGGCCGAGGCGGCTCGATGAAGCGCATGATGCGCGACCGACGCAAGCCGATGCGACGCTTTAACCAGGGCGGCCCTCGACCTATGGGAACGAGCAACAACGCCCCATCCCAGGTTATCCCTCCTATCGGCGACAATATCCGCATCATCCCATTGGGAGGCGTGGAGGAGATCGGCAAGAACATGACGGCCATCGAGTTCGGCAACGACATCATCGTTATCGACGCGGGCTTCCAGTTCAAGGACGAGGCGACCCCGGGAATCGACTACATCCTTCCTAACACCAAGTACCTCGAGGAGCGAAAGCACCAGATCCGCGGCATGTTCATCACCCACGGTCACCTCGACCATATCGGAGGCCTCCCTTACATTATCGACCGCATCGGCTACCCGACTATCTACACCCGACAGTTCGGAGCAGTCATGATCCAGAAGCGCCAGGAGGAATTCCCTCACCTGAAGCCTTTGGATATCAAGGTCATCGCCGGAAACGAGACCATTACCGTAGGCTCGCTCAAGGTAAAGACCTTCCCTATCTCGCACACAATCCCTGACTCGATGGGACTCGTTATTCAGACTCCTTACGGCGACATCGTCTTTATCGAGGACGTGCGTGTCGACAACGTCAAAGGCGTCCCTACCGAGGAGGAAGTCGAGCAGTACAAGCAGTTCGCGGGCAAGGAGGCTCTCCTTTTGACCATGGACTCCACGTCCGTCGAGAAGCCGGGATTCTCGCTTTCCGAGTCAGTCGTCGTCGAGAACATCGACAAGTACATCAAGGCGGCTACGGGCAGGCTCATCATCGGAACCTTCGCGTCGCAGGTGGAGCGAATCATCGCCATCATCAAGGCGGCCGAGAAATACGGCAAGAAGGTCGTCGTAGAGGGCCGCGCCATGAAGTCAAACGTCGAGATCATCAAGCTCCTGAAGCTCCTCGAGGCGACGAACGTCATCGACGTCTCCCAGATCGAGAACTATCCGCCGGACCGCATCGTCATGCTCGTCACCGGATCTCAGGGGGAGGAATTCGCCGCCCTCATGCGCATCGCGACCAAGCAGCACAAGTACATCCAGTTCCGAAAGACCGATACCGTGCTCCTCTCTTCGTCTATCATTCCTACGAACCACAACGCCGTAGTTAAGCTCAAGGACAACCTTTACCGCTCGGAGGCGAAGATCATCACCTACCTTGACTCCGACATCCACGCGTCCGGTCACGGAAACCGAGACGAGCTCAAGTGGATCCACGAGCAGGTAAAGTACCGATTCTTCATGCCTGTGCACGGCAACCACTATATGCTCCGCCTGCACGCAGAGCTCGCAATGGCTCTCGGCGTGCCGCGCGAGAACATCATCGTCCCTGACAACGGATCGGTCGTAGAGATCTACGACCAGGGCAAGTCTATCCGCGTACTCAAGGAGAAGGCTCCGTCGAACCTCGTCCTCGTGGACGGATTCGCCGTCGGAGACGCCCAGGAAGTAGTCCTCCGAGACCGAACGATGCTCTCTCAGGACGGCATGTTCATCGTCTTTGCCATCATCGACGCCCAGACCGGCCGATTGCGAAAGTCTCCGGACATTATCTCCCGAGGATTCGTCTATCTCCGCGAGTCTCAGGACCTGCTCCGCGACACTCGAAACCTCATCAAGGATACTATCGAGCAGACGGCGCACGGCATGAATCCCCTCAACGTCGAAATGATCAAGGCGAACGTTACCGACGCCGTATCGCGACAGCTCTTCCAGGAGACCGCGAAACGACCAGTGGTGATTCCGGTGCTTCTTACGATCTAGCAATCAATCGCAGACGAAAGAGACCCTCGCAAAGGGTCTTTTTTGCTGCTTCTTTGCTATAATGTTCCGCATGCCAGAAGAAATAACCCTTCCCAAGAAAAGAGCGATCATGTACGCGATCGCTTTCGTGTTCAGCCTTAGCAGCGCATTGCCGGCTTATATAAACTCGTCGTTTTTGTCGGAGCTTTTCATAAATAGCAGCCTCGTCGGAATCATCTATACCGCGAGCTCGCTCCTCGCCATAGCGGCCTTTATAGAGATGCCTGCATTGGTACGACGCTTCGGCAATTTCCGCGTCACCATCTCCCTGCTCCTCCTCGAGCTCCTCTCGCTTGCGGGCCTTATCATGGGCAGCGATACGCTCGCCGTCATATCGGCCTTCATCCTCAATTTCGTATCGATCTCGCTCATCAACTTCACCCTCGACGTATTCCTCGAGAGTTTCTCATCCAATACCGCCACCGGCAAGATCCGCGGCACCTTCCTGACCATAGCCAACATGGCGTGGCTTATATCGCCGATGCTGGGCGCGTATATCCTGGGCGACAACGCCTTTCACCGCATATATATCGCGAGCGCGGCACTCATCGTGCCCGTTATCGCCCTCGTCCTTATAAACCTGCGCGGAATCAGGGAGCCTGAGTATAATCACATGCCGTTCTGGAAGAGCTTCGGCGAGATCTGGACCGACAGGAATATAAAAGGCGTGCTCCTGATCCAGTTTTTGCTCCAGTTCTTCTTTGCCTGGATGATCATCTATACCCCAATCTACCTGCACGAGACCGTCGGATTCGACTGGAAGACGATGGGAGTCATATTCACCGTCATGCTCCTGCCTTTCGTATTGCTCGATGTGCCGCTGGGCAGGCTTGCGGACAAGGCAGGCGAAAAGGCCATGATGTCGATCGGATTCGTCATCATGGCCATCTCTACGGCCCTTATAGCCTTCGTAACCGACCATAACGTCCTTATCTGGACCATCGTGCTCTTCATGACCCGCGTGGGCGCAGCCATGGTCGAGATCATGACCGACACCTATTTCTTCAAGAAGGTAGATGCGTCAAAGACGCATATCATCAGCTTCTTCAGGACCGCCCGACCGCTCGCCTACGTCGTAGGGCCGATCATCGCGACAATCCTGTTTACCGTATTCGACATGAAGGGACTCTTCGTCTTCCTCTCCCTCCTGATGCTCTACGGACTGCGCTACAGCCTCGCTATCGAGGACGTAAAGCCTCGCGCGTAAGGGCTCGCAGCCTCCTTAGGCCTTTTCCTCATCCATCAATTTTTTGGCCTCGATGACTTTCTCGAGGTAGTGCCTCAATTTGGTCTTATCCTCCTTGGCGAGGCCCTCTTTGGAGTAGACCTTTACCAGATTCCGCAATAAAAAACCCATAACCTCGTTCAGGTACTGGGTCTGTACCGGCTGCCGGGTTCCCTCAGGGATGTCCCGCAGTATCTGTATGCATGCGTCTTGCCCGAACGATGAGATTATCGCTCTGGACGACATTTGAAGTGTGCTCATTTTTATTCGTAGATAACAGGGACGCTCGTAAATTTGCCCTTGCCCACGATGACGTGGTCGACGAGTGATATCCCCATAATCTTTCCTGCATCTATCAGCTGTTTGGTGACTTCGATATCAGCCGCCGAAGGGGTCACCACTCCAGACGGATGGTTGTGCACCAATATTACGGCAGATGCTCCGTATTCGACTGCCGGCTTGAACACTTCGCGCGGATGGATGATGTTTGCATCGATGGTTCCCATGGATAGGACCTCGTCATGGACGATCTGGTGATGGTTATTTACGTAAATGCCGCGCAGGTACTCCTTTGGCAGCGTATGCATGTCGGAGACGTAGGCCGAAACATCCTTGGCATTGCGGACGCTGACGTTCCTGCCACCCGACTTCTTGAAAAAGCGCCGGCCCAGCTCGCTCGAGGCGACTATCTGGCAGGCTTTGACCAGAGGAATGTTGAGTTCCTCGGAGATTTTGGTCGCATTGTCGAACGAAGAGAAGCTTTTCTCGCCGTATTCGCGGATAATGCGGGACGCCATGGTCATGACGTCCTCCTTTACCGTACCGGTATTGATAATGATAGCGAGCAATTCGACGATAGAAAGCATCTGAGGGCCGTGAGCGATCATTTTCTCGCGCGGCTTGTCGGCCTCGGGCATGTCGCGAAGCTTGTAGATGTACTGTCGGCCGACCTCCGGAGCGACGGTGAGCAGCTTATCCTGATTTCGTATCGCGTATGTCGTATTCATACGGATAAGTATAGCAAAGGCGGGATAAAGAAAAGATAAAGATGGGGACAGGCGATTTCAGCCTAGAGCTTCACGCATTCAAGACACATGAACAAAGGGATTTCGCGGCGAGCTTTGTCCTCGGCGGCCTTTTTCGGGCCCTTCTCGCTCTCCTTGTGCGATACCCACTCCTCTATGCGGGCTATGGCGAATCCGGCATTTGCCAGAGTTTTTGAATAGGTCTGGAGCGATCGGTGGAAGGAATAGGTAAGCTCCTTCTTCGCCTTGGGATCCTTTAGGCCGGGATTCATGTCGATAGCTGATCGCGACTCGGAAAGGTACTCGTCTACCCTCCTGTACTGCACGCCCTTCTTGGCGTCGAAATCCCACGAGCTCTGACCCGGAATCCTGAACGTCGGGTGATTAAGCACAAGAACGAACCTGCCCTTGTCGCCGACGAGCCTGCCGACCTCCTTGAACGTGATAGCCATGCGCTCGATGTTCTGAATAGCCAGCACGCACAGGACGGAATTGAAGCTCTTATCCTTGAACTTCGAAAGCATGTCCGAAGGGGATACGTAGAATTCCTCGTTATGCCCGGCATGCTTGCGGGCTATGTCGATAAGCTCCGGCGATATGTCGACGCCGGTCACATGCGGGCCCTTGGCGGCCAATGCATGCGTAAAGAAGCCCTGCCCGCAAGCGAGATCGAGGATCCTCTGCCCTTTTTCAGGCGCGAGGATACGCAGCAAGTTCGGCAAAATGACATTTACCTGATAAGAATCCTTGTCATTTACGACGGTATCGTACCAGCCCGCGACATTGCCCCATGAAGTTTTCATGGGTATATGATACCACTACTTCCTGGAAGTTTTCTTTGCCTTAGGAGCAGCCTTGGACTTTGCCGCCTTCTTTGCCTTTGGGGCAGACGCCTGGAGAGTCGTCTTTATGCCGTTCCAGTGGCCTTTCATCTCTTCGATGAATGCGCCGAGCTCTTCCTGATCAATATTCTTGAGCTCGTTGTACTTCTTGGCGACAGTGTCGACGGCAGAAAGGTATGCAGTCTCAGTCACGTCCTGGACGTTCTCGAGCTGCTCGAGGACCTCGCCCTTGGCCTTGAGCATCCAGCTCTTGACCTTTGAGCGGTTCTTCTCGGCATTCTTGTGGCCGTAAAGGTAATATGCGCCGACAGCAGCCGCAGTAAGGCCTGCCAATCCGACTACCACCGAAGTTGTTCCGATGCCTGATTTCTTTTCTGCCATATGTTTTTTATTTTGTATGAGTAATTGTATCCGCCACCTTCTCAACCTTGTCCACGGTCTTCTTAGCCTTTGTCGCCTTTCTCATGAAGAAAGTCCGGACAAGGCCTACGACGTGCTTCCATTTGATCCCTTCGTCGCGCAAGTTCGCGCGGAGCTTCTTGAGATCGCTCACGATCTCGCCGCTCTCGGTCCGTATCTTTTCGCTGACTTCGCTCGCGTCGCGCAGGATCCTGATCGCGTAGAAAAGGGCGATCGCGATGCCGATCGATATCAGCACGAGCGCGATGGTCGATATGAAGAAGAATATGTCCGCATGTATGAGGGATTCGTTTGGCATGAAGTTTGGTTAAGCGCGACTACCTGAACGTTACCGGCACGTCCACATGGGCGTCGTTTTCCGGCAGGCCCGATGGATTGTCTTTGCTTAATCTTACATAACCCGAGACGTTAGTGCCAGGGATAAAGCTGACCGTCGCCGCAAACGGCACGAAGCCTTCCGTCATCCAGTCGCCCTGCGCCTGCGCTATGCCCGATCCGAGGATCGTCCCGTCGGCGCCGATAACCTGCACCGGAAAGCTCGCCTCGAAGAACCAGGGGCCGCGGGCGGTACCGGAGACCTGAAGCGGCGACGATACGGTGGCGCCCGCGGCCGGCATCACCAGGCTAACCCGCGGATCGCTTACGCCGCCGACAATGCCGCCCGTAGTCGTACCTATCATGGGATCGACAGGAACAGTCACGTCTTCGACAAAGAGGTTGCCCTCATCATCGCGGCACTGCCTCGGATAGGATTCCATGACCGGATATCCCATGCCTACGCAGGTCTCAAAGCTGTCTGCCGCATCGCTATACGGCCCATCGAAGACGAAAGCTATATATGCGACTACGCCGAGCGCCAACACGGCCAGTATTATCTTATTCGAATTGGAAGTCATACATTTAGAAGAGGGCGAAATAAATGAATAGCCCCATAAACGTAGCCGCTAGAGCTATGTTGGCCATTACGCCCACAGCGCTGCCGAGAAGGGCGCTTCCTGCCGCCTTAAAAGCCTTGTCGTGAGGTTTCTTATAGTAAAGTTCTGCCGCTAGGACGCCCAAAAACAGGCCAACAAATGTACCGAAAGGCGGCACGAAGAAGGTTCCGATAAATGCGGCAAGCATTCCCCACAGCAATGATTTCGTATGCGCTCCCCCATATTTCGCGCCGAGGATTCCAGCCGAATGATCGATGATTATCGATACGAGAACGATGCCGAGGAGAATGAGGATCTCGGTACCCGTGACTGCTGCAAAACCGCCGTAGATCGCGTACACGAGGGCGATCACGAACATGTATGAGAGGGCCGGCAGCATGGGCACGAAGGCCATGAGGATTCCCGGAGCGATCAGGATGGCCGCGATGATGAGTGCGATCGTGTCTGCCATTAGTTTTGAGCTGATGCCGCCGCCTTTGCCGCACGATCCTTGCGCATCGATATCCAGAACGAGAGCGCCATCATGAGGAATGCCGAGAAGGCCATGAGAGGGATCGTAATGTATCCGAACTGGGTGACGAAGCGCTCAGAGCACGATACTGACTGCCCCACTGCCGAGCAAGGCAGAGGCGCGATGCCGAACTGCCCGCTGTAGTGATAAAGGGCGATCGCCGCTCCGATTGTCGAAAGCAGGAATCCGTACAGCTTCATTCCGACATCCTTTCGCCACAGGGCAATGCCCATAAGGAGCACCTGAGGATACATGAATATTCGCTGGAACCAGCAGAACTTGCACGGCGCGAATCCGAGTACGTCAGAATAGACGAGGCTGCCGGCGGTCGCCAAAAGAGACGCCACGAATCCGACGAGAATCGCCCTATCAGCGAAGAATCTCGCAAATGCGGAATTGCGGACCGCGGGGACGAACAGCGAGACGATGAGCCCGAGGGAGATAATCTGCGCCACGACGGTAAACGATCCCCAAAAGAGTCCGACAAAGTTCGAGAGCGATTCCATAGCCTTATTTTATATCAGCATCCTTGATAAGAGGGCACGAGGTCCTTGCCGCGAGCTCAGCAAGGGACAAGGCGTTGGTGCGGGTAGTGGTACCTCCCTTGAATTCCCAGGTCGGATAGTTTGTGATGCCCTCGCTGTTGCAGAGAGCGTTCTGAGTCCTGTCAGGATTGGAGCATTCTATGTACGGGAGCTTCTTGGCAGACTGGCCGAAAAGGTTCTTCTGCTCGGCGCAGTGAGGGCACCACCATGCGCCATAGAATTTGGCGCCGCTATCCTTGATACAGGCCGCGAATGTATCGTACTGCCCTGGCCGCGTCGAGTACCAGATCATTCCGCCCAATATCGCGACCACCAATACGCCCATGACTATCCAGGATGTGTAGTTTTTCATAAATCCATTATAGCAAAAGCCTCCCGTGCTGGGAGGCTTTTGCTACTGCCGGAAACTAGGTGTATTAGAGAGGACGAGTGGTGCTCTTTACCGTCACTCGGTTGTAAAGGGCGAGGAGGATAGCCACGCAGATCACTACGAATGCGAGGAGATTTACGATGCCGAGGGCAAGGAGCCAGCCGAGGCCGAATCCAGCCTTATCCGTGAACCAATCAGGGTTGAGGATAAAGGACATCGCATTAAGGACATTAAGGACACTTCCCACCGCAAGGGCTGAGGCCCCCTGTATAAAGGACATGAAGTAGTCATGCGATCCAATATCCTTGCGGAAGATTCCGTGGACCGTGAATGCGGTTCCTATAAGGAGAAGGAGGAGTATCAGAATCTGATACCATGGAATGTCCTTTAGGAAGTCCCAAACGCGCTGTGTGAAGGCCCCGAAGGCTCCCGCAATGTTAGTTGGGGTGCTTGTAGCCTGGCCAATTGCGCCGTCGAACTCGCCTGAGTTATCAACAGGTACATAAGGGACATTGTTGTCGAGAATGTCCTTTACATCCTGATCGCCCGTGTATCCAGGGTTGTCGTTACAGAACGTAGTATTGATATAGCGCGCAGTCGTTATATATACGATGCCGGTAGCCTCAGTAACACCCCAAGGAGCGAGGATTTCAGTCGCATGGCCTGCCTGAAGCGCCTTTACGGCAGCCTCGGTAGCGTCATCGAACTGGCCATTGACCGTAAGGTTAGCCCCCTCGTATGAATTGAGGAAATACTGGAGCTTTCGGACCTCGTTAGGGTTGTTATCAATGCCCTTCTTCATGAAAACAGTGATGAAGTTGACTGCAGGGCAGACCAACTCCGGGCCAGACACGGTAGAGCCGCCGCCCGTAGATGTGGTCGGATTATCGAAAATGATAGTGATATCAGGGTTGTTTGAGCCGCCGTTGCCGCCGCCTGTAGTACAGCCGTATCCTACGCAAGTACCGCTGTTTCCGCCGCCACCGCCTCCGCGTGGAGGTACGACGCCAGATCCGTCAGAGCCGCCTCCGCCGTTGTTGCCGCCGCCGTTAGAGGTATCGTTGTCTGTGTTTGTTACAGAAACAGTCTTTGCAGGGAGATTGTTCCATGCAGCCTGAGAGCTGGCAGATGCGCCGACAGTGATCATATACGAGACGTTTCCGTCTACAGCGCCGTCATCTCGGCCCGTAACGACGACATCCTGAGGAAGATTCCAGTTTGCAGGGGTAAATACAAGGCTCGATACAGATGTTGTTCCCTCGTTCCAGTTCGAGCTGTTGATAGGCAATGTGACGTTGGCCGTAGGGGCTGACGCGAGAGCTACCGCGAATGACGCAGTATTACCAGACTCGGTGGTGATAAGGCCAGACTGAGGAGATACGGTGAAATCGATAGTCGGATTTCCAGGACCGCCTGGGCCGCCAGTCGTAGGATTTACGGTAAGGATCTGATTCTGGGTAGTGGTGCTGTTGCTGTTTCCGCAGCTAAGGGTGTATGTGTAGTTTGTCGTAGCCGATACGGTAATAGGAGCGATAGGGGCGCTTCCTGATGTAGCAAGGTTTCCAGACCATGAGCCTGAAGCCACGCAGAGAGTAGCGTTGGTCGAAGACCACGTGATAGTCGCGCCGTTTCCGCTCACTATTGGGTTAGGAGTGATCTGGAACTGGCCGATCGAAGGGTTGTTGTTGCCGCCGTTACCGCCGCCGGTCGTAGGATTGATAGTGAGAGTAGCAGAGAGGGTCGAAGTTCCGTTCGCGTTTCCACAGCTCAAGGTAAAGAATTTGTTCGTGGTTACGCTTGCGGTCTGAGCTCCCAATGCGAATGAGCCCGCAGTAGCCTGGGCGCCGCTCCAGTCGCCTGAAGCCTCGCAGTACGTAGCATTAGCAGACGTCCAGTGAAGGGTCGCCATCTCGCCGCTCGTAATCGCGGTTGGGTTTACGTAGAAAGAGGTAATGTTCGCTACCGGAGGATTATTGTTCCCTCCCGTAGTGCCAGAAATAGTGATGGTATGAGAAATAGGCGCAGAGATAGCTCCCTGAGCGTCTCGGGCTCGTACGCTAAAGGTATAAGTGCCGGCTGCTGGCCATGAGTGCGAAATCTCTGCAGAGATGCCCGACATAGTAAGCGCCGTGTACTCGATATTCTGGCCATTGTTATTCCAGTCGAAGCCGTATGAAATATTGTCGTTCTGAGGGTCAGTGGCCACTACAGAGAACTGGATAGGCGTATTGATAGGGCCGGTCAAAGGCGCGCTGAGGAGGTTCGGAAGGTTTGGAGCCGTGTTCGTGTTGCCTCCGCCGCCACCAGTCGAGGTAACGACGAATGGAACTACTGTCTCCGCAGAGTAGTTGAGGTTAGAGTCGCGAACAACCACTCGCACAGGGTATGTGCCCGCAGCAGACCATGAGTACGACATCTGGGCTGAAGTTCCCGATGGTACGAGGCCCGAGTAGAAATCGACGTTGCCGTCATTGTTCCAGTCGAAGCCGTAGTCGACGTTGTCGCCCTCAGGATCGGTCGTATTCGCGGTGAAAGTATGGCTTACGTTCGCAGCGCCGCTTCCCGATGTAGGAGTAACGGTCGGAGCGTGAGGGGGCAAGTTCAATATTGGTCCAGGGCCGCCGCTGCCGCCGTCTGTAGTACAGCCAGTAATCTGCTTTGGAGAGCCGCTGAGAATAGCGTTCTCGCCGGCGCCGTTAGTGTTGAGGCCGTATGCGTAGATATTGTGAGTCTGGCCATCCTTGAGGGATGCAGGAGTTGGGAAGCTGAAGCCGTGGTTGCCTGAAACGCCGTTTGCGTCGTTTACGTCCTGTCGAGGCTGGTCCGCCTCGGTATTTCCGATGAGTACGTTGTTGTCTGTATAGAAATGCACGCCGTTAGATACGGACGAGTTGTCTGGATCGTATGTCCAGCCAGTGATGACGTCGCAAGAAGCTCCGTCGATGAAGCCGATAGGAGAAACCGGAGTCTGGGGAACGGAAACGACAGATACTACCTCAATGGTAACCTGGCCGTTCGCGCCGAAACCTCCCTGCCCTACGTCAGATCCGCCTCCGCCGCCTCCTGGGAATCCTCCGTTTGTTGCCCAAGGGCTGCCAAGGTGGCTACCCGGGCAAGCGCCGTCGTTTCCGCAGCGTCCGCGAGATCCGCCCTGTCCGCCGTTATACGCAGACCCTCCGTTAGAAGCGTAAGGGCCGCCATCGTACTCAGTGTATGGGGCGCCCGACTGGCCAGCTACGTTGATATCGCCGCCGTTAGCCTGTCCGCCAAAGCCCATGTCGCCGGTAGGATTGCCGTGACCCATGAAGCTCTGTCCGCCCTGTCCGCCGTTTGCAGTCATGGTTCCGAACGATCCGCTAAAGCTGCTGTCGCCTCCAGGATTGCCTACGCGACCGTCATAGTAGCTCATGATGCCCTGTCCTCCTGCGCCGATAGCTATTGAGAAAGAGTCGCCAGAGTTAACAGAGATAGTCTTCTCTGAATATCCTCCCGCGCCGCCTCCCTGACCGGATCGGTGAGATTCCTCGATCTTCTCGCCAGAGCCGCCGGCTGCGCCCGCGCCCCAAACCTTTACCTTGATAGATGTGACGTTAGATGGAACAGTCCAGTTGTCCTGTCCAGGATTCGAATATGACCAAGTCTGGCCTACTGAAGCGCTGCCCTCGTCTGCCAAAGCAATGAACGGAGTAAGAGGCTGAATAATGAACGCAGAAACGAGCGCCATAGTGAGCGCTTTTCGAAGAATCGTTCGTTTATTTGGGTTTGCCTGGTTCATTGCTGAAGAATCCTTACATTCCTAACACTAAGCAAAGACGGAACAAAGTCAAAGAAAATGACAACACTTTGCACGATTGCTGTCAAAGCTCGCTCTAAAGGACATATAAAGGACATCTCATTTAAACCTTATTCTGCAATGTCCTTTAGGAAATCATTGCCAATTCGCTACCGAATGAAACTTAAAGGACAGAATGGGAGGGATTGACGGATTTGAGTAAAATTTGTGCCGTTTTTATTGAAAATATTACAATACTATTTTATATAATTGTCAAATAGCTATTGCTATACAAATAAAGCATGATGTGATGTTTTTCGACCGTTTGACTGCGAATAAGAGAGCGGGCACAATATCTTTTCCGGAACAGTTCTTCAAAAACAGCCTTTTCTATCCGATGGCAAAAACCCGCACCGTAACTCCCTTCCCAACCAATCCATTCGTACTGCTCGTGCCCTACAAGCTCGAGCATCCGAACGGGTCCAAAGCCACGCTGCTGTCAGGAACCTTCATTTTCTGTGTAAACGGGCCGGCAAAGCTCGACAGCATGGGCAGGACGCTCGTGACTTTCACAGCATACGGAAGCGCCGAGCAGCTCGAACTCACCAGAGAGCAGTTCGGCCCTCTTCCCTCGTACGTAGCTATCAGCCGCGAGTCCGGCAAATACATGAGCGGCGACGTATTTCAGGTCGTACCAAAAATGACGCACCCGAAAGGGCAGATAGTCGTCATCGATCCCGAAGTCGGGCATATAGCCCTGTCGCTCGATTCGGTCTATCCCGTCGACGGCCCGACGCACTCTCTCGCTCAATACGCTTCATAAAACGCAAACGGCACCCTCGCAGGTGCCGTTTTTTATCACTATCCCCTCGGATCGAATATCGACGGATCGAGCTTCTCTCCTGCCACTATCTTTGAGATGCGCTCTGCGCCGAATACCGATGGCAGTATGCCTACGCCGTTGCAGCCCAGGTTATAGAGGAGGGCCTTGTTCTTTGGCTCCTCACCTACGACGCGCACGCCCGATGGCGTATACCCCATGAGGCCGTGCCAGGTGAACTGATAGTCGATCTTCTTGTTCGGGTCTGGATCATAGGTCGATTTCACGAATTCCTGGATGCGGCGCTTCTCCTCTTCCGGATAGTCGAGATCTGAATCGTATTCCACCCTCTTTTCAAGGGAAAATTCCGGACCACCCACGCTGATGAGGTTCGAATTCTCGTGGCCTTCGACCTCGAAAGGACGGCGCGTGAGGTAGAAATAGGGGTCTTCGGCGTACGGATCGCTCGAATTGGTGTTTGCCGGCTCGAAATAGCTGACGGCTATCGGCGGCTTGTTCATCGGCTCGAGATATGCGGACATATAGCCGACCATTCCGCGAACCAGATGATGGAACTTGGTATCGATGGCAAGACCGCCTTCGTTGATAATGGTGAGCCCCTCGAAACCGTTGGTACACAGGACGACCCGCTCTGACGTTATCGTGTGCTTTCCGGCGTCCAAAATAGCCCTTTTGTCGTGCATGGCCACCTTCTGTATAGAAGTGTGCTCGAAAAGGGTGAATCGTCCGGCAAATTCCTTGAGCAGGTATGCGGCGATCTCCTGGCAGAAGAGGGCCGAGTTAAGACAGCCCTTCTGGTATGAGAGCGCGGCCATATAATTGCGGTTATCGGTCTGAAGGCGCGACAGGACCTCGCTCTGAGGCACTACTTCGTAAAAATCCTTGTATTCGGCAGGGATACCAGCCAAAAATGGCGCGTTGTCGGCTATGCGCATCTCCTCATTGCGGAGGCCGGCCTTTCGCCTGCACACATTATCCTTGAGGTGACGCACGACCTGGTCGTAGGTCGAAAATCCGGCATGGCCCATAAAGCGCGCCAGAGGGATAGAAAGCCCGGCCTCGGTAAACATGCGATCGATGAGGCTCCATGCGCCCTCGATCGATTTCTGGGCTTCAGCGGCCTTTTCTAGGCCAAATTCGTCGGCTAGCTCGTAAAACGGCCTCTCGAAATAGCTGGCGATCTGGCCTGCATTATGGCCGGTAGCACCATGGGCGAGCTTGCCCTTCTCAACTACGACGACCTTCTTGTCCGTATTCTTGAGCAAGAAAAAAGCCGTCGATATGCCGGCGATACCCGCTCCGACAATGACGACGTCCGTCTCTATGTCTCCCGGCAAAGTGACGGTCGGCCGGTCCTGATTCATCTGATAAATCCATGGTGATCGGTATTTCATGGACTGATTATAATTTAGTCCTTCCAATTCCACCACTTGAGGAGCGCCGGTTCCTGTTTTACCCTATTTGATCTCGATTACTGACCCGTTGAATCCGGCAACGAGCGGATCGGTCGAGCTTGCCTGAAGCGATTTGAGCTCGTTTATCGGCTCGTCCTGCATGTCTCCCGCCAATTTGAAGGTGCCGAAGTGTATCGGCATGACATTCTGCACGGACAGCTCGTCCGCCATGCGTAGCATCTCTGCCGGACCGGTATGGACGTCGCTCATGATCCAAGACGGCTTGTACGCGCCTATCGGCAAGAGAGCAAGGCGAAAGCCCTTTGGATAGTTCTGGGCGATGCGGTCTACGAACGGTCCGTATCCCGTATCGCCGGCAAAATAGATATCGCCTTCGGGCGCGCTGATGACGTAGCCTCCCCACAGGCTTGTATTACGGTCCGACAGTGATCGAGCCGAAAAGTGCTGCGCGGGCACGAACGTCACGGCCACGCCATTCGAGAGTGCGTACGCATTCCACCAGTCGAGCTCGGCCGATTCGATGCCGCGCTTCTTGAGGAATTCCTTATTGCCCAATCCTGCGAGGATGACGGGATTGTCGCGCTCCTGGAGCCTCTTGAGCGTGCCGACGTCCATGTGGTCGTAATGGTTGTGGCTGACGAGCACTATATCTATAGGAGGAAGATCGTCCCATGCCACGCCCGGCTGCGCGTAGCGGCTCGGGCCAGTCCACGAGACGGGGCTTGCCCGCTCGCCGTACATCGGATCGGTGACGATATTGAGCCCTTGGGTCTGGATCAGTACGGACGCGTGGTTTATGTATGTGGCGACGATTTTGCTGCCCGCGACGCGTTCGGCCGGCGTGGTCGTAGCGACTTCCCTCTTTTGCCACTCATTTGGCTCGCGCGAGATAAGCCACTTGATGATGGCAAAGCGGCCGCGATCCTCCTCGTCCGAAACCGGGGGCTCGCCTATGTTGAGGAACTTCTCGCCGTCAAAATGATCCGTTACGGGACCCCTCCAGCCCGGCGATTTGAAATGCGCGTCCAGAACGACGCAGACAATAATGACCACGACGATGAAAAAGCCAAAATACTTGAGTATTGAGAGAATCATTCGAATATCATACTACGTCCGACGGATATTTTGTGGAATGACCGGCGCGTGGTAGCCTGTGACTACTTATGAGGTATCCAAAGAGGAGCGAATACGACGTGGCTGTGATCGGAGGCGGCCCGGCAGGCATGATGGCGGCGGGGCGAGCTGCGGAGCTCGGCGCCTCTGTCGTACTCGTGGAAAAGAACGAGGGCCTCGGCAAGAAGCTCCTCATCACCGGCGGCGGCCGCTGCAACGTCACAAACGAAAAGCTCGAGCCCCGCGATTTTTTGAACGAGCTCAAAGGCAAGGGCAAATTCCTCTTCTCCACTTTCGCCCAGCATGCGGTAAAGGAGAGCCTCCATTTCTTCAACTCGCGAGGCATGGCTACCAAGGTCGAGAACGAGGGACGCGTCTTCCCCGTCTCCGATTCGGCCCGCACTGTCTATGACGTGCTTCTCAAATACATGAAGGACAACAAAGTCGACATCGTGACCGCCTATCCGGCAAAGGGATTCCACGCCCGCGACGGCATGATCGTCGGCCTCAATACCGAGAAAGAGACGATCGTAGCGAAATCCTACATTTTGGCTACCGGAGGCACCTCTATGCCCGAGACTGGCTCGACCGGAGACGGATTCCGCTGGCTCGAGAAGATCGGCCATACCGTGATCGCGCCCGATGCGGCCCTCGTGCCGGTAAAGATCGCCGAGAAGTGGGTGCGCGACCTGTCCGGAGTATCGCACCAGCACGCAAAGCTCTCGATCTTGAAGAACGGCAAGCGCAAGGATTCACGCATAGGCCGCATGGTATTCGCGCATTACGGACTTTCCGGACCGCTCGTGCTCTCTTTCTCCAAAGAGATCCGTGAAGCCATGCAGTACAAGCAGCCCGAGGACAAGATAGAGCTCTCGCTCGATATCATGCCTGATTTCAATACTGTCGACGACCTCGACCTCAAGGTTCAAGAAGTCTTCATGGCAAATTCCAACAAGAAGCTCAAGAACGCGCTCAAGGACCTCATCGCGCCGGCCCTCTGCCCTGCGATCTTCACCCTGACAAAGCTCGATCCGGAAAAGGAGATCAATATCGTCACCCGCGAGGAGAGGCTTTCCATCACAAAGCTCCTCAAGGACATGCGCATGACGCCTACAGGATTCCTCGGATCGGAGACGGCGATCGTAGCGTCGGGCGGAGTAAAGCTCGAGGAAGTGGATTTCAAGACCATGCAGTCGCGCATCTTCCCTAACCTGTTCCTCACGGGCGACGTGCTCGATGTAGACAGGCCATCGGGCGGATACAGCCTTCAGCTGTGCTGGACGACGGGATGGGTTGCCGGAACTCACGCGGCAAAGAATGCCAAGGACATAAAGAATATCAAGAGGGACAAGGCAGAAGCAAAAGAAGAATAAAAAGGCGCTCCTTGCGGAGCGCCTTTTCCTAACTAGATGACATCCTTCAGCCGATCCTTGTATTTCGCATACGCGAACGAAGCGCACAGGGCGATAATTCCGAAGACGATCAGGGATACGATCCTGTATATCTGGCCCAGGGACCATACGTCCATGAGGACCTTGAAAGCCGTGATAATGAACAGGATGAGCCCGAGGCGGCGAATGCCAGATATCTTCTGTACGAAGCCTATTGCGGTAAGGAGCGCCGCGTATGCCGCCCAGAAGAGCGATACGAGGGTATTTCCGTAATTCTCTGCTCCTATGGTTCCAAGAGACCTCGAGTAGTACCAAATCTGCGTGCTCACGGCGTATACGGTAAGGATGTTTGCAGCGACGACGTAGAGGGATATGCCGCGAGCCTGAGTCTCTTCCGTGACGCTTCCGTACTTCTTGTATATGAATGCTATGGCGTACGCGATGACGATAGCGAGAACGGCGACGATGAAATCATTGTTGAAGACCGGCATGAACGGCTGGCCGTACCCGTAATAGTCGGCGGTCGCGAACATGCTGATGATGCCGAGGATATAGACCGTGGCGCCCATGACCTGGAAGCCTCGATTGCCCATAAAGCAGGCAATGGCGTAAAGCGAAAGCGCCTCGACGAGCCAGCCCACGGCTATCCATGAGCCGTCGAACTGAAGCGGTATGAAGAGGGATAGGAATGTCACCGAGAGGCCGGGAAGGAAGATGTTCAGCGTCTTGTCCTCCCTGTTCGCCGCATTGATCCAAAGCGCCGCAAAGAAATAAATTACGGCGATAAGGAGGGATCCCGCGCCGAGCATCGAGCTGCCGGCCGACTCGAGCATGGTGTACCCGAAGAACGTTATGAACAGGGCCGATCCCGCAAGCGTAAAGTAATCGACCGGGTCCGCCGACACCTTCTGGTGGGCGCAGCGCACGACGGTGGTGCCGAGGAATACGAGGAATACCAAGAAGCAGAATGACAGCGCCTCGCCCATAAACATAGGGCTGTAATAGGAGCCGTACCACGCGCTGAAGTTTACGAACGTTCCGATGAATGCGGCAAAGCCGAGCTCCTTCCAATCCTTGTTGAACGAGAGGGCGAGCACGCCGATATTGAGGATCGAGAGGTAGCCAAAGAGCGCGAGCATGTCATTGCCGCCCGAGCTAGCCATAAAGGGCACGAGGAATCCTCCGATGATGGATACAACCGCGAGCACCCGGGTCGCGTTCACGAAGCTGATGACAAGCCCGATGAACGTGATGATCGCCATGAAGAACCATGCGGTAAACGGAGCGATTAGGTGAAAGAAGAAGTGAGCTGAGAAGACGGAGAGGTACAGGAGCGCCAATCCTCCGCCGATCAGGAAATCCGAGTACTCGAGGTACTTCTTTCGGAGCGACTGCCCTACGCCCATCATGGCGATGCCGGCGATGATTCCGAGTATTACCCTGCCCGCAGGGCTTATCCAATTGTTATCGAACGCATACTTGAGGAAGAATGCCATGCCGATAAAGACGGCGGCGATGCCGAGGATGGCGAGTGTGCGTCCAGAGCTAACGGCTTCGGCCACGTGGTCCTCGCGCTGCGCGGATACGGGAGCGGAAGCCGGAGCCGAGACCGAGGCCGGCCGAGACGCAGGAGCTTGAGCGGCCGCGACAGGAGCAGCTACGGGAACTGCTGGTGCGGATGTGGAAGCCTTCTGGGACGCCGCTTGCGGGGCGATCTTGTTTTCCCTTACTGCTTTCTCGAGACGGGATATTCTCGTACCCTGATTGAGTATGATTATCGCAAATACGAATAGGACGATGAGGTCAAAAAGGAACATGGCTGTTATTAAGGCGATTAATGTACCAAGTATACACCCTGCAAGGAATCATGGACGGCGCAAAAAATAGTAGCTAGAATACAGACATGTCACCCCTAACAAGAAAAACGCTTTTGTTCGTCATTCTGCTTCTCACCGTAATTATCGCTTTCTACGGAATAGCCGGATTCCTTATGGCCGGCTTCTTTACTCCGGGCTTCTATCAGACTTTCCTTTCGCTCGGGCCGGCGCTATTCATCTTCCTTGCGATGTGGCAATTCAGGAAGCTTGTACTTATCCATAACGGGCGCATTGTCGTTGATCGGACTCAGGAAATCAGCAAATACGCGCTATGTTTTATCTTTCTTGCGCTTGCCGCAAGCCCGTTCCTATTCGGCAACGAGATATGGTGCATCGAAGCGCTCGTGCGAGACATAAAGCTCCTTGAAGGAAAGTGCTGGTATAACTAATTGCCAAACTCCTCCCTTTCCCTGGCCTCAACCTGGGATTCCGTAAGGCCGAAATGATGCGCCACTTCGTGCCAAAGGGTCTCGAATATCACCTGCTCTACGGGCTTTCCGGATACGTCTGCCTCGTCGAGGATCGGCATGCGATAGAGCGTGACGGTATCCGGGAATGATATGCCGGCAGAATGCTCCCTGTCCGTGAGCGGAATGCCCTTGTAGAGGCCGAGCAAATCCATATGGGAGTCGAGATTCATCTTTTGCGCCGTATCGGAATCGACAAAGTCCTCGATCGTGATAGCGATATTGTTCATCTGCCTGCGCACCCACTCAGGAAGCTTGTCATAGGCTTCGGCGACCATCTTTTCGAATTTCTTGTATTCCGGATCGTGCATATTATTTGAGAGTCTTGGCCAAGGCAGGATAGACTCGCTCCGCAACCCGGGCATAGCCGGCGTCATTAGGATGAATGCTGTCTGACATATAGCGGGAATCTCCAAAGAGGCCGTCGAGGACATCAGGAACGTATTCGACGCCGGTCTCGTCTGCGAGCCTCTTGAAATCAGAATCGGCGCTATCCGAAAGCAGGCCTCCGCGCACGCCCAATAGGAGGACCCGGGCTCCTGATGCCTGCAGTTTCTGGATGATCGACTTGAGATTGGCAAAAGTCTGGGCCCGAGGCACCTTGCGCAAGAAATCGTTGCCGCCGAGGAGCAGGATTACCGCCCGAGGCTCTCGAGCGACAACCTCGTCGACGCGGGCAAGGCCGCCCGCCGTCGTATCGCCCGATACGCCCATGTTCACGATAGGCTCGCCTATTCGTGCCGACAGAAGCGAGACGAAATCCCTGCCAGCGGTCGCTCCGTAGCCGTAGACAAGGCTATCACCGAGGGCGATTACCGGGCCGTCGCCCAAAGGCAACGAAGGCGACCTGTCGCGCAGGGCGAAGAAGGCAATGCACGCGACGATCGCAATAATCAAAATCCAAATAGTCATCCTATTCATATAGAGATATTACCATGCTCAATAATGAAACAGCGACCCTACGGTCGCTGTTTTTAATTAGTATTTTCGGATCACCCCTTTCACAATCGCCGCAATCTTGAGGTCGTATTCGGGATAGATCGGCTTGTAGTTCTTGTTGGCAGGCATAAGGTATGGCTTGCCGTTCTTTGTCTTGAAGTATTTCATGGTCCAGCCGTTGTCTACCTCGGCAATGACGATGTCGTTCTCCTTAGCATTGCTTCGCTTCTCCGCAACCACGAGGTCACCTTCCCGTATGCCTTCTTCTATCATGGAATCGCCTTTGACCTCGAGCAAGTACGAATCCGCACGGTTCTCTACCAAATACGCATTGATATTCATGGTATCAAGCACCGATTCCTCCGCGACGGTCGGAATTCCCGCCTCTACCAGTCCGAGCATCGGTATCTCGTCTATGGCTTTTACGAATGAGATGCGTCCCTGGGAATCCTTGGAGAGGATGTCCATGTCGACGAGCTTGTTGATGAGCTTGTAGACCGCATTCTTAGACTTGAAGCCCGTGATGTCCATGAGCTCCTTATACCCCGGCATGCGCTTGTGCCGAGTGTAAAAGTCTATGAGTTTTTTCTTGTACGTGTCGATCATGTGGGGTGCGCCGAAGCGCATTACTACTAGAATACCAGAGCTGAGAAAGAGTGCGAGAGCTTGCCGAAGAGGCTGAAGCTGTCGCGAGCGCGGATAGTGCGGAGCTGGGCCAGGAGGAACTTGTGGCGGAGAGAATCCTTCTTGTAAGGGCGGCCGGTGATGATCTTCATATCGATCTGTCGGTTGATTATATCAAGCTCGTACTCAAGTGCCTTTATTGTTGCGTGTTTGCTCATAGTCGTTTGGTTAAGCCGTTAAACTTATATGATTAGTATAAGTGAACTATGGTTCACCTGCAAGCAACTATATGTGGATAAGTACCTTCTACGGCTTCTTTACCTTGTGAAAACGGATTTCTACCTTGTCCCCCTCGCTTACTTTTGATCCCAATTCGGCGACCTTGTCGTTGATAAGTACCCTGCCCGCCTCGACGAGCTTGTCCATGTCGCGGCGCGATCCGCGGCCCTCCATGGCGAGGTACTTGTTTATGCGCATCGGGAATACTGGCTCTGCTTCCGGCTCTTGTTTTTTCATACCCTAAGACTAGCAGGTTGCCTGCGCTAACGCTAACTTCTGCTCGCGTGAGAGTTTCTTCATGGCAGCCTCCGCGATAGAGGCGCTCGAGCGATCCTTGTACTTTTTCGAGTAGACAAGGCGGACCGGGCGTCGGGCGCGAGTGTACTTTGCCGCGGCCTTGCCTTTGTTGTGCTCGTCGAGCCTGCGATCGAGATCGGTCGTGATGCCCGTATAGAGGGTCTCGTCCGCGCAGACGAGCAGGTAGAGGAAGTAATTGCTCATAGCTTTACTGAATGAAGTTGCGCGCGACGCTCCTTGTAATCAGGAATCGCCCGCGCGACTAAATTCCAGAATTTCGCAGAGTGATTGAACTCGCCCAAATGGCACAACTCGTGGACCATGAGGTAATCGGCCAAATCGGGCGGCAAAAGAGCGATTTTATAATTGAAGTTGAGATTGCCGCCGGTCGAGCACGATCCCCAGCGGGACTTCTGATTGCGGATGGCGATTTTGCCGTATTTGAATCCGTAGATCGCATTCAATTCGGGCAGGCGGCGCAGGACGAGCTCGCGAGCCGCCTCCTTGTGTTTAAGGTATTCAGCGCGAGAATTCTTGCGGCGGACGGCAGGAGCTACCGGCATGGGCGTAAATGGCATGAAGCTCTGGAGCTTGTCCGAAATCCACTGCGACTTTGCCGAGACGAACGTTTTGATAGCGAAATCCGGCATGTATGCGGGCGCGGACACGACGCAGCGGCCGTCCTGATACACAGAGACGCGCAGGCTGCGCGAGCGACGGCTCTTTCGTATGGTGTATTCGATGGATGTCGGCGACATGCTTCAATTAAACCACGATCCCGCATAAAAAAGCTCCTGAAATAAGTCAGGAGCTAACAGAATCAAGCATCATGAGGCGATAGTACTCCAGAGACCGGGACCACATCTCCTCTGGCGTGAACCTTTCGGGAAGCGTACCGGTCTCGTGATAATGCCAGCACATGAATGGGGCCCTGGGACCTTTCGTCGCGACAAGCAATGGACTTGCCGTCAACGTGCCGACCGGGCACAGGTCGATTATCGACCCATCGCGAGTCTGGAGCCACGAATGATGGCAGGTCTCGAGGCTGGTCTTCCTGTCTTCCCCGACCGACATGCCCAGAAAGAAGCCGTCGACGACGCGGGCCGTTCCATCGCGCAGGGACATGGCTGCCGCCCGGCATATCGAGTGGCACTGGTATTGGCTCCGATCGATCTCAGGCCTAGACCGTAGAACAGTGCCTGCATTCACGGCATGCCTGAACACGGAGCGCAATATCGACTTGTCCCTTTCCGTAACGTAGGGAACGATTTCCACATCAATCACGACAGCACCTCACATAGCAAAAAGAATGAACCCATAGGATCACATTGCCACAATTTTTGCATAAGTCAAATAAAAAGCCGGTCAATGCTCTCACATACGACCGGCTATCAGAACCACTTTTCCCTGGGGAGGGTCGCCTCAAGCTGCTTGAAGTACTGGTAGCTCCCTGCCAAGTCGATGATCGAGCATTTGAGGCCCGACCATGCAGCGATCTTCTCGATATCGGCGGCGTGCCGCGCGCCGTAGCAGATCGCCGCGGCCTTGCCCGGATTTTTTTCGAGGCGCTCGATCACGAGCATCAGGGCAACGTAGCTCCTGACCTGGCTTAGCGCGTCCTCAAGCTCCAGCGCTGCCGGAAGCACGCCCATCTGCCTGAGCGCCTCCTTGTTCTGGACGAGGGCCACGACCATGCCGCCATGGAGGTCGGCCAAAGCATCGAGCTCGCCGCCAAGGGAATCAGCGGGAATTCCCCTCAGGTCTCCCCACTGCCTCTTTACGCCAGCCTCATCCGCCGGACCGACAATGCCTTCGAAGCATACGAATCCGTAAGGATGGGAGGTGAGGCGCTCCGAAAGCTCTTTCGTGACCGCCTCGATGACCGCAACCGTTTCCGGCGAATCCTTTTCGAGGTACTCGGACCCCTTGTGCGTCGCGGCCAGAAAGTCCACCCTGTGCCTCGCGAGGATCTGCCGGTCCAGATGCTTGATAAACAGGAATTGCAGCTTGGGGAGCAGTTCCATGACTTTCGCCGACAGCTTTACGGACTCGCCCCCAAAGGCTATCTGCACCAAGGAGTCCTCGATCCTCTCGAGCTGCCGTAAGGCAGGATTCGAGAAGTCGATCCGAGTGACGACGAACTGCGCCGGCACGGCTTTCTGCTCTTCCTTCATCTTGACGAAGAAGGCGCAGATACCGAACATGATCACCAGGCCCACTAGCGTGATTAACGTCCTCATATTTCAAGATTTTCTGACAGGTTTACGTGCTGAAGTTCAGGCCTCTATATATAATAAAACAGATACAAAGTCAAACGCCGCGGCCTTGCGGCCGCGGCGTTTATTTCGCTATTGAAATCCGATTATTTGAGCTCGATCGAGTTAATTACGACCGGCTTCAAAGGCCTGTCCGCCTCGCCCGTCTCTACCCCGTTGATGGCCATGACGACCTCGGCGCCGGCGGTTACGCGGCCGAATACGGTGTGCTTTGAGTCGAGGAAATTGTTCGCCGCCACGTTGATGAAGAACTGGCTGCCGTTCGTGTTCGGGCCGGCATTAGCCATAGAGATGGTTCCAGCGTCGTTCTTGTTGTCGGCAGTGATCTCGTCGGCGAACTTGTATCCTGGACCGCCCGTTCCCCAGTACGCCATCTTCGAGTCATCCTTGGTAAGAGGGTCTCCGCCCTGGTTCATGAAGCCCTCGATCACCCGGTGGAATTTCGTGCCGTTGTAGAAGCCCTCCTTGGCGAGCTTCACGAAATTGGCAACGGTATTAGGCGTCGACTTCGAGAACTCGATCGTAATGTCGCCCATGTTTGTGTGAAGTATTGCGTTCATGATGTTTTGATTATTATTCTGCCCTGCGCCCGTCGGAAGCTGCGGTCCCTGTGCCTCTCCTCCTTGCCCATTTGCGCCCTGCGCTCCGCCCGTCTGGGACGTCGAGGTGCTAAAGAGGTCGGCGGCCGTCTCGGGCGCGTCCTTCAATACGGATACGCCATTGCCGCTGCCGGCAAAATACCAGATAAGACCGCCGACTATGATAAGGGCGATAAGCCCGGGAAACCAGATGCGTTTCATATAAATTATATTATCACAATCGTCAGCACACTTAATACGCTACCACTCGAATTTCTCAACAATCCCCTCAATAGCGCTCTTTATGCGGGTAACGATACCTCTTCGCTCAAGTATCCTTGGTTGCTCTGGAAGCAGATCAGCAACATCCTGTTCTCGAGGCAGCTTCTGGGTATAGAGGTAATCACCAATCAATCCTTCGATCTTATCCACTGGAATCTTCTCATCGTGCGCCAATTGCTTTAGCACTTCAGATCGCTTACTCTGCCAGAATTCGCCGAATGCCTTTTCTACGTCGTCTGCCTTGTGGAGCTTGGGCAAGCTCTCTTCGATGAACTTCTTGACCAAGTCCTTCTTCTTGCGAAGTTGCATATCCCTATCAAAGATGTGCAACACCTCTTCAGTCTTTTTCTTTCGCACGGAGTCAGAGGTGATGTTCTTCAGTCCGGCAATAAGCAGGATGATGTAATCGAAATTAACGATGTCTCGGAGAGTTAGCTCAAGCTCGAAATCAATCTGGTCGAGGATAGACTCAGCGCCAGCATCCTTATTCCTACGCTCCTCATAGACGTCCAAGTACTTGCTCTGGTAGTCATAAAATTCCTGCTCGGTAATACCAACATCCTCAAACGAGAATTCAGCAAACGTCTCAAGTGATGACTTAATACGCAACAGGTCACGGAACGTCTTGATGAAGCCAGCTTTTTCTTCTTCGCTCTGTAATGCATCGATTGAAGCCAGTGTAGGAACTTTTTCCTTAAGCTCGTTCAGCTTGGCAGTAAACTCCTTCTTCTGATCCTCATAAGGCTTCTTGAATACTATTTCCTTTGCATTCTCATCACCGAATAGCGCCAACGCTGTGTCGGTAGCTTTCTTTAAGTTACGGAACGAGACGATATTGCCATGGGGCTTGTCCGAATTGAGAAGTCTGTTTGTTCGTGAGTACGCCTGAATAAGACCGTGGTAGCGGAGGTTCTTATCCACGTACAAGGTATTGAGTCGTGGGCTATCAAAACCAGTAAGGAAGATGTTTACAACGATAACCAGATCAACCTCCTTGTTCTTAATGCGCTTCTGCAAATCTCGGTAGTAATCGTAAAAGCGATCCGTTGAGAAGTTTGTTGCATAAAGCTCGTTGTAATCCTTGATGCAGTCTTCTAGGAAATCGCGGGAGTGCTGATTGCCGGTCGTACCTTCGCCAGCAAAGATATCGATATCGAGCATGTCGTTGCTCTCTTCCTCGTTTGCCTGATAGGTGAAGATGGTCGCTATCTTAAAGTCACTCGCTTTCTTGTTCTTGAATAGTGCGTAGTAGCGCTTAAGTACTTCAATGTTTGATACAGCAAAGAAGGCATTAAATTTGCCTGACTTCGTTTTACGCTTCCAGTCAGCAAGGATGTAGTCGGTAATTTTATTCAAACGATCATCGCTTTCGAGTACCTCGCGCTTACCTACACCCTCGACAAGAGCTTCTGCGAAAATATCCGCATCCAGTGTGTCTGGCGACTTCTGTGTGTACTTGCCGACATACTCAACCGCAAAGCCGAGAACATTATTATCAGAAATAGCGTTCGTGATGATGTATTTGTGGAGACATGAGTCAAAGACGTCTGCGGTAGTTACGCCGCCCACGTTGTTGTCAGCGAAGATGGGTGTACCAGTAAAACCAAAGAGCTGTGCCTTGTTGAAAAAGCCTTTAATGCGAGCGTGTGTCTGTCCAAACTGGCTGCGGTGACATTCGTCAAAGATGATCACCACCTTCTCGTCGGTGAGGTATGCAAACTTGCTGGAGTGGTTCTCGCGACCAATGGCAATATCGAGCTTCTGAATGGTGGTGACGATGAGCTTTCGGTTTGTGTCAGCAAGCTGGGCTACTAGATTGCGAGTGCTGTCTGTGCCGTCCACAGAGCCGTCAGAGAAGGAGTTAAATTCCTTTGTGGTCTGGATATCGAGATCCTTTCGATCTACGACAAAAAGCACCTTCTTGACTTCAGCCATGCGGGACAGTATCTGACTTGCCTTGAATGAGGTCAGGGTCTTTCCCGAACCAGTAGTGTGCCAGATATAACCGTTCTTGTCTGACTCTTTCACGCGCCCCTCAATAGTTTTTACAGCGTAGTACTGGTATGGGCGCAGCACCATCGGGATCTGTAGCGACTCAGCCAAGACGATGTATTCGGCGATCATCTTTGACACGGCGCATTTTTCCAAGAACGCATTCGCAAAGTCTTCAAGCTGAGTGATCTTGGTGTTGTTCTCATCAGTCCAATAGAAGGTCTGCTCAAAAGACTGGCGTGGATTGTTTGAGAAGTATTTTGTATTTACTCCATTTGAAATAACGAAGATCTGGATGTATTCAAAAAGTGTTCCAGTGAATGAATGCTTGTGGTAGCGCTGGATCTGGTTAAACGCCTCTTTCATTTCCATACCACGACGCTTCAACTCAACTTGCACGAGAGGCAGACCGTTTATGAGAAGCGTCACGTCATAGCGGTTCTCATACCGGCCGGACTGTGTCAGCTGGTGAGTAACCTGATATTCGTTCTTGCACCACTGCTCCATATTGAAAAAGCGCACGTAGAAAGTACTTTCGTCGTCTCGTGCTAGGGCGTAGCGATCTCGGAGTGTTTTTGCCTTTTGGAACCGATCTCCTTTGTTGAGGTGGTTTAGAATGCGAGAAAACTCCTTCTCAGAAAAGGTGGTGCTATTAAACTTCTCAAGCTGAGTCTGAAGGTTCTTAATCAGTGCGTTAGTGTCAGCCAAAACAACTGGTTCAAAACCCAGCCCTCCAAGCTGTTCTAGAAGCTCTTTTTCAAGTTGTTGTTCTGATTGATGGGTCATATAAATAATTTTTGTAGCAAACCTCTTTTCCAAGTTTCTACTTTTCTAATTTGCAATTCTTTTGACTCGATCATTGCGTCGAGGGAAACGAGAAAATCTGCAATTTTGTTCTGCTCCTGTATGGAAGGAAGTTGCACTTTGGCTTCAGAAAAATATTTAAAACTTATCATTTTTCCATCTCTTATGCCTTCAAGTTTGCTAATTAATCTTCCAATGTAAGCAGGGCTCTTAAAAAGGAATTTAAAGAAGTACGTATTTACATCGATTTTTGACCTTAGAACGATATAGGCTGGGCTGCACAACCCATCATATTCGGAGTATTCTATGCCTCCCTGAAACGATCTCAGGCTAATTATAAAATCTCCCTTTCTAACAACTTTATAGCCAGCAATGCCTTTTTCTGAAACTTGAACTTTGTAATTTATCAAGTAACGAGGGACTGCACCCTGATCCTGTGTTATGGCCAAAATTGGTAAATCCTTTTGTGGGTTCTTATTAGATATATTTTCAAACACTTCGTCACCATTTACCACAGACCATTCGGGAAATTCTTTTCCGTTGTCATCTTGAAAGCGGATTTTTTGAGAAAAAATTTTCTGTACCACATCTTTTTTGTAGTTTTCTAACGAGGTTTTCTCCTTCTTCAATAGAGAAAGGTATTCAATAACCACGTCCAAAAAGGAGCTGATCTTTCTCTGTTCATCTATTGCTGGAACATAGATCTTATCTTGCAGTACATGAGCGTTATTAATCTTCATGTCATTCTTCGCACCCTTTTTAACTAGCGGTCGAAGGTACCGATTTGTGTTGCTATCCAGAGAAAAATAGTAATCAAGAAAGCTACCATGCGCTTGATTCTCTATCACACCGTAGACGGCGTAGAGCGTTGAAACTATTCCCGTTTTACCTTTATTTACCTTTATTACTCCATAAGGATTAGCCTTTAATGGGCTTTTTGTATAAACAATGTCCCCCGTATCTACAACATGGTAGTTATGTACCGATTTTCCAGCATAAGAGCGACCTAAATGCTCAACCTGATTGACAACACCCACGTCACCCGAAACTGAGAGTACATCGTCTTTGGTGTACTTAAGGTCACCATTGCGCTTCTTGGACTCCTTTAGTAATTCACTTAATTTCGTATTTTTCCAACCATCAGTAAATTCACCGAAACGTAATTCGGGTACTTTTATTTTTTGTTCTTTTGAAATGATGGCAGGCATGGCTTAGAAAGGTTTATCTATCTTCAGTTCATCACAAAACTCAGCAATTCTATTCTGCAAGTTAACTTCCACTTTTCTCATTTCCTTTAATTCCGAAGCGATCAAACCTATATCAATATTTTCTACTTCTTCAAAAGTATCAACATATCTTGGAATATTGAGGTTATATTCATTAGACTTTATTTCTTCGAGAGTGGCTCGATGGGAGTAGCGTTCAATTTCTTGTCTATTTTTGTATGTATCAAAAATCTTTGAAATATTTGCATCACTTAAAACATTTTGACTCTTTCCCTTTATGAAATCCGATGACGCATCAATAAACAAAACATCATCGTCATCCTTACGACACTTCTTTAAGACCAAAATCATTGTAGGAATACCCGTGCCGTAAAATAAATCGGGTGGTAAACCTATAACAGCATCAAGGTAGTTTTGTTTTTCAATTATATATTGTCTTATCTGAGCCTCAGCGCCCGATCGGAACAAGGCGCCATGCGGTAATACAATCGCCATTGTCCCGTTATCAGCAAGGTGATAGAGCATATGGGTAACAAAGGCATAATCTGCTGCACCTTTTGGAGCTAGTCTTCCATACTGAGAAAATCTATCGTCATGTACCAGTTGAGGGTCAGTATCACCCTTCCACTTCGCTGAAAAGGGCGGATTAGCCACCACAGCCTCGGCTTTGAGTTCTGGCAGTAGATCTTCAGTAAGAGTGTCTCCGTTTTTTATCTTAAAGTGGTCAAAGTGAACTCCGTGCAAAATCATATTCATACGACCAAGATTGTAGGTCGTGGGGTTGAGTTCCTGTCCAAAATAGCTAGTTACTTCGACATAGTCTTTAAGTCGAAGCAACAGAGATCCGGAACCACAAGTGGGGTCGTAAACGGTTTTGATACGTTTCTTTCCAACGGAAACTATTTGAGCTAGCAGGCGCGATACCTGCGCTGGGGTGTAAAATTCGCCACCTTTCTTACCGGCTCCTGCAGCAAATTCGCCGATAAGATATTCGTAAGCGTCACCAAGCAGATCACTCTTTGAGTCTTCGAGTTTGAAATCAATGCCGTTAAGGTGCGCTAAGACTTCAACAATAACCGCATTCTTTTTCTGTTCGGTTGAACCGAGTTTAGAAGAAGTAAGGTCTACATCATCGAAAAGTCCCTTGAAGTCGTCCTCACTAGCAGTACCCATAGAGGTCTGCTCGATGGAGTTGAGTATGTTTTTAAGATCCTCCAAAATAAACGACTCTTCTCCTTGGACGTTTCCTTTCCCCTTATTTACGAGATAAGAAAATAGTTGTGTCGGTTTAAGGAAGAAGCCAAGATGGTCAATACAACTTTCTCTAATATGCTCGATATATTCTTTACCTTCTTTTGATTTTTCTTTTATCTCAGCAAAACTAAAATCCTCTCTAGCCAGCAACTTTTCGTCTACATAGCGTTCCAGCTTTTCAGACAAGTATTTATAGAAAATAAAGCCGAGAATATAGTTCTTATATTCATCCGCGTTCATCTTGCCGCGTAGCACATTTGCTACCGCCCACAATTGTTTTTCGAGTAATCGCTTTTGTTCGTCAGACATATTATTTGGTGCTTGCCCGCTTAAGGAAGGCGTCGAACTCAGCCTTGTCTATTCTAAATTCCTTACCAATCTTATATGCCTTCAATTTACCCGCTTTGATATAGCGATAGATGGTCATTATGTTAACGCCCAATTTCTCCGCAAGATCCTGCGCTGTATAAAATTCCTTACCAGACATAGGCAAAGTATACTTTACAATTCTTTACACAGCAAACGGAGTGTTGCCGACCTGTGGATACAAGCCCTTTCCAAGTTTGCCGTTATTTTGCCGTTTTTTATTCAGCCTTTCGGTAGATCTTCTTGCCGTCGAAGATAACCTCTTCAACTTTCCAAGCACCCATATCGTCTACGTCACCACCAGTAAAAATCATGATCGTACTCCAGTTGGAACGGATCATCGCACCATAGCTATTTTGACTATCTACACACGACACCACCTTCCATCGGTTATCTCCAAGATCAGTTGCTATGCTAGAGCAAAAATCTGCGGTCGATGGCGACTCAAGAAGTTTCTCAATATAGAACTCGGAGAACGACCTAGCAGATAGTTCGTAACTATATGCTGATGGTGGTTCTGGCACTCGAGGACTCGACGGAACTATTGCTGCCGTAAAGATGCTAGTAAAAATTCCTATGCCGAATAGTACAAATACTACTTTTATTATTGGCGACATAGGCTGCGGCAATTTGCTTCCGCAATGCGAACACTTCTTTGCCTTAGGGTCTACTTCTGCCAGACACTGAGGACATTTCTTCGTTGGGGTTTTATCCATAAATAATTAGCCAGCTAATAAGGCTGGCGTGGGGTTCAGTGTCTTCGTTGGGGTTTCCCGACCATATCCTTTGGAAAACAAAGGGGTTAGGTCGCTGGTCTTTCGGCCAGATATTCAATTGTGGCAACAGTGACAAAAACCACTGCTGTAGTCCTATTTTAGCTTAAAAGAAGGCTTTTGATAAGTTACGGAGCGAGTCTTGACGATAGAAGCCCCACATCTTCAGTACTATCGACTTTTTGGAAACTAGCCAAGACTTTCTTTTCGGCTTCAGGCGTCCAATATATTTTTAAGTTTTCTTTAGCTCTGGTTATAGCTGTATAGAAAATGTTATGTGTAATCATTTCTTCAGTCTCGCTCGTAATTACGATTTTCACCGAGCCATACTCTAGGCCTTGAGCCTTGTGGATTGATACAGCATAAGCAACCTGAAATGGAACCACCGAGTCGAGTGGTTCGTCGTCTTCATCAGAGTCGCCTTGATCATTAACTATAAAGCGCACTATCGAATTTCCGCTTTCTGCATTTCCAACCAGCTCAAAATCATAGCCCGATGCCTGCAGTTCGTTTATGGCCTTATCGATCTCAATATCAAATTGGATCTGATGTTCAGACTTATCTATGGCGACAATTCGACCCTTCAAGTTGTTATAGATTATGGGCGCGAACCTCTCCGTCTCGTTAAACAAAATCGGATCACCAACTTTATAGGTCTGTATACCCCAATCAACTGCTGGACTGTTGTTGTTGCTCTGTAGGAATTTGTTGAGGTTATTTATGCCGTACAAACCATCGTAGTTTAAACAGAGAATTATTTCGTCATCTTTAAGATCTCCAAAAATAGACTCATTTAAAACAGTGGTGTACCCATTCCTCGTCATGATTTCCAAGATGTTGTCCTTAAGGTTTCTGACTCTGTTCCAAAATTCAATCAACTCTTCGTTAGTAGTTCTATAAGGGACTGTGAGTTCAGATACCGCAGTCTTTGGTACGAAGTATCGAGCGACGTTAAACCAGTTTCCAAATATTATTGACTCAATCTGGAATACATCACCCACCAGTATGAGAGTCTTAAATTTTGCCTTATTCAGCACATCGATCATGTCAGTGTTACTCACCGTACTGCACTCATCGATAACAAGGAGGTCATAGTCAGTGTCAGTATTCCTGTCCGACAGAAATTTCGTAATAGTTTGGAACGTACAGTTAGCCGCAGTTACTTTTCTTTTCAGGTTATCAACCGCCGGATTAGTATTCGCTAAATAGAGCTTGTTGTTGTCGTTAAAGAAATTCGATATGTGGTTTATGAGCGTAGATTTTCCTGTTCCAGCAGCACCGTATATCAAAGCCACTTCGGAGTCAGCAAACAGTTGTCTCAAGATCCTTTCCTTGTCCTCGCAGTCGATCTGATAGGCGGTCGATTTTAGCCATGAGTCTACAGAGTTTGAGTAGTTGCTTATGCCACCACATGAAAGCTCCTTGAGCCTCTTGATGATATCTAAGGTGTCTTTCTCATAACCATTTATGTAAATAAAATCCTTAAAGTTCTCCAACTTGCGATGATTGTGCTTGGGAAGATACAGCTCACCATTGTAGGTCGTCATCAATGACTCAACCTCTTCTTTAGTTTTAGATAAATCGCTCAGGGGCGTATACAGTTTTCCTTTGTTTTCAGTATTGTTCCTTATCAATCTTGCAAAAAGTTCATGCTTTCGATCAGTGGCATCAATACACTCGAAAACATCCGATATCTTCGGATTGTGTCCTATCAACGAGGAATTGAAGGGCATCTTATCGAACGGCTTACAGCCAAGGTTGAAATTTAAATCATTTCGAAGTTTATAGCCGTTATAGCGGCAACGCTGCATTTTTATAATCCTATTGTTCAAGGAACGAAGTAGGTATCTCACTACATTTGTACCGACTTCGTTGTTTTTGATCAGAGATTTTGCTTTATCCAAGACAGGTAGAAAATTCACCGCCTGTACACCTTGGATAATACGGATTTTTGCGGCGTCATAGTACTCATCTGAGAGATCGATAAGTTCAACAAGACTCAAATCAGTCTCTGTTAAGAAACTCATCAGGTTTTTATACTCGGCATGTGTTGTTTGAATATTTATGTCCTCATCTAAAATACGAGCAAAGTTGTTAAGCTCGCAAGGTCGTATTGAAACCTCCCATTTATCAATAATTTGAATGGGCATTTTTTTGCCCAAGACCTCAATGTCGTCGTGGATTATCGAAAACTTAACAGCGTAATTGTCTGAAATATCTAGCTTGGTAAAAGCGATGACACGATCAAACTTACCAACCCTTGCACTCGCAATTGTAAAAGTGACTTCGTAATATATCTCGTGGTTAACAAAAAATGGCTTGATCTTCTGGATGTAGTACCGATCCTTGTAAGAACTTACTTTTCTTGCCTTTGTTGGGTGTTCGATCTGCTCAACTATCTTTGCGTAATATTCCTGCAACGCAGGGTCGGTATTGATAGGAAATTTATCAATATTACCTAAAACCTCTAGACCATAGGTGTGCTTCAGGCGCGATTTGATCCTGAGCAGATACTCGTAATACTTCAGCATCAAACGTTCAGAATTTTCTTCGCTTTGCGTATAGTGCGAAGCAACACCTTGCAGAAAGTTGTGAAATCTTCTCAAAAACCCCAGCTTCCCACTCGGCTGCAATTTATTTGGGGCATTTATTAATCCATCCGGTGTAATCTCAACATCTTGGCCGTTAGCTCCTTCTTTTAGGGCTATATGCTCAACAAAGTTTCTGAGCTGGGAGAGAATGTTCTGCGACAAAAGACCTCTTTCAGAGGCATGGAATTTATCGATATTTTTACAGATGGCTGTATTGATAGTAAGTATCGCATCGTCGATCTTGCTCATACTTTACAATTATATACATTTTCCCTCTAAAAGCAGAGGGAGGCGCTTATTAACGAGAAAGCGCGATCAGGCCGTTGATCGTATTGAAATGGTACTGCGCATCGGGGTAAATAGTAGACCATTCGTAGGTTCGAAATGCGTCCCTCCATGCGAGCTATCTCACTCGCAGAATTCCGAATCTATAATCACCGAAGAAGCAGTCAGTAGTTATCAGTCAAACAGCGCAAAATCCTCCCCAAGACCCTCTCCGGCCTCTTCTTCAAATCATGCTCCCAGATGCGCACGACTTTCCAGCCCATGCGGCGCAGGGCCCTGTTGTTGCGGATATCGCGGCGCATATTGGCCTGAATCTTTGGCAGCCAGTACTTTTTGGACAGCTTGCTCTGCCCTTTCCGGAGCTTGTACCCATGCCAGAAATCGCCGTCGACGAACACGGCCAGGCGCCTCTGTACGAAAACAATGTCGGGACTGCCGGGAATCTTGCGATAGTGCAGACGGTACCTGTAGCCGAGCGGATAGAGCGCCGCGCTGACGAGCTTGCGCAGGGCGATCTCGGGCTTCGTATTCTTGGACCGGATCGCGGCCATGACCAGGCTGCGCTTTTCCTTTGTAAAAATGTCGACCATGCGGACCGCTCGTAGCTAATTGAACATCATCTTTGCCCCGCCTTTTACGTCGAGGATGAGCTGCCCTCGCCCGTTGAACTGGTATGCGGTAGCGGATTGGAGCAAGTCCTTGAAGGCGGCCTCGTGCGAGCCTCCGCAGGCCATCTCGGTCGAGACAATCGGGCTAAGTGAGATCGCGCCGCCGATTCCCGTGTCAGTCGACGTGTACGTGCCCGAACCGCTGTTGCAATCGGTCCAGATAACGAACGTACCGTCAGTATTGAGCGCGAGCGAGAACTTGCCCGCCGGATTCCTCGAATCTATCCATCGCCACACGGTCATATCGAGAGCCATGCGATTCGGATCGGCCTCGCCGTCGAGATTCTCGCCGATAGGCGCAGGCGGGACGGGCTTTGCGCAGCATGTATGGAACGTCAGCCCGTTATATACATATATAGAAAGCGACACGAACACCAAGACGCCGAGAGTGATGAGAAACTTTTTGGTAGATTTTTTCATATGTTATTGCAACGGCACGAACCCGAACAAGCGCAAAAAGAATGCCATCGGATAGTCGTACCAGCGGAGCTTGCCGCCGCGGTCGCTCTGGGCCTTGGACTTTTCGAAGGCAACGCCCTCGGCGCGCCAGCCGGCGATGATCTCGGAGAGGTCCTTTACCATTTCCGGATCATGGAAGAAGATGCCGCCCTCGATATTGAAATTGAATGACAGGAGGTCGAGATTCTGCGAGCCGATGATGCCCTCCTTGCCGTCGACGAGCATGGCCTTTGAGTGATTCATGCCCGGGGTCTGGAGGATGGTCGCGCCGGACGATGCGAGGCTCGCCGCATACGACCTGTTAATGCCGTTTACAAAGAAATAGTCGGTAGCCTCGGGCAAGAGGATCTCTACGCGCACGCCTCGCAGGATAGCCTGATGGATATGGGCGATGAACCAACGCGGCGGAAAGAGGTACGGCGTGACGAAGACGATCGACTCGCGGGCGCGGTCGAGGCGCTCGATGTAGTACTTGCGGAAAAGGTGCCTGCGGCGGCCGATGCCGTGGTCTACGAACCAGAGGCTTGCCCGCCGCAGGGGGTTTTCAGGGATGACGGCCTCGACGAACTGCGACTTGCCGCCGAGCTTGCGGTACACGCGGGCAAACGACCGGACGACCGATTCCACGACCGGTCCCTGGACCTGCGCCTGCAGGTCTCGCCAGGTGGCGTATTTCGCGCCGACGTTGACGCCGCCGATAAAGGCAACTTTCTCGTCGATGATCAGGACTTTGCGATGGAGGCGCGAGAAGAAGAAGCTGCAAAACAACACTTCCCCACCCGCAGCACGAATACGGCCGACAGCGTCGCTCAGGAAATTGTAGCTGCCCACCACGTCGAGGATGACGATCGTGCGCACGCCGCGCTTTGCCGCAGCCTCGAGAGCGTCAAAGAATTCGCGGCCGCGCGCATCGTCGTCGAGGATATACATCTCGAGGTATATGCTCTTGTTGGCGCCGTGTATCGCTGCCAGCATGCCCTCCCAAGCCTTCTCCGAGCTGCTAAAGATGCGGTATTTCATTGGGGATAGTATGCCACAAAGGGCGAAATTTAGCCTCTATCCGATATGAGATAAAGAAAAGATAAAAATGGGGACAGCGTAGACTTTGACTCAGGCGGCGAGACTGGTATTATCAGGCTTTGGGGAAACCCACCGATCCAGGATGAGAATCCTGGTGATGATCGCAGAGCTCGAGCAATGCCTCGAGCTTTTGCTTTACAGAAACAAATTGACCGCCCTCAAGAGCTCCCACTCTTCTTTGAAACCTATTCGAGGAGAACATCCTTACCTGATACAAAAGAGCATACCGAAGTTCGCCGTTAACCAAAATCTCAGAAAACCACGACCCATCCTTTCTCTGAGTTGAAATAGGAATACCCACGTAACTCGATCGTGACAGTTTCCTCAACACTAAAACCGGCCGATTAAACGTGCCCCCTTTACCACATGATTCGTTCCCGATATTTATACCGACGGAACACCACCAAATTTCCCCTTCTTTAAAGAAGACCTCGATCGACTTGCTCTCAATTGCCTTCTTCTGCTCGTTCCATGCATCAAAATTCTTTTCCATTTATCAAGCATGGCAATAAGCCGATAAAGAAAGCATAAAAAAGAGAGCCGTTGGCTCTCTAGGACTTCTTTGATTTCTTCCGCTTCTTGATCTGCTCAACAAGCATTTCAAACAGCCTTGAAGCGATCGGATTCGGATATTTCTCCAGATGCGCGCAGAGGGCGTCATTGGGGATCATGCCGAGGTTGTGGGCAGTGAGAAGCATCGCCGCTTCCGACGCGTAGAACGAGACTCCGGCGAAGGTCAGCACGTAGCCGTCCACAAGAACCGAAGCAGCCGGATGCCTCATGCGCACTTCCTGGCTCATATAGCCGCTGCGGGCAACGAGATTCCCGTCCTGCAGTGCTCTTGCCAGGTCGCGAACGGCGTCCATCTGAGAAGACTTGCCGAGAATAGATGCGGTTATGAGATATTCCCGCCTTGCGCAGTGCAGAGCGAAGTATCCGCCAATCTCCTTTGGGGCCGAAGGGCAAAAGGCGACCGCGGCCTTGACCGCGCTGGCCACGACGTAGATATCTTCAGGACGAAAAGGAAACTTCTCGCGAGACGCTTTCCTGCAATTACCATTGCTGGTTTTCATTGTGTGAGAGAACGAGGATTGAAATGAGTACGGTGCCAGGCTTTAGACTAGCTATGCCAGCTTAAAAGTCAAACGAAAAGCGCGCCGTAAGGCGCGCGCTTCTTTCAGTATTTTCTTGTTTTACTTATCCAAATCGAGCGTCTCGTCGATCCTGATCTGGCTTACGAATTCGGGGACGTGGGAGACGAGGATCATGGCGCCCTCGTACTCGTCGAGAGCCTTGGCGATCACAGGCAGGTGACGGAAGTTTATATGGTTGGTCGGCTCGTCCAAGATGAGGAGGCCCGGCTTCTGCAAGACCAGTCGCGCGAACGCCACGAGGCCCTTCTGCCCTTCCGACAATGCGCCGATCTTGGTATCCATCATGTCGCCGTGGATGAGGAAGCCCGCCGCGGTGCTGCGGATGTGCTGCTCGATATGGGTAGCGGACGCCGAGAGGAGCGACTCATACACGGTATCCTCGAAATTGAGGGTCGAGAAATCCTGCCGGTAATAGCCGACGCGGATGCCGTCTGAAATGATAGCCTGCGGATTCTTGCCCGTAGCGAGGGATTCGAGCAGGGTCGACTTGCCGATGCCGTTAGGGCCGCGGAGCAAGAGGTGATTCTTGCGCTTGAGCTTTATGTTGCAGGTGCGCTTGGTTGCCTTGTGGTCCCTGATGACCTGGTAGCCGGTAATATTCAAAATGACGCCCGTAAAGTCAGGCTGCGACGGGATGGTGAAGGGGCGGATGGTCTTGTCCTCCTTGCGGACCTCGACGATGTCCTCCTCGAGCTCCTCCGCCTTCTCGCGCATGCGCTTTGCCACGAGGCGCATCTGGCCTCCCTTGTTCGAGAAGGCGTTCGCCTGGTCCTTCTTTTCCTGGATCTCTTTCTGCAAAAGGGCGTTGGCGCGGTTCTCCCTGTCGACGCGCGCGGTGATGTCCTTCAATACGTCGTAGTAGTCGCCTACGTACTGCTCCACCTTTCGAGTATGGACGTCGAGGTACAGAACGCCGTCCGAGAAGGCATTCAAGAATTCCGCATCGTGCGAAATGACGATGACGGTCTTGCTGTAATTTTTAAGGAAATGCGTGAGGTGCTCGATGCCGGCCTTGTCGAGATTGTTCGTAGGCTCGTCGAGGAGGAGGATGTCGGGCTTCTGGATGAGGGCCGACGCGAGAAGGAGGCGCGCCTGCTGGCCGCCGGAGAATGATTTGACGATGCGGTCATGCGGAGCCTTGAAGTTTACGGCCTCGAGGATCTCGTCGATGCGCGGGTCGATGTCGTAGACCTTTTCCTTGAACGATTTCTCGAAGAAGGCGCGTACGGTGAGTTCGAGGTCCGGCCGAGGGATGACCTGGCGCGAGATGGCGATCGACAGGCCGTTTACGACGGTGATCGTGCCGGACTCGGGCTTAAGCGCCTTGGTGATGAGGCCGAAGATCGTCGACTTGCCGGCGCCGTTCTGGCCCATGATGGTGATCTTCGATCCTCGGCGCACTGAAAAGTCCACCTCATCGAGGATGGGCTTGTTGTGTCCGTATTCGAACGACACTTCATCAAATCTGACGACGACGTCTCCTTGAGCCATGAAATTAAAGTAAGAATCCTAGAGTACCTTATTAATGCGGAAATCGAAAGAGTATGGGAGCCAGCGCGGGTAAAGTTCGCTGTTTCGTCCCTGTGCTGTGGCCGCGCTGGCGCTTGCCTCACCTGCCGCGCCACCCGTGCGCGCCTGCACCAGAAACCCCGTCGTCTCCCTGCCTTTGGTATACGGATCATCGAGGCTGATCTCCACGTCGAAATGGTTTTCCTTTTCGAAAACGTACGAGATGTCGAAATTGCCATTGGCATCCGTCACGTACTTTTTCTGGAAAATCACCTCGTCGCGAGACTCGTCCCCTTTGAAGGTATCAACGACGCGCAGGACGATCGGCATGCGCGCGAGCGCCTTGCCCGTCTTGCGGTCATTGAGGCCGAAATAGAACGAGACGCTCTCGCCGACAAGCGGCGACAAGGGCACTTGCTTCAGATAGACCGTGACGTTGCCAGCCTGCTTTTCGACGCCCGCATGAGCGAAAGCCCACGACGGCGCCGCGAAAAGCGCGACAAAAGAGACGAACAAGACGACGCGGGCAATTGCTGACAGGGGCAGATTCTTCATATGAAGAATCTTACCACTATCGAGGGCGGTACGAGCCGCCTCGAGGGGCGCCGCCGGCGCGAGGTCCCGAAGATCGCGGACCCTTGAAGCCACCCGTTCGCGGGCCAGAGCTTCGGCCAGTGAATGCGCCGAGGTTAGGCTTGCGGCCGAATGAACCGCCGGTTCGCGGACCGCGAGGAGCCGATCCAATATGATATGGAGAATGCGCTCGAGGAGACGATGGTGACGAGAACGATCGGTACGGAGCGCGAGGCGCCGCAGAAGATCCCGCGGTCGACGTAGATCGAGGAGCGAATGATCGCGATGACGAGTATGAAGATCCGCCCGCTCGAGGAGCGAACGAAGATCGAGGTCGGAAACCGCCGCCTCGTCCTCCCCTGCCTCGGAACGATCGCGAGGGACCGCTCGCAGCCGCGCCCATGGCAGCGCCTTCGTGGCTCTTCATAGGGATAGGCTTCTTGATCAATCGCTCGATAGCGACGATGTCGTATTTCTGGTCAGGAGTAGCGAAAGAGACGGCCTTTCCGTGCTTGCCTCCGCGGCCCGTTCGGCCGATGCGGTGAACGTAGTCCTCGGACTGCTCCGGAAGGTCGTAGTTGACGACGAGGCCGATATCCTTTACGTCGATGCCTCGAGCGGCGATATCAGTCGCTACGAGCACCTGGTACTTGTGCTTCTTGAAGCCGTCGAGAGCCTCGCGCCTCTGTCCGAGGGTTCGGTTCGAGTGGATCTCGGTCGCGGTCGTTCCGATATTTCGGAGATCGTGCGCGATGTCCTTTGCGCCATGCTTGGTTCGGGTGAATACGAGGACAGGAGTGCCCGGCGAAACTTCGCCGAGGGTCTTTACGAGGAGGTTGAATTTCGCGCCACGATTAACGACGATAATTTCCTGCTCGACGTTAGCCGACGACGTTCCCGCAGGAGCCATCTCGATACGGAGCGGAAGCTGCATGTGCTCTACGGCGAGCTTTGCGATCTCGTTTGGCATTGTTGCCGAGAAAAGAAGCGTCTGGCGGGTCTTTGGGACCTTGGCCATGATCTCCTTGATCTGAGGGGCGAATCCAATGTCGAACATATGGTCAGCCTCGTCGAGGACGAGAACTGATACGCGGTCGAACTTGATATTTCCCTGCTTGAGGTGGTCGATCAGTCGGCCCGGGGTCGCGATGACGATGTCAGGACCGTTTCGAAGCTCCTTGACCTGTCGGTACATTGAGTCTCCGCCGATAAGTACCGCAGTTCGGATACCGAGGGCATAGCCGATCTTGCGGATAGTCTCATCTACCTGGAGAGCGAGCTCTCGCGTAGGCAAGAGAACGAGCCCGCGTCCGTTAGGATTTGCGAGAATGCGCTCGATCATCGGAATACCGAAGCCGAGGGTCTTGCCCGTACCGGTCTGGGCGATGCCGATAATGTCCTTGCCCTGGATACCAAGAGGAATAACCTTGCCCTGGATAGGCGTTGGGGTTATGAACGAGTTTTTCGTGAGGACGGCGAGGACTTTCTCGCTAATCCCGAGAGTATTAAATGAAGCCGCTGCTTCCGCTGCGGGAGCGGGAGCCTGTGCCGTTTCCGGCGTCTTATGTGTTGTCATTATTGTTATGCGTCCCGAGTCCGTGAGTCACATACAATGACAATAGAATCAGAGCGCGGTTTCGCCTCTATAAAGGAGGAGAATTAAGCTGTAATACAATTATAGCACGTCTTGTGCCAAAATGCAAGACTACGACTGTGGCGTGACGACGCAGTCAGTATAGGTCTGGCGGCCGTTTTCCTCTATGAATGCGGTATTTCCCTTGTTCCAAAATACGAAGCTCTGATCGACGTTGGCGTATCGCGCGCCTGAGGCAGAGATGGTCTGAGCGAGAGTGATTTTGCGGCCGCTCGAGAGGTCGAGGGTGACGGCCTGAGGCTTGAAGCTGGCATTGATGCCCTTGTCCTGGGCGCATGCGAAGAAGACCTTTGGATCTGCATCGTGGCCGTTGCTCCTCCAGATGAGGAAGCTGACCAGCACGACCGCTACGATGCCGACTACCACGAAAATTTTACGATCTTTTTTCATATACCCCCTATTTTATTCCGCTTTCTTCTTTGGGGCAAATCCCAAAATGGCCCTAGCGAGCCTGATATGGAGGAAAGAGACGTTGGCGCCGACCTTGTTTTTGACCGGAGTGAGCATAACGTCGTCTGAATCGGCCGTAAGCTCGGTAATCGCGTCCTCAATCTTCTTCCAGTGGGATGCCGAGATCTCGTATTTGAGGTACGAGATGTCGACGGGCGCGCCGAGCTCTATCAGTTTCTCGATATGGGCGATGACGGTCTCCTGGGTGACTCCCCTTTCCTTCGCGATCTCCTCGAGACTCTTCTTTTCGTCGAGCAGTTCTTTGGTTTCCTCGAACGTCGAGACTTTTTTGTCCTTTGGCAGCGGCCGGATTGTGTTGAGGAAATCCTCCTGTGCTTTTTTGAGCTGCTCTGGGGTCATTTCGAGCAAGTCGGACTCGGCTTCGGCCGACTGGTTCTGCAATTCGGCGTCGAATTCGAGCACCTCGTTATGGACGCCGAGGGCCGCTTCGTTCATACCGAGGATCGAGAGCCCCTCGAGCGTACGCACGCGGGACAATGCCACGTATCCCATGCCCGGCTCGAAGGCTTTCGACAGATCGACCTCGACGGCGTCGAGAGACATTCCTTGGCTCTTGTGCACGGTGATCGCCCACGCCAATCGCAGTGGGTACTGGTTTATCTCGGCCTTTACCTTGCCGTCCTCCTCGATCTTCCATGATGCCTTCTCCATCTTTATGACTTTGCCCAAAGCCGTGCGGATGACCGGATCCTGATTCTCCTTGCACGAGATAACGACGCCAAGGGTGCCGTTCACGTAGCCTTCCTCAAAATTGTTCTTTACGCACATGACGCGGGCGCCTACCTTTAATCGCAGCACTTCAGGCGCGAGGCAGGACTTCTTTAGGGTCGCGGCGAGCAAGTCGCGGCCCTTCGTATCCATGTAATAGTCGGTCTCCTCGTCGCTTTTGAGCTTTTCCAGCTCGGCGTCGTTGAGCGTGTCCACGTCGGCATTGTGGGTAAAGAGGCGCGTCGGCTCGACCTCGAGCTCGGCCTTCTTATTAAAGCGGGACAGGAGCATGTCGCGGGAGCCTTCGGATACGTCGCCGCGGCGGATCTCGTTCAATATAGAGAGCACGTTGTCATCCTTTTGGCGGAACTGTTCTGACAAGTAGCAGATGGTGAAATTCGCCTCTTTCCACGATTCGGACGTATAGATGAATTGGGTCGGCGGCTCGCCTTGGCGCGATACCGGCGGCAACTGGAAGAAGTCGCCGCACAATACGACCTGCACCCCGCCGAATGGCTTTGCATTGCCCTTCATGGCGCGGCAGACCTTGTTCACGAGGTCGAAACGGAAATGATGGAGCATCGATACCTCGTCGATAATGAGGACCTTTACCCTGTCGAAGCGCTTGGACAGGTATGTCTTTTCGGCCATGGCCTCGATATCGGACTGGTTCATGCTTGCAGCGATGCCGATGCCCGCCCACGAATGGATGGTCATGCCGCCCATGTGCGTCGCGGCGATGCCGGTCGACGCGGTGATGCCGATATCGATCTCATGCTCGCGCAGGTATTTGATGTAGGAATTGATGAGATGCGTCTTTCCAGAGCCGGCCGGGCCAGTTACGAATACGTTCTTGCCTGTTTTCAGAATCTCGAGGGCTTCCTTCTGGGTCATGCAGTGATGATACCACGCTCAGATGAAGGAAATATAAAAACAATGCGCTGCCTACGAAAGCAAGGAGTGCTGGACGAGCCATACCGCGACGCATGCCAGGAATCCCAAAAGTGCCGGCGCGAACGCGATCTTGAAATATTTCTCGAACGTGAGCTCCTTCACCATGCCCATGGCGACGACTCCGGCGGCCGAGCCCAGCGCGAGCAGCGATCCTCCGATTCCTACCATAAGGGCAAGCAGCACCCAGAGCTGCGTATCCGCGATATCGAGTATCTTTATGGCGATCGCCGTCAGCGGGATATTGTCGAGAACCGAGGAGATCATGCCAAGGGCGATATTGCCTACGATCACCCGGCCATCCGAAGGAAGCTGGCCGTATACGACATTCGATACCGAATCTAGGACGCCAAGGGAACCAAGAGCGGAAACCGCGAGCAATATGCCTATGAAAAATTTGATCGATCCGAGGTCCGCCTTCTGTATGAGGTGCTCGATAGTGGCGGTAAGGTGGGTTTCTGACGCTGCGGTCCTCTTGAATACGTCGACGGCCATCCAGGTCAGGCCGAGGCCGAGAAGTATGCCCAAGGCCGGAGGCAGATGGGCCGCCTTTACGACGACAGGCAGGAGAAATGACGCGAAGACGAAGGAAAGCACCACCTTCTCGCTTACGCTGATCGCCACCGAAGCCTGGCCCACCTCCGCCGTCACCCTCTCTTCCCGGCTGAGCTTGCGCGACAAGAAGCCCATAACCACGAGAAGGCTGGCGATGCTAGGCAGGAGGCCGAGCACGATTATGTCCCTTGCCGAGAACTTTTCCGCCAGCCAGAGCATTATGGTAGTAACGTCGCCGATCGGTGAAAATGCCCCTCCCGCATTTGCCGCGAACACGATGCCTACCGCCGCCACCAGCAGGTTTTCCTTCCAGAAGAACTTCCTAGCGATCTGAATCATCACTATCGTCGTAGTCAGGTTGTCGAGCACCGCCGAGAGCAGGAACGTTATGACGAGTATGGCGCAGAACTGGCTTGCAACGGATATGTTAAGGGATGAAAGCCTCTCGCGGATGTAATCGAACAGCCGATAGTGCGCGGCGATCTCGACGAGGGACATCGCGGCCAGGAGGAATGCTATGAGGCTGAATATCTCCGAGCCCGTATGCACGATATTGGCCTCGACGTTCGCGGGATCGAAAAGGCCCAAAAGAATCCAGAGCGCTCCTCCCATCGAGAGAGCGATGGCTGACTTGTGGATCTTGAGCTTTGCCTCTAGCGTGATGAGGAGGTATCCGAGGAAAAAGATGACCGAAGCGAATAGAGATATCATAAATGGCAAAAAATAGCGTTAAGGCATCACAATAGTCCCATTTGACGTACTTTTCAAGACGTGGGCTGTGTATAACCGCTACACCAGGGTTGCCTTCGTCGCTTGTTTCCTCCACAAGATCGCGTACAGAGTCCCCACCGTCGCTACGAGGACGCTCGGATACAGCCACACCGCCCAACCAGTATCGGTGCCGAACACCACGACGAGCAGGTTCAAGATAACGCCGAAGAAAAAGAAGCTCCAGGCGATCTTGCTCTCGCTTGTGGGCGCGAGCCATGCCTTGCGGATAGTCGGGATATAGCCCGTCACGTAGACGATGAGGTTCGCGACGAGGGCGATCAGTGCGTTGCCGGTAAAGTACCACAATGCGAGACTCGAGATGGAAATGAAGAGCGAAATCCGGTCAGTCTTGGACCAGCCGCCCACGCCGAGTGGCAAGGCAAAGAGAAAGATGAGCGTGCACCCCACCGCATCCGCGATCGGCACCCAGATGGCCTCGTGCGTGCCGGTCTCCTTTACGCCGAACAGAAGAGTGACCGTCGAGAGCGCCCAGATGAACCACGACGCGCGGTTCGGGATCGTCTTCTTGCGCAAGACCTCCCATATATAAGGAATGTATCCGCCAATGAGCAAAACCCCGGCCGCCACCGACAATGTGTGTATGGAAATCATACGCGAAGTATATCAGCTTCATTTTTTGGGCCAAATGTGCTAATTTCAAATGACTCGCGGCGGGCAGATCGATAGGCCCACATCCGCGCAGCATATTGCCGGATCGTCTAAAGGCAGGACGTCGCTCTCTGAAAGCGAAAATTTTGGTTCGATTCCAAGTCCGGCAACACGCACAGAAAAACCAGTCTTAAGACTGGTTTTTCTGTGCGTGTTTGAGGAGAAGCGCTGCCAGTGGCAGCGCGACTTGGAATCGAAGCCGTTCTCCCATATTTTCGAGCGTTTCCACGCGAGAAAATGGGAAACGGGTACTGACCCTGTAAGGGTCGATGAAAAGTCGACAATAACATATCAAAATAAAAGAGACCCGAGGGCCTCTATGAAAACTACCGGTCGAAGTCGAACCGGCTCGCGGGAGCGATCGCAATGAAATAAAGGTGCCACCTGGACCGATCTATCTGTATGACCTCACCCTCATTGCCGAGCTCGCAAGCGACAAAAACATGCGGCTCGCCCTTCCACATGATTTCCATGGATCGCGTCAGCCGCCTGCCAACGAGCTGCCTGAATATTTCTTCGGGAGGGGGCGGGGTGCTTTTGTCATCAGTACCGAACTTGGTGACAGGAATCCCAAACTCGCCCGGAAGGTCGATATGGCAGCACCAGTTCCAAATGCGATCCTCTTCAGCACTCTCGTGCACGTGAATGCCGCCCGATGTCGTCCGCTCGTACGCGAGCCGCTCCAAGAGCGACCGCGGAACCGGCCATTTTCCGACGGCAATGAGTTTGCCGATCTGATCGAGCGACTTGTCTGCTTCCGGATGCGTGGTGCAGAGGGTATGAAGCATTTCCGGATAACCCCCGTTCTTGACGATGGCTTCGGTAAGCTTCTGCAGGAACTGCATGCCCATTCCGAGACCGGACACTAACTGCGATGGCGTATTTTTCATGAACTAAGATGCATGGCTTGTCCAACCTTCCCGAACTGTACGGGCTCTCGGACTTACCCATGATCCGTTCGCTACATTACAACGAAAATATAAAAAATCAAGTGGTTCGTGGTGGCTCCACGGCTTCGAATTATCACTTTCTTTCAAAACATGGCTTAACCAGAGTTCCAACATCGTCCCACACTGCCAACAATTGAAGTTTCGCTCGGAAAGTGATAGTTTTGCATATATGTCAACGCCCGTTTGCTCGACGGATTTCATGAAAGATTCCCTGAAGTTCTTCACGAAAGAGCTCGTGTATTCGTGGTTCGAGCACTGCAAGAAAATGGACGCCGTTTTGAAGGACGAAATCGAAGGCAATCTCGAAAAGTTTGCAAAGAACCAGAACTGCTTGCCCGGGGAGCTTGAGGCAAGATTCGTAAAAGCCCTGAAAGATTCCTCGATTCCCCTTAGTTACAATCTCGCGAACTTGGAGGCGTATCACGGCTACAGCGTCTACGCCTTTCCGGACAACGGAAAAATAAACAAGGATAGCGGAAAGCCCGACCTCTATTACGGCATCGCGAAGGCTAACGTATTCGGAGTGACGCATACTCACAAATTGAGCGACGCCTTCAACTACATCCTCGACGGCGAAGGAGTGTTCACGGGTGATCCGGAGGACAAAGGAAAATTCCCTTTCCATTACCACGGCAGGCCGATGGTTGAGGGCGCCCAATTCGAAATTCCAATTGGCATGACGCACGGGCATCTGGTGAAGAAAGGAAACGACATCTGGTTCCTCTTCGTGCAGGAGTGCGGATTCAAGCCAAAGCTGCGCTGTGCCGGCGATTTCTATACGGTTAATGGCTATAACAAGGGGCAGTTCGGCCCCTACTACGTCTAGCCAATTTCAAATGACGACTTAACCAGGGTTCCAACATCGTCCCAGACGGCCAACCAGCAAAAGTTTTGTGCTAGCATATCCTCATGCGAAGACCGAAAATTCTCGAAGATGCAGGTTTTGATATATATGCCGACACTTCTCGGCTGCGGGATTTGCCGTTGCCGGTGACGCAGGTGGAAGTCAAAGAACTCGCTTGGTACTTTGACCTGCCCGTATGGGAAAAGGAAGGGACCGACGAATGGAACCTGACCCCGCGGGAGGTCATGGACGGCAAGGAAGGCTCTGCTGAGCATAAGTCGAAGGTGGACGAATCCGATCTGGGCTTTCCGATTGTGATTGTCCGCAACAGGGACAAGTGGGTCATTCTCGACGGCATCCACAGGCTCGTCAAGGCGTACCTTTTAGGGAAAGAGACGATTGATGCAAAAATAGTTACCAAGGGCGACCGGTATCTTCAATCCGCTCAGAAAACGGCCTGATCAAGGTTCCAACATCGTCCCACACTGCCAACAAATAAGTTTGGTACAATTAGGTGCGAGATGAAATACTGGATTAACAGACTTTCGCATCCGCTCCGAGGCCTGAAGTATGCCTTCACCCGCGACTTTGCTGTCCGCTTCGAGACTATTGTGTTTGGAATTATTGGAATACCAGCGGTCTACTTTTTCTTTGGGCCGCTTTCGGCGAAAGAACTGTTGTTATTGATATTCTGCTGGTTTTTCATTATAGTCACCGAAATTCAAAATACGTCTATTGAAATAGCGCTCACGAAGCTTCATCCTGAGCATGATGAGGCAATTGGTCGAAGCAAGGACTTAGCTTCGGCAGCTGTGGTATGGGCTTTCGTGTTTGGGCTAGTCAGTCTGATATTCGTGCTCTGTCGAAAGCTTTAGAAAAGTTCCAACATCGTCCCACACGGCCAACCAAGTTGAGATTAGTTCATATCGCCCAAGTTCCGTTGTAAGATACAGACATGCGCATCACAATCCTCGGGCTTCCGGGAAGCGGAAAATCCACTCTTGCGCGCAATATTGCGGAAAGACTTCATATTCCCCACATCCATATCGATCGCTTTTGGGTTGAGGCGGGAGGCGGCCACAATGTTCGAACCACTCAAGACCCAAAGCGAACGCACGAGCATGTCAGGACGAAAGTCCTCGAGGCGATACAGGGAGAATCATGGGTGTCTGACGGCGTCTACGGCCTTATCCAGCCAGAGATAGCCAGGCGAGCTGAAGCCATAGTCTTTCTCGACACCCCCTTCTGGCGAAGACTAATCAATCACGCGCTGCGAACCGTACGTCGCAAGCATCGACGGGATGAGATGACGTTCTGGGGAGACGTCGAATTCTTTAGGGAGCTGGTTGCGCGTGAGATGCGGGACAAGTCAAAGATAATGAAGTTCGTGGAAACGTATCCCGCAAAATCAGTCGTCCTGAAAAACAGGAAAGAGGTCAGACGATACCTAGCAGGCATCGCTCGGGATGGGTCGATTCAATGACGCCGCCGACGCTCAAGTCGATGGAAGAGACGGCAACAAGAAATTTCTTTGCTACAATTGAGCCATGGATAATCTGATTGAGTTTTTTACAAAATTCTACGGCATCGATATCTTCGCAATGCTCCTGACTTTCACAGGCATCTACCTTATTGGTAACAAGAAAAAGTACGGTTTCATCGTCGCACTTTTCGGAAACATAATCTGGGTATGTCTCGGTCTTTGGGTTCAGTCTATTGGGCTCATGTTCGCAAATTTCGTGATCGTAATTCTGTATGTGAGAAACTATATCAAATGGAAAGAATCTACTGATTCTGAGGTGAAATAAGCTCCCACATGCAAACACATTCCTCTCTCAAACCTATCCCCTCAGACAAACGCATAGTCATCAACGCCACCATGGGCACCGAAACACTCGCCTCCGCCAACGACATATTCAGCTACATCAGCCCCGACTTCAAAAACTGAGGATGCGACAAGACCGAGAAAGCAACTCCCGAAACGACTGTTGAAATATACGAGCAAACTGAAGACGCCGATTATCCCGCGATCTTCGGTAACTTGAGCCAGAATCTCGACCAACTAATACTAACTACCCCGCAGATCAAAAGCTTCGTACTAAATCACGCACAGGATTTTCTTCTCGATGCAGAATGGACTTGCTTCCGCTTTCTTTTTAAGGCGAATAACGAATTCTTCATTGCCGACGTGCGCATTCTCTCTAATGGCGAGCGCGCAGTTCGTGTCAGCCGCTTCCTGGACGGCTCCGTCCGACATGCCCAATACCGCCACCGCATCGTGGTTCCGCAACTTGCCGCAAACTAGATCCGTCTACTGAGCAACATAAATATCTACCGATTTCTGCGAGATGACAGCCCCAGACAGATTTTTCGACGTGAACGTAATCGTGTACGGCCCGCTACCCTTCCAAGTCCAGCCAGTAAATTCAACCCAAGCCTCCTTGTGAGGATAATCCTCATCGCTACTGTACATGTGCACAAGATCGCCCGAGTCCACGCTCCAGTAGGACTCATACTCAGAGACCGGTTTGTTCTGCACCATTATTTTAAATGGCTGGAGGCCAGATACCCACGCATTGTTTGTTGGCCACCAGATTTCAGTTTCAAAAGAGGTAGGATCCGTTGAGGTCCCTGTAGGCGGATTAGGGTCGGTCGGCGTCGTCTTCGTGAACCACGTACGTATCGTGCTCTCTGCCGGTTTGTTATGAGGCGAGTAGTCCGTATTGCCTTCGCCGCCGTGATTTGGATCGCTGTGCCAGTCCCATATCATGATGCCGGCAAAATATGATTTCGTATTCCAATATTCGAACAAGCCCTGATATAGATGATCCTGCTCGGCTGCATTGTACGCTCCGCTCATGCCCGAATCCCAAGGCCTCGCGTGCGCGCCGTCAGCGCTCTTGTAGCCGACTTCGGTGAATATGATCGGCTTGTTATATGCACTCTGCAAGACAGATACCTGACGATTGTCTATGTCCCTCCATGCATTTACGACTGACTGCGCGGAGCCGTCGCTAGCGATGGGAAAATAGGCGGAGATGCCGATATAGTCGAGGCTGTTCCAGAACTTGATATTTTCAAACTCGTTTTCATAGTTGTTTCCAATACCCCAGTTGGCGCTGTACGTTAGAAGTCCCGAATAGTTGGAGCGCAGGCTAGCGATCATCGTTTCCCAACGCGCGGTATTGTCTTGATTTGGAAACGACGAAGCCATGCCGATGAGCTCGGTTCCCACTACTATCATTTCGACATCGTGCGATTCGCCTATCTCACCCAAATGATTGAGCATCGCGCTGTATTTTGAATACCACTCGTCGCGATTTTCGGCGCGAATATTGCCTCGCCAGTTTGCCGTCCAATCCTCCAGATGCGGCTTGAGAGTCACCTTCATTCCGAGACCGTGGATAAAATCTATAGCGCCGATCAGGGTCTCGTCCGACGGTGTATTAGGAGCATTGCCAATATCCGACGAGGTCGTATTGGTCTGGATATACGGAACGACTAAGTTCACGCCTGTTGCGCCCATGTCGCGAGCGTTCCGCACCGATTGCTTGAAGTTCTCAGACGCCCAATCTCCCGGCCACTGGGATGTGATGCTGACGCTCTTTGCTATCCAATCCGGTGCGGCCGCCTCGGCACGAGAAGGCAATGCCGAGAACGATGAGCCGATCACAGCCATGCCCAGTGCCGCCGATACGAAAGTCTGCAGAAAGGCCCGTCTCGAAGCTTGCTTGTGTATCATGGTGAGAAATTTAAGGGCTAATACAGCCATGACGTCACACACATGCCTTTGTTGCAAGGATTGGACTTGCGCACACAGAATATGTGGTTTGTATTTTTTTCGATCACGTAACCTTGGTTCCAGCATCATCCTGCGCCATCGACAATTGGCGAGAGAAAACCACCCCAGAAAGGGTGGTTTTCTCTCGTCTACTGGTTATACCAGCCCTTGAGCCATGCTCTCATTTGGGAAATCTCCTGCGTCTGCGCCGAGATTATGTCGTTCGCCATGCTCTTTATTTCTAGGTGCTTGGCTGACTGAAGGGCGGTTCGCGCCATATCGACCGCGCCCTCATGATGAACGATCATCTCGGAGAGAAATGCCATATCGAATTCGTCACCCGATTTCCCCTCAAGGGCCGCGCCCATATCCGCCATCATGCCCTGCATGCTTGCCCCATTGCCCATAATCGAGCCGTCCGGCATCCGATGAGCATTCATAGCAAGCGCGTCAGTTAGGCAATTTGCTCCAATGCAATAGCCAGCGAGAACACCGATTACGAGAACAAATCCCGTGATTGCGACAAATATCTTTTTTTCCATAAGTTTAAGTTAGTTAATAAACCGACGGAAACAACTTATGGTCTCTTTGGATGAATGACTCCCCGCGAGAACGCCAGCTGGTACTGGCTTCTCGGTATGACAACCATCGACAGCTTCGTGAAGGCGCTTTCCGCCTGAGGAGGCGAGGCCGCCAATTCGAGCCGATACCAATGTATGGCGACCACCATTAAGAAAGCGGCAATAGCCAATAGCGTCGGAATAACGGCCGCAAACATCTCTCCCCACTCCGACGCATGCTCGAGGGCGTTCATAGAGCAGACGACCTGCTCGCCTGGCATAAACGGGCAGCTGACGACGTGATCGTGATGGTTCATTCCGGCCACGAGCAAGAAGCCCAGCCCTCCGAAGGCGGCATACGAGAGAACTATGGCTACGGCTGTAAATCGCTTCATGTTCAGGAAATTATAGCAAAATTAGACATCGCGGTCTCAGAGGACCTTAATATCGTTGACTTCCCCCGCGCCCTGCCCTAATCTCAGACCCAGACAGCAACCCTCAATCCAAAAGGACCCAACATGCTCGACCTTATCGAGCCCCTCAAGGCAAAAATCATAATCGCCCTTATAATCGGCTCAGTCGTCGCCATCCTCTATTTCTTCCTCGACATTTTCTTCTTCCTCACGGGAAAGCACTTCGGCAGGATGAACATCTATCTGATCCACTTTACCCGAAACGAATTCGAAAAACCGCCAGAAGACACGATGAATTCGCGCCTCATAGGATCGAAACTCTCGATACAGGACGACATCTACAAAAATCGCTGGCTGTTCTGGCGAATGATCTTCGTCGGGCTTAAAGCGACGCTCGACTGTCCCGTACTCGATTTCGGCAAGGGCGCGAACAAGTGGCTCATGCCGATACGATCATGGTTCGTCTCGAACCGGACCAGCGCGAGCGAGCTGAAACGGGCGAACGGTTTTCCCTTCAAGGAGGAAAAATACACCCTGACTGTCGTCTACGACTTGTCCGACGAGGGCAAGCGCAGCCGCGTACTCAAGGCGTACCTCATCCGCTCCAAAGATCTCAAAAGCTTCCAGAGTTATCTTGAACGGCCTCCAAAATCGGGCAAGAACTTCGAGCTCTTCAAGAAGATCGCTCAAGCGTATAAGGATAGGAAAGGCAGCTTCGTGACGGTCATGATAACGGCCGCATGACGCCCTCAAGCCTCCAGAATCGGAGGCTTTTTTATGCAAAGCACACCTTTACACCATGGACAAACCGTCCAATCAGGAGGATGATTGTAGCAACTTAACCAAAACCCATGGCAATACCTAAATTCGACGAGACGATGCTCCCGATACTTACCGTCCTCAAGGAAAAGGGACCCCTGCAGATCCGCGAGATCTCGAAATTGCTCGAGGACAAATTCAGCCTGACGGAATCAGAGAAAAACGAAACGGTATCGAACGGCGAGACACGCTTTCACGACCGAGTGTCTTGGGGGCGCACATACCTCAAGAAAGCAGGGCTCGTCAGCCAGGACTCCAAGGGATCCGACGTGCGCATTACCGAAGAAGGCGTCCGCGTGCTGGACTCAGGAATAGCGCAACTTAGTCTCAAATACCTGGAACGCTATCCATCGTTCGTATTTTTTGCCGAAGGAAGCAAAAAGACTCCCGAGGAGGTGAACAACTCCCTATCCGAAAAATTCTCCCCTCAGGACATGATCGATCAGGGGTTCAAGCGATTCTCAAATACGCTCAAGAGCGACCTTCTCGAAAAGCTCCAAAGCAGCAACCCCTACTTTTTCGAGCGCGTCGCACTAATCTTGTTTCAAAAGATGGGATATGGAGACTTCCAGGAGACTTCGAAATCGGGAGATGGCGGAATCGACGGGATAATAAGCCAGGACAAGCTAGGGCTCGAAAAGATATATATACAAGCAAAGCGCTTCGCCAATACCAACAAAGTTAGGGAGCCAGAAATAAGGAATTTCATCGGAGCCATGAGCGCCGACGTAAGTAAGGGAATATTCGTCACGACTTCGGCATTCGACGATTCAGCGATCAAGAAAGCCGCCAATGCAAGCCACAAAATCGTGCTTATCGACGGCGAGCAGCTGACCGACCTCATGATCAAATACAGTGTCGGCGTTCAGAAATCGATATCATACGAGCTGAAGCAGATCGATCTCGATTTCTTTGAGAATCAATCCTAGCAGGAGTTCTTGACCGCTCAATTGGAATCAGTTATCGCTTAAAATCCGAACATGACCTCGAAAGAAACAGTCAACTTCCTCCCCGCAGATGAGCTTTTCGAAAAGGCCGCCGGCATATTCGTCGCCCAAAAGAAAGAGCTCGAAAAAATACTGCCGTCCGTCGACATCCAGCAGGTCGGAAGCTCATCTGTGCGCGGACTAATCGGCAAGCTAGATGTCGACGTGCAGATCAGGGTGACGAAGGAAAAGTTCCAGGACACTGTTACCGTGATGCAGAAAAAATATGTGCGAAAGCATCCCGAAATCTGGGAAGACAACTTTGCCCTTTTCTGTAACAACAAAGACAACCTCATAGACCTTATCGTCACCGTAATAGGCTCAAAGCACGATGACTTTTATCACGAAGTGCGAGACACCCTAGCAGCCAGCGAGAATCTTAAAAAGGAATATAATGACCTCAAGCGCCGATACGAAGGAAGGCCCTACAGCGAATATAGAAGTGCGAAGGCCGCATTTTTAGCAAAAATCGGCGGGATAAAATTTAACAGCATGCAAACCCAACCCAAAAAGACCCCTCTTATCGTCCTCGGCGTAACCGCAGTCCTCTGCTCGAGGCTCTTCTTCGCATTCATAGACGATCCCGAGGGACCGAACCTGTTGATCGTCATGGTCCTGGCCCTGGTTCTCTACTTCCTCTCGCTTTCGGCATTCTCATTCAAATCTTTGGCGACGAATACCAGAAAGTTCCTTTTCGCACTGTCTATCCAGGTACTCGCAGTCGTTATTCTCCACCTTTTCCTAAACTAGCAGCAACAAGATCATGAAAGACGCCCGCATATTCCTGAACAGCCTCGACGAAGCCCGAAAGATCCTCGCGGAGCACGGAGCCGTCTCGAAAGGATATTACGAAATCCATGACATCATCTATGCTCCAAAGGACGCATCGAAGACGATCGCAGACGAATTCCTACGTCTCAGACTCGTGCCCGTAAACATCTGGAATGAAAAGGCCGTCGTACTCGCCATCAAGAACACCAAATCGAACGTAGTCGGCAAGGAATCGGTCATCCCCCTCAAGCTCCAATTCGATCAGGAGTCCGAAGCTCGCGCATATATAGAGGCAAACCTCGCGGACAAATACGCTTTCGACTACGAATTCAGCCGCATCGGCTGGCAGTACTTTATGCCGAACGGCGACGGCGTCGATCTGGAGGACATCGAGGGCCACCGCTCGATCGAGTTCAAATCCCCCACCCAGGAAGGCCTAGAAAAGATCCTCGACATATTCGGCGTGAAGCGCGAGGATGTCATCAAAAGCGCTTCTGTCGTGGCGGTAAAAGAGATGCTTTCTTCCAAGATTTTGCGGTAAGGAAATGCGGGTGTATACTCGCATTATCTATGAAAATCGCCATTCTGAACCACTGCTATTTCACGCCAGATCATATTGAGAGCCTGAAAAAGATCGGAGAGGTCGTCGAGCATCCAAACACGACAACGGCACAGGATGCCGTTGATCGAATCGGCGATGCCGAAATCGCCATAGCAGACTGCTTCGAGATACCTCTCAACAAAGAATTCTTCTCTGGCGTCAAGAATTTGAAATACCTCTGCCTCAATACGACCGGATACAATCTGGTGGATATCGATTCAGCAAAGCAGCACGGTATCACGGTGTCCAACCTTCCCGGATTCTCCACCGAAGCAGTCGCAGAGCACGCGATCGCGCTTATGTTCGCGGTATCGAAAAACATAATCGCCGGCGACCAGGCTATGCGCGGAAGGCCCTTCCAGCTCAATCCAGCAAATCGGGCGCACGACAAATACATCGGAACAAACCTGAACGGAAAGACTCTGGGCGTAATCGGCCTCGGAAAGATCGGCTCCAGAATTGCCGAACTCGGCAAGGGCCTTGGCATGAAAGTCATCGCATATAACCGTACCCCCAAGGATCTTCCGGGGGTAAAAAGCGCGAGCATCGAGGAAATCTGTGCGAAGAGCGATGTCATCGCGCCAGCGGTGGCCTATAGCACTCAGCTCAAAGGGCTAATAAGCGAAAAGCTAATAAAGACCATGAAACCTTCCGCAATAATAGTGAACATTGCGCGCGGCGAGCTTATTGATGAAGCCGCCATGACCAACGCGCTTCAGAACAAGAAGCTCGCAGGCCTCGGCGCCGATGTTATAACCGATTGGTCACCAAACAATCCCCTCCTAGGACTTGAAAATGTTGTGCTGACTCCCCATATGGCATTTCTCACAGACGAATCTCTCAAGAATATGGCGGATATAATCGTCTCAAACATTAGATCGTTCGCATCAGGCAAGGCGATCAACGTGGTCAATCCGTAATTATGCTCAAGATTCCTCCCGAAGAATATTACAAAAGCCTCCCAAAGAAGCGCTGCGGCGCCGGAATCTTGTTTTTTAACGGCAAGAATGAACTCCTCATCGTAAAGCCAAACTACAAAGAAGGCTGGTCCATTCCCGGAGGCGTAGTGGACGAAAACGAATCCCCGAAAGCGGCAGCGATCCGAGAAGCAAAGGAAGAAATCGGCCTCGACGTATCAGACCTGAAGCTTGCCTATATCGTATATACCGCCCCAGAAGGAATAAAAACCGAGGCGTTCCAATTCCTCTTTTTCGGAGGAATCTTGAACGACACGCAAATCTCGAAAATAAAGCTCCAGGAAGACGAGTTGGACGAATTCAGATTCGTCTCAGAAAACGAGGTGGTAGATCTACTCGCCTCTGGACTCAAGGAAAGAGTACCTGAATGCCTCAGCGCTATTAAAAATAATACGGTGGCCTATAAAGAGTCATAATCAAGCAAATGAATATCGACCGTCCCGCAAAAATAGTCTGGGAATATCTGAAGCTGAACCAGCCAATCAAGAAAAGCGATTGCATTCTCGTGCTTGGTAGCCACGATGTAGTTCCAGCGCATTATGGAATTGAGCTGTTCAAGAAAGGCTATGGCAGCCATATCGCCTTCTCAGGCGGCGCTATTCAGGAAATGCCGGGACATATATCCTCGGGTAAGGTAGAAGCGGAAGAGTATGCCGATATCGCCCGCAAAGCAGGAATTCCTGAAGAGAAAATCATCGTCGAGAACGCCTCAAAGAATACGGGAGACAATTTCACCTTCACCGCCAAGGCCATAAAGGAAAGAGGCCTCGATTTCAAGAGTTTTCTTGTCATCCACAAGCCCTATGACGAGCGCAGGGATTTTGCCGTCGCATCAAAGCTTTGGCCGGACAAGGAAGTAACCGTAGTCTCAAAGCCGACAACGTTCGAAGAGTATACGAGCGGCCTCATCGCAAAAGAAAAAATCCTCAACAACCTCACCGGAATCCTGCAGAGGATAAAAATATACAGCGACAAGGGATTCCAGGTACCCCAAGAAATTCCCACGGAAGTCTGGAGCGCATTTGAGGAAATGGTAGCAGCCGGTTATGACAAGCGACTTGTATCACCTATAAAATCATGACAAACCACCGCATCTACACCATGAGCGTCGCCAAGGTCTATCCGATGTACATCGCGAAGGCCGAGAAGAAAGGCCGCACAAAAGACGAAGTCGACGAGATCATCCGCTGGCTCACCGGATACACTCAGAAGGCGCTCGAATCACAACTCAAGAAAGAGGCGACCTTCGAGGGATTCTTCGCCGAGGCTCCGAAACTCAATCCCGCCCGAAAGCTCATCAAGGGCGTTATCTGCGGCGTCCGTATCGAGGAGATCAAGGACCCGCTGATGCGCGAGATCCGCTATCTCGACAAGCTTGTCGATGAGCTCGCCAAAGGCAAAGCGATGGACGCTATATTACGAAAATAAATGGACAAGAAACCCTCCGAACAATTCAATTTCATCGGCGCGGGCATTATGCTCGCAGCCCTTATCGCATTGTCATTCATTGTCGACGTCGACACGCTCAAGGCATGGATCATAGACGCTGGTGTCTGGGCACCGGTCGTATTCATCCTCCTCAAGATCTCGACCGTCGTCATCGCGCCTCTGTCAGGCTCGCCTCTCTATCCTCTGATTGGCCTCCTCTTCGGCTTCTGGCCCGGGCTTTTCTATGTAGCCCTCGGAGACTTCATCGCCTACACCCTCACCTTCTATATAAGCAGGATTTTCGGACAGAAGATCGTCATGAAAATGATTTCGAAAAAGGAGGAAGGGCTCCTCGCAAAAATCGTCGAGCATATCGGCACGGGCAAGGGCTTCTTTCACGCCTGCCTCACCTGCTTTGCCCTGCCCGAGCTCCTCTCGTACGGCGCGGGCCTGAGCAGAATACGCTACGTCACATTCATCCTCATCCTCTGGCCCGCCGCTACCGTGGCGACGGGAGTCCTCGTGCTCTTTGGCTCGAGCCTCAGCGGTTCTGAGAAATCCCTCCTTATTTCTGCCGGCCTGCCGATAGTCGGCGCGGTCGCTATGCTTGTCGGCGGATCGTTCTTCGTGAAGGCGATCAAGAGGAAAACCCAGTAGATCGTGCTAAAATTCAATATATGAAATGCCCAAAATGCAACAATGAAATGAAGGTCGTAAGCAAAGACACAAGCAGCAATCCGACGGACGGAAAAGTCTACGATCGAGCCGTAAACCAGTGCGAGACGTGCGACATCTGGGTTACGACCGAGATCCCTCAGAGCAAATAATGTCGAGAAACGCAAAACTTTTTTCTATCTCGCTTGCCTGCGCCTTTGTCGCCGCAATCGCGACCTTTCTTTATGCGTCTTTCTTTGCCGCGCCGCAGGATTCCGCCGAGCCCGAGCGCTTTATCGTAACGACCACAGCGACCAAAACCGACATCATCGCAAAGCTCGAAACTGACGGCTTCATAAAGAGCGCGAAAGCCTTCGACCTCATTAGCCCCGAAACCATCCAGCCCGGCGGATACAAGATCGAAAAAGATTCGAGCGCATTCACGATTGCGCGCGCACTCAGGTCGGAACCGTACATGAAATGGGTCGTCATACCGGAGGGCCTGCGCAAGGAAGAGATCGCCGTCCTCATGGCCAAGAATCTCGGCTGGAGCGATGAGCAGGTAAAGACTTTCCTCACCGAGGACACGAACGCCGCGCCCGAAACCCGCGAAGGCGTCTATTTCCCTGACACGTACCTCATCCCGACGGACGAAAGCACGTCGGACGTAGCAAAGCGCCTCAATCGCCGCTTCAACGAAGTCTTTGCGCCGTACGCAAAGGAAGCCGCCGCCCAAAACATAAAATGGACGACCGTCATCAATATTGCCTCGCTCGTCCAACGCGAGGCGGCGGGCAAAAACGACATGCCGCTCATCGCCGGCGTCATCTGGAACCGCCTCGACGTCAACATGAAGCTCGATATAGACGCGACCGTGCAGTACGCGCGAGGAGACGTCGGCCAAGGATGGTGGGCGCCCCTCGCGACAGCCAAGAATAGCGTACAGTCGCCATACAATACCTATAACAACAAGGGCCTGCCTCCCGGACCGATCGCAAACCCAGGCCTCGAAGCCATCCGCGCGGTGTTGAACCCAAAGAAAACCGACTGCCTCTTTTATCTTCACGACAAATCGGGCGCAATCTACTGTGCAAAGACATTTGAAGAGCATAAGGAGAATATCGAGAAATACTTGAGATAGCTTCCGTATTTATTTGCTACAATTAACCCATTAACCATCACAAGATTAATAACCAAATCCCATGCCAGCAAAAACCACAAAATCAAAATACGTCGACGGATTCGTGCTCGTAATTCACAAAGATAAAGTCGCAGAGTACAAGAAGATGGCTCGCGACGGCGCAAAGGCCTGGAAGAAATTCGGCGCCCTCGATTACAAGGAGTGCATGGGCGAGGATCTCGAGATCAAGGGATCGGCTGACATGCCTGCGCCTCTTTCCTTCACCCAGATGGCAAAGGCGGGCCCTGACGAGACAGTATGGTTCTCGTTCATTACCTTCAAGAGCAAGGCTCACCGCAATGAGGTAAACGCCAAAGTCATGGCCTATTTCGACAAGAAGTACGCAGGCAAGACAGACGTGCCGATGCCAATGGACACAAAGAGGATGGCATACGGAGGATTCTCAGTAGTGGTATCGTCCTAAGCAAAAACAATGGAAACGCTCGATACGAAAAAGGAATTCTCGATCATCAAGAGGGCGAAAAGCTTTACTCACGCCGGCCGAGGCCTCTCTGTTTTCATCAAATCAACTCACAATGCCTGGATCCACATCGCACTGCTTGTAATCGCCGTAGCTGTCGGGCTTTTGCTCGGCATAACAAGGATAGAATGGATGATGCTCGTGCTCGCCGCAGGTTTTGTCATAGCAGCAGAGGCGTTCAATACCGCTATCGAGATCGATATCGACCTCACCTCTCCTGAATATCATCCTTACGCGAAGGACACCAAGGATGTGGCCGCCGGCGCGGTACTTATTTCAGCAGTGACAGCCGCAATCATAGGCGCTTTCATCTTCCTCCCTTACCTAATATAGAGAAAAACTTTGCTATACTTGAGTGCATGAAAAAGATTGCACTTCCTTTTGCTTTATTCGCATTATTCGCCGCAGCATATCTCTCGCCTTCGCGAGCTGATGCTGCCCTTACCCTCACCGCTGGAAACAGCGCGACGACCACACCGAACGTGGCGACATCGATCACCGGATTCCAGATCGTCGGCCCCGCAGCATCGACCACGCCCGTAAAGCTGCGCGCGACGAACGGAACGCTCACCCTCTCGACCGTATCGGGCGTGACCATGTCAGGAAACAATTCGGGTACCGTAAACCTCAGCGGTACCGTGGCGAACCTCAACACCGCCCTCGCGACCCTCACCTACACCCGCAGCAATACGGGAACCGATACGCTCGAGGTATCGCTGGTCAACAGCAGCCAGATATTCTTCCCTGACAACGGCCACGTATACGAGTATGTAGCGGCAAGCTCCAACTGGACGACAGCCCGCAATGCGGCAGCTGCCCGTACATACGGCACGACACCGGGATACCTCGCGACGATCACTTCGAGCGCGGAGAATGCCTTCATATCCGCCCGACTCGGAGGCGATGCTTGGATTGGCGGAAGCGATTCCGAGACCGAAGGCACGTGGAAGTGGGTTACCGGGCCGGAGGCGGGCACCACTTTCTGGCAAGGACTCGGATCAGGCGCCGGAGGCCAGACCGTAGGCGGCAATTACGCTAACTGGCAAGGAACGGGCGAACCAAACCAGTCCGGAGAGGAAGACTGCATCGAGACCTATATTGCCTCGGGAACCTGGAACGACTACCCTTGCGGAACCTCCGTATCAGGCTATGTCGTCGAATACGGCGCGCCCGGGGATCTTCCTACCGTGGTCGCCCAGAACATCTCTATCGTCACTGCTGACGTGCCCGCCATCACCACTATCTTCCCCGCCAACGGCGCAACGAACGCAACCACGAGCGTCAATCTCGTCGTCCGTTTCAGCAAGACCGTCACGAAAGATACAGGCTCTTTCCTTATCTCAAAATCCTCCGACAATTCGGTCGTCGAATCGATCCTGGCGAGCAGCACCCAGATTTCTGGCAGCGGCACGAGCATGATCGTCATTGATCCGAGCGTCACGTTCGAGGAAGGCGTCCAATACTACGTGACCTTCCCGTCGACCCTGTTCAAGGACGGGTCGAACAACTATTTCAACGGCATAACGGCAAGCTCCACCTGGACATTCACGACCGCCGACCTTACTGCGCCGGTCATTTCGAGTCTTACAGGCTCATCAACAGCATCGACCTCGGCATCGATAGCTTGGACGACCAATGAGGCCGCCTCGACCCGCCTCTTCTACTCGACCGGGACGTCATACGCCTCGAGCACGAGCCTCGCGGATACGAGTCCTCGCGTGACGAGCCATGCCGTATCGCTCTCAACCCTCGTATCATGCACGACGTACAACTACCGCGCCGTATCGTCTGACGCCGCGGGCAACACCTCGACATCGACGAGCGCCTCGTTCACGACCCTCGGCTGTCCTGGAAATACGGCGCCCACTTCGGCAACCACCACATCAGTCGCCGTAGCGTCGCAGGCTACCACTACCTTGAGTGAATCGGGCCGCTCGCTCCAGGTGACCACCCCTGCAAACTTCACGTCGACCTCGTCGACCGTCGTCATCCAGATCCGCGCCCAAGAATCGACTCCCGTTCTCGAATCCATCGGCATACCAAACAGCCTTTCGAGCGCCGCAAGCATCGTCTTTGACGTAAAGGCCATCATCAACTCGTCCGTAGAGCTCGACACTTTCGACCATCCAATTACGATCTCCTATACCTACACGGACGAGGACATCAGCGGCCTCGACGAGGGCACCCTCGTCATGTACCACTATCACCGCGGATCGTGGCTCGAGCTCAACAGCTGCTCGACTGACATGGCTGCAAATACGATAACCTGCGATACGCCAAGCTTCTCCACCTTCGCGATTTTCGGATCGCCTCTTGCTTCGGCGTCAGAGAGCGCGCGGTCGTCAGGATCGGGCGGAGCCTCGATCAGGTCGCGCGTAGCGAACCTCATCGCCATGGGCAAGGCGGCGGAAGCCGATGCCCTCAAGTCTCAGTGGCCGCACCTTTTCGCCCAGGCTAACATCGCAGCAGTCGCAGCCTCCCGCGCCTCGGGTACAAGCGCCTCGGTCCGAGACCTCCAGTCGGGCATGACGGGCGCCGACGTGCTTGCCCTCCAGAGATTCCTCAACGCTCATGCATTTGCGCTCGCGGAGTCAGGTGCAGGATCGCCGGGCAACGAGAGCGATACATTCGCCCGCCTTACCAGGAACGCCCTGATCAGATTCCAGGCGCAGCACGGCATCTCTCCAGCAATCGGCTATTTCGGACCGATCACGCGAGCCAAAATCGACGAGCTCAAGCTCTCCGGAACGTGGTGGAAATAGGCGCAAAAACGACTGTTTTTGCTACATCAGGATAGACCACAGGACCGTCAAGGGACGGTCCTTTTCTACGGCTCTTTAGAGCCCTATATGCAAAAGACTTGCATCTTCCTACGGGTACTGTATACTCTCTTTCCTGCTGATCGGCCGCTTCCGACCGAACCTCCTTTATATCGCTAACGCAAATTTATAAATGGGTATATATAGACCATTCATTTTTTTGGGGAGACGATTATCAGCAATAATGTTTATCGCATCGGCTCTGTCCCTCGGGAGCATGATGATGCCCGGGACCGCTATGGCGGCAGGGACCGTAGAGACGTGGTGGCCGGCGCAGAACGCCTCGGTACAGGGCACTCAGCCCTTCAAGGCAATCGTAAAGGACATGAACGTCTGGGATTACAAGATGTACTGGTCGGTTGATGGCGGGTCCGAGAACGCCATGTACGACAGCTGGCAGGATTATCAGCACAAGGAAGCGATGGTCGACCTTACGAACTGGAAATGGAACTCCAACGGCTCGTATAATGTCGCATTCATTGCCCGCAGCCATTCAGGCGCAGAGATCGCCCGCACGAGCGTGACGATCAAGAACGCAGGCCAGTCAGTTTCAGCCCCGACGCCAGCCCCAATCGTAGTAGCCCCGACTCCCGCCCCGGCTCCTGCTCCAAGCAATGGATCGGAAATTACGGGAACGATCAGCGCTCCCGTAGCGCAGACCCCTTCGAACGCTACCGCTCCTGCCCCGGCTCCAACGCCGGCTGCAGAAACTGCGACGCTCGAAGTACAGGTAGCATCGCCTAAAGCCAATACTTCGGTATACGGCAAGGTAAAGATATCGGCGTCAGTGCCCAACAAGGCATCGTCGTCCTACAAGATGTACTGGTCTGTAGACGGAGGATCGCTCAATCAGATCGGCGACCAGTCCGAAATCGACTTCACTTACTGGACATGGAAAGGATCGAATGCCTATGTCCTAAACTTCATCGCAAAGGACAATAGCGGCAACACGATCGCAAAGACGGATGTGCCGGTATATGCCAATGCGGCAGCGCCCGCAAGCGGTGTCACCGCAGCAGCAACCGCTCCCGCAACCAATCCGGTTACGAACGTCGTTGAGACTGTGACGAACGTGATTTCGAGCCTCACCTCAAAGCTGTACGTAGATCCTAATAACCCCGCCCTCGCTCAGGCCAAGGCCTGGAAGAGCTCGCGGCCGGCGGATGCGGCAGTCATGGAGAAGATCGGATCGCAGTCTTCGGGCATCTGGCTCGGAAACTGGAATGCGGACGTGCAATCTGACGTCCAGAATGCCGTAGCGGCAGCAAAGAAACAGAATGCCTCGGCGGTATTCGTCGCCTACAACATCCCAGGCCGAGACTGCGGGCAGTATTCGGCAGGAGGCCTCTCAGACAAGAACGCGTACGTCGCCTGGATCAAGAAGATTGCGGCGGGCATCGGCAGCGGAGACGCTATCGTCATCCTCGAGCCGGACGCGATCGCCCTTACCGACTGCCTTTCTGACTCGCAGAAGACAGATCGATACTCGATGATCTCGCAGGCTGTCGAAATCCTCTCTGCCAATAGCGGCACAAAGGTATACATCGACGCCGGACACTCAGGATGGGTCAATGCTTCGGATATGGCTTCCCGCCTTTCAAAGGCAGGCGTATCAAAGGCCGCAGGATTCTCCCTCAACGTATCGAACTACGTGAGCACGGGAGAGAATACGACCTACGGAACCGCGGTATCGAAGCTCATCGGCAACAAGCATTTCGTCATCGACACATCCCGCAATGGATCTGGATCGAACGGCGAATGGTGTAACCCGAGCGGCCGGTCCCTCGGCCAGGCTCCTACCCTCTCGACCGGAAATTCGCTTATTGATGCCTATCTCTGGGCAAAGAAGCCGGGCGAATCGGACGGAAACTGCAACGGCGGCCCTAACGCCGGCGAATGGTGGCCAGAGTACGCTCTGGGCCTCGCGCAGCGCGCAGGATACTAGAATTTAGCGGACGGAAGGCCGCCCAACCCTTAGGGTTGGGCGGCCTTGTATTTGGTGTATACTCGGTATATGACACCCAAAAAGCGCTACAAGATAGTGGTATACGTTCCGGAAAAGGACGCTGACAAGCTCCGCACAGCCATGGGCAATGCCGGCGCAGGCATCATCGGCAAATATTCGCACTGCACCTTTACCATAAAAGGCGTCGGTCGATCTCTACCCATGGAAGGCGCGAATCCAGCGATCGGCACCGTCGGAAAGCTTGAGGAAATCGCCGAAGACAGGATCGAGACGGTCTGCGAGGCGGACAGACTCGCTGCGGTACTCAAGGCCGTCCGCGACAATCATCCGTACGAGGAACCGGCAACCGACGTGTACCCTATTGAAGTAATCGAATAACAATCATGTCAGAAGACAAGAAAGCATGGCAGAGCATTCACGCCCACTATTCAAAGCAAGATTGGGTGAATAAGCCGTCCATATTCGCCGAAGAGGCGATCCAACACTTCCCTAAAGGCGCGAGGATTCTCGAAATCGGTGGAGGCCTTGGCCAAGACTCAATATTCTTTGCCCAAAAAGGATTCGACGTAACCCTGACCGACCGCTCTGTCGATGCATTGGTTGCTGCGAAAGAAAAAATCGCCAATGAGGCCAAAGATTTTAAAATAAAGACGGCGGTCTTGGATGCCTCAACTGCATTCCCCTTCAAGGATGGCGAATTCGATGTCGTGTACGCCCACCTTTCCCTGCACTATTTCGATACTGAAACCACACACAAAATCTTTTCTGAGATCGCCCGCGTCTTGAAGCCGAAAGGCGTGCTTGCCGCCCTCTTCAATTCCGTAGACGATCCCGAATACGGCACCGGCGAGAAAATCGAGGAAAGCTACTTCCTCATACAAGGCGTAAGAAAGCGATTCTTCTCTGTGGACGCGCTCACTCCTTTCACAAAGGCATTCAAGCCAGCAATCATCGACAACAAAGGAGAGACGTACAAAGATCGTGCAAAAGGCATATCGGGCTTGATCAGGTTTATTGGAAATAAGATCTAATACACTATCCATATGGGATCACTACGCACCGAGATGATGGTAAACAAATACAAAGAGTACCAGAAGGCAAACCCTTCCGATGGATCGTGCCCTCTGTGCTCAAGGGAGCCGCTGAAGGCTTACTCGCACTGGAAAATCATAGACAACAAGTTCCCCTACGATATCATCGCGACGACCCATCACATGGTCGTACCCCTTCGTCATGTCGTCGAGGCGGAGCTCACCGAAGCGGAACTCAAGGAATTCGAAAGCATAAAGACTAATTTCATAAATCCTGGATACAACTACATTATCGAGGCAACTCCCCTTCAGAAATCCATTCCCGGCCATTTCCACCTTCACCTTATCATCGCTAAATAAAAACCATGCTCAAAGCTGTAATATTCGACCTTAACGGCATATTCCTCCAGGCGCCAAAGCTCAGCGAGCGATTCGAGAAGGATTTCGGAGTACCAATAGCCACCTTCCTGCCAAAACTGTCAGCCATCATGGATACCGCGCGAAAACCCGGCGCGAATAGCACGTTCAGCTATTGGGAGCCCGCCCTCAAGGAATGGAACGTGAATCTTACGGAAAAAGAATTCTGGGCATATTGGTTCGGCGCGGAGAAAGTCTCCGAGACCATGGTCGCATTCGCCAAGGAGCTCAGGTCGAAAGGAATCAAAGTATTCATACTCTCAAACAATTTCAAGGAGCGAGCAGAATATTACGATCAGTACCCGTGGACGCACGAGACAGTCGACCATATCTACTTCTCATGGAAGACCGGATTCGTGAAGCCAGACACGAAGGCGTGGACATCGATACTGTCGGAGCACGGCGTCGCTCCCGAGAACGCGGTCTATTTCGACGATCAGGAAAAGAATGTGAAGGCTGCTGAATCTGTCGGCATAAAATCGTTTATATTCAAAGACGAGAAAGATTTGGAGCAAAAAGTACGGAGCCTGATTTAGCGGATGCGTGATAAAATAATACTGTTAGTACTTAATTTAAATATATGGATTCAACCGTATTTCTAGCGCAGATCTGGGGACCGATCATGATCGCTGTCGGCCTCGGCATATTCGCCAGCCGAAAGTATTACGTCAGGCTCTATCGCGACCTCGAGAAAGAGATGCTCGCGGTACTTACCTTCGGCATCATGGCTATCGCTCTCGGCATCATGCACGTGAACCTGCACAATATCTGGGGCACGTTCAATCAGGGCCTCGTTAGCCTCTTTGGTTGGGCGCTCGCGGTAAAGGGATTCATCTTCCTCATCGTTCCCGGCTTTGCGGACCGCTGGGGCAACTGGGCAGCCGCTAGCCCGAAGTGGATTCCTTTCGTAGGCGTTGCAGCCCTCGTGATTGGCGGATACCTCTCGTGGTTCGCCTTCCTCGCCTAAATTCGGGCAAGCAAAAGGCGCTCCTTGCGGAGCGCCTTTTCATTTACACCCAAGCCGCGATGACCGCACCCGCGATAAGGAGATATGCGAGCCAGTATCCTCCATTGATGAAGAAAAGCTTCCACGACTTTCCTTCCCAGCCGGCGAAATTGAAGAGGACCGGGACGACGAATCCCACCCAGACCATGAGAGCCGTAGCGAGGCCGTTCGAGATGCCGCTAAATCCGAGATAAGCGGAGCCGACCGCGATCAGACGAGCCAAAACGAAGCTCGCAAAGAAGGCGCCGATAAGCGAGATGATGATCGGCTTGACCATGACCGAGAAGCCAGGCTTCGGGTCAGGCATCTTCATACCGTTCAATTCCATCCACTTCTTGCCGAAGAGCGGACCGTACCAGATAAAGCCGAGAACGACCGACGCTACCACGCTGACCAATATCGCCCACAGATTAATAGTTACTGCCATAAGATTAAAATTTCCTGCTAATAGGTACAGTATAGCGCCGGAATGTTTGAGTTAGAAGCGATGTGGTGTATAGTGGAAGTATGGCAAAACGAGCAAATTCACGACCGCGAGCTAGCCGATCCCGAAAGACTGCAAAGCGACTTGCTGTAAAGCACGCACGCCTCGCAGCCCACAGGGCAAAGAGGAAGAAATAGTCTTCCCTCGCAACGCAGGAGCCGCGCATTCTTAACCCGAATCCGCGGCTTTTGTTTTATCCTGCCCCGATATGGCATACTGAATATATGAACAAACCAAGCAAGAAAACCACAGCCCTCGTGTCGATCGTCCTCCTGGCATTCGTGCTCGTCACGGGCGCGCTACTCGTGCATACGGAGAACCAGAGCATCAAGTCGGCGATGCGGGATTTCGCATCGTACGCGAAGAACAACCCAGCAATAGCGCCATCCGACCTTTGCCGCGGCGGATTCATCAATACAGACGGCAATCCTGCCCTGAGCGACATCTCAAACCGCATTATCGAAAACCGCATCCTGCGGGAAGAGCCTCGTGAATACGCACAGACCCAGGACGAGGCTGGCATATCCTGCCTGACATCGACCAGCACGTGGATGCTCTTTAGCGCCCTCAATCCAGACAAGAAGGACGGTCCCGATGCCGCGCCGCATCACTGCGTAGATTCAACGGGCAAGAGCGGATCCTACGGTATCGACCGCGATAACGCGCTCTGCGGCGAGTAATATATACTGTGCCTATGAAAACAATCACCATATACCACCAGGACTGCAATGACGGCACGACAGCCGCCGCAGTCGTCCTCAAGAAATATCCTGACGCTCTCGTATTCCCCCTTGATCATGATTACGAGCAGGCCGAGATCGACCAAATAATCGCGCAGGCAAAGCCTGGAGATCGCATCCTTACCGTCGACTGCGTTATCGGAGTAAAGGAATTCCTTGCAAAGGGTTTCGCGGTCACTTCGATCGACCACCACGCGAGCGTGAAGGACGAATATACAGCCCTCGCGGCATCGAATCCTGCATTCACGTTCGCATTCGACAACGACCATTCGGGATCGGCCCTCGCCTGGATCACTCTCTTTCCCAATCAGGAAATACCGGAGCTCGTAAGGCTCGTCGAGGATCAGGATATTTGGAGAAACAAGTACGGCGCGGATACGCAGGCGGTAAACAATTTCATATTCACGCTCAGGGACAAGCCGGAGGAGGTGGCCAAGCTCTTTGACGCGTCCCTCGACGCCATAAAGCGCGATGGTGCAACCATATCCAAATATTCGCGAATCATGATCGATGATATGACCGACGGCACCGAGGCGATCATGGTGAAGGTAGGCCCTCATACCGTGCCTTTCTACAACATCACCTCATACAAGTCAGACTGCGGAAACATCCTTACGAACAAAGTCGATAAGACCGTCGGCCTCTTTACGATCGACGGCGAAAAGGTAAAGATCAGCTTCCGCTGCCTCGACAGGCACTCTCCTTCCGCCGCTGATCTCGCCGTAGCGCTAGGCGGAGGCGGCCATCACAATGCAGCAGGCGCCGCCATGCCTCTCTCAGACTTTCTGAAGGCGATAGTGCGCAGTGAATAACCTCTCGCTTGTCCTTTCTTGGACTCCGCAGGCGCGAAGCTTGGAGGCGTCAAGGCTCCCTTTGACGCCTGAGCGCCGAGGACAGAACAAAACCACCCGCAGGAGGTGGTTTTGTGTTCCAAGAAAGGACAAGCGAGAGGCCTGTTTACTCGTACCTAAGGGCTTCGATAGGATTCATCTGGGCCGCCTTTCGCGCAGGATAGTATCCGAACACGATCCCGATAAGCGCCGAGACCCCGAAGGCAAGCAACACTGAGGAAAGCGATACCTCTGCCGGCAACAGTCCGGTCAAAGACAGTACCGTAGATATTCCCCAGCCGAGAGCCACTCCCGCCATGCCTCCGATAAACGTGAGGACGATAGCCTCTGCCAGAAACTGCATGTTTATGTCGTTGCGCTTCGCGCCGATGGCTTTGCGCAGGCCGATCTCGCGCGTTCGCTCCGTAACCGTAGTAAGCATCATGTTCATGATGCCGATGCCTCCGACGACGAGCGATATGCCGGCGACCGCGGCAAGGAGCGCCGTGAACGTTCCCGTGACAGATGACGCGGTCGCCACGATATCTGACTGGTTTATGACGGTGAAATCGGCGGCTGCCGGATCAGCAATCTTGTGCCTCTCCAAAAGAAGCGCCGTGATATCGGCTTGAAGGTCTGCCATAGTATCGGCATCTGCCGCTTGCACGGAAAGCGTCGTCAGGTAGCTGTTGCCAGCAAGAAATCGCGCCGCAGAAGTGAGCGGAATGAATATCATATCGTCCTGGCTGCCGAATCCGGTGCCTCCCTTTGATGCGGTCATGCCGATAACGGTAAACTCGATGCCCTTAATGCGCAGGGTCTTGCCCACTGGGTCTACGCCCTCGCCGAACAAGTCGTCGCGAACGGTAGGGCCGACTACGGCGACTTTCGACGAGTTAGCGACCTGCTGATCAGTTATGAAATTTCCTTCGGCCACAGAGACATTGCGTACCCCTGGATACGAAGAATTAGTTCCGACAACCGAAGTGTTGGTATTGGTTCCCTTGGCAGTCACCTGATAGCGCCCAGTGATCTCGGGGGCAACGGCTTTAGCAAGAGCGAGTGACGAGACGGCTTCGGCGTCGCCCTGCGTGACGGTCCGTCCGCTGCCGCGGGCAAAGTTCACCTGATAGCCCTGAGTTCGCGTAGCTCCTGGCACCACCATGACGAGGTTTGCGCCGATAGACTGAATGCTCGCTTGAATGCTGTTCTGTGCGCCCGCTCCGATCGCAACCATGGCGATAACCGACCCGATACCAATGATGATGCCGAGCATGGTCAGGCCCGTGCGAATCTTGTTGGCCGACAGCGCCGTATGCGTCTCTTCAAAAAGGTCTTTGATAGTCATGATGATAAGAAATTATGCCGGAAGATGGATATGGCGCTTCGCATGCGTCTTGGTATCGCTCTGAATGGCACCGTCCTTGATGAATATGATGCGGTCGGCATGCTCTGCCACGTCCTGCTCGTGGGTGATGAGCACGATCGTCCTGCCCTGCTCCTTGTTGAGCTTCTGGAACGTGCCCAGAACGATCTCGCCCGTCTTTGAATCGAGATTTCCCGTCGGCTCGTCTGCAAGGATAAGCGTCGGATCGTTCACGAGCGCGCGGGCGATGGCCACGCGCTGGATCTGGCCTCCGGACAGCTGGTTGGACTTGTTCTGATAAAGGCGCGCATCGAGGCCGGCAGCGGCCAATGCCTTGTTCGCCTTCTCGTCGCGGATGCCGGTCGCTACGCCCGCATATACGAGAGGCAGCGATACGTTGCGCAGCACGGTCGTTCGAGGCAAGAGGTTGAAGGACTGGAATACGAAGCCGATCTTGTCCTTGCGGATATCGGCGAGCTCGTCGTCGGAGAGCTCCGAAACGTCCTTGTCGTCGAGGAAATACTCGCCCGATGTCGGCGTATCGAGGGCGCCCAGGATATGCATGAGCGTGGACTTTCCCGATCCAGAGGGGCCCATGATAGCCACGAACTCGCCGTCCTTGATCGTAAAGCTCACTCCCTTCAAAGCCTGAAAGGCAACGTCCGTTCCTGGCGAGTACGTTTTTGTGACGTTCTTTATCTCTATCATGCTAGCGAGTGATTACCTGGACCTGCTGGAAACTGCCGCCCGAGGTCGCGCCCGCCGGAGCGCTGAACGTGGCATTGCCTGTCATGACGCGAGTGCCCGAATTTGCTCCATTGCGATTCCGATTCGTGAGGCCGTTAAGAAGGCTCGAAGACTGGGCTGCCGTCGCAGTAGTCGTGATGGTTCGAGCGATAATCTGATCGCCCTCGGCAAGGCCGGAGAGGATCTCGACCGAGAAGTCGTCAGACGAGCCAATCGTCACCTCCTTGTCGACCGGATTTCCGCCCGACATTACCTGTACGTAGGACTTGCCTCCCGTGGTCTTTACGGCAGATGAAGGAACAAGGAGCACGTTAGATTTCGACGAGGAAACCATCTCGGCATTTACCGTCATGCCCGGCTTTACCCGCGCATCGTTCTGATCGAAAGCGATCTCGACCGAGTACGAGACGACGCCCTGCGATACCGTTCCCACGAGATCAACATTCGATACATGCCCCTGCAGGGTCAGATCGTCGAGCGCGTCGAATTTGAGAGTTACCTTGTCGCCGTTCTTTACCTTTGCCGCATCGATCTCGTTGAGGGTGATCGATACGAGCATGTCCTTAGAAATGATAGTAGCGATAGCGGTGCCAGCGGAGGCCTTGTCTCCGACCTTGCCCGAGACTTTCGCGATGAGGCCACTGTACGGCGCACGCACGACATGATCCGCGAGCGCGGTCTTTGCATCGCTCAATGCGTCCGCCGCCTTGCTCTTCGCAAGGTCGGCCGATCGCATGCCAAGGTCAGACGTAGTCGAGCTGTCCTGGGCGTTCTCGATCCCGGTAATTGCGTTCTGCACGCTCGATGAGTTGCTGTTCACCTTGCTGATATAGCCGGAAAGCTGGGACTTGTCGCTCGCCATCTCTGAAGGCGCCGCCGAAGTGTATTTGTCATTCACGTATTCGATAGTGCTGTACGTTCCCGAAAGCGATGAAAGAAGCTGCTTCAAAATAGACTGGGTCGATTCAAGAAGCGAAGAGATCTTTTCGGGAGAAGAATTCGGCGAAAGGGCCTTGTACTCGACGAACGCCTTCTCGTAGTCCCTCTTTGCCTGATCGAAGGTCACGCCCGCCTGAAGCTTGTAATTGACGGCGATCTGGCCGGCGCGGATGTTGAGGTTATTGTCGCTGAAGTACGGAGAGTGCGCCGGAGTATAGTAAATGTCGTTTACGCCCATGAATATCGCAGGCAGGTCGATAAAAGCGTTCGCCAGGGTGTTGTAGCCTGTCTCGTACGCCTTCTTGATGTCGGAAGTGGACGAGTCGGACTGCTGCGCCCTATTCTCCTTTTCCGCCTTCTCGTATTCGAGGACGGCGCTCTCATAGCTGAGCTGCGCGTTCGACACTGCCTTTGTAGCGGCCGTGCTGTCGATATAGGCGATCGCCTGCCCCTTTACGACCTCGTCGCCGGCCTTTACCAGTATCGAGGTAATCTCGTCGCCGGAAACGTTAGGCGTGATATTCGTCTGCTCCGAAGCAGCGACCTGACCGGTACCGGTAACCGAGCTTACGAGCGTGCCGTTCGAGACCTTGCCCAAGACATAGCGAGTCTGCGCCTCGGATCCACTCGAATTCCTGTATATGCCATAACCTGCACCCGCGAGGACGACGATGATTATCGCTGAAAGTATCTTGTGCGATACGGCGAACTTTTTTGCGCGTGAGAAAATTTTCATATTATCGCTTTGAGGTTGTAGAGATAGTAAATACCGCATTCTCGTCCGTGAGGCGGATGAATTTCGCGCGGATAGTTCCCGACTCGTCAGGCTCGCCGAGGATTACGGTAAAGTCGTCGGTCTTGATGTCCGTTGCTGGAACGGTGCTCTTGAATCGCCGGATCATAGTGTCGCCGTTCACGGTAATGGTGCGCTCGGTATTGTCAGGACTCGCGATGATGAATGAAGGCAGAGAGACGGACATGACCCTGCCGGTCGCGCCGTAGCCCGTCGGAAACTCCTCGCGCACGATGCGCGGAGACGGGATGCGCATGCCCGCACCCATTCCCTCGCCTCCCTTCATCATGATGAAATGGCGCTCGTCAGAGCGGTATGCGAAAAGGGCCTTGTGATAGCCGATGAACATGCCGATCTTGAGAATGACCAGAGCGGCGATAAACGAGAGCACGACGATGGTAATCGTGCGGCTCTTCTGCGTATCCCAAAAAGCCTTTTTGATATTTTCCATAGTTTTTTATGCAGATAATGCTGACGGCGACATGCGGACGAATCGCGGGAGCGTGATAGCCGAGAATGCGGCGGCGCCGACAAGCGAAGCCACTCCGAGCACGGGCAAAGATCCGGCGACGGACAGGAACAGTTCCTTCGAGTACGCGAGCGCCGCCGCATCCTGGAAAGCGAGAGCGATGAATTCGTACGCGCCGGATTCAGACAAGGCAGAAGAGATCGAGATGGCGGATCCCACGCACGCGACGAGGGACGCCAGGGCGTATACGCCGCAGCGAATCCGAGCCATGCGGAAAGCCTGTCGCTGACCGGCAGCGAGCCGTGCTTTAAAGCGCGCCTCGGCGGCGAGCGACATCTCCCTCTCTCCAAGCTGCTTGTATGGTTTGTTAGTTCCCATGATGTTATATACGTTTGATAAAGCTTTTTGGTGCACCTACACGTCTTTGCCCTCGAGCATCGCCCTGAGGGCCTTTAAAGCCCTTCTGTAGTGGCTTTTGGCCGTATTCATGGGCATATCCATGACCTTAGCTATCTCTTCGAACGTCAGGTCATCCGTATCGTGCAAAAGCACTATGGATCGCCGGACCGGGGACAGCTGCGCGAGCGATTTCTCGAGGATATCGCGCGATATCCCCCTATCGAAATTGATATCCGGCAGGTCCGCCTCGTCGACGACGGAATCACCCATATCGTCCTCGGCATCCCGATCGGCAAAGCGCGAGAAAGCGACATCCTTCCTCTTGCGCAGGATATCGAACGTCGCATTGCGCGCGATAGCGAAAACCCACGCCGCAAAGCTCTTTGACTCGTCGAACGAATCGATATGCCTCCACGCCTTTATGAACGTCTCGGACGTAGCGTCCTCGGCCAGACTGTCATCGCCCACCAACCTATACGCAAAGCCGTATACGCGGCGCATATAGCGCGAGGCAAGCTCGGCGAATGCCTGTTCGTCCCCCTTCTTGTGGGCTATGACTAGATCGGAGTCGGTTTTCTCCATGCCTCCGATTGTACTACACGACGAGGCAAGTCGTGCCATTCCTCTTTGATTCGAATCGCTGTTCCTTTATGGAAATTCCTTCCGGCGAAAGGAAGACTTCTACGCCCAGACCCGTGCTCACATCCCTGTTCCAGTACTGATCAAAGATAAAATTGCCGAGAGAATAGAAGATATGCTTGCCGTTATAGACTTCGGATTCCTGAATGACATGCGGATGCGAGCCGATGACCATGTCGGCGCCGGCATCGATGAATGCGCGGGCAGTTTCCTTCTGAAAATCGTTCGCCGGCACGTACTCCTCGCCCCAGTGGGTGTACACAAAAACGAAATCTGAAGATTCTCGAGCGCCCTGGATTGCGGAAATGGTCTTTGACGGATCATTCAAGCCGAGGAACTGATTGAAATTCACGAACGCGACGTCAAAGCCGCCGATCCTGGTTGTCGTGGAAATATTCCCTCTCGGAGACCCGAAATAACCCACGCCGGCCGCCAAAAGGTACTCCTGCGTGACATCGGCGCCATACGGGCCTTTGTCCGAGCTGTGATTATTGCCCAAATTGAGCAAGCGAATATTGCTTTCATACAGGGCGCGAGCCGTAGCCGGGTCGAACGTAAACGAAGTATTCCCCGGCTCGCCCGGCAGCGTCCCCGCGCTCGTCGAAGGATAGTCGGTTATAGGACCCTCGAGGTTGCCGACGACAGAGTCGAAGCCGCTCAAATATTCCTTGGCGCACGAGAAAGGCAGAGCGTAGCCCGTAGTCGTCGCCTCGGCTTTTGTCCTGATCGTGCGATCGAACATCATATCGCCGACGAACAGGATTTCGGCGCTGCGATTATCCTTGAAAAAAGACCCGTGAGGCGTATTCAGATACGAACGGTCAAAGAGCTCAGTCTTCGCGTAAAATGCGATGACGAGCCCTATGACGATGAGTATTGCCGCTTTCAAGGGATTTGACTAGACGCGGAGATATTTGCGAACCGCGAGGTAGCTTGAGATCGCGCCGAGAAGGATGCCTACGCCCATGAGAAGGACGAAGATCTGGAAGAAGTTAGAGAGATAGTACGAGAAGACGCTGAATCCGCTGAAGAATGTCTCGGTAATCGATCCGACCCAGTATGCTGCCGGATACAGAAGGACGAGCGTAATGAAGGCCGATACGACACCGTACATGATGCCGGCGATAATGAACGGGCCGCGGATGAATCGGTTAGACGCTCCCACCAGTCGCATGACCGAGATCTCCTCTCGGGCGATGTAGATAGCTAGTCGGATAGTATTGAGGGCGATAAGGATAGAGATGATGACGAGAACGAGGGTAATACCGAAAGCGATGGTTGTTCCGCCGTTGATCATGCGGGTAAGGGTGTCGATCGCCTGCTTGTTCTGGTAGTAATTGATCTTGTCTATGAAAGAGTTGGTATCCCCCGCCTCTGAATCGAGGAACTTGGCGATGCCCTCGTACTGCGAAGTTTCCTTTGCGCTGATATTGAGGATCGCGCCCAATGGATTCTCACCGAGCTCGTCGAGGGCCTGAAGGGTGATCTCGTCGTTTACGTGGCGCTCCTTGAAGTTCGCCAAAGCCTGCTCGCGCGAGATGTATTCGACGGTCGCGACCTCCGGCAGGCTCTCGATCTTGTTCTTGAGGCCGAGGATGTCGTCCTCCTTAGCCGTCGGCACGAAATATACGTTTACGTCCACTTTTGACTTTACCTCCTCGAGGGACGAATTGAGCAAAGCTCCCGAAAAGACGATGCCTCCGAGAGAAAAGAGAGTGAGCGTAATGATGAGAACCGATGAGAGCGACACAAAGCCGTTTCGCCAGAACGAGACGAAGCCGGATTTTATGATGCGCCTTGTGTTGATCCAAAACATAGGTTTGTACGATTAGTATAGCAATTAGATGGCGTATTTGCCGTCCTTGTCGTCGCGGACGACGCGGCCCCTCTCCATGGTAATGACGCGCTTGCCGATAGACTCGATAACGCCCTTGTTGTGCGTCGTCAGGATAACGGTCGTGCCGAGGTCGTTGATCTTTTTGAGGATCTGGACGATTTCGTAGGTGTTTACGGGATCGAGGTTTCCCGTCGGCTCGTCGGCGATGATCACGTCAGGCTGGTTCACGATGGCACGGGCGATGGCCACGCGTTGCTTCTCTCCGCCGGAAAGCTCGTTCGGGAAGCTCCAGATCTTCTTGCTCAAGTCTACGAGATCGAGGACGTGGGGAACGTCTGACGCGATCTCCTCGTCGGTGCGGCCCGCGGCCTCCATGGCAAAAGCGATATTCTCGAACACGGTCTTGTTAGGGATGAGCCTGAAGTCCTGGAATACGGTACCGAACTTTCGGCGGTACTCGGGCATGTGCTTTCGCTTGAGCTTGTGGACATTTACCGTCTCGAACATAACCGCCCCGCGGGAAGGCTTGTCCTCGGCGAGGATCATCTTGATAAGGGTTGTCTTGCCCGCGCCTGAATGGCCGACAATAGAAACGAACTCCTTTGGATGTATGGTGAAAGTAACCTCTTCGAGAGCGGCCGAGTCGTCTGCGTAGACTTTGGAAACTTTGTCGAAATAGATCATAGGTTATTTATTTTACCACATATACAGACATAAAAAACCGCCCTTCGATTACGAAGAGGCGGTGAGCTGCGGCACCCTGCGGTACACCCATTCAGCGCAAAGCTTACCTTGAAACAGCCGAATGCCCGGAACATCGCCGTTTACCATTCTCGAGCCCCGGCAGGCGAGCCACTCCGTCGGAACCCAGAGCTTTCTGCCGCTCAGCTCAAACTGGATGATGGCCAGCAGAAGCCTTCTCCGGAGCGTCATGGCGTCGGAATGCTCGGTGCCTTGCGGATAGAGCTCGAACTGGAGCTCGGAAACGTCGCGGCGCTCAATCTCGGAGATCTCTGCGAGCAGATTCCGCTCAGGATCCCAACAAGGGAAGGTATCGGCGCATATGCGCCAGACGATCCCGAGATGGAGTCCGACAGGCTCGGCGATGAGCCACTCATTACTGGGACCTGAAAGCTGCCTCACCTCTTCCTCCAAGCCATCGGGCAAGGAGCTGGTAAGGCCGTACTTGTCGTAGAGCCGTCTCCAAAAATTCACCTGCAGACGAGGGCTGAACATTGAAAACGCAAACGCGGGCGGTTTAATCATAGGAAAAACATTAAGGGTTCAAAGATCAGCTGGAACACCCCCCATATTACCCGCTATTAGGAATAGTCAAATTAGAGCCCCTTCTCTGCCTCGATAAACTTGTCCAAATCGCCCTCGAATACGGCGTCAGTATTGGCTGTCTCAACTTCGGTGCGGTGGTCTTTAACCATCTTGTATGGATGGATGACATAGGACCTGATCTGGCTGCCCCATTCGATATCGGTGTGCTTTGCGATAGACATGCCGCGCTCCTTGGCCTTGCGGTCTTCCTCGTGTTTCTTGTAGAGCTTTGCCTGGAGCATATCCATGGCGCGGGAGCGGTTGTCTGCCTGCGATCGCTCCGAATCCACGTGCACGGCGATCTTTGTCGGTATGTGCACGACGCGGACGGCTGTCTCCCTCTTGTTCACGTTCTGGCCGCCGGGACCTGACGATCGGGCAAATTCAAGGCGGATATCATCGGGATTGATGACGAACAATTCCGCCTTTTCGAATTTAGGAATGACCTCGACGAGGCTGAACGAGGTCTGGCGTTGCTTTTTGGCGGAAGTCGGCGAAATGCGGACGAGGCGATGGACGCCCGACTCGTTTTTGAGAGTCCCATAAGCGCCCTTGCCCTGCACTTCGAATGCGACATTGCGGTAGCCGCCGCGCTCCGTCGCATGCTGGTGCAAGAAATATACCGACCAGCCCTGGCGGGCGGCGTACTTCATGTACATTTCCATGAGCATGCGGGTGAAATCCTCGGCGTCGTCGCCGCCCGCGCCGGAATAGATGGTTATGACGGCATTCCCTCGCTCGTACTTGTCCGCCTCGGCAATTTCGGACTTGAGAGTGTTGAGCTCCTTGAGGATTGCCTGCGCCTTGTCCTTGTTCTCCCAAAAGGCTGCGTCGGCCATCAGGGCCTCGATCTCGTCTATTCGTGCGCGGTTGGCATTCATAAGTTGAGTATACATGTTTTGCAAAACCGCTCAAAATAATCTATAGTAGGCTTTGTCTTTTTGAAGTTTCAAAAGGTCAGATGTTTTTTGTAAGCCAACGTAGCTCAGTTGGTAGAGCACGTCATTGGTAATGACGAGGTCATCGGTTCAATCCCGATCGTTGGCTCAGGCAGCAGTTGAAAGTCGCGGAAAAGCCGCGCCACCCTAGCTCAGTTGGTAGAGCAATACTTTCGTAAAGTAGAGGTCCCGAGTTCGATCCTCGGGGGTGGCTCCAAAGAGGCGCCCTACTCGATTTTTTGGCGAAGGTATGCTTAAATAGTCCCACATGCGGGTGTAGCTCAGCTGGTTAGAGCGCTTCCCTGTCACGGAAGAGGCCGTGGGTTCGAGTCCCATCACTCGCGCATAAGACAAAAGGAGTCGCAGTATTGCGACTCCTTTTGCTTTTGGCCCATTTGGGCCGTCCAATGGGTGTCGGCGGAAGGACTTGCACCTTCGACCCCGGGCTTATGAGTCCCGTGCTCTAACTACCTGAGCTACGCCGACATATATCACCGCGCCCGATAATCCTAGCAGAATGGGCCGAAAATTCAAATTTCTACGGATATTTTATTGACATTAATCCAAGTGCGTTACCTAAAGTTAAACCTGAAAGAAAGTAGTTTGGGTCGGCGTAATACCTATGTGTCCTTCTCATAGTGATGGAAAACGGCGCTCCTCTGAGCGCTGTTTTTCATTTTTGTAAGAAATCCCCTTTCTCATACGTATTAATAGCATGGATAACACAATGGAACGACGCCCAAACGGCAACGCAGCATATTATTGGATAGGAGGCATTATCATCGTGCTTTTGGCTCTCGGAATCTGGTTCTTCAACCGGACCCCAGATACGGATGTTATCAATAACGAGACCAACACCAGCACGTCGACCGGAACTTCGGCTGCGGTCATCCAGCCATACGGCTCGATCACGCTCAAGATCGGCGAGTCAGCCACCTTCCGAGGCATCACCATCACCCCTATCAAGGTTGAGGAGGACAGCCGCTGCGCCGCGGACGTACAGTGCGTATGGGCAGGAACCGTAAAGGTCAGCGTGAAGTCAGAGCTCTCAAACGGCGCGATCTCGACAAACATGGTCACCCTCGGCCAGAAGACTACCGTCGACACGTTCGCTGTCGGGCTCACTTCAGTGACGCCGGCAAAGGCATCGACTACAGCAATCGCCCAGGCAGACTACCGACTCACATTTGATGTCCATCAGGCATCGGTCGTAGATGAGGAGCTGATTGGCAAATAAACAGAAAACAGTTAAAAAGAGGGCCGCCCTTCGGGCGGCCCTCTTTATTATCTCCAATTCTTATTCAAATTCTCTTCAGTCATCGCCTCCTCCATTGCTTTTGTGTAGTAGGATTTCAGCTCGCCTTCTTCCCATTTCCTGTACTGCGGCAATGAGAGCCATTTCTTTCCCTGAATGCTCTGAAGCGCCTCCTCCATGGTGAAATACAGCTCATTGAAATCGACGAGCACGACCCTGCCTTGCGCATCAACCCCGTGATTGCCCTTGAACTTGAAGACGTAGTCGTGAATCCCGTGCCTCCACAATTCCAGACGGAGCTTTATATACGAATCGATCATCGACTTATTCTCATCGATGGCATGAGCAGGAATATAGTCCTCTACCATAGTTATCTTATCCTGCTCATAGCTCATTCGGTCCTTGAACCGCGGATTCGCCAGCAAAGCGCCCAATTCCGGCGTAAGCATAGCCCCGATCCTCCGCGTAGTCTCGACGCTCGCCTTGTTTGACCTTATTGCCTTCACAAGCGACTCGATTACGCCAAAGCCATCAGCGCGAAATACGAGAAACATCTTCTTGAGACGGAAAAAGAAAGATACCGTCTGCTTTAGCACGAGGCCGTTGCCCAGATCATATACATCGTATTGATAACCGGAAGAAAGGAGTTTCATTTTATTTGAATCCGTAGCAAACCCTCAGCTCCATGTCGCTCTCCTCGTAGCCTGCTTTCCCAAGAGCATCCTTGTACGCCTTTGTCATATCCCTCACAAAATCCTTCTTATCTTTCTCCGAAAGCAGCAAATATGATGAGTTTGTCTTGAGCAAACCTACCGACTCTGCGACAGTCGCTCTTTCCTTGAACAGGATCGTCTTTTTCTCAACATTCTTGAAGCCTGATTCATTCAGGAGGCCGCAGACATAATCCTGGCCTCGGAATTTCTTTGGAATGCCTTTCCAATCGTATCTCTCGTAGATCTCCTCGCCGATAGTCGGCTTGCTTGTCGCAGATTCGGCATACTGCACCCAGAACACGAACAAGACACCGCCCGGCTTGAGAATGTTAAGGATCTTGGCCAAAGACCGCTTGTTCCCGAACCAATGGAAAGCTGCGCCCGAGATAGCGGCGTCGAAGCTTTCCTTTTCGAAAGGAAGCTTCTCCGCAGTGCCCTGCATATACACGATCGGCAGCTTTTTCTTCTTTGCCGAGAGGCGCGCCTCGTTGAGCATCGCCTCGTCGGGATCAATGCCGAGCACTGCTAAATCGCGTCCATCCGCGCTCGCGAATATTGGCTCCGTAGACTTGCCTGTTCCGCAGCCGATATCGAGTATGGCGGTCTTTTCTCCCGCTTTCTGACCCTCGATCAGCGAAAAGAGAAGCATATAGAGCTCCGCGCCGTAGCTTCGTCGGTATTTCTGATAGTCCTTGGCGGCTAGGCCGAAGGCGTTTTTCTGCTGAATTCCCTTGATCGATTTCATAGGGAGAGTATAGCAAAAGCCCTTCGGTTTGCCTTTTATCTCTAAAGAGGTAGTGTAAGCGAGGTTACACCTCACATTATGTCATTAGTCCTTCCAAAACTGATTGTATTCGCTTCAGGAACAAAAACTGGCGGAGGCTCAGGCTTCCGAAAGCTGGTTGAGGCCAGAGAAAAAGGCGCTCTCGCTGCGGAATTCGTCGGAGTTGTGTCAAATCACGAAGACGGCGGCGTCCGACGATGGGCAGGCATGCTCGGCGTACCCTTCATCCATTCGCCGCGCGGACGTACCGCCGATGATTATCGCCGGATCGTCGAAAAGTCCGGCGCCGAATTTGTCGCTCTATCGGGATGGCTGGGGAAAGTCGAGGGGCTCAACCCTCAAAAGACGTTCAACATTCATCCTGCTCTGTTACCCTCGAAGTTCGGCGGCAAAGGCATGCACGGTCATCATATACACGAGGCCGTACATGCAGCCATGCTGAATGAAGGGCTCACACATTCGGGCGTAACGATGCATTTCGTGACGGAAGTCTATGACGACCATCGCGGGATCTTCTTCCGTCGCAACGTGCCGCTCGATCCGAGTGATACGCCCGAGACTATCGGAGCAAGAGTGAACGGGCTCGAGCATATCTGGCAAGCGAGAATGACCGATCTGGTCTTGTCTGGTGCCATCACTTGGGATGGTAAGAATCCCGAATCGATGCAGGGCGCACAAGAGCACATTCAACCACTGCCGCAAACGAGATAACGTCTGCGGCTTTTTATTCCGCTTTGGCAACCTGCTTCTGCCACAGCCTTGCGTACCTGCCCTGCTGGGCGAGAAGCGCATCGTGAGTCCCTTCTTCCACAATTTTTCCCTCGTGAATAACAAGTATTCGGTCGAGACGTGCGACCGTGCTCAGCCTGTGTGCGATGACTATAGCAGTATGCTTGCTAATGATATTCGGCAAAGCAGCCTGGATGATCTGCTCGCTCTCGCTATCGAGGGCGCTCGTAGCCTCATCGAAAATAATGATTGGAGCGTTCTTCAGGATGAGCCGCGCGATAGCGATGCGCTGTTTCTGGCCTCCCGACAATTTTATGCCGCGCTCGCCCACCATGGCGCCATAGCCTTCGGGCAGTTTTTCAATAAACTCATGGGCGTGAGCAGCCTTTGCCGCCTTGATGATCTCCTCTTCGGTCGCGTCTTTCTTGAAATAAGCAATATTCTCGCGGATCGATCGGTGGAAGAGCAAAGGCTCTTGCGGCACGTAACCGATCTTCTGGCGAAGCTCCGACTGGCGGACGTGGCGAATATCGATGCCGTCGATCAGTATCGAACCCGCATCGACATCGTCAAAACGCATGAGGAGTCCAGCCAGCGTGCTCTTGCCCGCGCCGGAAAGGCCAACGATACCGACATGCTCGCCGCCCTTTATGGACAAGGAAAGATCCTTGAACACCGGTGTTCCGCCCGTCTTCGTCTTGTATGAGAAATCGACTCCCGAAACTTCGATGGCTCCTTGCGAAATATTGAGAGGCCAAGGATTCGCAGGATCAACGACGGTTTCGTGCGCGTCGCCGAGGTATTCGAGCGTCGACGAGACTCGAGCGACGTGCTCGTCATGGCGGGCAATCAAATCAGGGAGATCTCCGACAGTGCGGAGGATCTGGAACAAATATGTGAAAGCGAGGGCAAAGAGTCCGACTGCCTCAGGGCCGGAAACAGCGCTCACCGCCGAGACGTAATATGCAACGCCAACGCCGATACCTGTAAGGGCGATGCGTGGCGCCTCGTAGAGGACGCTCATCTTGTGCCTCTTCCAGAACAATTCAGCCTCCTGCCCTGCGAGGTCGGCAACTCTGCCCTGTTCAAACGCCTCAGTGCCGCTCGACTTGAAAGCGACGGCATTCATTACCTCGTCGGCAACTTCCCCTGTCAGCTTCTTGTAGACCACCAGAGCCGCCTTTCGATAGGCATCAGCCTTATGAGAGGACCAAAGGATATATGCGCTTTGGATGATAACGATACATGCAGCCACGAGGCCGGACCTCCAATCGGCGATCCAGAGCACAATAACGGGAAAAGTGAGAGAGATAATTATCCGCAGGATGTCGCCTCGCCATAGGCGGGCGATAGCAACCGTGGCGTCGAGATGCTGCCTGAACGAGCCTGCGAGCGATCCAGTCTGATTGTCGCGATAGAACGAGAGGTCTTTGCCGACGAGCTTCTTGTAGTAGGCCAGAAGCAATGACTTGTATCTCCTGTCAGTAGCGCGTACGGCCACAAGCTCGCCAATGGTTCCGATCGCCGCTCCGCCGATATAGACCATTACGAAAAGGATGATGTTGAACTTTGCGCTCTCAAGGTCGCCGGTCGCCACATTCGTCGCGATATTCGCAAGGATTATGACCACTATGATCCTCTGCGCGATCGTTTGGATGGCGTTGGTAGCGAGGCCAATCCACAGCAAAGGCTGTTTTCCATAGGCTTTAAAAAGGTGGCGGTAGACGGCTTTTTTCATAAGGAAAGTATAGCAGAAGCGAATTCAATTTGACGGCATGCAAGAAAAATCCCGCACGCTTCGCGTGCGGGCTGAATGTCTCACGATTCGACAATACCAGGCTTGACCGCCTTCTTTGCCTTAACCGCCGGACGAGCAGGCACCGCTTCCTGATACCGAAACTGCTTTATGAGAGGCCCATAAAGAATCGCGTCGGGCCCTTCTGCCGACCCGCCATCGCCGACCTTTTTCTCCTTGGCCTTTTCAGCAACGATTTTGCGTGCCCGCACCAAGGCCGCAGCATCACTTTTGGCGGATATGATTTCTTGAAAAAGCTCGGACCAGTCGCTCTCTGTCCCGCCGTCGTAATGGATTTCGCCAATAAGCAGATATTTTTTCATAGAGGAACGTGTTGCTTCTGGAAAATATAATCGAGATAAGAGATTGAAAGTTACAAGGTTGGATTTGGTCACAGGTTTTCTCGCCCCGTCGGGCTCAAAACCCGCGACCCCGGCTCGCGGTCTCGCGAAACGCTCGACAGCGCTCCGCCTTTCAAATCCAAACGGACACGCATAAATGCGTGTCCTCCTTTACGCAAAGAATAGAGAAAGGCACCCCGTTGGGGTGCCTTTCTCTATTCTTGTTGCGGGGGTTGGATTTGAACCAACGACCTTCAGGTTATGAGGGCAACTTCGACCTCCCGCACCCTCAAGCAGTTAGCCCCACTTTCGGGGCATGTTTGGCGTAATGTTTGGCTACCGTGATTTCGGGGGGTGCTGTCCGTTGCCCGCAGTTGCATGAGGTCACAAAACCTCAACGCAACAAGGAGAACAACGTCATGGCATTGGAACTACGTTATCCGCGCAGCAAGTGGTGGTATGGTCGCGTCGCAATCGGTGAACGCCGCATCCTGAAAAACCTCGCGGTGGAAGTCCGCGGCAACGTCCCGCCCACGCTGACCGAACTCGGCGACATGGCTTTCGAGCGCACGCGCGCGAAGGCCCAAGCCGCGCTGGAGAAACTCCAGCTCGATCTGAAGAAACGCAGCAGCGCCGAGGAGCTGGTGCAGACGATCCACGAGATCCGCACCGGGTCCCGGGTCTGCTCCATTCCCCTCGCGGAGATCGGCGCCCGCTGGTGCGCGGTCCTGCGCCGCCGTCCGCTGAGCGCCAGCTACCAGAAACAGAAGGTCGCCTGCATCGAGCGGTTCATCCGCTTCGCCAAGAAAACCTCCCCGTCGCTCTACGAGATGGCGCAAATCCATGCCCCGCTGGCCAACGCCTTCTGCCGGGCGGAGATGGCGCGGGGCGTCGCCGCGAAGACCTACAACCACACGCTGATTCACCTGCGCTCGGTGTTTCATGTGCTGCGCAAGGAAGCGGGCATCGCCGAGAATCCGTTTGCGGCCATCCCGCTCCAGGACGGCGAGACGGTTTTCCGGAAACCGTTCTCGGTCGAGGAACTGTCCCTGCTCGAAGAGAAGGCCAAGGCCGATCCCTTCATCTATCCGCTCGTCGTGACCGGCATGTGCACCGCCATGCGCCGGGGCGACTGCTGCACGCTGTTGCGCAGCTCGGTCGATCTCGAAGGCGGCTTCATCACCGTGAAAACCGCCAAGACCGGCGAGACGGTGCAAATCCCGATCTTCCCGCTCCTGCGAGGGGTGCTCGAAAAGGCGTTGGCGAAGCCCGCCCCGCGTCCACCGTTCTACGTCTTCCCGGACTTGGAGGCGCACTACCGGGTCAACCCCGATCACCTCACCGACCGGGTGCGGCGCGTGATGAAGGCGGCCGGGTTCTTCAATCCGAAGGAGGACGAGGCGCAGCGGCCCACCCGTGGCGCGGTGCAGCAGAAGCGCGAGCACGGTCTGCGCAAGGCCTCGCTCCGGGACTTCCATTCGTTCCGCGTCACCTGGGTGACGGTGGCGCTGACCGCCGGGGTCCCGCTGGAAATCGTGCAGAAGGTCACGGGGCACCGGACCACCGCGATTGTGCTCAAGCACTACTTCCAGCCCGGCCGAGAGGAGTTCCGGCGCACGCTCGCCGGCCGGCTGCCGGCCCTGCTGGGCGACCGCTCGGCGCAGCCGGCGGAGGCCTTCAACCTCGGTGAACTCCGGGCCAAGCTCGTTGCGATGGAAAACACGACGTGGCGGCACATCCGGGACGATCTTCTCCGTCGCCTGCCGGCCGAAAGGAACGTCACTCCGCCCGCCCTGCCCAAATCCGCGTTCGCGGCCTGATGAGCGCGCTCACTACAGCCCGAGCCGCTTCCGGAGCTGCTCCTCGGCGGCGCGACGCTTGGCCGCGTCCATCTTGCGCAGATTGTAGAGCTTCCACTGCGGACCTGGCAGGCGTTCGACTCCCGGCAACCCGAGCAGCTCCCATTTGGGCTCCAGTCGCTTCATCGAGAGCAGGAACTCCCGCTCGGCGGCGGTGAGGTCCGCGTTGATCCGTTCGATCAACCGCTCGCGGGTGTCCTCCAGCACCGCGAGCGGCACCGGGTCGAGCGTCATGCCCTCGAACTGGTCGGCGAAGACCTGCTTCAAATCCTTGCGATTCGGGGTGAGCAGTTCGCTCATCGGCCGGTCATGGCTCGCCAGGAACACCACGAAGGCGCGTCGGATTTCATCGGTGATTCCTCCGGCCTGAAAGAGCCCATGCACGTCGAAAAGGTCGCGCGGGTGCTGGCGGTCGAGCGCGGCGCAGAGCTTGCCGCCGAACAGGTCTGGCAGCGACACGACGCGCATCGTGGCCGAGCGGCCGAACAGCTCGACGGCTCGGGGCGACAGGTTGAGGTCGACGGTGGGATACAGCGTGCCGCGGAGCACCGTGTTGGGCTCGATCTTCACCTCGGTGCCGTCTGTAGCGCGCACGGTCAGCTTGAAGAGGAGTTGGTCGCTGACGGCGCGATGCTCCCGGACCTGCACGCCCGGCATGGCCCGGCGGATCTTCGCCGCGATGCGTTGGAGCGCGGCGTCGATCCCCCGCAACGTGGTCGGACGATCCTCAAGCGGCAGGTAAACCAGATCGATGTCCACCGACAGGCGCGGGAAATCGCGCACGAAGAAGTTGATCGCCGTGCCGCCCTTGAGCGCGAAGCAGGCCTCGGCGTTCACGAAGGGCACGACCTGCACCAGCAGGTCGGCCTGCCTGAAGAACGGGGTGTTTCTCATGGTGCGTCGGCAGGGGTTTCGACCGCCGCCGGGACGGTGATCAGGTATTTGGGATCGAGGCGCCCTCCCGGGATGAGCACGCGCTTGCCGCTGCCAAGCGAAACCCTTGTCAGGTCCAGTTGCTTGAACCACGGGTGCGCCTGTTTTTCGGCCAGGTGGAGAAAGAGCCGCTTCACCTTGATCGACGCACACGCCTCCAGGAGCGATTGGACCAACCCCGGACGCAGCGTGCCGAGCCCTTCGAAAACGAGGTTGGCGTGTTCGTAGCCGGCATCGTCCAGCGTCAGATGTTGGAGGAATTCGAGCGCGGCCCGCTCCGGCGCGGAGACCGTCACGGTGAGTGCTCCTTCACGGTGTTCGCGCAGCCCGAGTTCCTGGGGCAGGAAGTTCGTGCTGACGTGGCGGACGCGACTGAACCAAGCCAGGCCCTTGAACCAAGCGGGAAGCCGGTCGCCGGCACGGCTGAAAAGATAGACGGGATGGCCATCTCCCAGGGGTAGAAAATGGGCGAGACCGGAGAGTTCCAATGCCGTGCGCCCGCCGGGATGAAACGACTTCGATTTCTGCTGGAGCCCGAAAACCGCTCCCAGCCAGGTGGGAGTCTCGGATTGAACGGTGAAGGCTCCGTCTCCGACGCGGTGCAACCAGCCGGAGCTGGCGTAGTAGTCGGCCAGCCGACTGGATATGCCCTGGCCCTTGAGCCAAGCGGAGGTGAGCACCGCACCGGTTGGTGCGGCGTTCAGTCTCTGGTTTAATTTCTGTCTTTCTGAACCAGTATCTCTGGTCATATCTGCAACGAATTAAACCGGTCGGTTCATTTCGTTGCAAATAAACCAAGTATAACTGGGCTTATTTGCAAGATATTAAACTGCCGCACCGGGCTCGAAGTGTTACGTTTTCACTCCACTTACGACTAAGTGGGATGAAAACGTAACTCACTCCCACTGAATGCCGCGCGCTCACTTTTGGGGTAAAAAAATACCGCCCCGGTGGCCCCCGGGGCGGCAGGCCCGTGCCGCAAAACCGTTGGCTGAAATGAGTCGGAGTCAACGCACGATCCGCCTGCGGAATCGCAGTCGTTGACTGCCCAAAGGGCATCATAAGATGCCCGCGGCGCGGAAGGAATAGTGGCCGACGCCCTGCGGGTCGGCCTTTGGATCACCGATGATGACGTGGTCCATGAGGTCGATGTCGATCACCTTGGCGGCTTCACGGAGTTGCCGGGTGATTTGGACATCCGCAGCGCTCGGGGCCGGGTCGCCGGAGGGGTGGTTGTGAGCGACCACGAGGGCAGAGGCGCTGGCGAGGATGGCTCCGCGGAACACCTCCCGGGGTGCGACCAGCGTGGATGTGGCCGTGCCCAGGGTGACGAGATGCCGGCCGATGGGGTGATTCTTGCGGTCAAGATAGACGCAGTAGAACGCCTCCTGCATCGGGCTCTCCTCGAAGGCAGAACGGAGGTAGTCGGCAACCTTCTCCGGTCGGTCGAGACGGACCTCTTCGCCGAGGGAAACGAGGGAGTAAACAATTTTGGCTTCGTAAACGCGCATGGTGAGCGCTCGCGCGAGCCGCGTTTCCCTTTCTCGACATGGTGTTGAGTGATCGCGGGTGCTGCCCGTTTGAGCGCCCGCTCGGGATGGGCGAAAGTCAAAGCGCTGGATGGAGCGCCGAGGATGCGTGCCGCTGCGGCACCAACGAGGGGGAAGCGGAATGTTTGCGCGGGGTGGAGGCCGGAGGCACTACCTTGACCGCCCATAAAATGGGGCGCCACCGGACGGGGCAGAGCTAGAAGAATTCGAGCGCAGCGAGCGTAATGCCTTGGTTTGATGGATTGGCCTGACGATCTGCACAGACTCCGTTGATTCTTTCGTTCCAAGTAAACTCCACAGCGATAAACAGTAGGCTCGTATTATCGGCTGAGAAGCAGGTGCAGACAGGGTGAGTGTGGCAAAGCCGCGATTGACAAAAAATGCGCAGTGCCGATTACTGGTGAGAGTGTCCACGCTCCGCCGCATCATCGCGATTGTCTTGTTGGCCCTTTGGTTGCCGACGACGCAACATTGCGGGTTGGAAGCGGCAGGATTGATCGCAGCGGAAGTTCCTCATGGGGTTGACGCGGCATGCTGCGAGAACAGCGGCAGCCCTTGCACTCATGATGGATGCAATGTGGTAGAGAACAGTCTCATAAAACTGAACAATGAGACCATCAAGGTGCCAACGCCGTCGCTGGCCACCTGCACCTGCTTTCTTTGTTTGCAGCTTTTGATGCCGGTTTTGGCCATTGAGCCGAACCTCGCAGTCTCCGAGTCCGAGAAGCCCGAGCATTGGGTTCCGGTCTGGCAGTTTGTCCGCCGCGCCGCGCCGCTGTCGCGTGCGCCTGCGCTTGTTGGTTGATTAGTCCCTGCGCGGACTGATCGACCCTGCTCCTATTCCATCCCGCTGTGGGACGCCTACGCGCGTCCGCATTTCTGGGGATGTTTTCGTCCACTTTTTTCCCATCCATTCACCATTCATGAAGCCCATTGTTTCCACGCCCTCTTATTTCATCCACCCGACCCTCGGGCTGATGCTCCTCGCCCTCGCGAGCATCGCACGCGCCCAGAGCGAGTCCGTTGAAGCCACTCCCGCCGTTTCACTGTCCGCGCTCGTCAGTGAAATCGCGGCCAATAATCCCGAGCGCCAATTCTACCAGGAGGAAATCGCCGCAGCCAAAGCTGGTGTGCGGCTCTCCTCGCGCCTCAGTGACCCGGAGTTGTCCTTCGATCTCGGAAAAAAACGACTCCGTGATTCAACCGGGACAAAAATCGGCGACGGTGCTGTATGGTCGGTGTCAGTCACCCAGACCTTCGAATGGCCCGGCCGTCTCTCCCTGCGCAAGGCCATCGCGGGCCGGCAGGTCGAGCTGGCTGAACTGGGTGTCGCGCGGTTTGAAAATGCCCTGACGGCCCGTGCCCGGACGCTGGCCTTCGGTCTCTATGCCGCCAACGCCAAGGCAGCGGCGATCCGTGAAGTGTCTGACCGCTTCTCCGCGCTCAAGGAAACCTTTCTCGCCCGCGATCCCGCCGGCATCACGCCCCTGCTGGAGACGCGCGTGATCGAAGCGAGCGAACTTGCTCTCCAGCGTCGCGCGACCGAAGCCGAACTTGCCGTGCAGGCTGCGCTGATCGAGCTTAACCAGCTTCGCGGTGTGGCCGTCGATGCACCGCTGCGGGTGGCTGCGCCGGCCATCGACTTCACTTCCTTGCCTGCCACTCCCGACCTGCTGGCCGCCGCTCGGGAGAAAAACTTCGACTACCGGATGCGACTGGTCGAACTGGAGCAACAGGGCTTCGCTGTCAGTCTCGCCCGCAATGAACGCTATCCCGGCATCAGCGTCAGCCCCTACCTCTCGAAAGACAATGTGGGCGACCGTGAGACCATTGTCGGTCTCGGCCTCAGCGTTCCCTTGCCCATCTCCGGTCGCACGGGTGCCAACGTAGACATCGCCAATTCCCGCCGTCGTCAGGCTGAGACCGCCGTGCTCGTCGCCCTGCGCGAACTCGACCGCGAAGTCATCACTTCCGCGCAGGCTTTCGCGACCAAGCTCGCGGAGTCTCGTCGCTGGTCGCCCGACGCCGTGCTGAAATTCCGCGAGGCCGCTGATCTGGCCGACCGCCACTATCGCACGGGCGCGGTGCCCATCGCGACCTACGTCGAGCTGCAGAACAGTTACCTCGATGCAGTTGAGGCCCTGCTTGACACCCAGAGCGAAACGCTGGCGGCTGGGCTCAAGGTCCAACAGCTCACCGGCATCGAACTGAACCCTGTCGAAATCAAGCCATGAGCCCCCGTCCTTGGTTTCTCGTCAGTCTCACGCTCTCGGCGCTGCTGCTGGTTGGCTGCGGCAAGAAAGCATCCTCCGAAGCGGGTCACGACCATTCCGAACATGCCGAAGGTGAGGAAAGCGAAGAAAGCGGCGTGACCTTCAAGGAAGGTCGCGGGCTCCAACTCTCGCCTGAAGTCATCAAGGCACTCAGCCTGGTTACCACCGAAGCGGAAGAGCGGTCGCTCTCGGCCGAACTTAACCTCACGGCCCAAGTCTTCGCGACGACGCCGCGTGTGCTCGCAAGCGCCCGCTTGCCTGCCGAGCAGTCCGAGCCGTTGGAGCAGTCCAGTTTCACCGGCGCGAAGCTCGTGCGCATTGATCGCTCCACGGTAACGGCCACGCGGCTCGTGGACCTGATCTTCGAACTGGAGGCTTCTTCGAAGCACCAACTCGGCGACTTCGTCACCCTCGCGCTTGCGGTTGAGCCATCGACGGTCCTCACCGTGCCTCGCTCTGCGGTCCTCGAAGGAGCAACCAACACCTTCGTGTATGTCGTCAACAGCGGCGCTTACTTGCGCACTCCCGTCAAGGTGGGCGCACGTTCGGCCGATTTCATCGAAATCACCGACGGCCTCTATTCCGGCGACGTCGTGGTGGTGGCCCCGGTCGATCAGCTCTGGCTGTCCGAACTGCGTCTCACCAAGGGCGGCGGCCATAGCCACTGATCCGTTTCATTTCTTCTTTTCCAACCAACTCTCCCTTTTCCCATGATCGACAAGATTCTCGAGTTTGCCCTGCGCCAGCGCGTGTTCGTGCTGCTTGGTGCGGTGGCGCTCATATTCGTCGGCGCATGGTCGGCCATCCGGCTGCCCATTGATGCCGTTCCAGATATCACCAACGTCCAGGTGCAAATCAACACCTCGGTGCCTTCGCTCGCGCCCGAGGAGATTGAAAAGCTCGTCACCTATCCCATCGAAGTGGAAATGGGCGGCATCGAGAAACTGCTCGAAGTCCGCTCTATTTCCAAGTTCGGCCTCTCCCAGGTCACCCTGATCTTTCAGGAGGGCGCGGACATCTACCGCGCCCGTCAGCTGGTGGGTGAACGCCTCCAGGCGGTCCTCGACGAATTGCCCCCGGGCGTCACCCCGAAGCTGGCCCCGATCACCACGGGCCTCGGCGAAATCTATCACTATACCGTTCGCTATAAACAGGGCTTCAAGGATGCACCGGCCGATCCGGTAGACCGGCTGCGCGAACTCAAGTTGGCCCAGGATTACATCGTGAAGCCCGCACTGCGAACCGTGCCCGGTGTCACGGAGGTGAACACTTCCGGAGGCTACGACAAACAGATCGTCATCATGCCGAACCCCGCGAAGCTCACGAGCGTTGGGCTCACGGTGGGCGAGGTGGCCGACATTGTTGCGGAAAACGTGGCAAACGCCGGTGGCTCGGTGGTCGAGAAGGGCGGCGAATCCGTAACGGTGCGCGCCATCGGGCGGGTGCAGACGACGGAGGAAATCGCCAATCTGCCGATCAAGTTCTCCGGCGCACGGGCGGGCGCCCTGCGCATCAAAGATGTGGCGGATGTCGGCATCGGTTCCGGTGTCCGCACCGGTTCGGCGACGCACGATGGCGCGGAGGCCGTGTTGGGCTCCGCCCTTATGTTGATCGGTGAAAACAGCCGGCTGGTTTCCGGGCGCGTGCACGAGCGCATCGAAGAACTCCAGGCCAAGCTGCCAGCCGGTATGGAGATAGAGACGGTCTACAACCGCACCGATCTGGTCAATTCCACCATCCGCACGGTCGAGAAGAATCTCCTTGAGGGTGCTATCCTCGTGATCGCGATTCTCATTGGCCTGCTTGGCAACTGGCGTGCGGCGCTGATCGTCGCCACCGCCATTCCCCTTTCCATGCTTTTTGCCATGACCGGCATGGTCCGCTATGGCGTGTCGGGCAACCTCATGAGCTTGGGCGCCGTGGACTTCGGCCTGATCGTGGACGGAGCGGTCGTCATGGCGGAGAATGTGGTCCGCATGTTGGCCCATCGGCAGCACCAACTCGGTCGCCTCCTGACCAAGGAAGAGCGCCTGCACACCATCCTGAACGCCTGCAAGCAGGTCGGCACGCCGACGGTCTTCGGTGTGGCGATCATCACCATCGTTTATCTGCCGATGTTCACCCTCACGGGCATCGAGGGGAAGATGTTCACCCCGATGGCTTTCACCGTGGTCTTCGCCCTCATCGGCGCGCTGATCCTCGCGCTCACGGTCGTGCCCGTCCTGTGCTCGTTTTTCATGACCGCCAAGGTGAGCGAGGAGGATAACTTCCTCATCCGCTTCGCCAAACGACTCTACACGCCGGTGCTGCATTTCAGCCTGCGCATGCGCTGGCTCATGTCGGCCATAGCCATCGGCATCTTCGGCGTATCGATGTGGGTTTTTACCCATCTCGGCGCGGAATTCATTCCTCAACTTGACGAAGGTTCGCTGGCGGCCCAGATGATTCGGACGACCAGCATTGGGCTCGCGCCTTCATTGCAGATGCAGACGGCGGCGGAGAAGCTCATGTTGGAGAAGTTCCCGGAGGTGACGCACACGTTTGCCCGTGTCGGCACTTCCGAGGTGGCGACCGATCCGATGGGCGTAAACGTGGGTGACAGTTATATCATGCTCAAGCCTCCCTCCGAGTGGCGACAGATCGACGGCCGCACCATCACCAAGGACGAGCTGACGAATCTGATGTCCAAGGAGCTGGCGGTCCATTTCCCCGGTCAGAGCTATCTGTTTTCCCAGCCCATCGAACTGCGTTTCAACGAGCTGCTTTCGGGCAGCCGTGCGGACATTGCGATCAAGGTTTTCGGTGATGATTACGACACCCTGGAAAAAGTCGCTGGCGAGGTCCGCGAAATCGTGGAGAAGATCCCCGGCGCAGCAGACGTGGAGTTCGATGCGGCGGGCAAGGCACCCGTCCTTCAGGTGGTGCTCAATCGCGCTGCGATGTCCCTTTACAACGTCCATGCCGACGAGGTGAACAAGGTCATCGAGACCGCCTTCGCCGGCGTCGAGGGTGGTGTCATTGTCGATGGCAATCGCCGCTATCCGATCATCACCCGTCTGCCGGAATCGGCACGGCAGGATTTCGCCAATGTGGCGAATCTCCCCGTGCGCACAACCGACGGCGGCATGGTCACGCTTGGGCAGGTGGCTGACGTAAGCATGACAGAAAGCGTCAACACCATCAGCCGCGAAGCATTTCAGCGCCGCATGGCCATCCAGGTCAATCTGCGCGGGCGTGACGTGCAGAGTTTCGTGCTGGAGGCGCAGCAGAAGATTGGCGACGGGGTGAAGATGCCGGAAGGCTATTTCGTCGAATACGGCGGTGCCTTCAAGAATCTCCAGGAAGCACGCACGCGCCTCGCCATCGTGGTGCCCGCGGCGCTCGCCCTGATCTTCCTGTTGATCTTCATGGCTTTTGGCAGCGTGCGGCAGGCCTTGATTGTTTATACAGGCATCCCGCTTGCCGTTACCGGCGGCATTTTCGCCCTCTGGCTGCGCGATCTGCCGTTTTCGATCTCGGCCGCAGTCGGCTTTATCGCGCTCTCCGGCGTCGCCGTCCTCAACGGCGTCATGATGATCTCCTTCATCAATCAGCTCCGCGAGGAAGGAAAGAATGTCGCTGAAGCAGTGGTCGAGGGTGCGCTGACGCGGCTTCGTCCCGTGCTCATGACTGCGCTGGTTGCCGCTCTCGGTTTCGTGCCGATGGCGTTGGCCAGCGGATCGGGCGCGGAAGTGCAGCGGCCCATCGCGACTGTGGTCATCGGCGGCATCATCACTGCGACGTTTCTGACCCTTGTTTTACTGCCTACGCTCTATTGCTGGCTCGAACGGGAAAAAAATCCCGCTCGTTCCTCAACCACCCCCCCAACCCCCAACGAAGGACACGCATGAAAACCCTGCCGTGGCTTCTCCTCCTCGGTGTGGTCGGCCTGACCGGCTGCGCCACGCCCTTTCGGGCTCCGCCCGATGTGGCGCACATCAAACTTGAGCGCGTCGACTCCCCGGTCGTCGTCGTCGAAAAAATCTGGCTGGAGCGAAAAAAGGCTCCGCTCGTCGTCAAGGGCTACGTCGTCAAGCGTCTGGAGGCCGAAGACACGACCCAGACGCATCTGGACGTGACGCTCTACGATGCCGCCGGTGCCGTGCTCCGCAGCAGTGTGGAGCATTTTGAACCGCGCCAGATCCCACGCCGCTACCGGCGGCCTGACTACGCCAGCTACAGCGTGCCGCTCGATCCGCTCCCAAGCGGCACGGTGCGCGTCGAAGTCCGCGCCCACGAAGGCAACCACTCCTGAACCTCAACTGCTATTGTTCCCATGAAAACCATCCGTAACCTCATCCTCACCTCATTCGCGCTGCTGGCCACGGCCGCAGCCCTCGCCGCCAAGCCGATCTCCGGCCCCAAAGGCGGAAAAATCGTCACCACGGAGGCTCCGCATGTGGAGTTCTTCGTGGAGAAGGACCGCACAGTCACCGTTTCCTTCTACGACAAGGACCTCAAACCCGTGGCTCCCGCCGCTCAGGTGGTTTCCGCTGTCGCCGAGGCCAAAACCGGCAAGGTGAATCTCGCGTTTGCCGCCAAGGACGGAGCGCTGGTCTCGTCCGCTCCGTTGCCCGAAGGCGACGGCTACCGCATTGTGGTCCAGGTCCGCGACACCGCGCAGGCCAAGCCCAGGAACTACCGCGTCGAGTTTCACGACGAAGTCTGCGGCGAGTGCAAGCGCGCCGAGTATGCCTGCGTCTGCGACGATGCCGGCGGTGACAAACACGACCACTGAGGAACCCGCGTGAAAACCATCATAGCGTTCATTCGTCCCTCGAAGGAAGAAACGGTGCGTGAGGCGCTGCATGTAATTCCCGGGCTTACCGGAGCGAGCTTCTCGGATATCCGTGGTTTTGGTCGCGGCCGTCGGGAAGATGCCAACGAAGGTCAAAATGAAATCATCGTTGGAACAGCCCCTCGGGTGCGCGTCGAAATCATGGTGCCTGGCGATTTAGTCAAGACAGTCGCTGATGCCATCGCCCAGGCGGCGCACACCGGCCATCGCGGTGACGGCAAAATCTACGTCCAGGCACTCGATTCCGCGCGCCGGATCAGCACAGGCGAAACGGCGGAAGCCGCCGTGTAATATCATTTCCCGTCCGGTTGTTGGTCCGTCGATCCAGTCAAAAAATCCCCGGGCCAGCATCCAGACTTTTGCCCCCCAACACATCAATGTCCCCTGCATGAACAAAATCACCTTGCCGGCCAGGCTGGTTCACCCCCAACGGCGGCAACCCTAAGCGTCACGGCGGTTTTCATCGGTCGATCTGCCGTGCAACCAACCCCATGAAAACAAGAGTCCCACTCCTCCTCGCGTTGAGCCTGGTCACCCTCAGTGGCTGCGCCACCGCTACTACCTCCCGCTCCCTCACGGCCACCTTGGCGGCTGAACGCGGGGCGCCCGACACGCTCGTCAACACCCTGCAGCGGGGCCGTCGCCTCACGCTCGCGGACATTGAAAGGCTCGCCATCCTGAATGTTCCTGACGACGCAACCTTGGCCTATCTTCGACGAAACGGCGCGGCCTACGAGCTGACCCTGGCACAAATCGACCAAATGAGGAACGCCGGTGTATCGGTGCGCGTCATTGATTACCTTCTGGCCAGCCCGGCCCGGGTCGCCCGCACCGTCAGATACCCCCGGATGCGGTTTGGTTTCGGCTATCCGCATTATGGGGCCGGGCACTATTCGGGAGGATTTGGTCATGGTTTCGGGCATGGAGGCTTTGGGCACCGTGGAGGGCATCACTAATGAAAGCACACCTGCTATTTCTAGTGTTCCTCACGGCGGCGAGCCTGGATGGAGCGACAGGGGCTGTTGTCGATCAAGCGACCCCACCGGCCAAGGCGCCCGCCAAGGCTCCGGTTAAGGAGAAAGTCTACGAACTGCCCAAGACCGGCCTAAACCAACCCCGGCCCGGGGGTGGCTGGATCAACGTGGAGGCGGTCGGCACCAGGCTGATCGTAAAGTTCTACGACAAGAAAAAAAAGCCGATGGCACCCGACGTGACGCGCGGTTTTGCGCAATTCCGCTACTCGTCCAAGAACCCCGAGCGGGCACCTTTGCACCTTGAAGGTCTGACCCTTGCCTCCACCGCGACCGTCCGCCCGCCGCACAACTTCATTGTGCTGCTTAGTTTGTTCACGGGTGAAAGTGCGGGGCCTTCCGAATCCCACAACTTTAAATACCCCTGAAATGACAATCCGGCTGCTACTCACGCTGCTGCTGACTTCTGGCATCGGATCCATTGTCCGGGCCGCGCCCTCCACGGTCGATAATGTGCCGAACCGGTTCGATCTCGAACAGGCGCTGGCTTTTGCGCTCGATCATAACTTCGCGATCCGGCGGGCGCGGGAGGGTCTCCGTGAGCAGGAGGGCATAGTCACCACGGTCTCTGCGGCGAGCCTGCCCAATGTGTCGGCGACCGGCAGTTTCCAAAAGAGCGACCTCCAGTCCTTTCAGGCGGGCACGCTGAACACCGGCCAACCGGTCATCATTCCGTCAGGTCGTTTCTGGCGGATGAACTTTACCGTCCGCCAGATGATCTATGCCGGAGGCGGTATCAGGTCGGCAATCGATACCGCCAAGCATACCCGCGAGGCGGCTGTTTTCGCTCTGCAGGAGACCATCAACTCGGCCCTGTTGGACGTGCGCACCCGTTTCTACAGAGTCTTGCTCGCCCGCGAGGAGATCAAGGTGCAGGAGCAAAACCTGGAGCTGCTCCAGCACCAATTGCGTGATACCTCGAATCGCTTTGAGACAGGATCGGTCTCGAAGTTCGAGCAACTTCGCGCCGAAGTGGCGTTGGCCAATGCCCAGCCCCCGCTTATCAAGGCACGCAATGACTATCGTCTGGCCACCCATGAGCTGCGCCAGGCGATTGGCTTGGTGCCCGCTCGTGACGAATCCTCCTCTGACCAAGTCCCGGAGTTCGTCGGAATGCTCACCGTCGAGGCATCGAACCACCAACTTTCGACCGCCCTCGCTACCGCGCGCACAGGACGTCCGGAGTTACAGCGGCTCGCCAAGCTTGTTGATGCCGCCGAAGCCGGTGAGTTGACGGCCCGATCTGGCTACTATCCCAGCCTTGCGTTGACCGCTGGAGGTGAACTGCGTAAAGGCACCACAGAGAGTTTCAGCGATTCGCGGCGCGGTCTGCGTGCCGGGGCCGAAGGCCAGTGGACAGGCAACCCTCGCACCACCGCCGGGAAGATCCGGCAAGCCGAATCCTTGATTGAGCAAGCGCGTCTCGCGCTTGGTGCCGCAGAACTTACCGTGCAGATCGAGGTGCGTCGTGCCTTGTCTTCGCTGGAGGAAGCCACCGAGCTGGTCGACGCCACTCAGCAGTCGGTCAAGCAGGCCGAGGAAGCGATCCGCATCGCCCTGACGCGATACCAAGCCGGCATGACACCCCAACTCGATCTGCTGCAATCTCAGGTGGCGCTGACGACCGCACGGACCAACCGACTCCGGGCATACTACAGTCACAACGTTGCGCTGGCTCGGTTGCGCACAGCGATGGGGCTCTCGGAAGTTGATTACAACGAAGTTTCCGGCCCCGCCACGGCTCAACCTTAACGGGCGTGAAATGGCTGACCGAGCAATGAACGCCGCTTACCAGTTGCGAGGCAAAAGACGCCGGCGCCTCCGAAAGCCAGAATACGCCATGACGGGCATCCTCGTCGGAATTGTCATCGGGTGGATCGTCGGCTTTGGTATCGAACTCTGGTTCAAGCCGAACATGCTCATCATGGTGGGGACCGGAATCGCGGGCCTCATTTTTGGGGCTGGCTTCGAGGCGATCCGATTTTGGTGGCGGCTGCGTCGCTTCCGCGGCGGCAGCGAACCCAAATCTCTCCCATTCGCATGAAGGTGTGCGGACAACTTCTCTCTGCCGTGATCCTCGTTCAACTGGTCGAGCATCTGAGGCAGATGTCGGCCTGCCAACTATGATGCTCTCGCGCGGCTTGGCGCATTTTTCCACTGACATGTCCTTCACGCATTTCCAGCCCTATGCCAAAGTCTGATCGTGACTCTGTCGAAGTTGCAACATCCCCTCGGTTCGTTCACCGGTTGATCGCGCGGCGACATGGCGGGCTTTGGATTGTTTTGGCGGTGGCATTGAGCATCGCTTTTGCCACAAGGTTCCTCTTCGCGATCAGGGAAGCATCTCTGCTCTCGTGGGACACAAGCCTTGTGGCTGCGTTTGTTCTCGGCGGCATATACGATCTGGGGTCTTCCTTGTGGTGGATTCTGCCGCTGGCTTTGCTTCTAGCGATGCTGCCGCAGCGTTGGTTTAAGTGGCGCATTGGCCGCATCTTGGCGCACGGGTTTATTTTTGGTATTTTCTATCTGCTGCTTTACGGTGCCATCGCTGAGTGGCTTTTCTGGGACGAGTTCGGCGTGCGCTTCAACTTCATCGCGGTGGACTACCTCGTCTACACAACGGAAGTCATTGGAAATATTCGCGAATCGTATCCAATCGTTGGCATTCTGTTTGGCGTCCTTGTTGGCGCGGCGCTCATCCATGCAGCGCTGATTTGGACTGGGTTGCTGAACACTTGGTTGGCGCATGCCGCGGAGAAGGCTGGCGAACGGTGGAAGGTGGCGGCGATCTGGAGTATCGTAGCCCTGGGGGGCGGCGTGGGCCTTTCGGAGCGTTTCATCCCGTCGTTTGCCAACAACTACAATCGCGAGCTGGCCAAGAATGGCCTCTGGTCGCTTTTCGCAGCTTTTCGGGCCAACCAACTCGAGTTCGCTCAGTTTTATCCCACGCTTACCGACAAGGAAGCGTTCCGGCGCGTCGGTCAGCTACTGCATCGTGAAGGAGCTGGGAATCTATCGCGGGATTCGCATGACATGCTTAGAATGATCGAGGCGCAGGGGCCGGAGCTGCGCCTGAATGTCATTCAGATCACGGTTGAAAGCCTGAGCGCGAGCTTTCTGGCCCGCTATGGGAACAATGACCGTATCACTCCAGCGCTCGATCAACTGACAGCGAAGTCCCTGGTGTTTGACCAGTTTTACGCCACAGGCACCCGCACGGATCGCGGAATGGAGGCCTTGACGCTGAGTGTGCCGCCCACACCGGGGCGGTCACTGGTCAAGCGGCCGGACAACGCGGGCCTTTTCAGCGTCGGTTCTGTTTTTCGCAGCAAGGGCTACAACACGGCCTTCATCTACGGCGGCTTCGGGTATTTTGACAACATGAACGCGTTCTTCGGTGGCAACGGATACCGGGTCGTTGATCGCACCATGGTGGGCAAGGACGACATCACTTTCGCCAACATCTGGGGAGCCTGCGACGAAGATCTGTTCCGTTGGACCCTGCGCGAAGCTGACCGAGATTTTTCGGCGGGCAAGCCGTTCTTTCATTTTGTCATGACCACGTCCAACCATCGTCCCTACACTTTTCCCGAGGGCCGAATTGACCTGCCCTCGAAGGTATCGGGCCGGAAGGGGGCGGTGAAGTATTCGGACTATGCGATCGGCGAGTTTTTGCGTCAGGCCGAGTCGAAGCCGTGGTTCAAAAGCACGGTGTTCGTCATCGTGGGCGACCATTGTGCTTCCAGCGCGGGCAAAACGACCTTGCCGGTGGAAAATTATCGAGTGCCGCTGGTCATCTACGCTCCCGGAGGTCAACTCGGAGCGGGAACGGTGACCAAGACCACCAGTCAGATCGACTACGCACCCACCTTGCTGGGGCTTCTGCGCTGGAGCTACCCCAGCCGCTTCTTCGGACGGGATGTGCTTTCGCCGGAGGCGGAGGCTGACGGCCCGCTTTTCATCGGCACTTATCAGAAGCTCGGCATGTATCGTCGCGGCGGGCTCGCGGTATTACAGCCCGTCCGGCAGGCCGAGGCTTACGACTATGACCAGAACACGCACGGGCTCACCCGCTGCGATTCCGGCTACGATCTTATCATGGATGCCATTGCC
>DASWWW010000003.1:0-165401 GCA_036400935.1 Minisyncoccota bacterium
ACCTCGGCAACGACCGATCACGACGGCTGGGTATCCCTGGGCGGGGATACCTCTGGGGATACCCCTGAGCGGTTCGATTCCAAGTCCGGCAAGGCGACGTGTCCTTGAAAGTGCGTTCGAGCCAGGTTGTATAGGGTGACAAACGTGAAAAGCTCGCTTGATGCGAGCTTTTCGTTTGTCCGAGCCGGAGCGATGTTTTTCGTTTCGAAAAACCGCGAGGCGGGGTCGCGACCGAATCGGCTGACGAGCCGATTCGAGTCGTGACGACAAGCGTGTCTTTTTCTTGTATTTGAGTAGTATTGCTGTATATGAAAAAGGAAGTTTACATCCTTCTCCACGACATTCGCTCCGTCTACAACGTGGGCGCCATTTTCCGTACCGCGGACGCCGTAGGCGTGTCCAAAATCTACCTGACCGGCATTACTCCGACGCCTCTCGACCGGTTCAACCAGCCGCGTCCCGATTTCGCCAAGTGTGCTCTCGGATCTGAAAAGACCATGGCTTGGGAATATGCGAAATCTCCGACGGCCATCATCGCTCGCCTCAAGAAGGAGGGGACACAAATTGTCTGCGTGGAGCAGTCTGCGGATTCAGTAGATTACAAGAAGGCGAAGCTTGGCAAGAAAGTTCTCGTCGTCCTAGGCAATGAGGTATCCGGCGTCTCGAAATCCATTCTGAAAAAGGCCGATGTCATCGCGGAAATTCCGATGCGCGGCATGAAGGAGTCGCTCAATGTCTCCGTTTCGGCCGGCATCGTCCTTTTCCGATGGTTTGATAAGATGAGCTAATGAAAATCTCGGACATATACGCCAAATATTCAGTTCCGCCGAATCTCCAGGAGCACATGTACGGGGTTGCGGCCGTCGGCAGGATTCTTGTCGGCTTTCTCAAGGGCAAGATCGATCTCGATATCGACCTGGTCACGACGGAGCTCCTGCTTCACGACATGGGCAACATAGTTAAATACGAGTTCAGCAACAAGCATATCCAGTTTTCAGACGACGAGATCGTCCGGCTCCAGAAGGTGAGGGCCGATATCATGGCAAAGTACGGCGCCGAAGAGCACGAGGTCACCCTGAATATAGTCCGGGAGATAGGCGTATCGGAAAAAGTGATCGACATCCTTAACAATGTCGGTAGTTCGAAGATAGCCCAGACTATCGAGAGCGATAACTGGTACAGAAAGGTCTGCTCGTATGCGGACTTTCGCGTCGCACCGTACGGCATCGTGAGCGTCGACCAGAGGTTCGACGATGCCATCAAGCGCTATGCCGGAAGGGACCATGTCCTGGCGGACATCCAGAAGACCGAAGGGAAGAGGAAGAACGCCCTCATTCTCGAGAGGCAGATACAGGAAAAATCGTCCCAGTCATTGGCGGCGATCGATGATGCCCTCATCGCTCCTTTGCTCAAGGAGCTTCCTGATTTCGAAATTTAGTATATGAGCGAGTCGACGGTCTTGCCCTTGTCGTCGAGGAGGCGAATGATGTCTGACTTGTCGTCCCAAAGCTCCTTTGGCTGGTCGAGGAAGACGCGCCATTCGTCCTTGAGATAGTTCGCGTCGTTTCTGTGATCGATAGCGCAGGCATTGTAATTGAGCTTGTTCACGATGAACGCTTTGCACGACGCCGAGATGTTCGATGGGTAAGTTCCTTGGTATATCCTGCAGCGGGGGAGCTTCTCCACGAAATCCTTGCAGGTCTGGTCGCTGTCGAGCCCGACGTGGGCGAGCTCCTCTGCGGGCTCCGGGCAATCGTCGCGGAGCGCCGGCGTGTATGTCTGGAACTGATCGAGGTACCCCGTGCACATGTTCGCTCGGAACGACGTGCCGATAGGCGATCGCTCGGACGAGATGAGGGCGCGGCCGCCCGGCGCGAGCACGATGTCGGTCTTTGCCCCTGTCGTTCCCAATACGAGGGAGTTGACCGCCTTCGGAATGGCGACGCTCGAGTCGAGCGAGTCTCCGGCAAGCGTGAATCCCGAGATGGAGATAGGCGCCTTTGCCTTCTCGCTCGCAATGACGCGGACGTATTCCTCGTCTACGTCCTTCTTTGGCCCGGCTGTGCCGTCAAAGGCAAGGTTCTTGGCGAAGAGGGAGGATGCGACCGGAGTTTTTGGCACTGGCTTCGTGCTTATGAAGAATGTCGAGAGGTCGCTCGACGCGTTTCGCAAAAAGATGCTTGGATAATCAGGAAGGTCGAGCTCCGTTTTGCCGTATCCGTCCGATCCTGCGTAGTATTTGCCGTATGCCTCGCCGCTGTCGAGGGGAGCGGGCGGCTTGAGGTACGCGCCGCCGTGCGCGTCAGGGCTGTTGGTGCCTCCGGTGAGATACCAGATGAAAGCCAGGCCGACGAGACCCCAGATGAACCAGTCGAATTCCTTGTATATGCCTTTGAGTATGTCCATGGGGAATAGTATAGCTTAGGTTCGGCCTATTTTTTCAACAATTTCTGGTGCGTGTCGCAGAAATGCGCGCTGCGGCCGCCCATTTTCAGCCTCACTATGACGCCCTTGCAGCCAGGTTTCTTGCAGGCGGTACCGGTCTTTCGATACGCATTGTGCCTGTCCTGGAACTCGCCGCGCTCGCCCTTGATATTGCGATAGTCCGACATCGAATCGCCGCCGAAATCGATCCCTTTGTTCAGGGTCTCGATCATAGCCTTGTACACGAGCGGCCATTTGGCGTTCGGCACATTCTTTATTTTCTCGAGAGGGTGGATGCCTGCGCGCCAGAGGATCTCGTCCGAATAGATATTGCCGACGCCCGACAGCACCTCGTGGTTCATGAGGACGAGCTTTACCGGTCCGTTCTGCTTTCGCGAGACGGCGGCCTTCAGCTCGCTTACGCCGAATTTCGGATCGAGAGGCTCCGGGCCATGAGAGGCAAGGTGAGAGGTAGTCTCGAGCTCGCCTTTATTGATGAGCGTTACCTTTGCAAAGCAGCGCATATCGGAGAGGACCATGTGCTTGCCGTTCTTGAATGAGAGCACGAAATGGATGAAGCGGTTGAACGGATCATTGAGGGCGGGGTCCTTTGGATCGAGAGGGCGCCACCATTCTCCTTGGGCGTCCTTTTTCGCGAGCTTCTTGTACGCGCCGTACATGATATGGCCGGTCATTTTCATGTGGATGAGGAGCGTCGCGCCGCCGGATAGGTGGATGAGCACGTTCTTGCCTCGGCGCGACGCATTCATCACCGTTTGCCCGACGATATCCTTTCTCATGCGCGCGAAATACGCGGGATTCTTTATGTTGTCCGCGTTCTTATGAAAGGCGCTCTTGTAGTCGGTCCAGGCATCCGAAATCACCAGTCCTTTTAGGTACTGGTTTATTCCGTTGACGGTTGTCTGCACTTCTGGAAGTTCTGGCATATGGCCATGATAGTGCGCGGACAGGGAATTGCAACCGCGCTCTCGGCTCAATAAAAAAATCGCGCAACGGTGACTGCGCGATCAGGTCAGACGGCAAGTCACGGTTGCTGGAAGGGTTAGATCCGGAAACTTGCTTAGAAGGTCTGATACTGCGTACCTGAGGTCGTCATCGGAGAGAATTTCCAGTATCGATCCCCATGCCTGGGAGTCGCCGGATTCAAGCTCGCGAAGCGTGGCTTTATCGATCTTGCTCGAAGGGGAGCCGACACCGAGTCTCCAGTTGACGACTGACAGTACGTCCTGGCTTGTTAAGCCTTGTAAAGAAGTGCTCATCCGAGTTTCGGTATTCTGCGGAGGTTGGATTGCTGGACTTGGACTATATTGTAGCGCGGTTTGCCAGCTTTTCCAGCTCTTCGCGGGCGACGGCGGCATCGCTCCACGGGATCTTGGTATTGTTCGGTCCCATGATGAAAGGATCGGTGCCTTTTCCGGTAATGAGGACTGAGTCTCCGGTGCGGGCCATGTTGATAGCGGCTGCGATCGCTTCGCGGCGGTCCATGATCACGTGAGGCGTCTTGATGGTAAGGGCTCGCGCCATGTCGTCTACGATTGCCTGAGGATCGTCATCGTATGGGTCCTCGTTGGTAAGGATGATCTCGTCGCATTCGCTCTCGGCGATGCGGGCCATCTCGTCGCGCTTCCAGGTGTCGCGGCCGCCTCCGGTGTTACCGAGAATGCAGATGCGGCGGCTGCCTTTGAATACGCGGTAGAACTGCTGGAGTGAGTCGGGAGTGTGGGCGTAATCGACGACGACGGCGAAATCCTGGCCTGCCTCGATCCTCTCGACTCGGCCGCGGATAACGGAATGCTTTTCGATAGCTAGGCGGCACGTCTCGATAGGAATGTTCTGGGAAAGGGCGAATGTGATCGCGGCCAGCTCGTTATATATGTTGAATTCGCCCGAGAGCTGCGACTTGATCAGCACGCCCTGAACCGTCATGGCAAAGCCCTCCTTGAAAAGGTTGAAAGGCTTGGCATCGTCGAGCGAGTAGGGGAGCTTGTCGGTAAAGTCCCGCTTGAATCCGCCGTTGAGGAATTTCTGGGCCTGCGCGTCGTCGGCATTTGCGACGATGATACGGCGAGACTTCTTTGACGCGGCGACGGCGCGGGCGATCGAGACCTTTGCGTTTACATAGTTCTCGAACGAGCCGTGCGCCTCGATGTGTTCTGGGGCGATATTGGTAAAGATGAGCGCGTCGAACTGGATGAACTTGTGCCGCTGCATGAGAGCGCCCTGGGACGTGGCCTCCATGACTACGTAGTCGCAGCCCGCTTTCACTGCCTGCCTCAGGAATTTCTGGATGAAGAAGCGGCCGGGCATCGACATCTTGTAAAGGTTGTCACGCGAGGAATCGCCGACCTTGAATCGGATGGTGTTGCAGAGCGCGGTCTTGAATCCGGCCTGTTCGAGGATAGCGTTCGTCATCTCCGTGACGGACGTCTTGCCCTTGGTTCCTGTGACGGCCACGATCTTTATCTGGCGGGAAGGGAAGCGGTAGAAAATAGCCGCTGCCAAAGCCATGCACCAGTGGTATGCGGGCTGCAGTCCGCGGAAGACGACCTGCGGAATAAGCTTCTTTATATGAAAGAGGATTGAGTTGAGCATATTATTTCTTACCGAGCGTCTTGAGAGCCTTCTTGACTCGCTCGCCGGTGTCGGTAATGGAAGGATCGATCTCCTTGAGGGCCTCGCGCGCGTCGTTGTGCTTGTAGCCGAGGGCTTTGAGTGCTTCAAGAGCGTCCACCTCATCGCGCAGCGATATGCCGGCGTCGGCTGACTCTGCTCCGAACTTGCCCTTGAGCTCGAGCACGATCTTTTCCGCCATCTTCTTGCCGATGCCGGACACTTTCGTCAGGTGGGACGTGTCGCTGGTCGAGACGGCCTTTCGAATATTGGAAACTGATGAGACGTTGAGGATGCCGAGCGCGGTCTTTGGGCCGATGCCGGAAACCGACGAGATAAGGAGCTCGAAGAAATGGAGTTCGTCTTTGGCGGGGAAGCCGTAGAGGGTCTGAGCGTCCTCACGAACTGCAAGGTGCGTCCAAAGGGAGGCCTCTTTGCCTTCCTTGAGGCTATCTATAGTATTTGCCGTCGCGAATACCTTGTAGCCAAGGCCGTTCACGTCAACGACGACGGCGCGCTCCTCCTTGTCTATTACGGTGCCGCGAATATGGGTAATCATGGCGCTATTATAGGTTATAAGCACGAATAGCGCATTATGGACTGCGGGATTTGATATACTCTTACTTAATGACGAATGTTCAATTCGATGAGAGCGGGATCGCCAGGCCAGCAGCGGCCGTCGAGCGGAAATCAAAGCTTCTGCGGACTTTGGAGTCTGGCGTGGCGTCGATTGGCGTGCCGGAGCAGTATGTCTCTGCAACGCTTGTGGGCGTATTGGTACTGATCTGCATCGTTTCTTTTTTCATCATGCGCGGCTCGGCCTCTTCGGATAGGGCCAAGGAGCTGACTCCTCAGGAGCAGGCTCAGCTATTGCAGGCAATGCCGGCGGATAGGCCGCCTTTCGAATAATTATGAAACGAGGATTCACACTTATCGAGTTGCTGGTCGTGGTAGCCATTATCGGGCTGCTTTCGTCTGTCGTCCTGGCGTCTCTCAACGCAGCTCGATCCAAGGCACGCGATGCGGTGCGCAAGAGCGACCTGACCCAGATCCAGAAGGCGCTGGAATTGTATTACGACGCGTACGGAGGATATCCGTCCTCCGCTTGTCCCGCCGTCGACTACAAGATCAAGAACAGCCTGGCGGCAGAATCAAAGATGGCCAATTTCCTGAGGGCGTTCCCGAGGGATCCGATCGCTCCGGGGGACTGCTATGACAATCAGTACATCTATATCAGCGACCAGTACAACAACTGCGCGGCGGGGAACAATGCCCTTGCCACGACATACGTGCTGTATGCCACCTTGGAGAATCAGGGCTCTACCAACATGAGCGGCACGGGCATAGACGCATGGATTACTTCCTTTGGGGGCTGCACGACTGCGAACCCAAATTTTAGACTGGGCAATTATAACTAACAGACTTGCAAATATCGGCGTTAGCTGGTAATGTAATCGCCACATATGCCAATTACAACAAGCGCAAAAAAAGCTCTCCGCGCATCAAAGCACAAGAGGGTATTCAATATCCGACACCGAGACGCCGTATCTGACGTCGTAAAGGAGGTCAAGAAGCTCGCAGCTGCAGGCAAGAGGTCAGAGGCGATGAAGGTTCTTCCTAAGGCTTACGCAGAGATCGACAAGTCAGCCAAGGTCGGCTTCATCAAGAAGAACACCGCGGCTCGAATGAAGTCCCGCCTCTCGGCAACTATCAAGAACGCGAAATAAGAAAAGACCGCCGAAAGGCGGTTTTTCTTTTTAGGCTAGATAGTGCTGGTGGTGTCGTAGCCTAGCTCCTTTGCCCGGGCTACCGATTTCTTGAGGAAATAGATCCAATGGCTATAGTCCTCGTTTTGATTTCTCGACTGCCAGTTAGACATTATTTCTTCTGCGGTCGCCCACGTCAGGCTGAATTTTTCGTGCTCCTCTAGCTGGGTGGGGAGTAGGGATGCGCTTTTAAGTATTACCAAATAGCATGTCGCGAAAGCTACTCGATTCACGTTCTTGAGACTGTTGTAATAGTGGGTGAATGCCTCGGCTATCTTTTCGACGTGAGCGAAATCGTAGAGACCGCTCTCCTCAGTAACTTCTCTGAGCACTCCTGTCTCGATGCTCTCGCCGGCATCGACCCCTCCTGAGAAAAGCCGAAATACGCCGCCGTCTTGGTTGCCGATTGCGTACTTCTGGGTCTTTGGATCGAATACTACGCCGCAGCCTCCGTCTCGGCGCTCTTCGTTGTCTCTTTTAATTCCGAATTCGGGTATAGGGTTGCTTATCTTTTCCATAAGGAAAGTATAGCAGGATATCGACCCTTACAGGGTCAGTACCCGTTTCCCATTTTCTCGCTTGGAAAACTCGAAAATAGGGGAGAACGGCTTCGATTCCTGGACGGACTGCCACGGGCAGTCCTTGAGAGCACCAAATGAAAAGCGGCCCGACGGGCCGCTTTTCATTTGGTGCTCTCACCAGGAATCGAACCTGGATTTCTTCCTTCGCAGGGAAGTGTCCTATCCATTGAACGACAAGAGCGCTTTTGCTGCTCCACTAACTTACACGAAAACTCCGAAAAATACTAGAATCCCAGCCTTTCGAGGAGGGCGTGGAGGAATCCTTGGTCGAATGTCTCCTCGGGAAGGTAATTGCCGAGGAATACCTTTACCTCCTCGACGTCCTGATCGGCCAGGGGCAATGCGATGAGCGGCATCACTTTCTTCTTTGACTTGAGGAAGAGGCGGGCGCCATGGAAGTGCGCCTCGTCGATGCCGAACGAGTCGAGCGCGTGATACGGGTAGAGGGTCTTGTCTACGCGCACGCCCTTGTCGCCGATCTCTACGCGGATATCCTTCGGAGGGCGCATGGTGAAGAGGGTGAGGCTGAAGGCGCTGATGGCGAGCACCATCGCGAAGAGGTAGTTCCCGAATATGAGGGAAGTGAGGACGAACGCGCCCGTTATGATGCCGACGGTCCAGTACCAGTCCTTGGACTTGTGGGTGTGGACGTATTCATGCGTCTGCCATGAGAACTTTGTCATGGCTAATAGTATACCACTAGGTTTGGGCCTCCGCCTTTGATGTTTTCCCGACTTTAGTGTAATTTAGAGTCCACGGATGGGTGCCAGAGTGGTCTAATGGAACAGTCTTGAAAACTGTCGCCTTCGAAAGGGGGCCGTGAGTTCGAATCTCACCCCATCCGCCAGCAAGGAAAAACCGCCATATTGGCGGTTTTTTCTTGCTGGCGGATGGGAGCACGTCCGTTGGACGTGCGTGTGAGATTCGAACGCCGGAGCCGTATCGCGAGCCTCGAGCGATGGCGAGGCGGTGCCCAGACCGAGGAGGCTGACGAGCCGACGAGAGTCGCGGGCGAATCTCACCCTCAATAACTTTGCTACACTTAACCCATGTCCTCATCTTTCGAAAAGACGATCGCTTTCTCGCATCTCATTCACGCCTTCCAGCGGGTCGAGCGCCGCACGCATGTTCCCGGAACTGAACGCTGGGAGAATGACGCCGAGCACAGCTATGCGCTCGCGATGATGGCATGGTACCTCATCGATTCGCTCAGGCTTTCGTACGATAAGGAAAAAGTCTTCAGGTACGCGCTCGCTCACGATTTTGTAGAAGTTTATGCCGGCGATACGTGGTCTTTTGGGAAAGCTGATACGAAGGGAAAATCCAAGGCAGAAAGGGAGACTGAGTCCCAGGCTAAGCTCGCGAGCGGCTTTTCGGAATTCGCCGACCTTCATGCGACGATCGGAAGCTATGAGTCCCGTAAAGACGAGGAGTCTAGATTCGTCTATGCCTTAGACAAGGTCATGCCCATCCTGGCGGGTTTCGCGCAGCAGGGCAGAGATTGGAAGGGTCTCGGCGTCTCGTTTATGGATGTATATGAGTATAAAAAGGAGAAGATACTGGCTCAAAAGGAAGTGTCGGCAATCTTCGAGGAGCTTATGGGTGCGATCGATAAAAATAGAGAGGACTATTTCAATTCTTAGAAACAATAAAAAAATCGCACGACGCCGAGGCACAGTGCGATGGGGATCAGCAAATTTTTGCGAATCCCGTCTTGTGGAGGAGCACCCAAATGAAACCCTCGAAGTCATCGTATGGCTCAAGGCCGTTACTGCGCAGGAAGACGTAGACGGACTCTTTGATTTTGCCTGTTCGTTCTTCGATGTTGGCAGCCCGCGCAGGATATTCGTGGGCGTGGACGACAATCTCCAAATCTTGGGCGTTCACATCCATTGGACCGGGCGTGCTCACCCGAATCTCAATATCCTTTTGCTTGAGTCGAGCGCTCGAATCTTCAGGCACATCCAGCGCAGAGGATATGATGTCTGTTAGCTCGATCACCAGCTTTTTGACGAGCTCTTCTGGTAGATTTTCCGGTCTGTAGTGTAGCGATACCAGGGGCATAAGCCCTCCTTGTTATGGGTTAATGACGTTGGTTTGTGGCAAAAAAGCGGCCGAGATCAAAACTACCGCCGAAGCCGATCTGAGTCAAACCGGTGCTACAATAACCCCATGAAAAAGACATCAAAAGCATTCGGCGTCGCTCTCGTCGCCCTCGCTAGCGCTATTATCATCGAGACCCTCATTCGTCAGCTCAGCGACACCGGCGCCATGGCCGGTCAGTACGGCATCTGGGACTATCTGTACGATCTCTTTATGGAAGGCGTGCTTGTTTCTCTCGCTATCTTCGTCACCGGCTTTCTCCCGGGACTTTTCTACTACCGCTTCGGCAAGGGAGGGGAGGCGTCGAGCCGGCTTGTGTCATCAGCCCTAGTCCTTCACTTTATATCCATTCTTGCGATGGCTGTTGCAATAGCGATTTCTATGACAGCTCCTGACAGCAACGGCCTCTCTGACGGAGGGCTTATTCTCGTATCTATCATTCCTACATCTGTCGCATATGCCGTTGGTATCCTGCTCCTCATCATTTATAAGGTAAGGAACCGCAAGGCCGTCGCGTCTACTCAGTAATAATGAAAAGCCTTCTCGCCTCATTCGGCCTGCTATTCCTCTTTGTCGTTGTTTTTTTCGTGGGAGTCGATTACATCCAGCAATCAAACGCCCCTGTGCCAACGCCCGGTACGGTTACGGTCACTGAAGTCGTTCCTCCCGGTGCCGCTCCTACCACTACTCCAGCCTTCCGCGTCGTTTCCGAAGGCGGAATCGCGAAGTCCATCTCTGTAGATTTCGCCGCCTGCTCCGGAACGCATACCGTCAACTACGCCTTCGGATCGTCTCGCTTCACGTTCAAGGGGCTTATCGGCCAGGAGTGCGCTTATATCCAGAGCTCTGAGATCGAGATGGGCGAGAGGACTAATGAATTCTGCTTTGTACCCGTATCGTTCGGCAAAAGATCGTTCGCCGTGCGCGACATGGGCATCGACATGGGGCTGGTCGCCGAGCACTGTTCAAATGAGTAAACATCCCTATACTTAAAGCATGAGACTTATCGGCATAGATTATGGCAAGAAGAGGGTGGGGATCGCCCTCACGGACGACAAGGGGCTTATGGCATTCCCAAAGGCCGTCTTGCCGAACGACAATTTCCTCGTGACCGAGATCGCGGCTATGGTAAAGAGCCAGGGCGTGTCGCGGATCATCATCGGCGAGTCCAAGGACTTCAAGATGATCGACAATCCGATCATGTCGCAGATCAGGCTCTTTAGAGATCAGCTCGCCCTGGCGACAGGAGTCGAGATAATCTACGAGCCCGAGCTCCTGACATCGCACCAGGCGACGCATTTCCAGGGAAAAAACGCGATGATAGATGCCTCGGCGGCAGCGATCGTTCTTCAGAGCTATATCGACCGCACCATGGAAGAGCAGGGCAACCGACGGTAATTTCAAATCTAAATCAAATACTTATGATCACATACGACGATTTCGCAAAGGTAGAGGTAAAGACCGGAAAGATCCTTTCTGCAGAGAAGATCCCCGAGACCGACAAGCTCCTCAAGCTCTCGGTTGATTTCGGCGTCATTGAAATGCCGGCGCCGGCTCCCGTAACCGTGGTTGATTCAGCTCTCGCTCCGGCGCCGGCAGTAACAGCCGAGCCAAAGCGCGATATCCGTCAGATTATCTCCGGAATCTCGATGTATTTCCCGGAGCCTGCAACCCTGGTGGGGAGGACGTGCATGTTCGTGACCAATCTCGAGCCTCGCAAGATAAAGGGATTCGAATCCAACGGCATGCTTTTCGCAGTATCCACCAAGGACGGCAAATTCTCGCTTTTGGAGCCAAACAAGGACATTCCTGAGGGAATTAGGGCTTTCTAGCAGACTACTTGACGGAAAACTTAGAGTGTGCTACTATTAATACGTAATCAGGGCACCGCTTCGCTCTGATGGTCCTGCTAGTACCGCCACCCAGAGACCGCGTAATGCGTGCGCTCGCCCTCCCCCAGCTGCGACTGGAGGAGGGTTCATTTTTTTATAGGCAACCAGGCATCCGACGGCCGCTTGCTTTTTTCTGAGAATCGTGTATTATATGCAGTACCTAGCCCCTCGGGGCTGCTTTTATTAAGAAAAAATCCAACATATGAAACTAGGAGCCTATCTTTCGGAAACGCGCAATGAGATGAAGCATATGAACTGGCCTACAAAGAGCCAGGCGATGCGATACACTCTTCTCGTTATCGGACTCTCTGTCGTCTTCGCGATCGTACTTGCGCTCGCCGACAAGATCTTCGCTCTCGGCCTCCAGCAGTTCATTTTCGGCAATTAATAAGCTCTTAACCCCTAATTATGTCTAAACAGCAAACAGGCGGCGAGCGCAATTGGTACGCGATCCACACCTACGCGGGCTACGAGAACGCGGTGGCTCGAAACCTCCGACAGCGCATCGACTCTCTCAACATGCAGGACAAGATCTTCAACGTCCTCGTCCCGACCGAGACAAAGATCAAGGTCAAGGCAGGCAAGCGAGTAGAGGAGGAGGAGAAGATCTATCCTGGATACATCCTCGTGGAGATGATCGTGACCGACGACTCGTGGTTCGTGGTCCGAAACACCCCTCGCGTTACCGGATTCGTCGGATCGGGAGTGCACCCAGTGCCTCTAAACCAGAAGGAGATCGATCAGCTCATGGGACGAATGGATCAGACTACGGTAAAGCACACTATCGACCTCGCATTGGAAGACGCGGTAAAGATCGCGGACGGCCCATTCAAGGATATGGAAGGCAAGGTATCGGAAGTGGACAGCGAGCGCGGCAAGGTAAAGGTACTCGTATCGATGTTCGGCCGCGAGACACCTGTCGAGCTGGACTTCTTGCAAGTTAAGAAACTTTAATATAACCTACACGTACTATGGCAAAGAAAGTAACAAAGATGCTCAAGCTTCAGATTCCGGGCGGCAAGGCCGTTCCTGGCCAGGCTTTGGGCCCAGCGCTCGGTTCTGCGGGTATTAACATCGGCGAATTCGTAAAGCGCTTCAACGACGAGACCAAGGCTCGCGTAGGGGAGATCGTTCCTACTATCATCGAAGTTTTCGATGACCGAACCTACAAGATGACCTACAAGACTGAGCCTGCCTCAAAGATGATCCTCAAGGTCCTCGGAAAGGAGCTCGGATCGGGCAAGCCGAACTCAGTGAAGGTCGGAACCCTCACAAAGGCCCAGGTAAAGGCGATTGCGGAGAAAAAGATCGCGGACCTCAACACTACCGACGTCGCAGCCGCCATGAAGATGATCGAAGGCACGGCGCGAAACATGGGAGTAGACGTAAAATAAATCTCAAAACAAAAGGACCGCTTCGGCGGTCTTTTTGTTTGCTTTCGCGCGATTTTGGGATAGTATCGAGCCTGAGTTACCGCAACATATACCTTCGTTCTTACTGCTTATGAAACAAAACGTGAAAGTCTGTCTTCTATATTCCCGTGGCAAATACGAGCACGTCAGGGGGATCGAGCAGATGCTCGTCTACCTGGGTTCGCATCTGCCCGGCTATACCTTCGTAACCCTGCCCGGGATAATTCAAGGCATGGAGCATGATCCCCGAAAGAGGGACGCGTCTTCAGATCTCCAGAGCTGCGACTTGGTCCTGGCGATTCTGGATCAGCCGTCGACCGATATTGGGCTGGCGATTGGCATGGCGCTCTACCACATTCGAAAACCCACCCTCCTGGTTTCGAATACCACTGCCGTCGTCGAGGAGCGCCTTTTCCGCATGATGCAATCGGAAGAGTATCGGGCGCTCGTGCTGTACAGGATCCTGGTCAGCAGGAATGACCTCGTGAGCGTCTTGCCCGAGGCCGTCGCCCATTTCAAGATCGGCGAGCCGGGGCCAGAGCAGTTCACCCTTGGCGGCCTCGATGGACCCGATGCGGCATTTGCTCCCGTTTCGAGCACTCCAATGGGCGCCGGTTATTCGGCAGCTATACAGCCCAAGTCTTAAGGACCGGGGCTTTTTTATTTCCCAAAAAGGTCTATACTTTCGGCATGGCAAAAGCTATCAAAAAGAAGACAAAAGCGACTCCGGTAAAGCCTGAGATTAAGCCGGCTCCAACCCCAAAGGAGCACGCCCTCCATATTCGTCCATCGTGGGACGAGTACTTCATAAAGATCTGCCGCGTCGTGGGCGAGCGGGCGACCTGCAATAGGGGATCGGGCGGCTGCGTGGTCGTTAAGGACAAGAGGATTCTCGTAACTGGATACGTGGGCGCTCCCGCTGGAGTAGCTCATTGCGATGATGTCGGGCACGAGCTCCATACCGTCATCCATGACGACGGCACCCAGTCAAAGCACTGCATCAGGACTTCGCACGGCGAGCAGAACGCTATCGCTAACGCCGCCCGAAAGGGGGTAGCCATCGAGGGCGCGACGCTCTATTACTTCATCACCCCGTGCTATATCTGCGCGAAAATGATCATAAATGCCGGCATAAAGAGGGTCGTCGTCGAGAAGGACTATCACGCATCGAAGCGAAGCAAGGAGATTTTCAAGGAAGCGGGCGTCGAATTTGTCCTCATAAACCCAGAGGTCGAGACCTACGCGGACATGAAGTAGTTTTATAAGAAAAATCCCGGACGCGCCGGGATTTTTTATGTCTTGATTCGATATCTAGTCCTTCCTCATGATATCCTGCGCCCCGCGCTTGATATTCCAGGTACCTGGGGAAGTGTCGTGGTGCATCGCAATGTTCGGGACCGATGCCTTGATGGCGTCGCCCATGCGCTGCGCCTCGATGCGGAGTGTCGGATGCACCGTGTCGGACGATCGCAATTCGGCAATATATACGGCCGAAGGCAGGGAGCACGACATGCGCACTGTCACGGTATATCCCATGGCGGTGTAGTACTGCTTCATTTCTTTTGTCGTATCGAGCTTGGCGATGCGGGCCTTCTGAGCTTCGAGGATTTTTACTGCCTCGGCCTTCAATTCAGGTGTGAGCTGCTCCATATACCAAGGATGGAAGCCGTGATTGGTTGTGAGGAGAGGCATTTCCTGTACGGCAGAGCGCTGTCGCTGGAGGTCTCGGTACGATCCGAAATCGAGAGGGAATGAGAAGACGATGTCGCCGTATTGGCGGAAGCGCTGATGGAGCTCTGCCTTCGGAGGGCGTTCGGCAAGGAGTTTTGCGTGCTGCGCGAGGCCGGCCTGATCCAGTCGGACGGTGTATGAGAAATTCTTGATCGAAGCGTCATCGAAATAGGCGAACTCGGCGATAGATTTCGCCACGTACTCTTCCTCGACAGGATATTCCTTGTGAAGGAAGCTCGATGAGTACTTACCCTGAAGCGATTTCAAAATCTCGGCCGACGTCTCGCGTACCTCAGGCAATGGATGATGGCGCATCTCCTTCAAATGATCGTATGCCTGGCGCAAATTGGTGTGCCAGCTCGCGAATGTCGTCGCTCCGGCGGGCAGGAATCCTCGGGCGATGTCGAAGGCGCGGGCCTTGATCGCTTTCTCGTACATCTTTTCATTCTCGCCCTCCTTGAAAGGGAAGCGCTCCTTCAGGCTTGGTACGAGAGCGTCCAAAATATGCCCATAGAATCGCATCCACTCGTCCTGAATGGCTTGGCCCTCTGCCGTGCCGAGGGGATTGAGTACTTCCTGTCGCGACATATCGAGATATCGCGTCGAGGCCTCCTGTCCGTTGTAGAGAGCCCAGTCCTGGACGGCTTTCGCCACGAGCATGCTCACGTTCTCGACAAAGATCGACGTCGTTCCGCAGTCTCCGATGGACTTATGGCCGTAGCCGACGTAGTAGCTCGCCATGAACTTCTCTGGGCCGACTTTCTTTACCTGCTCGAGGTGCTCGGTCACGCTCTTTGGCGAGCGGGAATAGAGCGCCTGAAGCATCGCATTCGCCTCTGGTGCAACGTCGTCAACGATAATGATTTGTCTCATGCCCACATTGTATCCCGCGCCGACGAAAGAAAAAACAGTTGACATGGTGCTTTCAAGTCGTAGAGTGAGGCCAGGTTCGTTCCTCGAATCTAGCCTGTCGTTAAGGCTATAGGTATTATCCCAATACGAGCTGATCCGCGAGATCGTGGAGAATCCACACCATGACCAAGGTAGCAAGAAAAAGTGACCAGCCGCTCTGCGAAGCCCTTGATTTCGGCCTCCTTATGAGGCCGTTCCGTCAGGACGAACCGGTGCCCTGGGATATCGAGCGCCTGAAAGTCCTCTGTAGAGGGCTGCAGGATTTCTTCGAATACAGCTATGCGTTCGGCGCAAATCCCATGTCCGCGCTACGCGACCGCCAGATGCAAGGCTGCTGGCGGCATGTGCCGATCGGCAAAGGCGATTCGATCGGAAGGATAACCAGGGAAGGCCTGTTTCCTGGGGTGAATGACTTTAAGCCCAGCAACACCGCCTTCATGTGGGCGGTGAACAACGGTTTCGTCGTTTTTGAACACAGGTTCTCAAACCGTCCCGTATTTGTCGCATCGGTCTCAGCGGTAAAGCGTGAGGACTGGATGCGTAACGATTCGGTGCGGAATCAAGTCCGGATGGCCGACCTCGAGTGTATATTTGCGGGCAGTTCCGGGACATTCGGTTTTGGGTACCCTGAATGGGTCAATGTCTGATTTCAGTCTCGGCGCGTCTCCTTCTGGCGCGCTTTTTTATTTCTCACCGTTTGCTACACTCTAAATAAGCCACCTAATAACAACTGCCATGAAGGACAAACACGTAGAAAAGCTGATAAAGGCGGAAAAGGCGCGACAGAAGAAGGCGATAAACCTCATCGCTTCGGAAAACTACGTCTCGAAGGACGTCTTGGAGGCTCTCGGATCGGAACTCACCAACAAGTACGCCGAAGGCTATTCGGGCAAGCGCTACTACGGCGGCAACGCTATCGTCGACAAGATCGAGGACCTCGCGGCGGAGCGCGCCCTCAAGCTCTTTCACCTCAATCCGTCAGAGTGGCACGTAAACACTCAGGCTCTCTCGGGATCGCCGGCGAATCTCGCCGTCTATGTCGGCCTTTTGGAGAAGGGGGACAAGGTCATGGGCATGTCTCTCGATCATGGCGGCCATCTGACCCACGGCCACAAAGTTTCCGCTACGGGCAAGTTCTTTACCCAGATCCCGTACGGCGTTTCAAAAGAGACCGAGGTCCTCGACTACGACAATCTTCGCGAGATCGCCCTCCGCGAGAAGCCAAAGATGATCATCGCTGGCTTTACCGCATACCCACGCGCTATCGATTGGAAGAAGTTCCGCGAGATCGCCGACGCCGCAGGTTCATACCTGATGGTCGACATGTCCCACATCGCCGGCCTCGTAGCGGGGGAGGAGTATCCTTCGCCGTTTCCGTACGCAGACATCGTCACCACGACTACTCACAAGACTCTCCGCGGACCGCGCGGCGCCCTCATCTTTTCTCGCATCGACGGACGCGAGCTCCACAAGAAGATAGACAAGGCCGTATTCCCAGGACTCCAGGGCGGGCCGCACATCAATCAGACCGCGGCCATCGCCGTCGCTCTCAAGGAGGCAGCCTCTCCGGCGTTTAAAAAATACGCGCGCCAGGTAATCCTCAACGCCAAAACCCTTTCTCTCGCACTTAAAAATCTCGGATGGAAGATCATCTCGGGCGGTACTGACAGCCACCTTATTCTCGTCGATGTAACGGGCGCGGGCATTAGTGGTAAGGAAGCCAACGACAAGCTTGAGGCCGCGGGCATCATCGTAAACAAGAACGGCATCCCGTACGACACTCGTCCTCCGGTAGACCCTTCGGGCATCCGTCTTGGCACGGCTGGCGAGACTACTCGCGGCGCAAAGGAAAAGGACATGATGGCCCTCGCGACCAAGATCGACAAGGTCTTGCGCAAGAAATAATAATGAGAATCGTACCGCTGTACACAAAAGTCTTCGTATCGAACCTTCTTCGATATGTCTTCGTTCCTCACAATCACAAGAGGGGCTACTTTATCGTGATCGACGGCGGGGAAGGGTCGGGCAAGAGTACGATCGTCGAGCGGCTCAAGGCAGAATTTCCCGAGATAGAGTTCTCCCGCGAGCCGGGCGGCACGCCGTATGCCGAGGAGATTCGCAAGGTAATGCTCAATTCGCAGCATGCCAAGGACGCGAGCGGCGCGACGATTCTCCTGCTCGTCTCCGCGGGCCGTTCCGATCATATGGATCACAGGGCGGCTCCCGCCATCCTCTCCGGCAAACATTTCATGACCGACCGTTCGGACTGTACTAGCTGGGGCTACCAGATCGGAGGGCAGGAGGGCGGCTACGCCCTGAAAAAGCTCTTCTTCGCCATAAGGCCTGTCGTATACAAGAAGGTCCAGCCCGACCTCTATGTCATCCTTGAGGTCGATCCCGCCGAGGGCGCGCGCCGCGTGGCCGAAAGAAGGGGCGAGATCAACCATTTCGACGAGAGGAAGCAGGATTTCCACATGCGCGTCATGCAGGCCTACAGGACATTCGGCCTCCTGTTCCCATTCCGGGTCAAATTCGTCGATGCCAACCGCACGAAGGACGAAGTGTACGCCGACGTAAGGGCAATCCTCCTGAAGAAGCTTAAAAAATAGGTTTTTGCTATAGTAAATGCATGAGAAAGACACTGAAGATCGTCCGAATCCGCGAGAGCGTGCCAATGCCTAAATATGACCTTGCGGGCGACGCCGGTTTCGGATTGTATGTGGGAGAAAAGATAACCTTGGCCCCTATGGATCGGGCGGCTATCAATACTGGCTACAAGATGGAGATTCCTGAGGGCTGTACCGGCATCATCTATGAGCGAAGCGGCCTTTCCTTCAAGCACGGCATTATTACGTACGGAAACGTCATAGATTCAGGATACCGTGGAGAAGTCCGAGTGGGAGTGATGAATCTCGGAAAGGAGGCGTACACGTTCGAGCCGGGTCACAAGGTAGCGCAGATGATAATTCATTCATACGAAGAGGTTAAGTTTAAGGAGGTGGCCGACGGCGAGCTCTCGACATCGGACAGGGGAGACAGGGGTTTCGGAAGCACGGGCAAGTAAACTAAAATACAATGGACATACAACTCAAAATCAAAGCCGGCATAGAGGCGGCTCTCAAGACCCTCGGCCTTTCGGCGGCCGAGATAACGCTCGAGCATCCGGCGGATTCTGCGAACGGCGATTTTGCGACCAACGTCGCTCTCGCCCTCGCAAAGCAGGCGAAAACAAATCCTCGCGATCTCGCGGGCAAGATCGTCGAGGCATTGCGCCAGACCAAGATCGAATTCGTCGACAAGATCGAGATGGCGGGCCCCGGCTTCATCAATTTCTACCTCTCAAAGAAATTCTTCACTACGGAGATCGAGACGATCCTCAAGAGGGGCGACTTATACGGCAACTCTAACGAGCGCCGAGGTCAGAAAGTGCTCGTCGAGTACACCGATCCTAATCCGTTCAAGGTTTTCCATATCGGCCACCTCATGGCAAATGCCGTGGGCGAATCCATCTCGCGCATTATCGCCTCTCAGGGCGTAAAGATGCGCCGCATGTGCTATCAGGGCGACGTTGGAATCCACGTGGCAAAGGCTATGTGGGCCGTGCTCAAGAACCAGGACAAGATGCCGTCGAAACGCGCGCCTATATCGGAGCGAACCGCATTCCTCGGACAGTGCTATGTCGAAGGGTCGAATGCATATGAGGATGATCCTGCGGCAAAGCCCGAGATTGAGGCCTTGAACAAGAAGATATTCGAGGGCAAGGAGCGCAAGCTCATGAAGCTCTACAAGCTCGGCCGAAAGTGGAGTCTCGCTCATTTCGAGGAGATCTACAAGAAGCTCGGCACCAAGTTTGATTATTATTACCTCGAGAGCGAGGTGGCTCATGACGGCGTCGCCTTGGTCGAGGAATTCCTCGAGAAGGGGATCTTCGAGAAGTCCGATGGCGCCATCGTATTCAAGGGCGAGAAGTATGACCCAAAGCTCCATACCCGAGTATTCATAAACTCGCACGGCCTTCCGACCTACGAGGCCAAGGAGCTCGGCCTCAATACCAAGAAGTGGAAGAAGATGCGCCCAGACCAGTCGATCATCGTCACCGGAAACGAGGTGAACGAGTATTTCCATGTCGTGCTTAAGGCCCTTGAGCTCGTCGAGCCTAGCGCAGCAAAGGTCACTCAGCACGTCTCGCACGGCATGCTCCGATTGGCCGAGGGCAAGATGTCGTCGCGAAAGGGCAATGTCATTACCGGAGAGTCCCTGCTGCACGACGTCGAGGCTATGGTCTTCGAAAAGCTCAAGGAGCGCGACATGAAGGAGGAGGACAAGAAGGCAACTGCCGAGATCGTCGCCGTCGCGGCTATCAAATACTCGATTCTCAGGCAGACGACTTCGTCCGACATCATTTACGATTTCGACAAGTCGATCTCGTTCGAGGGCGACTCCGGCCCATACCTTCTCTACACTGCGGTTCGCGCGCAGTCAGTGCTCGACAAGGCCAAGAAGGAGAAGGTAAAGCCCGTCATCGCGAACAAGGACCAGGAGGTGAGCGCTCTTGCGCGACACCTTGTCCGATTCCCGGAGGTTGTCGCCCGATCGGCAGAGGAGAAGGCCCCTCACCACATCGCGACCTACCTTATCGAGCTCTCGTCGATGTTCAACGCATGGTATGCCAATACCCAGATCGTGAACAAGACAGACGCGGAGTCCTCGGCCAAGGTCGCCCTTACCCAGGCATCGCGCATCGTCCTCGAGAACGGCCTCAAGCTCCTCGGTATGAGGGTTCCGGAGAGAATGTAAATAGGGAAGCCGCCCGCTTGCGCGGGCGGCTTTTATTTTGTTGACTTTTTCTTTACTCGGTGGAGAATGAGGGGGAAACATGATCCATGAATCTTCAGTTAGCCACGGTGCCGCGCGAGCGAGCACCACAACAAAAACTTCAACCACAGGTAGTATCGGCGGCCTCGTGGAGACCGCCCAAAACCTGAAGAGGACTTTGAGTGACGCAATTGTCGCTCTCCAAGCCACAAGTTTGCAGATCGACTGGCCGATCAGGGAGGATTTCGCCGCATTGCTGACCGTCTTGCGGATACAGGGTGCTGTCGAACGTCTCGGTCAGTACCCAGAAGTCTACAAGCGGGGCCTTCAGATCAAAGATTTCAAGGGGGGTTATATATTTTCTTCGTCCGGCAGCGATGTCCCGGTTACTCACTTTGACTTGCTGTCACACATCCCGCATGAGCTCGATACTCGGCACGCATGCATTTACGAATTTTTGTCCCTGCTCAGCAAGTATCGCAAGGTGATGGAGAACGCTATGTCCCTTGGCGTGAGATTTGTCCTCATCAATAGGGGCCATGTGTCGACCCAAAAGGGTGTGCCGTGTGCGTACGTTGTGTTTGATAAGAAAGGAAGGGTGGCTGTCGATGAGGTTATTCTTTCAAAAGACGTACTGTGGCGGCCGACTGATGTTTTTGTTTTCCGCGATCCGGCCTCTCGATAAATCGAGAGGCTTTTTATTAACCATAATCGACAAATGGCCGGATTTCTTCCAAAAAACCCTAAAAATTGCTAATCTAAGCCGATATGGCAGACAATAAAACCCCAAAGCAGGTTGCCCCGGCAACGGCGCCAGTATCGGCCCCAAAGACAAAGCTCGTCGAGATAGAGGAGAAGGTCCTTTCGTTCTGGACCAAGGAGGACATCTTCGCCAAGTCCCTCGAGAAGAAGGGCAAGGAGTTCGTATTCTATGACGGGCCTCCTTTCGCGACAGGGCAGCCACACTACGGCCACATGCTCGCGTCGTTCATCAAGGACGCTATCCCGCGCTACAAGACCATGCAGGGACACAAGGTCTCCCGACGATGGGGTTGGGATTGCCACGGCCTCCCGGTAGAGAATCTGATAGAGAAGGAGCTCGGCCTCAAGTCCAAGAAGGATATCGTCGAGTACGGCATAGAGAAGTTCAACAAGGCTGCTTCGGACAGCGTCTTGCGCTATGCGGACGACTGGCGAAAGCAGATCCCGCGCATCGGCCGATGGGTCGACATGGAGAACGACTACCGCACTATGGACGCGGGCTATACCCAGTCCGTCTGGTGGGTCTTCAAGTCGCTCTACGACAAGGGCCTCATATACGAGGGCTTCAAGTCCATGCAGATCTGCCCGCGCTGCGAGACGACCCTCTCCAACTTCGAAGTAAATCAGGGGTACAAGGATATAACCGATATCTCGGTCTTTGTGCGTCTCGAATTGAAGTCCGAGCCCGGCACGTATTTCCTCGCGTGGACGACGACTCCGTGGACGCTTCCTGGAAACGTTGCTTTGGCCGTAGGTGCCGATATCGACTATGCCCGCGTCGCCCATGAAGGGAAGACGTACATACTTGCCCGCGACCGCGTCGCCGACGTATTCGCCGGAAAGCCCCACGACCTTCAGACTGTCGTAAAGGGCTCGACCCTCGTCGGCCTCGCATACAGCCCGATATTCCCGTACTACAACACCAATGCGACAAAGAATGTCGAGAACGCGTTCAGGGTCTATGCCGCTGATTTCGTGACGACCACGGACGGTTCTGGCATCGTGCACATTGCGCCGGCATTCGGCGAGGACGACATGAAGCTCGGCCAGAAGGAGAATCTTCCTTTCGTGCAGCATGTCGGCATGGACGGCAGGTTCAAGCCGGAGGTCCGCGACTTCGCGGGGCAGGAGGTAAAGCCGAAGGCAGACCACCAGAAGGCCGATGTCGAAGTCATCAAGTGGCTCGCGCATAACGGCTTCCTCTTCGAAAAGAAGAAGATCATCCACTCATACCCTCATTGCTGGAGGTGCGATACGCCTCTCTTGAACTACGCTGCCTCGTCGTGGTTCGTCCGCGTTACCGAATTCAGGGACAAGCTCGTGGCCGCCAACAAGAAGGTCTCGTGGACTCCGGAGGATATCCGCGACGGCCGCTTTGGCAAGTGGCTCGAAGGCGCCCGCGACTGGGCTATATCGCGCTCGCGATTCTGGGGCGCGCCTATTCCTGTGTGGAAAGGCATCGATTCGGGCAAGCTGTATGCTGTCGGAACTCTCGAGGAGCTGCGCGGCATGATAAGGAAGTCCGGCAACACCTATACCCTCATGCGCCACGGCGAGTCGGAGACCAATGTTCTCGGCATCTCGAACTCCGAAATTTTGGACAAGTACCACCTGACTGAAAAGGGCAGGATGCAGGTTGCGGAACAGGCCAAGAAATTGGCGGCTGAAGGCGTCGACGTCATCGTCGCGTCCGATTTTGCGCGCACAAAAGAGACCGCTCGCATGATTGCCGAAGCTTGCGGCATCGATTCGAACAAGATCGTCTACGATGTCCGATTGCGCGAGTACAAGGTCGGTCCCGAGAGGGAGGGCAAGCTGTGGAGGGATACGGAGAATCACGTTCGCGCAAACGGTTTCTATCCAGGCATGGAGAAACCTGCCGAGCTCAAGAAGCGCGTATTCGAGGCCCTTTACGATATAGATAGAAAATACTCCGGCAAGAAGATCCTGATCATAAGCCACGGTTCGCCGCTCAATAACCTCCTTCACGGAGTGGAGGCTACGTCGGGCGAGGATAAGGTCTTCCATGACGAGCGCCGCTATTTCCAGACCACTGCCGAAATGCACAAGCTCGATTTCGTACGCCTTCCTCATAACGAGAATTACGATCTCGACCTCCACCGACCATTCATAGACAAGGTCGAGTGCGTCGCTCCGGACGGCGAGGTATTGGTCCGCGTAGACAGCGTGTTCGACTGTTGGTTCGAGTCTGGCTCGATGCCGTACGGCGAAGCTTGCTACAAGGGCGTCGCCCAGGATCATTTCGATCCGAAGGGCGGGCTGTTCAAGAGGAAGGTCGGATTCCCGGCAGACTTCATCGCCGAAGGCCTCGACCAGACGCGAGGATGGTTCTACTCTATGCTCGTATTGGGCGTCGGCCTCTTTGGCGAGAGCCCATTCAAGAACGTCATCGTGAACGGCATCATCTTGGCCGAGGACGGCGAGAAGATGTCGAAGCGCCTCCAGAACTATCCCGACCCAATGATCGTGGTGGGCAAGTACGGCGCTGACTCTCTGCGCTACTATCTCTTGTCGTCGCCGGTCGTCGCCGCTCAGGATCTCCGCTTTGCGGAGAAGGGAGTCGACGAGGTGTCCAAGAAATTGCTCCAGAGGCTCGACAATGTGCTTTCGTTCTTCGAGCTGTATGCCGATGCTAACGTCGGTCAGTCGCCGGTTACGAATACTTCAAAGAACGTCCTCGACCGATGGATCGTGGCGCGCCTCGTCGAGACGCATGCCGAAATGACGAAGTGGCTCGATCTCTACCAGATCGACAAGGCTGTGCGTCCGCTTATGGGATTCGTCGACGATCTCTCGACATGGTATACGCGCCGCTCTCGCGACCGATTCAAGTCCGAGAACAGGGAAGACAAGGCCGCCGCGCTCGAGACTACCCGCTACGTACTGCGCGAGTTCGCAAAAATCGCTGCTCCGATAATTCCTTTCTATTCCGAATACCTTTTCGGCAGGGTAAAGAGCCATAGCGACGAGCAGAGCGTCCATCTCGAAAAATGGCCTCGCTACAAGGCGGCAGATGCCTCGCTGATTTCCGACATGGCCGAAGTGCGCCGCCTCGTAACGCTCGGCCTCGAGCAGCGCGCAAAGGCAAACCTAAAGGTCCGCCAGCCTCTCGCGTCTCTCTCGATAAAGTCAAAATCTCTCGGCTTGGACTTCCTCGATCTCATAAAGGATGAGGTCAATGTAAAGGAGGTTAAGGTGAACGAGGCGCTCGCGGCCGATCTCGTTCTCGACACTGTCGTCACTGAGTCATTGCGAAAGGAGGGCGTGGCTCGCGACCTCATCCGCGCTATTCAGGAATTGCGAAAGACCGAGGGCCTCACCGTGGGGGACAAGGTCGTGCTCGTGCTCGACTCTGACGAGAAGGCAAAGGAGCTCGTTCACGCATTCCTCCACGATATAAAGAAAATCACCCTCGTCACTGGCGTCGAATACGGCCATCTGCCGAACGCCAACGAATTGAAGGTGGAGGAGTACTCGTTCAAGATTGGCTTCAAGAAATAAAAAGCCGCCCTTTATGGGGCGGTTTTGCTTCATCTACTTGCCGATGAGGCGTCGTTCGATAAAGGCCAGAACGTCTGCAATCGCATCCTCGAGCTCGCCGTCCGCATTCACGACCCGATGATCGAATGAGTACTGGCGCTCCATTTCTACGCGAGCGGTATTCATTCGTTCGTCGATGTCTGCGGGGGCCGTACCTCCGTTGCGGCTGATGACTCGGGCGCGGAGCACGGGCTCCCACTTTCCCTTGTCGTCCTCGCCGGCGGTTACGAATATGCCGTAGATCTCGACGTCGCCGAGCTCTTCGGGGTCGATCGCCTTTATGGCGTCGAACCCGTTCATATCGACGTTCAGGATGATGACCGCGCCTTGCTCTACGAGCTCCATGAAGTTTTTCCTCGGCGTGCCGTACCAGTCGGTACCGTGCACTTGGCATGTCTCAAGGAAATAGCCTTCCCGCCTTTTCTGGTGAAAATCGTCCGGCTCGTGGAAATCCTGGTGCACTCCGTGGATTTCGGGATTTGGCTGATTTGTGCGTCGCTCGCGTGTCGTCGCAGTGCGGCATTTTTGGAAGTTTGGCTTCCGTTCGAGGACGCCCTTGCATACCGCGTCCTTTCCCGAGCCTGTTGGGCCCATGAATACGAATGCTATTGCTGGTATTTCCATTGTTGGGACTGAATGGTTGCCTAACGTGTGAATGATCTGGCCTCTTGCTGAGCTTCTTTTTACCAGACTATAGGCCAAAGGCAAGTCTTTCCTCTGGTACAATCAGTCGATGTCATACGCAGTCTATACGACGAGGGGTTTCATACTGGGGAGCGTGCCGAGCGGCGAGGCGTCAAAGCTGTACCATATCTATACCGAAGATTTCGGCCTCATTTTCGCGAAAGCGCAGGGCGTGCGCCTCTTGGCCTCGAAGCTCCGCTACAATCTCGAAGAGTATTCGTTCGCGACCTTCTCGCTCGTCAGGGGAAAGGAGGTCTGGCGCCTGACCGGAGCGGGGGAGAAGATCGGCGATCCGCATTTCGCCCGTATATATGCCCGGGTGCTCAATCTGGTACGGCGCCTGGTCCAGGGAGAGGAAAAGAATCCCGAATTGTTCGCGTCGCTCCTGTTCATGATTCAGGGTATGCCCGGCATAATGCAGCCGACCCAGGAGGACATGACGGCGTTCGAACACCTCGTCTTGATACATATTCTCTCCTCGCTCGGCTACATAGATGCCAAGGTGCTCGTGGGTATCGCTCGCGACGCTACGCCGTCGCTTGCGGACCTCGGGGCCGTAAAGGCGAAGAAGAGGGAGGTGATCGCCGAGATCAACAAAGCTCTCAGGGAAAGCCAGCTCTAATGCTATAATCACACCATGTTTGAAAGCGAGAAAAAAAGCCCGTTGGACCGCCTTAAGAAAGGCCTTTATTCGCGGAATGACGTATACGGCGAGGCGCCGCGGCACGACATCCATCCTCAAAAGGGGATCGTAGCCGAATCGTGGGATGCTCCGGAGGGCGATACTCCCGCCGAGGCCCATGTCATGCCTACGCTGCAGTCGACCCGAAAGGTCTATCACCTCGGGTTTACGATCGCGTGCCTCTTTTTGCTCGTCGCGTGCTCTGTCGCGGGTTACACCTTCTTTGGCGGTAAGAATTTCGTGTCCGCCGACAATGTCGATATCCTCGTCGAGGGTCCTGCGTCGATTGGCGGGGGCGAGCCTCTGTCCCTGAACGTCTCGGTCGTAAACAAGAACTCCACCGATATCCAGCTCGTAGACCTCATTGCCGAGTACCCGACAGGATCGAAAGATCCGAGCGACCCGTCAAAGGACCTCTCGAAGATCCGCCTATCGTTGGGCGACATCGCGTCCCAATCCGTCTCGCAAAAGAGCCTCGCATCGCTCCTCTACGGCGAGGAAGGGGACGTTCGCCAGATAAAGTTCACGGCCGAATACCGCACCGCCAATTCGAACGCCATTTTCTTCAAGGAAAAGATCTACGTCGTCTCTATCTCGTCGTCGCCGGTCATCGTCTCGATCGAGGCTTTGGACAAGGTCCTTGGCGGGCAGTCTGCCGACGTAAAGATCACCGTATCGTCCAACAGCACGGCGACGGTAAAGGACCTCCTGATGAGGCTCGAGTATCCGTTCGGATTCACCGTGACTTCGGCTACTCCCGCAGCCACGTTTAGCGACAATATCTGGCGCATCGGCGACCTCGCTCCGGGCGCAAAGAGGATCATCGCCCTCAGGGCGACCGCACAGGGGCAGGACGAGGAGTCCCGTACCATAAAGGCCCATGTCGGCATCCAGAGCCAGGGCGACGAGAGGGAGATCGCGACGACGATCATCTCGCGCGACCATACGTTCCAGATCGAGAAGCCGTTCCTCGGCCTCGACCTTACCCTCAACGGCAATCGCGGGGATGCAGTGATAGAGGCCGGAAGGAACGTTCGCGCGGAGATATTGTGGGCCAACAACAGCCTTACGAGGATAACGGGAACGCGCCTCGAGGCAAAGCTCTCGGGCAACGTCCTCGACAAGAGTTCCATCGTCGTCGATGGCGGATATTACGACTCCCTCACCAATACGGTCATCTGGGAGGCGGGCAGGGTCTCTGGCCTCGACTCGATCGCTCCGGGCGATAACGGCCGCGTAGGCTTCAGCTTTACGACGACAGGCAACTCTTCGGGCGTATTGCCGCTCAACCCTTCGGTGACCGTAGCGGTTTCCGGAAACGGCAGCCGCGTGGACGAGAACGGATCTCCGTCGTCGATCGCTTCGGGCATAACCCGAACGGCAAAGCTCGTCTCGAACCTCTCGCTCTCTGCCCGCGTCCTCAGGAACCAAGGGCCTATTACCAACAGCGGCCCGATCCCGCCAAAGGTAGACAATGTGACGACCTATACTGTGCTATGGACAGTAACTAATACTTCGAATAGTATCACCGGAGCGCGCGTAACGGCCGCCTTGCCTCCGCAGGTGTCGTGGACGGACGTAATATCGCCAGCCGATGCCGGCCTGACGTACGATTCGAACGGCGGCACGATCAGTTGGGTTGTCGGCGCGGTGCCTCGATACGCTACGGTGGGATCGGGTGCAAAGCAGGTCGCGTTCCAGATCGCGCTGCGACCGAGCGCCAACCAGCAGGGAAGCGCTCCCGAGATAATCGGTCAGGCAACCATCACCGGCACAGACGTATTCACCGGCGCGGCTCTAAGGAATACGGCTCCGTCGCTCTCGACCAGGACTTCGACCGATGCGGCATACCTGAGCGGCGACGAGACGGTGGTTCCATAGGTTTCTATATACAAACAATGAAGAAAGAAGAAAAAAATCAGGTAATGGAGAATCTCATATCCCTCGCAAAGAGGCGGGGCTTCATATTCCAGGGATCCGAAGTGTACGGCGGCCTCGCCGGAACGTGGGACTACGCTCCGTTCGGCGTCGCCTTGAAGAACAATATCAAGAGGATTTGGTGGAAGCGTTTCGTCGACGATCGCGACGACGTGTACGGCATGGATGCCGCTATCTTGATGAATCAGAATGTCTGGAAGGCTTCGGGTCACGTCGGCGGCTTTGCTGATCCTCTCGTAGAGGATAAGAAGACCAAAAAGCGCTATCGCGCTGACCACCTCCTAGAAGAGGCGGGCGTAGACCCAAAGGGAATGTCCCTCGACGCTATGTCTGCTGCCCTCAAGGAGAAGAAGATCAAGAGCCCTGAAGGCAACGAGCTCTCGGATGTCCGCCAGTTCAACATGATGTTCAAGACGCACGTCGGCGCCATGGAGGACGACGCTTCCGTCTCGTACCTCCGTCCAGAGACGGCGCAGGGAATGTTCGTGAACTTCAAGAACATCATGGATACCTTCCATCCGCGTTTGCCGTTCGGTATGGCGCAGATTGGAAAGGCTTTCCGAAACGAGATCGCTCCTCGCGATTTCATATTCCGCCAGCGCGAATTCGAGCAGATGGAGATCGAGTATTTCGTAGACCCCCGCGACGAGAAGAAGGTAAACGATACTATCGACGCCTTCCATGCCGAGCAGGTGGCTTTCCTCAACGACCTCGGCCTCGAGTCGTCACGCCTTCACAAGATCGAGATCGCTCCTGCCGACCGCGCCCACTATTCGAAGCGCTCGATCGACACCGAATTCGACTTTCCATTCGGCCAGAAGGAATTGCTCGGCCTCGCGTACCGAACCGACTACGATTTGAAAGCGCATAGCGAAGCGTCGGGCACCGACCTCTCGTATTTCGACGAGGAGACCAAGACCCGCTTTATTCCGCACTGCATCGAGCCTACGTTCGGCCTCGACAGGCTCGTACTCGCGGTCCTTTCTCAGGCATACACCGAGGACGAGTTGGGAGGCGAGAAGCGCGTCTATCTGAAGCTCTCTCCGTCAGTCGCTCCGATCAAGGTCGCGGTATTTCCGCTGCTCAAGAACAAGGAGGCCCTCACCGGCAAGGCGCAGGAATTGTACAAGGTCCTTCGCAAGGAATTCGGCCAGGTCGAGTACGACGAGACCGGCTCGATAGGCAAGCGATACCGCCGACAGGACGAGATCGGTACGCCTCTCTGCGTCACCGTCGACTTCGACACTATCGAAAAGGACGGCAATCCTGTGACCGTTCGCGGCCGAGACACGGGTGCTCAGGAGAAGATCGAGCTCAAAGACCTCGTCTCGTATTTGGGACAGAAGCTGGGCAAATAGATCGTTCGAAACAGCCTGCGAGGGCTGTTTTGCTTATCCGGGTTAAAACCTATAAGCTAAGGCCATGGAGTTCAAGAAAACAATCCTCCCAAACGGGGCCCGCATCATAACCGTGCCGATGCAGGGCAATCCGACTGTCACTGTCATGGTCGGCGTGGCGACCGGCAGCTTTTACGAGACTGCCGATCAGGCCGGTATATCGCATTTCCTGGAGCATGTCTGCTTTAAGGGCACGGTAAAGCGGCCGACGCCTCGCGACATCACGACCGAGCTCGATTCTATCGGTGCTGGCTACAATGCGTTTACGAGCCGAGAGGTGACAGGGTATTGGGCAAAGGCTGACGTCCGCCATTTCGCCAAGATCGCCGACGTTGTCTCCGATATCTTCAAGAATTCCGTCTTTCCGGCAGCCGAGATCGAGAGGGAGAAAGGCGTCGTCCTGGGCGAGATCGATATGTATGCGGACGACCCTCAGGAGAAGATTTCTGACGCCATCACGAAGCACATGTACAAGGGCGAGCCTGCCGAGCGCGACGTCCTTGGTACCAAGGAGACCGTTTCCGCCCTCACTCGCGACGCCATCGTCGCGTACCGCTCGTCGCAGTACGTTGCTCCCAATACGATCATTACGATTGCGGGAGGCATAGACGAGAAAGAGATGCTTTCGTGGGCGACCGAAACCTTCTCCGATCTCGACCCTTCAAAGCCAAAGCCAGAATTGCCTACGCACGACAGGCAGCAGTCTGGTCCCGAGACGGTCTTTATCGACAAGGATACCGATCAGGCCCATATCGTCATGGCGTGGCGCACATTCCCGAGAGGCACCGACGACCAGTACGTCGCTCGCGTCATATCGAATATCCTGCGCGGCGGCATGAGCTCGCGCCTGTTCATAAAACTGCGCGAGGAGATGGGCGCCGGATACTACATCGGCGCAGGCCAGCATAGCCACAAGTCGTTCGGTACGTTTACGGTATCTACCGGCACGAAGTCTGAGAGGGTGGCGGAGATCGTCTCTGCCATTATCGCCGAGATCGAGAGGCTCAAGACCGAGCCCGTCGGCGCTGCCGAGCTCGCCAAGGTAAAGGAATTCATCCGCGCGCACCGTATCATGGGCCTCGAGACGTCGGAGGACGTCGCGGACTTCCACGCGCACCAGGAAGCCATATACGGCGAGATAAAGACGGTCGCCGAACTTGAAAGGATATATGCCGCCATAACGGCAGAGGATATCATGAGAGTCTCGAAGGCCATGTTCGACCGGAACAAGATGACCGTTGCCGTCATCGGCAACGCTCTCGACAAGAAGGGGATTATCAGCGTCTTATAGCACCGACATATGAAAGATGAAACAAGAATCGAGATAACGACGGGAACCATAGCCCGAGCGATCCTTCTGGTCGTCGCGGCTATCGCACTTTTCATGCTCAAGGATCTGGTGCTCGTGGTCCTGACCGCCGTCGTGATCGCGTCGTGCGCCGAGCCGTTCATACAGTGGTTTATAAGGCTTAGGATCTACCGCGTCTTTGCGGCCCTTATTGTTTATATGATTCTCGCCGGTATCCTTATCGGCTCGTTCTATACGTTCGTGCCGCGCCTGCTCAAGGATTCGTCGGAATTCCTGAGCCTCGTCCCGAAATATCTCGAGACGTCGTCGCTGTGGAACCCTCTCGATAGGGATATCGCTACTGACCCTCAGGCGGTCGCGATGTCGTTCAGCATTCCTCCCGCGGAGACGTCCTCGATCAAGGACGCCCTGCAGGGAATCAACGAGGCGATCAGCTCCGTGTCGGCCGGCTTCGTCCATTCGGCGAGCTCGGTATTCGGAGGCGTGCTCTCGTTCATACTGATCGCCGTCCTGTCGTTCTATCTTGCCGTGCAGGAAGACGGCGTCGAGAAGTTCCTGCGCATCGTCATCCCTGACAAGAACGAGGGCTATGTCGTAAACCTCTGGAAGCGTACCCAGGCCAAAATCGGCCTCTGGATGCAGGGCCAGATCGTCCTGGCGCTCCTCGTCGGCGCTTTGGTGTACCTCGGGCTCACGCTTTTGGGCGTAAGGAATGCGCTCCTGTTCGCCGTACTTGCCGCAGTGCTCGAGACTATTCCGCTGTTCGGCCCGATCATCGCGGCCATTCCCGCAGTAGCCGTCGCGTACAACGACGGGGGAGCGACTTCCGGATTCATCGTCGCCGGCCTCTACCTGATCATCCATCAGTTCGAAAATCACCTGATCTATCCGCTCGTCGTAAAGAAGATCGTGGGCATTCCGCCGATTCTGGTTATCCTCTCGCTCCTTGTGGGAGCAAAGCTCGCCGGTTTCCTGGGTATCATCCTGTCGGTTCCCGTCGCTTCTATGCTCGTTGAGTTCCTCGACGACGTCGAGAAGGACAAGAAGGCGGTAAAGAGCGCGTAAAGTGGCGGCGGGCCGCGCAAGCGGCCCGCCGTTAGACTTTTGGCCTCCAAAGCTATAGTCTTAGACGTATCTATGAAAAAGCCTTTCTACATAACCACCACGCTGCCGTACGTGAACGCCGAGCCCCATGTCGGCTTTGCCTTGGAGCTCATCCGCGCCGACGTCATAGCGCGATCGAGGGCGCTCTCCGGCCATGAGGTCTTCTTCAACACCGGCACAGACGAGCACGGCCAGAAATTGTTCGAGGCTGCGGCGAAAGAGGGGATTCCCGTAAAACAGTACGTCGACAGGTTCGCGGCGCAGTTCCGCGAGCTCGCTCCAAAGCTCGGCATCAGCCCTGATATCCATTTCATCCGAACGACCGACGCCCATCACGAGAAAGCGGCTCAGGAATTTTGGAACCGCGTTCAAAAGAACGGCTACATATACAAGAAGAACTACAAGGCGAAATACTGCGTCGGCTGCGAGGTAAACAAGACCGAGTCCGAGCTCGTCGACGGCCGCTGCCCGATACATCCTAACCGCGAGCTTGAGATCCGCGACGAGGAGAACTATTTCTTCAAATACTCGGAATTCGGGGACAGGCTGTTGGCCCTTTACGACGCCAAGAAGTTCAGTGTCGTGCCCGAGTTCCGCTTGAACGAAATGCGCGAGTTCATAAAGAGCGGCCTCGAGGATTTCAGCATCTCGCGCCTCAAGACCAAGATGTCGTGGGGAGTGCCGGTGCCGAACGATCCCGATCACGTCATGTACGTGTGGTTCGACGCGCTCGTAAACTACATCTCGACTCTCGGCTGGCCCGAAGACGGCGCCAATTTCGAGAAATTCTGGAAGAATGGCACGCCTACCCAGTACTGCGGAAAGGACAATACGCGATTCCAATCGGTCATGTGGCAGGCTATGCTCCTTGCCGCCGAATTGCCGAACACTCATACCGTCGTAGTGAACGGATTCGTGACGGGAGAGGGAGGGCTCAAGATGTCGAAGTCCCTCGGCAACGTCATCAATCCCTTCGGCGTGGTCGCTGAATACGACGCGGTTACTAACAGCCTTGGAAACGAAGCGCTGCGCTATTTCGTCTGCCGCGAGGTTGGCTCGTTCGAGGACTCTCCGTTTACCATGGACCGATTCAAGAGCACGTACAATACGAGCCTTGCCAACGGCCTCGGAAACCTCGTCTCTCGCGTGATGAAGATGGCTACTACTAATATCGACGGGGCAGTAGACTTGTCCGAGGCTCCCGCGGCGCCCGCAGAGTACGCGGAGGCGCTCGAAAGGTTCGATATTCAGGCTGCCGCGAATGCGGTCTGGAAGGCGATTACCGATGCCGATCAGCTCATTCAGGAAAAGGCTCCCTTCAAGCTCGTAAAGACCGATAAGGCGGCCGGACAGGCGATTATCGCCGACCTCGTCGCCCGCGTCTTCGCCATCTCGAAGATGCTCGAGCCGATCATGCCAAAGACCTCGCAGAACATTCAGGCGCTCGTCCTCAGGCACAAAATGCCGGAGGCCCCGCTTTTTTTGAGGAAAGATTAATTCAAGGCAAAGGCCGCCCCTTACGGGGCGGCCTTTTGTCTCTAGCCTCATCAACTCCTTAAGTGTAACTGTCTTTTGAAAAACATCAAACAGCTTATGATGGACATGACGGGGATCGAACCCGCATCCTCTAGTTGATGAGGCTAGAGGCCTGAAACCATCAGCATGCCCACGACGAAAGACTCATCTTTATCTTCGTCTGGATACATGATATGAAATACCGGATAAAGATTTGCGTAAGATTTTCTAAAATCCGGATTCGAATATAGGTCCGGCATCTTGTAAAACGGTGCTGGCTTTTTATTCCAAACCCGCATATTCTTTTCGTATGGAAAAGCCCCGATACATAGATATTCACGCTCATACCAATTTCACCGTTTTCGATGCCGATAGGGCGGAGGTGGTACAGCGCGCACTCGACGCGGGCGTGTGGATGATCAACATAGGGACTCAGCAGCAGACTTCGAAGAAGGCTGTCGAGATGACGCGCGAATTCCCGGTAGGCGTGTACTCCATCGTCGGGCTCCATCCCGTGCATGTGAATCCGTCGTATCACGACGTCGAGGAGCTGGGCGAGGGAGGCAAATCCTTCACGTCGCGAGGCGAGGATTTCGATATCAACTATTACCGATCGCTCATCGCTGAGGATCGGGCAAGCGCTGCCAAGGAGGGTCGCCGGAGCAAGATCGTGGGCATCGGCGAGTGCGGATTGGACTTTTACCGCATGCCGACCGAAGCGGAGCGTACGAGGCAGATAGAGGCCTTCAGGGGCCAGATAGAGCTGGCCCTGGAATGCGACCTGCCGCTCATGCTTCACGTCAGGCAGGCGTACGGCGAGGTCCTCGGCATACTTACCGAATACAGGGAAAAGCTCGCCAGTGGCCATTTCAAGGGCTGGGGACCTGAGCGCCTGCGCGGCGACTGCCATTTCTTTGCAGGTACCGTAGACGACGCCCGTGGCTTCCTTGCCATCGGCTTTCATATTTCGTTTACCGGCGTCGCGACCTTCGCAAAGCAGTACAAGGAGCTCATCGAGGCCGCTCCTCTCGATCGCATCATGTCGGAAACCGACTGCCCATACGTCGCTCCTGTCCCGGAGAGGGGAAAGCGCAATGAGCCTTCGTTCGTTATCCATATTGCCGACAAGATAGCCGATATAAAGGCGTCTCAGGGCGTCGCTGACGCAAATTCGATCAAGAAGCAGCTTGTCGAGAACGCTTTCGCGTTGTTTAAGCTGGGATAGACGCGGAATTTTATATTTTCTTTATCGCGCATTTCGTAGAATGGCAGCATAGAAACTTAACCTATGCCTATGAGCGAAATAACCTTAGAAACTTTGTCGAGCAGGATGGACGTCATGGACGGCAAATTAGACGCGCTCACAATCAAGGTAGATAAGATCGACAAAATCGAGGAAAAACTCGACTCGTTGATTGTCGTATTAGACAAAAGCTTTGTGCATATCCAGAAGGGGTTCGACGGCATCCATAACCGGCTCGATAGGGTAGAGGATAACCTCGAGAGGGTTGAAGCAGGGCTTGGCGGAGTAGAAGACAAGACCGATTCGATCCTTCTCGAGATGCAGGGTCACAGCAGGCGCATATTCGCCCTAGAACGGCGCTAATCCCTTGCAAAATCGGCTTTTTCTGGTAATCTGATGCGTACTTGCTTTGGATAAGTTTTCTGCCAAGAAAACGGCTTAATGCAAGGTCGGTTCGACAAATTTATAAGCTTAGTCATAACAAAAATGACAAAAGAGACAGTTAAGACGGCAGGCACCGTCTACGAGGTGGGCTACCACATCGTTCCCGCTGTTTCCCCAGAGAAACTCCCTGCGGAGGTAGATGCTATCAAAGCAGTTCTCAGCGGAAATAACGCGGTAACGATTTCAGAAGAGGCTCCTAAGCTTCGAAATCTCGCTTACCAGATGGTAAAGGCTATCGGTCCTGCCCGACACAAGTACGATACTGCGTACTTCGGCTGGATCAAGTTCGAGGCGGCGCCTGAGGCTGCTATCGAGATCAAGAAGGCTATGGACGCTAACGAGAAGGTCCTCCGCTACATCCTTATCAAGACTGCACGAGAGAATACTCTCTACGGCGACAAGGTCTTGCCACAGGAGAAGGCAGAAGCTCCAAAGGACGCAGCTGCAGAAACAGCGGCTCCTGCGACAGAGAAGGCGGCAGCGTAAGTTTCCGCCAAGGCGTGGTAAAATAGGTCAAGCTTGGTCTACTTTACTAACGTTAGCAACACAGACATGTATCTCAACAAAGCAATCATCATCGGCAACCTTACCCGCGACCCAGAGCTCAAGGCTCTCCCTTCGGGCATGCAGGTAGCATCGCTATCTCTCGCTACGAATCGCGTATGGAAGGACAAGGCGGGCGCAAAGCAGGAGGCATCGGACTTCCACAACGTGGTAGTCTTCGGCCGCCAGGCAGAGACGTCAGCCCAGTACCTCAAGAAGGGCCAGCAGGTGATGATCGAAGGACGAATCCAGACCAGGAGCTGGGACGACAAGACTTCGGGCGAGAAGAAGTATCGCACCGAGATCGTCGCAGAATTGGTCCAGTTCGGACCAAAGGCAGGCGGCTTCGGCGGGGCAGAGGCTCCCGCGTCGCGACCAGCGGCGGCATCGAGCGCGAAATCTTCGGCCTCAGCGCCAAAGAAGGACGCTGTCGACACCATCGACTATCCGTCAGAGGACATCAATCCTGAAGACATCCCATTCTAAAAGTTATAACCAATCATTATGAGCAAGCAGTGTTTCTTCAAACAGAACAATATCCAGCACGTCGACTACAAGGATACTGAGATCTTGAAAAAGTTCCTCAATCCTCACGCTCGAATCCTCAGCAAGAAGCGCACCAGCGTTTCTGCCACGAATCAGCGAAAGCTCGCCGAGGCAGTAAAGCGAGCGCGATTCATGGGCCTTCTCCCATATATCGCCCGATAGTTCTGATAGACGAGAGCCTCCCCGAAAGGGAGGCTTTTCGTTGACTTTGCCCGACTGCGGGGGTAATGTTTCTGGGCATCATGAGTAAATGCAGATACGGCAAAGTTCTTTTTTGGAAGCCTGAGTTCGGTCTCGGTCAGATTCAGGAAGACGATACGGGGGCCAAATTTACCTTCGGAGTTTCGGGCCGCAGGAATGCCGAACGTTCGGAAGTGGCTCTCAGTCTCACTTCAGGTGCTTGCTACGTGGGGCCGAAATGGCTTCAGCTCGAGCGGCGTGAGATTCCGGTCAGACGCCCGAAAGATGGTGATCGCGTGGTGTTCGATCCTGATATTTACGGATCGCCCGAGGATCCGGTTTGGGATTTCATGGATCCTTAGTAACTTGGTAGTTAGCCTTCAAACCACATAACCCCTAGCGGTCGTGTGGCTTTTTATTGACTTTGGATGGGGAGAAGGGCAATATGCGCTTATCACTCCGCCTAGGCGCAGTGGGCCGTTAACGGGCCTTTCTCGGGCTCGTAATGCAGGATACCGCACTCCGCGGAAGCTGCATTCCATGCTGGCAACGGGAACCTCTCAAAGGAGGAAACATGAGAAATCGCAAAAAAGACAAGAAGAAAACGCCGGAAGAAACGCTCATCGAAACCGCAAACAAGATGATCAATGAGTGCCGACAAGCCAGTTCGGCGCTTTATTGGGACGAAGCGACGCGGTTGGAGCCGCCGACGTTCTTCCAGTCGATATCCGGTCTCAGTCATCGGCTGGAGACCAATTTCAGCCCTGAGACTTTGGGCGAGATTGGCGCGCTCGGCCTCGGTCACAGCAGTTCTACCGACTGGCGCCGGACATCGATGCTGGATATCTGCGGCCCCGGTCCCCGCCGTGATTTCGATTTCGACATGGTTGATGGAAAGATGCTCTTGGTTCGACTGGCTCGAATTGTCATTGCGGCTGCCATGTATGACATTCTGGCGACTCGGCATACCCTAAGCATCGAGGCTGGATCGGTGCCTCGCAGCACAACTTATGTGCCGCCAAAGCTGCTCCGCGAGTATGTTCGCAAGGTGCGCCGGGCCCATATCTGATATTCAAGTTCTTTCGTGCAGCAAATCGCGAGACCTTTCGGTCCCGCGTTTTTTATTGCCTGAGCTATTTATTGATGCGCTCTCGGTACTCGCCGGTGTCGGTGTTTACCTTTACAACGTCGCCTACGTTGACGAAGAGGGGAGCGGTGACGACCAATCCTCCCTTGAGGACGATCTGCTTGCCTCCGCCTCGGGCGGTGTCGCCCTTGATGCCTGGAGGAGCCTCCATGACCTCGAGATCTACTGTCGCAGGGAGCTTGATGTCGAAGATGATGCCGTCCGCCTCGTCCGTGTCAGGAGCGATATAGACCTGGAGGTCGTAGATCTCGTTAGGGAGGAGGAACTTCGACTTGACGCCGAGGAGCTCTTCAGAGATCTTGAATCGCTTGCCTGGATTGGTCGGGTCGCAGAACCACCACTCGCCCTTGGAGCTGTAGAGGAATTTCGCCTCGCGGGTAGTGATCTCGGCCTCTTCTACTTTGTCCGCAGCGTGGAAGGTGACGTCAGAGATGCGTCCTGTAAGGAGGTTCTTGATCTTGGTCTTGTTCTGGGGCTTGCGCTGCTGCATGCGGAAGATATGGTTCTCCATAACCTCGTACGGCTCGCCCTCGTATACGATGTATTTCCGGACTGTTATCTCGCTGTAATCAAGCATCGACATAGTTTTTTGTAATATGGCTTAGTAGGGCTTTATCCTAGCGCAGGAGCAGGGGATTGTCCATTATCCACGGCATGCCGGCGGATTTGAGCTTTGCTTCATATTTTCTTGAGCAGATCTTTATGCGCGGATCGCTATTGTAGGTCCAGATCGCACTTTCAAACATGTGGACCAAGCGCAGAAATCGCCCATCGGGCGGTTTTCTGTTTGCGACGTTTGTTGGCAATGCGAGCCAAAGGAATTATGATTGGTGCCATGAACACACTCGTCTATCCTCACGCGCTCAAGTTCGTCGCGGCCGTCACCCGTGCCCTTGATACGCTCGCTTCTGCCGCTAGGGAGCAAGGGCGTTATCCTGCCGGCTATTTCACTGTACGTTCAAGGCGGGACAACACGCTCGCACTCTTGATGCCTTTCGGCGACGGCGTGGCCGAGCACACCAATCCGGAAAAGTATGTTGGCTGGCGGGACAAGGCCCTTGAGAAAGGCGACAGGCTCTTTAATAATCCAGGCCATGTGAGCAGCTGGCAGTCTCGCGATCCTGAAAAGAAGAAATACGGCGGGGCGATAGCTGTCGGCGATTATATTCTGACGTTCTCGGGCCTTCCTGAGGCCTTGGACGAGGCCTTGTGCGCACTCGTGGCGCTCGATATGGGCATTGCTGATGCGCAGACCGTCCAGAAGATATTTGAAGTGAGCGGAAATGCCGAGGGCCAAAGGTTTCTGGCACAGATCAAATAAAGCGAAAGCCGCCCTTGGGCGGCTTTCGTTTTGCACGAGAAGGGGACTAGATTTCCTTGAGCTTCTCTCGGATCTTCTTCAAGATCTCGTTTGTGATCTTCGAATTCTCCTTGAGGAATTGGCGGGTAGCGTCGTATCCGCGGCCGAGGGCGATTTTTTCGCCTCCTTCAGGCTGGTACGAGTACGATGCGCCCGATTTCGCGATGATGCCGTGCGACTCGCCGAGAGCGATGATCTCGCCCTCGCGGCTGATGCCTTCGTTGTACATGAGGTCGAACTCGGTCTGCTTGAATGGGGCGGCGACCTTGTTCTTTACGACCTTAACGCGCACGCGGCCTCCGACGATCTCTTCGCCTTTTTTAATTTGCGCGATGCGGCGGATATCGAGTCGGACAGAGGTGTAGAATTTGAGAGCCTTGCCGCCTGGAGTGGTCTCAGGATTGCCGAACATGACTCCGATCTGCATGCGGATCTGGTTGATGAAGATGACGACGGTTTTCGACTTTGCGGTGATGGCGGTGAGCTTTCGGAGGGCCTGCGACATGAGGCGTGCCTGCTTGCCCATATGCGACGCTCCCATGTCTCCCTCGATCTCATCCTTTGGGGTGAGGGCGGCGACGGAGTCGATGACGACTACGTCGAGCTTGCCCGATCGTACGAGCGATTCTACGATCTCGAGAGCCTGCTCGCCGGTGTCAGGCTGCGAGATGAGGAGATCGTCGATCTTTACGCCGATCTTCTTTGAGTATTCGGGATCCATCGCGTGCTCGGCGTCGATGAACGCGCAGATGCCGCCTTGCTTCTGGGCCTCGGCGATGATGTGGAGGGAGAGGGTAGTCTTTCCGGACGATTCAGGCCCGTATATTTCGATAATTCGGCCGCGGGGAACGCCTCCGATGCCCAAAGCGGCATCGAGTCCGATCGAGCCGGTAGGGATGGCGTTTATGTTTACCTTCGGCTTTGCGCCGAGCTTCATGATGGCTTCGTCGCCGAACTTGGTTCGGATGGCCGCGAGGGTATCGTCCATATTCGCGGGCGCCTTTTTAGATGCGACGGGCTCGTCATCGTTGGTGACTGTTCGTTCCTCGTCTTTTTCCTCGACCTTCTTAGCTGGAGCGTCCTTCAAATCCTTCTTGTCTTTTTTTGCCATGTTATTTATAGATTAGCTGCAATGTCTTCTGTGCCGTCCTGCCGAAACGATCTTTTGCTTCAAGGGTCATTATATTATATCCGTACGAAAGAAGTACCTGTTCCGAGAATACGCCCGACTCGTCGGTAAATATCTTCTCGCCATTGAGGGTGAGGAAGGATATGTTGCGGGCGAATCCCTTTACCTCGACTAATGATTCGGCCAAGGTCGCCCCGTTGGCAGGGGAGTCTATGCCGATATCGGGACCCTCGATAAAGCTCATGGCCCTGAATATGCCATAGCCTATGACTAGAGCGGCTACGGCCACGATAGCCCATATCTTTATCCATCGTTTTACTTTGCGGCGGTCGGTCATGTGCGTCTGGAATTAGTCTCTCACCGGGCTGCTAAAGGAATTATAAAGACTCGTCGTCTGCCTGTGGATTATCCGGGGCAGCGTCCGCCTTTGGGGCAGCGCTTCCTCCGCCCATTATGACCGGCCGAGGCTTCGATCCGTCAGCCTCGCCGATAACGCCTCGCTCCTGGAGGAGATCCATCAATCGGGCCGCGCGGGAATAGCCGACGCGCAGCTTTCGCTGGATATATGAGGTCGATGCTTTGCCAGCCTCTATGACGACGCGCTTGGCCTCTTCATACATGTCGTCATCGTCGCCGCTGCCTCCGTCCGCGCCCGGCTCGTCGAGAGTCGCCGAAAAGATAGCGTTGTCTACCTGGGCTGAATCGGAAAGGTTGATCTCGTCGTTGAGCTCGTCTATGTGGCTGTCTATGAGGAACTTAACGATCTTCTTCACCTCCGCTTCGGTAATGTAGGCGCACTGGATACGGGTAGGCTTGGACATCTCTCCGCCGAGGAAGAGCATGTCTCCCTGGCCGAGGAGCTTTTCCGCGCCCGGCTGGTCGAGAATTGTTCGGGAGTCGATCTGGGAAGCCACCTGGAGGGCGAGGCGGGAAGGGATGTTCGCCTTGATGAGGCCGGTGATGACGTTAACTGACGGTCGCTGGGTCGAAAGCATGAGATGGATGCCGACGGCTCGGGACATCTGGGCGAGGCGGACGATGCCGGCTTCGAGCTCTCGAGGGTAAGTCTGCATGATATCGGCAAGCTCGTCGATGATCACGACGATATACGGCATAGGATCGAGGCTCTTTGTCTCCTCAGCGTCCTCGCCGTCCTTCTTTACCTTCACTTTCTTCAATGAAGGCTGGTAGATGTTCTTGTGGTACGAGTCGATATCGCGCACGGAGTGCTCCTGGAGGAGGTTGTAGCGCCTATCCATTTCCTTTGCCGCCCATTTGAGGGAGAGGATGGCCTTCTTGGCATCGGTAATAACAGGGGTGAGGAGGTGAGGGATCTTGTTATAGAGGGTGAGCTCGACGCGCTTCGGGTCGATCATGATGAATTTGAGCTTCTCAGGGCCCATCCGGTAGAGGAGGGACACGATAAGGGCGTGGATGGTCACGGACTTACCCGAGCCGGTAGCACCCGCAATAAGAAGGTGTGGCATTTTCGCCACGTTCTGGAACTGGGACTTGCCCGAGATGCCCTTGCCGAGGCCGACAAGGAGGGGCTTCTCCGATGTCTGAAATTCTTCTGTTGCGAAAAGAGTGCCGAGGCCGACGGTGGTCTTTGTCGTATTAGGGATTTCGATACCGACGAGCGACTTGCCCGGAATAGGGGCCTCGACGCGGATCGAAGGGGCGGCGAGGGCATAGGCAAGGTTGTCCTGAAGGGCGACGATGCGCGAGAGCTTCACGCCTTCGGCAGGCTTGAGCGCGTATCGGGTGACAGACGGTCCGATCGACACCTCGTCCATCTCGACGTCGATGCCGAAATTCGAGAGGGTCCTCTTGATGATGTTGGCGTTAGCCTTTACGTCACCGACGACAGGCTTGCCCTTGTCGCGTTCAAGAAGGGAGAGAGGGGGCGGGGTGTACTCCTTGTCAGCATCATGCTTCGAAGGCTTGATGAAGTCCTTGTCGTCCTCGCTTGCGGCGAGCTTGAGGTCTTTCGGCTTCTTCTCAGGGACCGGCTTCTCCGCTTCCGGCTCCGGCTTCTTGATCTTCTTAGGGGCCTCTTCCTCTGGAGGAAGGTTGAGCTTGAGATTCACGTCGTCCTCGATGTCTGCCTCGTCCTCTTCCTTCTCCTCCTTTTCGCGTCGGAAGCTGAAGAGGGACTTGAGGTCGAGCTCGTCATTGAATGCGATCAATATTGAAACGACCACGAACGATGAGAGGAAGACGAGCGCGGCAGTTGTGTCGACGAGCTTTACGAAAGGGTAGGCGGTCCAAGTTCCTACGAATCCTCCCTGGCCCTTGGAGACGATATCGATGATGCCGAGGGTGGCGATCAAGAAGAGGAGCGATCCGTAGAGCTTTGCGACATCGAACTTGCGATGGAGATTCCGCAGGAAGGTGAGGGCGAGGACGATAGAGAGGAGGGGGAGGAGGTAGTATCCGACTCCCAACATATATGTGAGGCCGACGAAGGTGTAGTGCCCGACGATGCCCGCCTTGTGCCACGGCTCGATGGCCAAGGATGTGAACACCGCGAGCACGAAAAACGCCACGGCGGCGATGCCCTGGACGGTCTCATCCGGCAGGTTCTTTATAAAGCCTTTCTTGGTTTCCTTCTTTTCCTTGCGCTCCTTTTTTATAGGTTCCTCTACCTCGTCTTCGATAATTTTCTTTTTCGCCATAATGTAGAAATTATATCACGCGGGCGCTCAATACGGGCCTATATTTCTATGTCCTATTGCACGTCCCATTGTTTCGTGTCAGAGACAGGCGAAAGACCTTTACGTCCGTTACGCGAAAATCTATAATGGACACACCTCTTGACATTTTGGTATAAAGGACATATTATATATAGGACAAAATACGCAGTATTCTAAAGGACTATTATTAAAGACATTCTCTAATTAGCCTTAATTTACAAAGCTTTATGGAAGGGACACACGAGAACCAGAATCATAGCTCTCCAACGAAGACCGAACTCGGTCTCGCATCTCTCTCGCTCTTCAACCAGAGCGCTCACTTCTCATACATCTACAAAAAGACAGAGAAGCTTGTCACGGCGATCTACATGATCACCAACTTCATCAAGGACAGCGAGCCTTTGAAAGGGAAGCTCCGCGAGAACGCCCTCAAGCTCCTCTCCCTTAACCGCGCGTTCACTACCGTATCGCTTTCTGACAGGAAAGACCTTATGAAGGAATACCAGGGCGTGGCTCTGGAGGTATCTTCTTTGGCTACCGTCGCATATCATGGGGGACTTATTTCTGAGATGAATGCGGGAGTACTCACTCGCGAATTCAACGCTCTCGTCATGCTCATCGAAAAGGACGAGAACAAGAAGGCGAACGAGCAGACGGTCATTCTCGATTCGAGCTTCTTCCAGATCGCTCCGAATGCAGCGGTCGAAAGCCGCGTCGAGCGACCGGTCTCGGCACCGACGCCAGTGCCTAATGTCCTTTATAATATCGAGCACAAGGAGCCTATTGCAGATAAAGGACATGCCGTTCCAGCTCCAGTGGCAAGCGCTCCTGCAAAGCCTGAATACCTTTCCATTAAAGACGTCCATATGGCCCCAGCTCCAGTCGTAAGAGAGAAGACTCCGCGAACGGCAGACTCAAAGGACAGCAGGCAGTCTGTCATCCTCAAAATCCTCTCAAAGAAGGGGGGCCTCAATATCAAGGACTTTACTGACGCCATAAAGGGCGTCAGCGCAAAGACCATACAGCGAGAATTGCTCTCCATGGTCGCCGCCGGTGTCCTTAAAAAGGAGGGGGAGAGGCGTTGGAGCACCTATTCCTTGGCTGACTAGACCTCTGCCGTCCAAGCTTGCTTTTTCCCGTTTTTCGGTATAGTATAGATAGGTGGCTAATACCCATTGGAATAAGGCTTTTAAAGGGCTTTATTCTCTTATCCACATATGTTTTTGCGCCCCAGGGCTCGAAAATATATAATTATTGGGTTACGGCATTCCAGACCTATCCGTGCTCTAGACCATTGAAAACCGAATAGCGATTAAATACCGATTACTGATTCTTTCCGACGGTGCGCCGATATTCAGACGATCCCTTACATCCCTTGCCGCTATCTCCAGACTTTGTGTCGACCTACTTGCCCGAGGTTAAAAACTCGGGCAAAGGAAAAATAAAGTTTGGTGAATAGTCGAGGAGCAGGCGTCAGGCGAAAGCTTGGCGTTGCGCTCTACACTCCCCCTGTTGCTGTCGAAGCGCAGGGAAGAGTGAAGATTATTGAAAGTTTATTCGCGGGGCAGAGAAAGCATTCATTATTAGTACAAGCCTTTCTCTGTTTCCATCATTACTAGAAGTACACACACAATTATGAAAATTTCTTCAAGGATTGTTGTTGGCGCATTGAGCCTTGCTCTCGCGTTCTCAGCATCTTCTGTTGCATCTGCACAGGCAACCATGTCTTATGCAGACCTTATCAAGGCTTTCGTCGCAGCTGGAATCATTTCAGCAGACAAGGCAGCTCAGGCTCAGGCAATCATCTCTGCTACAGTTTCAACTTCATTCACTCGAGACCTCACTGTAGGTTCTACTGGTGCTGAGGTTACTGCTCTCCAGAATGCTATCGGAGTTACACCAGCTACTGGTTACTTCGGTTCATTGACAAAGGCAGCTGTTCAGAAGTACCAGGCTTCAAAGGGTATCTCAGCAACAGGTTACGTTGGACCGCTCACACGAGCAGCTCTCAACGCTTCTGTTACTACTACAACTGGCGGTTCAACAACAACTGGCGGTTCAACTGTTGTTAACTCAGGCGTAGAAGGTACTCTCACTGCAGATCGATTCTCGATCTCGAACACTACTGCGTACGAGGGTGATTCAATGGTTCCTGTTCTCGCTGTAAAGCTCCAGGCAAAGCTCTCTGACATCACTGTTCAGCGCATCAAGCTCGACCTCGGTGACTCAACTTCAATCTACACAAAGGTCTTCAAGACTCTCTATGTAGTTGACGATGCAGGCAACGTTGTTGCACGAGCAGATCTCAACAGCAACACTGTTGTTAAGAACGACGGTCGCTACGAGCTCACCTTCGGTGGCTTTAGCTACAATGTCGCTAAGGACTCTTCAAAGGTTCTTACCATAAAGGGCGATGTCTACAGCTCAATCAAGACTGCAGACCAGGGTACTAAGACTATCCGACTCGCAACTGACGGCATCCGAGGTGTTGACGGTGCAGGTATCGACCAGTACGCTGGCGGTACATCTGTAACTCAGAACATCACGATCGCTACGACTCTTGCTGACTCAGCAACTATGAGCCTCTCGACAAACTCATCGAACTACAAGACGACTGAGGTTGTTGCGGCAAACGGTTCTGAGGAGGATGAGCTCGACAAGCTTGCTGTCCTCGCGTTTGACCTCAAGGCAAACAAGGCAGACCTCGACGTAACTGATCTCGCAGTTCGACTTACCACTTCTGGTACAGCGACAGCGACAACAGCTTACCTCTACGATGGTTCTACTCTCCTCGCAACTGAGTCTATCAACGGTGGCGTAGCAGCGTTCAACGACTCGAACGAGCTCTTCACAGTTGCAAAGGATTCTACAAAGACTCTCACTGTTAAGATCGACATCCGAGACGCAGCATCGTCGGCAACGACTTTCACCGCTCGCGTAGAGGCTGCAGATATCTCAGCTGAGAACGTTGCATCAGAGTCAAAGACAACTACAGGTTCAGCAACTGGTGAAGCTATGGTAGTTCGAAACGTTGGCCCAGTATTCTCGCTCTTGAGCAAGAACATCTCGGTTAGCGGTACAAACAACTCTGGTTCTACACTCTCGACCTCAACCATCACAGCGACATTCTCGCTCCAGGTTCAGGCTCTCGGTGGAGACATCACCTTCGGATCACAGGCTTCTGCAACTCCTATGTTCGGATTCAAGACATACGATGTAGCAGGTTCTGAGGTCACAAGCGTATCTTCAACTACTGGTTTCACTATCCCTTCATCGGGCGTAGTAACAGCAGGCCTCACAAACAGCTTCACTGTTCAGGAGAACAACACTGTAACTCTTAACCCAATCACAGTTACGATTGCTGGTAAGGATACAGCTGGTGCTCCACGAAACGCGATTGCTGTTGCGATTGACTCGATCAAGTGGATCGGTACAACTGCAGGCGTTCAGACTTCAAACTTCATGTCAGGTAAGACTGAGTGGAGGACAAACACACAGACTCCTTAACCGGAATCTGTACGGACCGGACGCTAAGCCGCAAGGCCTAACGTAAGGTAAGTCGAAAAACACCCCTTCTTTCGAAGGGGTGTTTTTCGTTGTCTGGGATATAATAATCGCATGAAGAAAAATACAGAACAGGGCGGCTTTGTCATAAAGCTCATGATCATAGTCGTCGGCGCCTGCGTCATGTTCCTCGTGTTGGCCGTGCTCGCAAACGGCACCCTGGGATCGATTAACCTCAGCGCTCCGATAGGGGACCTGACGGAGCGAAATCCGAATACCGATTATTACGATGGCCGCATTAACCCGCTGCTCGATTTCGGCGATGGCACCGGATTCATCGACGACAGCACCCGGTCGACCCCGAATACCGATGGCAAGGGCGTTTCGGCGTACTCGAACGCCATCAGCTTCTCTGCGGGCAATACATCGACGAGCCAGCCGCATGAGGAGTATCTCGTCTTGCGCAATTCCGGCAAGACTCCCATCGATATAACCGGCTGGGCGATCATGAACGGAAAGGGCAGCCGTCCGATCCAAAACAGCGGCAACAGCTATTTCTATCCATCCGCTGATGTCGCCGTCATCGGGCAGGGAACCGAGTTTCTCGATCCGTCGGGCCGATCGAATATCGGCAATATCGTCCTCAAGCCGGGCGATACCGCGTACATAACAACGGGCGGTCCGTTTGCGCAGTTCCCGTTTCCGATCGCAACGTCGTTCCGCGAGAATATCTGCCAAGGGTATTTGGAGGACTATCCATTCTTCCCGCGCTTGCAGCAGTCGTGCCCGTCTATCGCGGCTGATCCCCAGATAAGGACCGTCACCGACGAGTGCTACGACTACATCACGTCGCTCGCACGCTGCCCGAACCCTCAGCGTACCGAGCGAAAGGTCTACGACCAGCAGCCGTCGCACTGCAAGGCATTCATCGAGGCCCGCGTCGGATACAAGGCTTGCGTTGCCCAGAACGGCAACGTCTCGGGATTCTCTCTCAAGCAGTGGCGCGTATTCCTCGGCCAAAAGAGGGAGATGTGGGCGAACAGCCGCGAGACCATCACCCTGTACGACTCGAAGGGAACGGTGGTCGACCAGATCAGCTACTAGTTATCAACAGGGAAGGGTGAATCTTTAGGGTTTCTTTATGGCCGTGCTGAGATGATAGCCTGATGGAAAAGGTATTTCATTCAAATAAAAAGCCGCGCACGAAGTGCGCGGCTTTTTTCTATTCACATAAAGAAAAAATAAAAATGCTCAGAAAATTAGCGAAAAGCGCGACCGTTTTCTGCTTTCTGCTGGCGGCACCCGTCATGGTTTATGGCCAGGTTAAGTTCAGCGAGATCATGTATGACATTGAAGGGGCGGATACTGGAAGGGAATGGATCGAGGTCCAAAATACTGGTGATAGCGGAATAGACCTCACTGCTTGGAAACTCTTTGAGGCAAACAGCAATCATAAGATTTCAGCAATCGGCGATGCAATCCTTCCGGCCTTGGGATATGCGATTATCACTGACAATCCGGAAAAATTCAAAGCAGACAACCCGCAGTTTTCAGGATTGCTATACGATAGCGCTTTTTCGCTCAGTAATGACGGGGAAACGATAGTTCTTCGGAACGAATCGTCGGTAGATTCTGATACGGTCTCATATACGCCGGATATGGGTGCTCTGGGCGACGGGACTTCTCTTCAAAAGATCTCTTCTGGATGGATATCGGCCGTGCCTACGCCCGGATCGCTAACTACTGCGACTGAATCCTATCATCCGACGACTCTCGATAATGATAGCGGCAACCAGGGATCAACGACGACCTCCGATAATTCGAGCGATCAGGGCAATGCGACCGATTCGAACAGTACGAGACTCTCGGACTATTCAGCCCATTCGGCTCAGGCTGCGGCAACGGTCTCGTACGACATCCCTGAGTTTCAGGTTACGGCCGGCCGAGCGCGCCTGGGATTCGTCGGGACGCCGATCTTCTTTGAGGCCAAGATAAAGGCCGCTAAGAATCTCTTGTCGGGCGGCCTCGGTGCCGAGTGGTCCATGGGTGACGGCACCGAAAAGGCGGGCCAGACGATATATCACACATATCAGTTTGCTGGAGATTATGTCGTCATTCTTAATGCGCAACTCGGAGGATCCTCTGCAGTGTCCAAGATTCAGGTAAAGATTGTCGATCCATCCGTTGAGATCGTTTCAAGTCCTGCCGGCTATATCGAGATATCAAACGCTTCCGACAACGAGCTCAATATCGGCGGCTGGATTCTCGAAACGGTCGGCGCCAGATCGATCCTTCCGCGAGACATTTTGATTCAGTCTAAGTCCTCTATAAAAATCCCTGTCGGCGTTATCGGAATGAGGGAGCAGAGAGAATATGTCAGGCTGGCGAATCCCTCGGGAAAGATTGTCGCGATTACCGGAGCAGCCTCAATGGTGGGCGAAACCCTCATTATCTTGCCTGACGGCATCGACAGCTCGGACATTATAAGCAGGCTCGAAGGCGTAATTGTTAAATGATATGATGTACCCATGTTCGACAAGACTTTCTTTAAATTCGCGTTTGGTTTCCTTGCTATCGTCGCGATCAGCCTCTGCTTCATCTACTTTAACGGCACCGTCTCGCGATAGGGCTCTCGGCTGCTTGCCGCTATTACTTTCGAGGTTTGCCTTGCTTCTTATTGTGTGCGCAAGCCTCTTTCTGTTCGAAAAGGCTGAGGCCTATGTCATTGCCCCGCAGGAGATAATTACCGATGCTGTTTGGACAAAGGAGCTCGGTCCATACCTTGTGTTTGGTGAGTTAAAGATTGGTTCTGGCGCGACTCTTACAATATCGCCCGGAACTGTCGTAGCTCTGCAGGGCGAGCCCATAACCATACAGGGGACGTTCCGTATTGTTGGCGATCCTTTAGACAAAATCCGGTTTGTATCAATATCAGAATCCAGTCTTCCATATCCAGAAACTATCACTCCAAGTACTGCCGTTAATCTGCAGCTCGAGGTCGATCAGGGATCTGTTTCTATTGAGAATGTTGATATTCCGGGCACGATGTTTATCGGAGCACGTGGCGGAGGGGTATCGGTGAGATCGGCGACTGCGCGCAGTACTGGCTGGCGCCTTTCGTCGGGCGCTCGAATAGATTTCGATAACGTTCATCTGGGCAATGCGCTCATAAGGACGTTGTCGGACGGTGCTGAGCTTGCAGCGCGATTGTCATCGTTCCCTCAGGGATATTGGTCTATCAGAGACGGCGCGCGTCTGAATCTCGTCGATTGCGATCTGACCGATTTTGGCGGTTTTGAAATATCTGGCGGTTATGGGACGTTCGAGAAGACGTCCTTTGCCGATTCATCAGGAAGCTTTGCGGTCCAAGCGGGCGGATCGGCGCTGTTTAAGGATTCTCTCATAAGGGACTTTTCGGCAAACAAGGTTTTTGAGGTCTCCGGGCATTCAAGCGTTCTATTCGAAAGCTCGCGAGTGTCTCCAGTGCGATCTGATTTTGCTTTGCTCAAAGAAGGATCGGTTCTGGCGGCTACGTCGACGATAATAGAGAATGTTTTAAACGGAGCGATCCAGGGCGTGGGGCGGTCTAGAATTTCCCTCTATGATACAAGCTTGCGGAATACCCTGTCGGGACAACCGAGCGCTTTTCTTGTTTTGCTGGCCGGCTCGACTTTATCGGCTGACAAATCGATCTTTTCAAGCAGTACCGGATTTGCTATCGGCACCGAGCGTGTCGACGGGTTGGGGCCGAGTGAATTAGACATACGCAATTCCGTCATTTCTGACTACGGTAATGTTGGTGTTTTTGCCGGCCATGCAACTGGTACACTGCGGGGCGTAGAAATACGGAAAGGAGGGATTGGCGTAATGTCGGATGGGTCTCATTTGGATATATCGAATTCTTCTTTCGCTGAGAGTGCGTCTGCGGCGGTAGAAAATACTAGTCCGAGCAATGCCGTTATCGCAAAGAATAATTTCTGGGGCGACGCCTCTGGCCCCGGCAACCAGTCCTCGAATCCGGAAGGGAGAGGGGATCGAGTTTCTGAGGGCGTCATCTACTCCCCGTGGCTTTCATATGATCCCAACGGCCCTTGCTGTTCGAGCGTTTTGTTCGTGCCGGGATTTCAGGCAACCAGGCTCTATTCCTCCGAAGGAGACGGGGTACGCTTGTGGGAGCCGTCGATCGTCGGGAGGGGGGATATCAGGGAGCTTTTTCTCAATGATCGGGGACAGAGCATGCGCTCGGATATTGTCGCCAAAGAAATCATAGACGAAGCATTGGCGCCGGTAATCGGTTCCAACATATACAAGTCATTTATCGCTGATATGGACGCGCTTAAGTTGAGTGGCACTTTTGCAGATTGGCGCCCGTTTCCTTATGATTGGCGTTTCTCAGTCGACGACATTGTCGATGCGAGCGATATTGTTGATCAGATAAGAGGAATGGCTGAGAGTTCCAAAACGGGCAGGGTAACGATTATCGCGCATTCGAACGGAGGGTTGGTGGCGAAGGCCATCATGCTGCGGCTGCGAGAGCTAGGAATAGAATACCTGGTCGATACGCTCGCGCTTGTTGCTTCGCCGCAGAGCGGAACGCCTCTAGCAATCGGCGCGCTACTTCATGGGTTTGATCAGGGCATACCGCTTTTGGCGCCCACAAAGGAAATGAGGGTATTGGGTCAGAACATGCCTGGTGCATACGGATTGCTGCCTTCGCCCGATTATTTCAGGGAGGATGGCCAAGCTCTAATATCTTTTGATGCTTCTTCGACCATGTCTTGGATGCGAAACTCGCTTTTGGCCTTTGGAGAATCGATTTTATCTTATGCATCTTTGAATGGTTTTTTGAAGGCTGTCGACGGCCGTTTTTCTCCAGAGAGTTCAGATCTGGCTTCTCCGAGCGTTTTGAATTCAGGCTTAATCGATTCCGGGCAGGAGATGCACAGGATCATTGATGGATGGGTTCCGCCCATGAATCTGAGGGTCATACAAATAGCCGGACAAGGAGAGGATACCGTCAGCGGTCTGAGATACTACGAGGGCAGAAAGAGAGGTGAGCCTGTCCTCAGGTATGACCCTCTGTTTACGTCGGCCGGCGATGAGACTGTCGTGGCGTCGAGCGCTCTGAGCCTGTTTTCGCTACCTCAGGTTTCTAGCTATATTGTTGACTTGGCGCAGGCAAATCTCGGATTGTCGGTGCGTAGAAGCCATGCCGATATTCTCGAACTCGCTCCCGTCAGAGACCTCTTGCAGAAAATAATTGCGCGAGAGCCTGATTCTCTGCGGATAGAGGGCGTGATGTCTCTTTCGGACGATGAGCTGTCTGAGGATCAAAAGTCAGGAATTCGGCTCCTTCTTCATTCGGATGCCTTTGCGATGAGCGTCTATGATTCCTTTGGCAATCATACAGGAATCTCTACGAGCACGGGAAGGATTGAGGAGCTGATACCGAATAGCTCATACGGAAGGTTTGGCGATGTCGCTCACGTTAGCATCAAATCGACAGATTCCTCCAGTCTTCGTGTCGCCATGCAGCCGTCCTTTCATATAATGATTCGACCAGCCGATGTTGATAGGGCGGAAAGGGAGCCTTACACTCTTGATGTCGTACGATTCAGGGGCAACGAGGTTGTCTCCTCGATCTCGTATATCGATATACCAGCGTCCGCGTCATCGATCTCGAGTCTTGATGTATCGGGGCAGGAGATTCCTTCGCAGCTGATGGTGGATCAAGACGGGGATGGCGATATCGATATCGAATTTATTCCAGGATTACGTCCAGAATCAGAGCCGGATGAAGCGGTAGCTGTGCCGGTCGAGATCTCGTCCTCTAAAAGAGGAAGTGGGAGAGCGGCCAGGATTGCGATTGGCTTGCATGATGCCGGGCATCTTGAGAGAGCTCCTCGGGATGTTGCTTCCAGTGAAATTACAGAGACACAAAAGCCTGCCGGACCTAATTTAACCTTTAGAATGGCGACAGGAAGCCCGCGGGCCAATTTGCCGACTACTTTGGTGCAGACCGCATCGGTTTTCCAAGGAGTGGATGGCGACGGAATCAAAGTCTGGCTAAAGGCGATTATTTCTAGGCTAATTCAATTTGCTGAAAGGCTGAAGCACTGGGCATGGTAAAATGATCTTTGTAACCCTCCTAACCAACCTACATATGAAAAAAATAATCTGGATCATAATTGCCGTCATCGCCGTTGCCGCAATTGCGACATTCGCGTATTTCCTAAAGCCCGTATCGGCCCCTTCGCAGGATATAAACGAGGTGACCTCTAAATTGCCTGCGGGATCGGCTACATCGAGCGTGTACCGCATTTCTCAGAAGGAATCGCTCGTCACCTTCACCATGAACGAGCTCCTTCGGGGCAAGCCTTTCCTCGTCGTCGGAACTACCACCCAGATCGCGGGCGATATCGCCGTTAAGGACGGCAAGTTCGATATAGGGGAGCTCGCCATCAATGCAAAGACTCTCGTCACCGACAGCGCCTCCCGAAACGGCGCGATCGCCCGAGCCATCCTCAAGTCGGAGACTCCAGGAAACGAGTTCATGATCTTCAGGCCGTCTTCTAACGACTTTACGGGCGCTCTCGCCATGGGCAAGGAGGTCTCGTTCAACGTCATGGGCGACCTGACCATCTCAGGTGTTACCAAGCCGGTAACGTTCAAGGTGACGGCCACCGTAGAGGCGGGTAAGGTCACGGGAACCGCTACGACAACCCTCAAGCGCTCTGACTTCAACCTCAAGATCCCGGACCTTTCGTTCATCGCCAATGTCGACGACGAATTCCCGGTCACCGCAAAGATCGTCGCTGACAGGGTAATGTACTAGCCTGATGCCTCAAGCACCTTCGAACAAGAGGAAGATAATCGCGGGCGTTCTCGTCATCGCGGTCCTCGCGGCCGGCGGGGCGTATTACGCATTGCGCCAGGACAAGACCGAGGCCGTCGCGTACAAGACCGCTGAAGAGAAGGACGAGTACGTGCGCTTCCTTATGGAAGGCTTCGACAAGATTGGCCAGAACTATTGGGAGAAGACCGACGAGGCCGCGATGGCGGGGCATTTCCAGCTCTCGTTGCAGAAAGCCCAGAACTCTATAACCATGCCCATCCTCGCTACCAAGGATCGCGCGGGCGCCTCAAAGATGCTCGCCGAGGCGATGTCTCTCGCCACCTCGACGGATGCCAAGAAGAACCTCGCCTTGAACACCCTCAACGTCGCTCTCTACAACCTTCAGCCTGTCGGGCGAAACAGCCTGCTTTCCCAGACTCAGGAGACCGCATTCCGGGACAATGTCGCCAATGTCGACCAGAGCAAGGATCTGTACCAGGACCTCGGGCTAGAGAAGGGGGCAAGCGAGGCCGATGTGAAGGTCGCATATGAGAAGAAGGCCGCGGAGCTCGCCGCATCGACCTCGCCTGAGGCGATTGCCGAGCTCGAGAAGGCGTCTCATGCAAAGGACGTGCTCGCCAACCCTAATACCAAGGATCTTTACGACACCGCAAAGATCGAGCCGACCGCGTCGACGAACGTCATAGGCAAGACCCTCTACATCAAGATAGACAAGATATCGCCGACGACACTTTTGGAATTCGGCAGGACCGTATATGCCGCCACGACCACTCCGGGACTCAATAGCATGGTTATCGACTTCCGCCAGAACCTCGGCGGCGCCCTCGATTTCGCGCAGCATTTCCTTGGCTTGTTCCTCGGGCAGAATCAGTTCGCATTCGACCTTTACCAGCAGGACGTGTATAACGTGCAGAGGACCGCTCAGCCGTATTTCCCGGAGCTCGCCCGATACAAGAATATCGTCATCCTTACCGACGGCATGACTCAGTCGACTGCCGAGGTTACGACCGCAGCCTTCAAGCGTTTCAAGCTCGGCACCGTGGTGGGCGAGACGACCCGCGGTTGGGGGACGGTGGAGAATACGTTCCCGCTCGATACGGTCATCGATTCAAAGGAGAAATACCTCATGCTTCTCGTTCACAGCATTACGCTGCGCGAGGACAATCAGCCGACGGAAGGCAGGGGCATCGACCCGGACGTGAATATCAAGGATCCGAATTGGAAGACGCAGCTCAGGAGCCGATTGGGTTCGGAGGAGTTTGCGAAGACGGTCGAGAGCGTTTTGGCGAAATAAAAAACGGCCGCGATCGTCAGATCGCGGCCTTTCGTATCAGAAGCTAGCTGCTATGAAAGTGACGGTTGCGGCCGATCGCCGAACGCCGAGAAAAGGGGTTGTGAGTCTCTTGGCCTCCACGCCGACGAAGGGCGCGGCGAGCCGCGTGATTGAGCGGGGCCGGCGTATTGGTGGCCGACGTATTGCGAGCAAATGACTTTTTGGCCATAGGGGTGAGCAAGCTACTTAACCAGCATTATGTATGGTCCTTTCATCCGGGACCGTGTACGGATTCATTTCCCAGTATATCTAGGGCGCCACGCGTGTCAAAGCTTGAAAAGGGGACAGGTTTCTGATAGTCTCTATCTCGAAAGGCCGGAGAAAGTAGGTGGCCCTATACAAGGCCATAATCCTCGAAAGAGGCACTCCTACTGAGGTCGAAACGCCAAAGCGCGCAAGCGCCGAAGCGTCTCTACTCCACCTGCCGAAAGGCAGCCTTTTATTTATCAGAGGTAAGTTGAAATATACATGCCAATCACGAAAGACAAGAAGAAGGAGCTCGTCTCGGAACTCGAGACAGTCTTCAAGGGTTCGAAAGGAGTCGTCTTCGTAGGATTCAAGGGTCTCAAGGTAAACGAGGCTAACACCATGCGAAAGGGCTTCAAGGCGCAGGGAGTTAACTTCATCGTAGCCAAGAAGACTCTCATGGGCCGCGCTCTCGAGTCGGCAAAGATCGAAGGCACAAAGCCTGAGATCGGCGCAGAAGTCGCAGTCGCGTACTCAGCTGAGAATCTCACGACAGCTCGCGAAGTCGGAAGCTTTTTGAAGGCGAACAAAGGCAAGCTCTCTATCCTCGGAGGTATTTTCGAAGGAAAGTACATCACGGCGGCGGAGGTAGCAGTCTACTCTTCGATCCCAGATCGCAAGACTCTCTACGCTCAGGTGGTCAATCTCTTCAATTCTCCTATCCAGGGATTTGTTATGGCCGCTAGCGAGATAGCTAAGAAGAAGCAGGCTTAATTAATAATCTATTTATCACTATGGAAACCCCAGCAAAATTCAAGGCAATCGTAGATGCTCTCGAAGCAATGTCGGTCCTCGACCTTCACGAGCTCGTAAAGCACCTCGAGACTAAGTTCGGCGTATCTGCAGCAGCAGTCGCAGTAGCGGCTCCAGCAGCGGGCGCAGCAGCAGGCGAGGAGAAGTCTACCTTCACGGTAGAGCTCAAGGACGCAGGCGCTTCAAAGATCAACGTTATCAAGGTCGTGAAGGAAGCTCTCGGACTCGGCCTCAAGGAAGCAAAGGACCTCGTAGACGCAGCTCCAAAGGTACTCAAGGAGGGCGTAAAGAAGGAGGATGCAGACAAGCTCAAGAAGGAGATCGAAGCTGCAGGAGGAAAGGTAGAGTTGAAATAATCTCCCTTATCCCCAAGAACGAGCCGCCGCAAGGCGGCTTTTTCGTGGGATACTGAATCCATCATGGACAAGGCATTCATCGCGATAATGGTGCTCGTAGCCCTCATCATGCTGGGCGGGGCGGGAGGGTCGTCATCCGCGCCCGCGGACAGGAACGTCGGGACAGATACGTATCTCGTCCCTGATACCAAACCAGTCGTTCCTGAGGCGATTCAGGCATCGCCTATACGGCCGACTGACAATTCCTGGCAGGGCGAGGAGGGCACGATCGCGGTAGGCAGCGTCTCTTCGGGACCTGTCACGATATACGAGGGAAGCCCGACGAGGATAATGTCATTTAGCGTAAGCGCTCGCGGATCGCAGGTGTACGTCCAGCGCGTAAGGGTCGACCTCGGCCAGACCAAGGACGTGTGGCTCAAGATCCTGAGCGAGGCAACCCTGCGGGATGACTACGGCACCGTGCTTGCTCGCGTCGTGCTCGACAATTCTACGGTAAGCACGATCGGCGGCAGGCAGATCCTGACATTCGCCGGCTTCAACTATGCGGTAGACAAGAACGCCACCCGCACTCTCCATGTCTACGCCGATCCGTACTCGACCATAGACGGCGGCAGCGGCAGGGAATACGCCATCTCTATCCCAAAGCATGGCGTCCGCGCCCAGGACGGAAGGGCGTCTGAAATATACGGCCCGGAGCGGGCTATCTTGACCTCGATAAGGCTCCAGTAGCTGCTACGGTAGGGTTTTTGTGTTGTACCGCCGTTTTGCTATACTCCATGTACTTTTATACAGAAATCAAAACACATGGACACACTTTCGCAGCTCTTCGGTTCCGCTCTTCGGGTAAAGCTCATGAGGCTTTTCCTTTTCAACAAAGGCGTGGCGTACGACGTCATGTATATCGAGGACAAGACCGGCGCTCGCGCTAAGGACATCGAGAAGGAGGTCGCATCACTGAAGAAAATGAAGCTCGTGAAGGGTACTTCGCTCTCCCGCGTCGTATCCATAAAATTCGGCAAGAAGACTGTCGAGAAGAAAAAGACCTTCAAGGCATGGACTCTCGACAGCGGCTTCGAATTCACCGAGGCTCTTACCGATTTCCTGATAAAGACCCACTCGCTCGAGGACAAGGCCATCGTCCGCAGGCTCGACAAGGTCGGCCGCATCAAGGCCGTACTGGTATCCGGCATATTCATGCGGGATTCGGATAGCCGCATAGACATGTTCGTCGTCGCCGACGCTCTCAAGCAGGCGTCCATGGACAAGGTCATCAAGTCTATAGAGTCGGATATGGGCAAGGAGATCCGCTATGCGGTAATGTCGGCCGCCGATTTCGAATACAGGCTGAGCATGAACGACAAGCTCGTCAGGGACGTGCTCGATTTCCCTCATAAAGTGCTCTCGAACAAGATAGGCATCATCAGCAAGCAGTAGGGGAAGGTGGAAAAATCGCCAGCGGTGGCGATTTTTTCGTTGTATAATTACCAGCGCAGGAGTTTATTACTTTTAATTACTTATTATGTTGATGTCACTCAGGGAGTCGCTCGTCGGCTCATTTAACGGAATCTCAACAGGCCTCGTAGCGTTCATCCCGCGCCTTTTCTGGGCGGCGATCACGTTCATCGCGGCTTGGATCATCGGCGCTTTCATCGGAAAGCTCGTCGCCCACATCTTTAGGGCACTCAAGGTAGACAGCGCTCTCGAGAGGGCGGGCTTCAGCGCTACGCTCCACCGAGCGGGCCTCACCCTTAACTCGGGCGCTCTCGTAGGCGGCCTCGTAAAGTGGTTCATCATCGTTATTGGCCTCGTCGCCGCTTTCGATATCATCGGCCTCGTGCAGGTGAATATCTTCCTCCAGTCGGTCGTATTGCTCTATCTCCCTCAGGTGATAGTGGCCGTGCTTATCCTCTTGGTATCGATCGTCATCGCTGACGTCGTATCGAAGGTCATCCAGAGCTCTGCAAAGGCGGCTGGCGTCCGATCGGCCAACTTCCTCGGCACGATGGCTCGATGGGCAATTTGGATCTTCGCTATCCTCATGGCTCTCGTCCAGCTCCAGATCGCGACCACTTTCATCCAGACCCTCTTTACCGGCGTCGTTGTGGCTCTCGCCATCGCTTTCGGCCTCGCATTCGGACTCGGCGGCCAGGAGGCTGCTGCTCGCTACATCGAGAAGGTAAAGCAGGATATAGCAGATCATAAGAACTAACAATCATGAGAAAAGACATTACCGCTCTCGTAGTCAGGCTCATTGTCGGAGGCATCTTTATTACCGCCGGATACCTTAAGGTTACTGAGATGGCCGGCACTATCGGATTCTTCGGCCAGCTCGGCATTCCAGCGTTCCTCGCGTATGTAGTCACGTACGCCGAGCTCATCGGCGGTGCGTTCATCGTGCTTGGCCTCTGGACGTGCATCTCTGCCGCGGTCCTCGCCGTCGTGATGCTTGTCGCCGTGGTTCTTTCGTTCCCAGGAGGGTTCCAGGCGTACTCGTATCCTCTCGTCGTCCTCGCGGGATTGGTATCCCTTATCGGCTCGTGCGGAGGGAAGTACTCGATTACCGGCTGCCGATCGTGCAGGAAGGTAAGCGTGCCTGCAGACGCTCAGACGCCTCAGATATAGACTTGTTCGTTTGAAAGCGGCCGGGACCCTTCGGGTCCCGGCCGCTTTTCGTCGTTTTTATTACAACCTCCATATACCCATATGTCAATCTCTGTAAGGGTCCTGTGGCAGGGCCGTCACCCAATCCTTAGACAAAAGGGAAGAATCGTGGTTTAGGGCTTGACGAATAGGGCGCGATAAGTATACTTACTTCTACCTCCAAATGGTTATTAATTCTCATCTAGCGCGAACGAAATAAAGGCCATTCAGTTGGCTATATTACGTTTCGCTCGAGAGAGCGATTTCTTTTTTAAGGGGGTATGTTGTTTCTTCGACAATAGAACCCCACCGCATGAGTCTTTCGAGTCAGTCCTACAAGGGACCGATGAGATGGTCTTTTCAAGCATGCAGGTGACTGCAATGATCTATAGATGGTTATTGCAAAACCTACTTTTTTCCAGGAAAGAAAAAGTAGAACAGGTAAATTAAAGTATTGAATTTCTGTTCGTTGTAAGCGAACAGGGATCATTGAGAGAAATTAGTTTAGTGGTTTTTAAATTTCCTAATAGGAAATTTAAGAGCATATGGTGGATGCCTAGGCTTCTGAGAAGCGATGAAGGACGTTGTGTAGCGACGATAATTTCGGGGAGCCGCTGAACGGGCGTTAATCCGAAAGTTTCCGAATGAGGCAACTCCTCTCATAGAGATATGAGAGACATTCACGTTTAACGTGAATGAGCGCACCCTGGGAAGTAAAACATTTCAGTACCAGGAGGAAGAGAAAACAAAGTCCGCGTATTGCGGACACAATTACCTTAGTAGTGGCGAGCGAAAGGGTAAGAGCCCAAACTCGGTCTAAATCGCGGGATGCGTCGAAAGACGTAGGACGCGATTTAGATCGGGGGTTGTAAGGTGATGACGTTCCTATTTATAGGGGAAGAAGTCAAAAAATATTTTGTTAGAGTAAGTCACTGGAAAGTGACGCCCCAGAGAGTGATAGCCTCGTGCTCGAAAATAAAATATCTTCTTTGTTGTCATTCTTGAGTACCTCAGGACACGAATAGCCTGAGGGAATCCGGCGGGACTAACCGCCAAGGCTAAATATTCCAGAAGACCGATAGTGAACTAGTACCGTGAGGGAAAGGTGAAAAGCATCCCGGAGAGGGAGGTGAAATAGAACTGAAACCATATGCTTACAAGGAGTGGGAGCGGACCCCGCAAGGGTGATCCGTCACCGCGTGCCTATTGAAGAATGAGCCAACGAGTTGATGCATGCTGCAAGGCTAAGGGCTTGAAAGCCCGGAGTCGTAGGGAAACCGAGTGTGAATAGCGCGACTAAGTAGTATGCATCAGACCCGAAGCCAGGTGAGCTTGCCATGTGCAGGTTGAACTCTGTCGAAAGACAGAGGAAGGACCGAACGCTAGAGACGTGCAATACTCTGCGATGACATGTGGTATGGAGTGATAAGCTCATCGAACCTGGTAATAGCTGGTTCTCTCCGAAATATGTTTAGGCATAGCGTCGTTTGTTCCCAAGGGGGGTAGAGCACTGGAAGATTCTGACAGGTCGAAAGATCGCAGAACCTATCAAACTCCGAATACCCTTGGTTAAAAGAACGGCAGTAAGTCCGTGGGGGCTAAGCTCCATAGGACAAAAGGGAAACAGCCCGAATCTCAATTTAAGGTCCCAAAATTTATGCTAAGTACTAGGGAGGTGGTGGATCTTCTTCGACGGTGAGGATGTTGGCTTAGAAGCAGCCATCATTTAAAGAAAGCGTAACAGCTCACTCACTTAGAGGGTCTGCGCCGCAGATGATCGGGGTTAAAGCATAATACCGAAACTGAGGATTGCATTTGTCTTCGGACAGATGCACTGGTAGGAGAGTATTCTACTCTGCGATGAAGGCAAAGGGGTGACCCATGCTGGAGCGTGTAGAAGTAAGAATGTTGGCACAAGTAACCACAATGCGGATGAGAAATCCGCACGCCGAAAGATTAAGGTTTCCTTCGCAATGGACTTCAGCGAAGGGTTAGTCGGGCCTAAGGGGATGGCGAAAGCCGTACCTGATGGACACACGGTTAATATTCCGTGACTTACAGTTGGTGCGATGGCATGACGGAGCACAGTATATGTAGCCCCTTATTGGATTGGGGTCTTTGGTCAGAGGGCGGGTGCCAGGAAAATCCGGCGCCCAGTCGTTGAATCGACGAGCCTAAGGACAGGAGGGAAGCTCTAGCTTGCTAGAGGGAACTACATAAAGCGGGCTTTCAAGAAAAGTGTCTAAGCATAACCAACGGTAATCCGTACCGAAAACCGAAACAGGTGATCACGTCGAGAAGACGAAGGCGAACGAGTGAAGGTCCTCCAAGGAACTCGGCAAAAAATCAGCCGTAAGTTAGCGATAAGGCTTGCCCTCTATTTATTTAGAGGGCCGCAGCGAAAGTATGCCTGGCGACTGTTTATCAAAAACACAGCTCCCTGCGAACTCGTAAGAGGATGTATAGGGGGTGACACTTGACCAATGCCAGAAGGTCAACCATCGGCGGTGCGATTATATCAAGCTGACTGATGTAAGCCCTGGTGAATGTCGGCGGTAACTATAACCGTCCTAAGGTAGCGCAATTCCTTGTCAGGTAAGTTCTGACGCGTTGAATAGTGTAACGTCTGGGCAACTGTCTCGGAGGACAGCTCGGTGAAAATACAATCCCGGTGAAGATGCCGGGTACCTGCAGTTAGACGAAAAGACCCTAGAAGCTTTACTACAGCTTGATATTGAGCATACGATTGCGATGCGTAGCGTAGCGGTGAGACTTTGAAGTGCGCTTTCGGGTAGCATGGAGTCGTCGATGAAACAGCCGTCTTCGTTGTTGTATGTTCTAACCCCAAGGGCAAAAACCATGGGAGACAGTATCTGGTGGGTAGTTTTAGTGGGGCGCTATCCTCCTAAAAAGTAACGGAGGAGCCTATTAAGGTCAGCTAGCCGCGAATGGAAACCGTGGCGATAGTGTATGGGCATAAGCTGGCTTAACTGTAAGACGTACTTGTCGAGCAGATACGAAAGTAGAGCTAAGTGAACCGACCTTTCGCATTAGATGCGGGGGAAGATTATCGGACAAAAGCTACTCTAGGGATAACAGGCTCGTTCCGCCTAAGAGTTCATATCGACGGCGGAGTTCGGCACCTCGATGTCGGCTCGTCTTATCCTGGGGGTGGAGAAGCTCCCAAGGGTTTGGCTGTTCGCCAATTAAAAAGGCACGTGAGCTGGGTTCAGACCGTTTAGATCGTGACGCTCTCATAGAGAATGTCATGCGCTAGACAGTCTGAATCCCTCGGACATCAAGGACAAAACGAGACACAACCAATCACGGCGGTCGCGAAGGGTAACTTTCGCGCACGTCATCAACTTATTTCGGTAAAATCCACGCATGGTATGACATGCTGGGACAATACCGAGGGAATTTTTGTTATGTAAAAGTAGCAAGATGCCCGTAGAGACTAAACGTTGATCTCCTTAATAACAAAATAGTTAAGGATGAAGATATAGTCCATTCCTCACAGCGATGTGAGAAAAGAAGCGTGAGACAGGTTGGTCTCCTATCTACTGCAGGCGTTGATTCTTGAGGAGCTTTGCTTCTAGTACGAGAGGACCGAAGTGAACGGACCGCTGGTCTACCTGCTGTCACGCCAGTGGCAACGCAGGGTAGCTATGTCCGGAATGGATAACCGCTGAAAGCATCTAAGCGGGAAGCCAACTCCAAGATAAGGAATCGTTTGAGGGCCCTAGGAGACTACTAGGTTGATAGGCTTTAGGTGTACGCACAGCAATGTGTTAAGCCGAGAAGTACTAATTGCCCGATCTTATTAGGAAATTTATGAATCACACATGCCGTTCGAAAGGACAGCGGTGGTCTAGTTTCCTCAACTTTATTTACTTGAAATTACATATTTCCGAAAAACAACATGATTGAGCTCTCTGTTCTGGTGATTCAACGCGATGGAACCACCTCTTCCCATCCCGAACAGAGAAGTTAAACGTCGTAGTGCCGATGATAGTCCTACAGGGCGAAAGTAGGTAGTCGCCAGTACAGAGAGTTCAATCGAAGAAAAAGCCGCCCTCCTGGGGCGGCTTTTTCATGTCTGCATTCGTATGTGCTAAAATATGGGCACTATGGCATCTTGGTCAACCAGACGAAAATACGGATACTTTCTCGCGCTCGTGGTAGTCGCGGTCGTGCTTATCGGCTTGCCGGCCTTTTTCCTCTTCTACAAGCCGCCGACCTGTGCCGACGGCAAGATGAACGGATCGGAGAGGGGAATCGACTGCGGCGGCAAATGCGCGCGCCTCTGCCCGGCCGATTTCTCGGAGGCGAAAGTCCTTTGGAGCTACTCGTCCCAGGTCGTCCCCGGCGTCTATAACGCGCTCGCGTACGCCCAGAATCCGAATCAGAACGTCGAGATAGCATCGCTCGGATACACGTTCAAGCTGTACGACTCCGAGGGCATACTGGTCGCGGAAAAGAACGGCACGACATTCGTGCCTGCCGGCCAGAAGTTCGTCGTATTCCAGGCGGGCATACAGACAGGCACCCGCGTACCGGCCCGAACGACATTCGAATTCACCGGCACGCCTGCATGGCGCCCAGGAGCCGTGCTATCCAAGATCCGAACCCTGAATGTCGAGCTCGAGCAGGACGGCGCCCCGTCCGCAGAGGTGAGGATCAAGAATGACGCCGTCGACCAGGCTTTCTCAAATATCGATGCCTATGTGGTTCTCTACGACAGGGACGATAATCGCGTGGCGTTCTCGAAGACTGTTATCGAGAAGATCGGCGTTTCCGAGACCCAGACCCTTTATTTCACGTGGCCAGGGGCATTCGTCCGCCCGGTCGTAAGGACGGAGGTCATATTCATGGCTCGCCCTCAAAAATAGCATGCCGGAGCTCGTCAAAGGCATCGGCGCGCGCATAGCGCGCGCCCCTATAGACTGGGTGATGCTCGCGGCAGCCGTCACGCTCGTCCTCTTCGGCCTCATTACCATGAACTCGTTCGTGGGGGAGAACTATTTCTTCGAGAAGCAGGCGATCTGGCTCGGAGTCTCATTGGCGGTATTCTTCGGCACGAGCGTCATCGATTGGACGTTCCTCAAGCGCACGCAGGTGCTCGTGACGCTCTTTGGCGCCTTGCTGGCTCTGCTCGCATTCCTCCTCATCGCGGTACGAGCCGTAAAGGGAGCGCAAAGCTGGCTCGATCTCGGCTTTTTCTCGTTCCAGCCGACCGATCTGGCCAAGATCCTTCTCATACTTATCCTTGCAAAATACTTCTCGCGCAGGCATGTCGAGATCGCCCGCATCCGCCACGTCATAGTGTCGGGCGTCTATGCGCTCATCTTATTCTGCCTTGTCGCCCTGCAGCCCGACTTCGGAGGCGCCGTCATCATCGCCTGCGTATGGCTCGGCATGGTGCTCGTCTCGGGCATATCCAAGAAGCATCTTTTGATATTGGGAGCTTGCGGACTGCTGGTGTTCACGCTCCTGTGGAATTTCGGCTTCAAGGATTACCAGAAGAACCGTATCCTTACTTTTATACATCCGCTCTCCGATATTCAGGGGACGGGATATAACGCCTATCAGTCGACGATCGCCGTGGGATCCGGCGAGATCTTTGGAAAGGGTATCGGCTATGGCACCCAGTCAAAGCTGAAATTCTTGCCCGAATACCAGACCGACTTCGTATTCGCCGCATTTGCTGAGGAGTGGGGCTTCTTTGGAGTGATACTGCTGTTCGGCACGTTCGGCGTGCTCATTTGGCGTATCGTTGCTAATGCGCGCAGGGGGGCGAGCAATTTCGAAATACTCTACGGCCTCGGCCTCTCGATATTCTTTATGAGCCATTTTTTCATAAACGTCGGCATGAATATGGGCCTTTTGCCTGTTACGGGAATCACCTTGCCGTTCGTATCCTACGGAGGATCGCATCTGCTTGCCGGATTCTTCGCCCTCGGCTTGCTCCAGTCTCAGCGCAGGTATATGCGCGAGGTGCATAGGGAAGAGACTAAAAAAGAGTTTCTCGGAATCTAGTTTGGAAAAGCAAAAGCCCGCATCTCGCGGGCTTTTGCTTCAGCATTATTTCTTTTCGTACACCGCGACGGTATTCTTGACCATGAGCTCGATCGAGAATTTCGCCCGTACTTTCTCCTCGAGGGCTTTGCCGAATGCGGCGGCACGAGCCCGCTCATCGAGCACCATATGGAGCCCTTGGGCTATATCGGCTGGCTTTCGGGTCTGGACAAGGATGCCGGACTGCATATCGTCGATGATCTCGCGTACGCCGCCGACATTGGTCGCCACGACAGGCAGGGCAGCGAATCCGGCCTCAATAACTACATAGGGCAGGCCTTCCTTTATAGAGCTGAGGACGAAAGCATCAAAAGCCTTGAGGTAGGTAGGGGACTCTTTCACGAATCCGACGAGGGCGACCTGCTTCTCGACGCGGAATTTCTGGATGAGGCTTATGAGGCTCGCCCGCTCCTCGCCTTCGCCCATGATGACGAGCTTTGCCGGCTTGTCGAAGTCCATCGCCAGTTCGGCGAATGCCTCGATGAGGTATTCGTAGCCCTTGTTCTTGTGGAGCTCTCCCATGGCGCCGATAAGGATGTCGTCGGGAGCGATCTCTACGCCCTTTGCGTGGGCGAGCTCGGTCATGTATCTGCGGCCGCGCAATGCGTCCTTGAATTCCGGTACGCGCACGCCGTTGTGGACGAGCGTCATTTTATGGCCAACGAAGGCCATTTTTCTGCCATCTGACAGGTCGCGTTCGGAAACAGTGATCGTGGTATGCGAAAAAGCCACGGTGAGCCATGAAAAGAAATTGATCGCGAGGAGCGAGAGGGCAGAGCGATCCTCGTTGAACGGCCATCCGTGGCAGGTGAATATGATGCGAGGAACGCCCATTGCGCGAGCCGCGAAAGCGCCGAGACCGCCGACCTTGGAGCTGTTTACGTGGACGATGTCGGGCTTTTCCTTCCTGAAAATCGAGAGCAATCGGAAGAGGCTCGCAGCGTCGCCGAATACGGTCACGTCGCGCTGGAGCGACTTTATCGATACGGTGCGCACTCCTGCCGCCGCGAGCTTGTCGGCGAGGGGGCCTTTTCCGCCGAATACTACGGCCACGTCATAGGATTCCTTGGGCAGGGAGGTTGCCAGGTCGTATACGTATTTCTGAGCTCCGCCCCAATTCGATTTGGTAATGACGAACAGTATTTTCTTTCGCTTCTGGTCCATAATGTGGCTTTAAGTATACCTTGTAACCCCGGCGGGGTCATGTAATATTACAGTCTATATGACTATGTTTAATAAGAGGGCCCCTTGGATACTGCTTTTCGGAGATATTGCCGCCTTTATCGCATCCCTCTGGCTTGCTTTGCTCGTCCGCTACGCGGAGCTTCCGAGCGAGAGCTATTTCTTTGCCCATCTGGCGCCGTTCTCGCTCCTCTTCGTCGTGTGGGCCCTTGTCTTCTTCATATCGGGACTCTATGAGAAGCAGCTCATCGTTCTCCGGTCGAAGCTTGTGGCGTCGCTTTTCCGCGGCCAGGTCGTGAACATGCTTATCGCGACCGCTTTCTTCTATTTCATCCCTTGGTACGGCATCAGCCCGAAGACGACGCTCTTCCTCTATCTCCTTGTCTCGCTCATCGCGATCCTTCTCTGGAGGATCTACGGGTACTTCCTGATCGTGCCGCGCACCCGCGAGAAGGCCGTTCTTATCGGCAGCGGGGAGGAGGTCCATGACCTCTTTAGGCGGGTAAACCAGAGCGAGCACTACAGCGTCGAATTCGCTTTTCTCATCGACTTGGCTGAGCCGCTGAAAGGCGATATGGCCGAGACGATTAGGGCATCCGGGGCGTCGCTCGTCGTCGTCGACATGCAGAGCGACAAGGCACGAGAGACCCTCCCTGAGCTCTATAATCTCCTGTTCTCACAAATACGTTTCATTGATATGGATCGCGTGTACGAGGACATGTTCGACCGTATCCCGCTCTCCGTCGTAAAGCACACCTGGTTTTTGGAGAATGTCTCCGCCTCGCCGAAATTCGTCTATGACGCCCTCAAGCGCCTGATGGACATATCAATCGCCTTCGTGCTCGGCGCCGTGTCCCTGATCGCCTACCCATTCGTAGCATTGGCCATCTGGATGGAGGACAAAGGCCCCGTATTCATCGTTCAGGAGCGAACGGGCAAGAATGACAAGCCTATTAGGATCGTGAAATTCAGGAGCATGTCTAGAAACGAGGTGAATCTCGCCAAGGGAGGCGACAATCAGGTCACCCGCGTGGGCGGATTCATCCGAAAGACCCGCATCGACGAGCTGCCTCAGCTTTGGAACGTCGTTCGCGGCGACCTGTCGCTGATCGGCCCTCGCCCTGAACTGCCTTCGGGAGTGGCCTTGTACAAGAATGAGATTCCGTACTACGGCATCAGGCACCTCATAAAGCCGGGACTGTCGGGATGGGCGCAGATATACCACGAGAACCATCCTCATCACGGCGAGGCGATCAAGGAGACCCGCGAGAAGCTCTCGTACGACCTTTACTACATCAAGAACCGATCGTTCCTCCTCGACCTCACTATCGCCCTAAAGACTGTTCGCGAACTGGTTTCAAGAAAGGGCCGCTAACATATCGCTTATGAAGAAAACATCAAAGAAGGCTCCAGCAAAGAAAGCGGAGAAGAAGACGGTGATCGTCACGGGTGGGGCAGGTTTCCTCGGCGCGTCTCTCGTGCCCGCTCTCGTCGACGCAGGCTATAGCGTTCATGTCGTGGACAGCCTGGTGTCAGGCAAGAAGGAGAGGGTGCCAAAGGAGGCAACTCTCCATGTCATCGATATCCGCGACGCTCACGCGGTCGAGGGATTGTTTGCGGGCATCGCCCTCAATTCGGCAATTCACTGCGTCTTTCATCTCGCGGCGCTTCCTCGCGTCCAGTTCTCGATCGACCATCCTCGAGAGTCGCATGATACGAACGTGAATGGCTTGCTCAACGTATTCGAGGCCGCCCGCAAGGCAAAGGCACGACGCATCGTCTACTCGGCGTCGAGCTCAGCCTACGGCGATCAGACGACCATGCCGCTCCAGGAGGACATGAAGCCGAATCCAAAGAGCCCCTACGCGGCGCAGAAGTTCTATGGCGAAGTGCTCGCGAAGCAGTACGCGCTGCACTATGGCGTTGAGACCGTCTGCCTGCGCTATTTCAATATATTCGGCCCAAGTTTTGATCCGAATGGCCCCTACGCTATGGCTATCGGAAAATTCCTCGTGGCGGCAAAGGAAGGCAGGCCTCTGACCGTAACGGGCGATGGCAGCCAGACCCGCGACAGCGTATACGCTACTGACGTGGCGCGCGCCAATATCCTTGCCATGGAATCCCCAAAGGTTGGCAAAGGCGAGACGATAAATATCGGATCAGGCAAGAATCGATCGGTCCTCGAGATGGCAAAGCTCATTGCCGGCAGGAATGGAAAGATCGAGCATGTGGCGCCTCGCGTGGAGCCGCACGATACGAAGGCGGATATCTCTAAGGCCAAGGAGCTGCTCGGCTGGGAGCCCAAGGTGGAGTTCGAGAAGGGGATCGCGGAGCTGAAAAAGCTTAGTGGCATACGATAGGCCCGCTAAATCTTCATCAAAAAGCCGCCTTCGGAGCGGTTTTTCTAGCACTATTGACTTATGTATTTTATATGTGTATAATATTAAAGGATGTTGGATAAATGAGAAAGACAGGCATGATTTGCGAAGTAATCTCTTCGGAGCTTGTCTGCTTTCAGTTTATCCAACTATGAATACGATGGAAATGAATGGGGCCCTTTGGGGCTTAGTCCGAGGGATAGATATTCCCGCTTGCCTAAGCATTGTTATCAAGAATGCTCAGGAGATTCCGATTTCTGGTAATTGCAGCATTGATTTAAGTCATCGAGACGAGGGATCGTCTTCCTTTACCGGTCAGACAAATCTGGGCAATGCGGAAGTGCACGAAAATCGGGCGCGCGTCATTGAAAAAAGTTTTGGTTCGACCAAGGCGCGGGTCGGCCACTTCAAGATCCTCCGCAGAGAGAAAGACGGCATCGGGCTCATAAGCTTCGAGCATTACTGGGCTTCGGACAGCTCGACCCAAGGCATGAAGGATGATCCGATTACTTACGATATTCGTTATGATCTCAAGACCCTCGAACCGATCAGCTTCGGTGTGTTTGAGGAAGTCGAGGCTTTCAGTATCTGGATCTTTCACTGGATAAAAGTCATGTTCCATCCCCTTCCGGAAGGGGAGCCTGTTTTCAGCCATAACAAGGTTGCAATCATCCACTGAACAGGGCTTTGTCCTACGAGTCACGCTTTTATGGCGTGACTTTTTCTTTGCAAAATAGGCCTTTGCGCGCTAGTATTGCCGTACATTAATACAGTAATTCATATGTGGAAAAAAAGAATTTCAGCGCTTGTCCTGTTGGTGATCGCGTTCGGTATCGGCTATTTTACATACGATAAGGTCGGCGTAGAGACGCGCTTCCCATACAGGCTCGGCCTCGACCTCTCGGGAGGTACGCACCTCGTATTCCGAGCGGATACTTCAAAGCTTTCGGCTGCGGACATTCCTGGCGCGATGACGTCACTTGCGGAGGTCGTCGAGCGACGCATCAATACCTTTGGCGTATCTGAGCCTATCGTCCAGGTAGAGACGGGCGGCAGCGTAGGCAGCACCGAGCACCGATTGATCGTAGAGCTCCCGGGCGTTACCGATGTAAAGGAGGCCGTAGATCTCATCGGCAAGACTCCGACTCTCGATTTCCGTCTCTTGAAGCCGGGCGCTGAGAATCTCACCGAAGAGCAGCAGAAGACCGCGACTGTCGACGACATCTTCGTCACTACCGGTCTCACGGGCCGATACCTCAAGACGGCTCGCCTCGAGTTTGACCCGACGACATACGCTCCACACGTAGCTATCGAGTTCAACAGCGAGGGCAAGGACCTTTTCGCGAAGATTACCAAGGAGAACAAGGGCAAGATCCTCGCCATCTTCCTCGACGGCAGCCCGATCTCGACCCCTGTCATCCAGTCCGAGATTACCAACGGCCAGGCCGTCATCAACGGTAGCTTCACCGTAGCCGAGGCAAAGACCCTCGTTAACGACCTCAAGACCGGCGCGCTTCCTGTGCCGATCTCTCTCGCTTCTACCCAGACCGTGGGCGCGACCCTCGGAAAGGGAGCTCTCGACGCGAGCATGTTCGCCGGCCTCGTCGCGTTCATCGCCGTCGGCCTCTTCCTCATCATCTGGTACCGAGTGCCGGGCCTCATCGCTACTATCGCCATGGCCATCTACGTTGCGCTCAACCTCGCGCTCTTCAAGCTTATCCCTGTAACTCTTACCTCAGCGGGCATTGCCGGCTTTATCCTTACCTTGGGAATGGCCGTGGACGCCAACATCCTCATCTTCGAGCGAATGAAGGAGGAGCTCGCGAAGGGCAAGAACCTCGCCGACGCTATCAAGGAGGGTTTCCACCGCGCCTGGAACTCGATCCGAGACTCGAACATGTCCTCGATCATCACCGCGCTCATCCTCTACTACTTCGCCTCGACTCCTGTCATCAAGGGCTTTGCGCTCGTGTTCGGCCTCGGCGTCGTCGTATCGATGTTCACCGCCATTACCGCTTCGCGAACGCTCCTTATGGCTGCGGGCGTAAAGGGGGAGGGCAAGGTATCCCGATTCTTCTTCGGTTCCGGCTTCATTTCATCTAAAAAGATAAACAGCTAAACATATGTTCATCGTCACACACCGAAAATTCTTCTACGCTTTCTCAACGATCCTCCTCGTCGCGTCTGTCGTCGCGGTCTCCGTCTGGGGGCTCAAGCCGGGCATCGACTTCAAGGGGGGCTCTATCATCGAGGTCGAGTACGCTTCGTCTACTCGCCCTACTGCGGAGGCGGTAAAGCCGGCTCTCAATGCCCTTAATCTCGGCGAGTATTCGGTTCGCGAGACTGGTGCTGCCGGTTTCATCATCCGAACCAAGGAGCTCACTCCTGTCGAGCATAACGGCGTGCTTGCGGCTCTCTCTGGCAAGTCGGCAGCGACTATCTCCGAGAAGCGCTTCGATTCTGTCGGGCCTATCCTCGGAAAGGAGGCTCTCGAGAAGTCCTTCTACTCGATTGCTCTCGTTCTCATAGCCATCGTCCTCTTCATTACCTTCGCGTTCCGCGGAGTGTCGCGGCCCGTCGCGTCGTGGAAGTACGGCGTGATCGCTATCGTCGCCCTCATCCATAACATCGCCGTTCCAGTGGGGGCTTTCGCCGTCCTCGGCCGCTATGCCGGCTTCGAAGTCGACACCCTCTTCGTTACCGCACTTCTCGTCATCCTCGGCTTCTCGGTCCACGACACGATCGTGGTATTCGACCGAGTGCGCGAGAACCTCAGGGGAGGCATCGACGGCAAGCAGAGGACTTTCGACGCTGTCGTGGGCATGTCGATAAATCAGACGTTCGTCCGATCGATCAACACGTCCCTTACGACCCTGATCGCAATCTTCGCTCTCTACCTTGTCGGCGCTGAGTCTACGAAAAACTTCTCATTGGCTCTCCTTATCGGAATCCTCATGGGTACGTACTCTTCGATTTTCCTCGGCTCGCCGCTTCTCGTGACTGTATTCAAGATGCAGGAGAAGAAGGCTGCAAAGGCGGACAAGTAGCAAAATCCCGTCTCGTACGTCTAAATAGGAGGCCGCGCAAGCGGCCTCCTATTTGCTTACATGAATAAGAAAACGTATCGATATTCGGCCCTATTCCTGGTCGCGGTCCTCGGGATCGCCGCGCTCGCAGCCTGGCAGCTATTTCCAAGGCAATCGGCGACCCCTGAGGTCGCGACGTCCGAGGGGCATATGGGCCATGCCGGCCATCGCATGGAGACGGAACAGGAGATCGAGAAGCGGGAGCCTGTCATTGCCGTCCTGCCTCCGGCAAAGACTTTGTATAAGGCATTGAGCCCTGCGGCCTATTCGAGCTATCCTCTGCGCGCCGTAGGCGTCCATGGCGGCGACGATTGGATTCCCGACCTTTCCGCGGTGGCGACCAAGGAAGTCTCGTCGAGCGGGGCTTGGTCAAAAATATTTCCATATGGAGCGCTTGCCCCGGCGGATATCGTGAAGATACCGAAAGGGGTGATGGTGATTTACGATATCTCAACCACTACGCCGCTTGCCGCGATACACGTCGCGGGAACGCTGGCTTTTTCGACTACGACCCCTACCAAGATGTCGGTAGGCACTATCTTCGTGGACGGGGGAACGCTCGCGATCGACGCTTCGAGGACAACGGCCGACATATTGTTCAAAGGGTCGGTCTCGAAAGAGAAGGATCCCTTGCAGATAACTCTCGGCTTCGTAGCGGGAGGCGGCACGGTCAGCATACAGGGCAGGGTATTGTCCCAGCCGTTCGCTTATGCGGAAGGGAATGCGGGCGAAAGGACGCTGCGCCTCGACAGGGCGGTGGATTGGCGGGCAGGAGACGAGGTCTATGTCTCTTCGGGCAATGATGCGAGCGTCGATTCGACGTTCTGGGCGTACAATCATCGCGACTGGAGCTTGCGCAGGCCTTTCCCTGAGACAGGCGAGAGGGCGAAGGTCGTTTCCGTTCGGGGAGCGGCGGTGACTCTGGATAAGGCGCTTTCATACGATCACGCGCAGAGCGTGGCGGCTGACGTCACGCGATCGGTAACGTTCCGCTCCGATCCGGCGAATGCGGGCGGCGCCCGCGGGCATGTCATGCTTGCCGGTATGACCGATGCGACGGTGCAATACGCGCGCTTTTATGACTTGGGCAGGACGACGATCGCGGCTACGGACGACACTCTCGTGCCGAACGGCGTCGTCACGCATACCGGCACGAATCAGCGAGGGCGCTACGCCTTGCATGCGCATCACCTGATGAGGTCGTTCCTATTCGAGGGGAATGTCGTGTACGGATCCGAGATCGCACGAAAAGTCAGATCGGGCACGGAGCGCGCCGTCTCTGGCTCGCCGAAATGGGGCATCGTCAATCACGACAGCAACGGCATCATTCGCAGGAATGTCGTCATCGGCGCGGCCGGTTCCGGCATCGTGGGCGAGGATGGTACCGAAACGGGCGTCGTCGAGAATAACTTGGTCATCGGCACGGGCGGGGGATCGGGCGACAACGACGACGAGCGCTTTGGCGTGACAAAGAGCCTCGATATGGCCCATGGCGGCTTCGGGTACTGGTTCCGCGGGCCGTTCCTCGAGGTTCGCAACAACATAGCCGCCGGACATTTCAATCAGGCAGCCTATACATACTTTGTCCATCCGGGATTCTTGCGCGAATTCATCAGGGATGATCCTGGCGTTCCGGCCGATCTGCGCGGCAAGAGGCAGAAGGATCTGGTGAGCGTGAATACCATCCGTCAATTCTCCGGAAATACCGCTGCGGGCTATTTTGGCAATGCTGGTTTTGTCATGTTTTATTCGCAGGTCGTGCAGCCGATCGATTCCTTTACCATGCGGGCGTTCGGTTCCGGTCCGGTAGACGGGGTGCTGTCGAGGATCATGAAGGGGATGAGGGTCTCGAATTCTGATTTGCGGGGAACGGGCGGCGGCGATGCCCTGGTCGCTTCGGAAAGCGGCCCGGTGGAGGCGGTGAATACAGTGATAGACCATTTCGCTCAATAAGTGTAGAGTGTTTGCAATGAACACGTGGCGGAACTGGTATACGCGTACGTCTCAGAAGCGTATGGAGCAATCCTTGAGGGTTCAAGTCCCTCCGTGTTCACACTTTCTCCAGCCGATTGCTTTTTAGTCCAATAAGAGTAGATTTCAGGTAAGCATACAGCTTGCCTTATGAAGAAAACCCTCTATATAGCCGTCTTATCGGCGCTTATCTACCCGGCTTTTGCCCAGGCGGCGTGGCAAGACCCATTCATCTGGATCATCTCCGGCCGCTTTAACGCGCCTGCGACCGCGGCTATTAAAACAACCATCGAGGAGGCTGAGGCGACTTCGACTGCCCCCGCATACGTCGCGCCTTCTACCGAGGATCTCCTAAAGAGGATCGCGGAGCTTGAGGACAAGCTCGACAAGGCTCTCGCCAAGAATGCGGAGCTCGTGCAGGCAAAGCAGGTTGCCTCGGCAGCCGCTCCTGCCGCAAAAGCGGAGTCAAACGGATCGGGCATAACATCATCCGATCTTATCGCGAAGGTTCGGCCGGCTATTGTCGCTATCGACACGGCGACGAGCTCTGGCAGCGGCGTCATCATCGACTCTCAGGGACGTATCCTTGTCTCGGCTCGTACGGTGCTCAATTACGATTCGTCCGGAGCGGCTATCGGCGCTGCCGAGAACATGTCGGTAACGTTCTCGAATGGCACGAGCAAACAGGCGAAGCTCGTCGGCTTCAATGAATCGCACAATGTCGCTATCGTGCAGCTCGCAAGCGGCAGCGCATCGTCGTATTTGAAAAATGCGGACGTGTCGGCGCTCAAGGCTGGGGACAAGGCGTACGTATTTGCCTCGGCCCAGTCAAAGACGAATTCCGGCGGTACCGATATCGTTTCAGGAACCGTATCGAGCAAGGTAGGCGGATCGGTCGAGATGACTTCGGACAAGAAGCCTCTGGACAATGCCGGCGCGCTCGTGAACGGCAAGGGCGAGCTCGTAGCGCTTCCTCGCACGACGTCCTGCAAGATTATGGAAGAGTCGCATACCTGCCTTACCTACAAGATCGGCGCGGATATCGTATCGTCATTCCTCGCAAAGCCTCTCGAGGGCATGCGCCTCTACAAGAACAAGAAGGTCCGCACCGATGAGGAATTCCTCGTCCGCGGACAGCTCGAGGGCACGCTCCGCGCGATCAGCTCGAGCGGAACTTTGGAGTACGGCATAGCGAGCCTCTCAGGCAAGAACTCGTTCGACAATTTCAATAACAAGCTCGTCGACGACGAGGAGGGCAAGATAACCAGGCTTTATTTGGCAAAGCTCAAGATCGGCGCGGACAGCCTCATGAAGGCGAACGACGTGCTCAAGGCGCAGGCGCACGCATTGAACATCTTCTTTATCGACTATGCTGCGCAGATCCTCACCCTCGGCGACTACCAGCGAAAGATCCTCAAGGCGATGGAGGTGGAGAATGCCCTCAAGTTCAAGGAGTACGAGGCGAAAGTGAATTACTGGTCCGCAAAGAGGAACGAGTACGATTCGCTTATCACGAAGCCGCAGAATGCTACCCATGATTTCCTGATGGAAGAGGGCGCGGCCATGGAGTCCGGCGTGAAATACCTCGAGAAGGAGCGGAAGAGGGTGCTTGATTCGGTCTCGAGCGAGATAATCGGGCTTTTCTAAATTCGGCGTGAGGCGCTATTATTAGCCCATGTCAGACAAAGACGATACGCAGCATTCTACATACAAGACCCGGATTGATGCTGCCGAAATGGAATCTTTCCTCAAAGGGAAGTATGGCGACGCAGTTGCGGGCGTTACATTTTTACGTGGCGGCGAGACGTCGCAGGCTTTCTCGTTCGAGAACGCTGGCGAGAAGCTTCTGATTCGGGTAAACAAGCATAATTCTAATGGCTTCGAGAAGGATCGCTACGTCCACGGTCATTATTCGTCAGACCGTATCCCAACTGCCGATATCTTGGAAATAGGAAAGATGCCCCAGGGTAATTTCTATGCGATATCGAAAATGATAGAAGGGCAGACTGTCAATTCGCTTTCATCGGAAGCTTTAAGGAAGATCGTGCCAATCAGCTTCAAGATGCTCGATGAGGTGCACTCGCTGTCGCTTGAGGGCACCAAAGGTTATGGATATTGGAATGCGAAAGGCGAGGGCGAGCACTCTTCGTGGAAAGAGGTGATTGTTTCAATGGCTGATCGCTATGAAAGGTGGGACAAGCTGTTCGCTACTACGTTTATGGAAAGGAGCGTTCATGCCGAGCTCTCCCGCCAGATAAAGGATCTTGTGGTTCTTTGTCCCGAGGAGCGCTACCTGATGCATGGCGACTATGGCTTCGACAATATGATTTCGGATGGCGAGCGGATCGTGGGGGTTATCGATTGGGCGGAATCCCGCTATGGAGATTTTCTTTACGATGCTGCGTGGCTTTCTTTCTGGCCGTCAGATTTCGATTTCAAGGCCGCGCTCGATACACACTACGCGGGAAGGAGCATTCCTCATTATGAAGAGAGGATCAGATGCTACCACGCATACATCGCTCTCAATTCGCTCAGTTTCTATGCCTACTCGAACCAGAGGGACAAGTACGATTGGGCCAAGGGAAGGATAGCCAAACTCTTGGGGATCACTCTTTAGCCCGGCTCGTAACTATTCCCGGATCCTCTCCGAGAAATCGGTGCTGTCCGCGAATTTCTCGGCGCGCGCATTTATATTGAATGTGGCGCGCGCCGCCTCGAACGAAAGGTCCGTATCGATAAGGCCGAGCTCGTAGGCGTAGCGGTCCGAATAGCCGGGAAGGAGGACTCGCATGTCGAATGGGATGCGGTCGGGAACGAGCTTGTTCACATGGCTCACGATATTGGTAGTGCAGGTCGAGGTGAGGGTGTTATAGAATTCCGGCTCGCGCTGGAGCTTGTCGGCGCGCGCGAGCATGTCGAGGAAGAGGCTTTTGACCTGCTCCTTGCTTGCCTTGATGGGGTAGAGGAAGACCTGGTCGTGCCGGTAGTTTGAGCGCAGCTTTATGACGTCGCGCTCGTCGGCGATGACGTACGAGAGCTCGTACTGGCGCAGGAGGCCCTTGACCGGCGAGAACGACTCGCCTTTTTCCTTGCGTATCTCGACCGAGACCGCCACGTGATTGCCGTCGTCAAAGCCGAAGGTAAGGAGCGTGTGAGCCGCGCCGGGATTCGTCGAGAACGGCTCGACCATGAAATCGACCGTCGCTATGCGATTGAGGTCGAACGTCTTGTCGTAATAGCCGGGAGTGTAGTCGGTCGTCGTGCGATAGGTGAAATTGCGGATGTCTTTGATCATGACCTTGTCGCCGTCGATTGATATCTTTGGCTCGACCGCCTGATCGAGGTTCCAGTCGCGGTCGGTGCGGGGCACGACGACGACGCTGAAAATCGCGTAGGCGAGGGCGAGCAGGACGGCGCCAAAGAAGGCGATTTTAGCGATATATTTGATGATTTTCATATAGGGCTATTGTAGCCCATGCGGGCCTTTATTTTAAGCCGTTTTATGGCCTAGTCACGCCCTTGACCCGATTCCTGTAATGAAAGCCAAGATACGCTTGACTCTTTTCCCGCCCTGAGTATACTTGTACTTACCTCTGAAAAACTCAGGTTTGAGGAAAAAAGACTTCGAAAGATGTCCTTTTTCTTTAAGGGGGACGGCAACTGTCGGACTTTGAAATAATTATTGTTATATAAGATTGAGAACGTGCAGAAGAGAGACTGGTTCAAGTTTCTTTGAATGTACGAGTCCAAATCTTTGAGTATGTTGGATACTGCGATCGGGTCAAAATTCGGACCAAGAGCAGATAATAGGATTGTGGAGGCGGGAAAGCACCCGTGAATCTCCCAGAGCAAAATATGCAGCAGTTCATACTGTCGTCTATTTTGTTCCGTTCGCTTTGTGCGCTCTTCGGAGCTTCAAAGTTTATATTAAGAGTTTGATCCTAGCTCAGGATGAACGCTGGCGGCGTGGATAAGTCATGCAAGTCAAGGGGGCCGCAAGGCAACCGGCAGACGAGGTAGTAATAAGTAGGTACGAAACCAAAAGTCATGAATAGCCCACCGAAAGGTGGGGTAATACATGATAGTCCCTCCGGGGTAAAGATTTATCGCTTTTGGATCGGCCTGCTCGGTATCAGCTAGTTGGTGAGGTAAAAGCTCACCAAGGCTATGACGCCTAGGGGACCTGAGAGGGTGACCCCCACCGATGGAACTGAGACACGGTCCATACACCTACGGGTGGCTGCAGACGAGAATATTCGACAATGGACGAAAGTCTGATCGAGCGACGCCGCGTGCAGGATGAAGTCCTTCGGGACGTAAACTGCTTTTATTGGGGAGGAAGTTTATTGACGTTACCCATTGAATAAGAGGTTGCTAAACTCGTGCCAGCAGCAGCGGTAATACGAGTGCCTCAAGCGTTATCCGGAATCATTGGGCGTAAAGGATGTGTAGGTGGCCGCATTAGTCTTTTGTTAAATTTCCCGGCTTAACTGGGAACCTGCAGAAGAAACGGTGCGGCTAGAGGATGCAAGGGGTCTGCGGAACTCATAGTGTAGCGGTGAAATGCGTTGATATTATGGGGAACACCAAAAGCGAAGGCAGCAGACTGGGGCACTCCTGACACTGAAACATGAAAGCGTGGGTAGCGAATGGGATTAGATACCCCAGTAGTCCACGCCCTAAACGATGACAACTAGCTATTTCGAGTATCGACCCTCGGAGTGGCGTAGCTAACGCGTTAAGTTGTCCGCCTGGGTAGTACGACCGCAAGGTTAAAACTCAAAGGAATAGACGGGGACTCGCACAAGCAGAGGATCATGTGGTTTAATTCGATGGTAAACGAAGAACCTTACCAGGGTTAGAAATGTAGCTGAAGACAAGCAGAAACGTTTGTCGCCGCAAGGCAGTTACACAGGTGCTGCATGGCCGTCGTCAGTTCGTGGTTTGAATTGTTCCCTTCAGTGGGGTAACGAACGCAACCCTCATTGCCTGTTACAAGTGTCAGGCGAGACTGCCCAGCTTTTTGAGCACAAATCGAAAGATTTGCGAGCAAGAAGCTGGGAGGAAGGTGAGGATGACGCCAGGTCAGCATGGCCCTCTGATACCCTGGGCTACACACGTGATACAATGGTGCATACAACGCGACGCGACGAGGAAACTCTGAGCAAATCGTAATAAAGTGCACCCTAGTTCGGATAGGAGTCTGCAACTCGACTCCTTGAAGCTGGATTTGCTAGTAATCTCGGGTCAGCCATACCGAGGTGAATACGTTCTCGAGTCTTGTACTCACCGCCCGTCAACTCAAGGGAGTTGGGAGTGCCCGAAGTCTGCGCCTGTCGCGGCCTAAGGCAAGCTCAATGACAGGGAGTAAGTCGTAACAAGGCACGGGTAGCGGAAGCTGCTCGTGGATTATTTCAAGTGAAAACACGCTTCTTATCTACGGATAAGAGCTGATAGAGTCGATCGTTTCAATAACGGGTTCGCGAGACACCTAAATCTCGCTGGAATCAGGGAAGACTGATAGAAGTCCGGTAGCCTTTATGGAGACCGAGATTAGAACGGGACAAAATAGAAGACAGTATACATGAAAGAAAGCCGCCCTAAAGGCGGTTTTCTTCTGCCCGGATATATTTGACAAAAACATATAAGTTTGATAATATATAAACGTAATCCTGCATATGAGCGCCTTGCACGCTCCGCGTCGTATGTGCACAAGCTACGACAAGGAGATTCGCAGAAAGCAGTTCATTGTGCCCCTGTGGCTTTACGCCATGGTGGAGATCACGAGGCGGTCGTTCAAGCCCGTCCTCGTCGTGGTAGCGGTCGCTGCCGCATTGTACGGGATCTACGTATTCGACAAGAAGATAGACGCCATTCCGGTCGTCTATCGCGAGTACCTCGGACATGGAATTACGGGGAATGTGGTCCAGGTCAGAATTGCCGACACCGTTCGGCTCGCCAAGGACATCCCTCCTGCCGAGATGAAGAAGATCCTGAGCAGCGTGCGCGAGGAGGTTGCGTTCGACCCAAGAGCGGAACCCAAACGGCCCTAAAGGCCAAAAAATAAACCAATAGTGGCGCTGGAGTCGAAAGACTCCAGCGCCCTTTAGCTTTTCTTGAAAAATAAGGCGTTTTCTGCTATATTTCTGAAACGTTTTGGAAGGCCAGAACAGACGAAAGACATATGCGCGTTTGGCTGTTTTGGTAGTTAAACTTGCCGAGCGCGCAATATAAGTAGCAGAGAGTAATTCAAATATGCGCGTATAGCTCAGTTGGTAGAGCACATCACTGATACTGATGGGGTCCTAGGTTCAAATCCTAGTACGCGCACAAAATGAAAGGCCGCCGAAAGGCGGCTTTTCATTTTGTGCGCGTAAGCAATCGCCTGTGGCGATTGCGTCTAGGATTTGAAGCCCGGTTGAGCATATTTTATGAGCGCAGCGAAATAAAATATCCAACCGCGGGTACTGACCCTGTAAGGGTCAAATCCTAGGCAAATCCCCCTGTAATTTTCCTCATCTCCCGGCGTCTGTAGGACTGGCTCTATGAACGATTTAAAGAGAGACCTGAAAGAGCTACTTAACCAAAAGCAGTTCAGCATGGAGGTATCCCCGTACAAGACCTATGGCCGGACCAGGGAGCAGGACATTGCGGTATTCATGATACCTTCCGCGATCGTCGTCGCCTTGCTCCTGGCCTTTGCCTTGAGAATCTGGTGGGTAAAGCATGTTGGCCATTAATATACCGATTAGCGCCTCGCGGGAGGTGCTTTTTTATACGCTTTTCGGCCTTTTGCGCCCAGAGCGGACCGTGGTGCAATAGCTTGAAAAAGCCCTATTTTTCTGTATGATGAGGGCTCTCAATTAATTAAAAATATGCTCACCAAGAAATCAAAGATTCTCGTAAAGATCGCCGACAACAAGTCGGAAGTGGCTTTTATCAAGTCTCTCGTCGACGCGGGCGGCAACGTTGCGTGGCTTAACACCGCGCATCAGGACGAGGAGGCGACGCTCAAGGTGATCAACAATATCCGAGCCGTCAGCACCCTTATCCCGATCGCTATCGATACCAAGGGTCCTGAAGTTCGAACAAAGAACGTCGAGGTTCCTTTCGAGGTAAAGAAGGGCGATCATATTACTTTCACAGGCGACGCGACCCTCAAGGGTAAGAATGTCGTCCTCGTAACGTATCCTAATTTTCATAACGAGGTGCCGGTAGGCGAGATTATCCTCTATGATGATGCATTGATCGAGACGATCGTCGTCGAGAAAGTATCAAAGGGCATCAAGTGTATCGTGAACAACCCTGGCCTCATCAAGAACAAGAAGAGCCTCAACATCCCGAACGTCCACATCCAGCTCCCAGCTCTCTCTGAGAAGGACAAGGGCTTCATCCATTTCTGCGCGAAGCACAATGTCGACTACATCACTCACTCGTTCATGCGCAGCCGAAACGATATCGCTGAGATTCGAAAGATCACCGATACGTACCCTGATTACGCTCCAAAGATCATCGCGAAGATTGAGAACCGAGAAGGATTCGAGAACGTCCGCGACATCCTCAAGCACTGCGACGGACTGATGGTTGCCCGTGGAGATCTCGGTGCTGAAGTCGGCCTCGAGAACGTCCCATTCATGCAGAAGAAGATGGTCGAGGCTTGCCTCGAATTGGGCAAGTACTGCATCGTCGCTACCCAGGCTCTCGAGAGCATGATCAAGAATCCTCGCCCAACTCGAGCAGAGGTTTCTGACGTCGCGAACGCTGTCCTCGAAGGCACCTGCGCCGTATCTATGTCGGGCGAGACCGCTTACGGAGACTATCCGGTAGAGGCGACTACGACTATGGCAAAGGTCATGAAGGCAACTGAGGACAAGCGATCTGAGCTTCCTCACTTCGCCGCTCAGCCCCTCAAGCCTAACGCTACGTTCAAGCTCGCTCAGGGCATCTTGAAGAAGGCGGCGGCAGGGAAGGCAAAGGCAATCTTCGCGGTCGGATCTGATATCACTCTCCTCCGCGCATTCTCGGCATACCGACCGGCGATTACCGTCCTCGCGGCCTGCTCAAAGGAGGCTGACGTCCGAGAGCTCGGCCTCGCATACGCTGTCGACGCTCGACTCGTGGCAGAGCCTACCGCTCCTCACCTTGCTCAGCTCGAGAAGGACTCATTCAAGCCAAAGGATATGGTTATGGTGGTGGAGAAGGCGGGAAAGGGCTACAAATCGTCCCTCAAGGCATTCTCAGCAATCAAATAGCTCCTGGAGCATTTTAAGCCCTCTGGAAGCCTCAAAAACCGCTTATTTTGGGCGGTTTTTGCATGATCAGAATGGGCCCGCTTTGAGCGCTTGACAAATACATCTAATGGGTGTATAATATACTCAGAATAAGCACATTGATATGAGCATGCGGTTGCAGAATCGAGGGCCGGCAATGGGCCTTGGATTCTGCAACCGACACCAAGTCTTAATTATAGCTTTCGTGATTTACACGAAGGTTCCCTATCCAGGGAAGACAAGCAAGTCGCTGCAGTGCTTATTCCTATGTCAACTCAGTCCCTCCGTCCCGCGTTCCGCCCCGCCGCTCAGGCTCAAGCCAGCAGCATCAACCTCAACGACAAGGATATGACGAAGATGCTCCTGAAGTTCAACTTCCGGAGCCAGAGTCATATTCCCAAGGGTATCCCTCAGCAGCCGCGCCGCGCCGACTTCACCGTCGATCAAGCGCATGCTGCCAAGGCCGCTAACTCGAATCTCGGGGAAGTGGGCCGCGTCCGTGAAGGGCGCGTCGATACCGGTCGTCCGGTGATCCAGAACCTGCCGTTTGTGCAGGTGCGGGTCCTCCGTGCGAGCTTGCGGAATGCCGGTTGCGGCATCATCGCCGCCCACTGGTATCACAATCCGTCGAAGGACACGTACGTGGTCGTCGTCGAGGTCGCCCTCGGCAGCAATCCGGATCGTTACAACGATACCCCGCTGTCCGCCGAGGCGATCGAAGGCTTGCGCAACCTCTCCCGCTGCATCTGGCAGTACTGCCATGTGTGGGAGAACAAACCGAAGGATACCGGGACGAACGGCATCTTCACGGTGAACTTGGTCGGGCTGCAGCCTTCAAACGCCCGCAGCCAGAACATGCTCGCAGTTCGGGACGGCCACATGCTGGCCATCCCTTTCGTGGAATCCGAAGACTAAACCTCTCCGGAATCCGCAGGAACAGGCGCTTCTCACGAAGCGCCTGTTATTCTTTTTGGTAAGCATTGACAAATATATTTTATATGCTATAATTGTACACAGAACAATTCATTTACATCCTCTCGATATGAGCCTTCAAAGATTCAATGCTTTGACGGCTCATATCGAGCAATTCCAGTCCTCAAAACTGGAAACAGCCAAAACACAAATAGGAAGTTCCAAAATGAGTACATCGTCTCAGGCTGCGGCTACCGCAGTTACTAAGGATCAGACGGCCGATACCGGCGCGTCTTTGCAGCAGGGCAAGGGTCAGGGCAAGGGCGACAAGAAGGTGGTTCAGTTTCCGCCTCAGTCGGGTTCGATCAATCTGATGCGTCAGCCGCTTCAGCGCGATGCTCATCGGCACTACGAGGCCGAGGGTACGCTGTTTCGGGGCTCGCTTCCGATTCGGTGCTATGTCGAGCGGAGAAAGCTGGGCCTTCTGGCGAGCGCCCTCGGCCGACAGATCACCAAGGAAGAGCTCAGCCTCTTCATCGGGGTCGAGGCGGTCGGCGCAGAGTGCGCGATCACCAAGAAGCCCTTCCAGCCAGTGTGGTGGGCGGTGATCACGCAGCATCTGATCGATCTGGCCGCGCGTGACAAGGAGATCATGCGCGATCGGATCGTAAAGGTCGGTTGCTTCTTCATGTCTCCCGACCCCGAATCGGACCAGGTGCTCACGTTCTCGGGCTATCCGTACTCGTGGAAGCGCGGGCGGTTTAGCGAAGAGTCGGATCGTCTCGCAGACGAGAATCCACTCATCTTCGCTTACCGCGAGAGCGAGTTCCGCTGGGGATTCACTCTCGACCGCGTCAACGAAACGGTTGCAAGTCGCAAGAGCGCTCGCAAGCGGGAGCAGGAGGCGGAGGTCCGGCTGGTGCAGGTGAAGGAGTTCTTTACCAAGAAGCCCAAAGATAAACGTCGGTCGTAGCCCTTAAGGGGCAAAAGGGGGTGTCATGCAAGTGACACTCCCTTAAAGCTTTTTATATATCTACGCCGCCTCGCCGCCGTCCGCCCTCACTTCCAATTTTCTGAATATATCAATAGTTTGGGCGCGCGCCGGATTCTCCGAGACTGCCGATCCGTCGATCCTTTCTTTGGACATGCCTTCGGGCAGGGCGTCGCCGACGATCGTGATGTGGTGCGAGAGGAACGTCGTCGCGTAGGCTCCCTTTGGCAGGCTGAACGATACGAACGATCCGTGCTCGGAATTGCGCACCTCTATGTTCCGCGCCGTCTCGATCGTCTTTACAGTCCTATGGGCGAGTCGGATAAAGGGTAGCGGCTTGAGGTTCTGGAATGGCGGCGGAAACATGCCGAGGGCGGTGAGTTCCTTTCTGTACGCCTCGATATCGGCCCTGTCGAACGAGAATATGAAAGGCAGGACCGTCGGCGGGCGCATGTCCTTCTGGACGAAGCTCGATATCTTCTCGTTGAAGAGCAGGGAGGCCAGGCCGTAGAGCCAGAGCTGCACCTGATCGGGAATGAGGTTGAGCGCTCCTGTAAAATCCTTTGGGTTCGAGATGAGCCGGTCGAGCATCGGCGCCTCGCAATGCATGATGTTGAGGATAGGATCAAAGACCTCCTTTACCTCTGCCCAGGTCTTTTTCGTCTTGGCCTCGTTGCGCAGCTGGGATATGAAAGGAAGCTCTCGCGGCTGCACGTCGAACATGACGCTCCGGACGGCCGCCTCGTAATTGCCGCGAAGGAGCTCGAATCCCCAGAGGTAGTTGATGAGGCGCGGGCTGCCGAATCGCTGCATGTAGAAATAGTTGTAGAAATCCTCGCTCGGCTTGTCGGCGAGGGCGATCGTCTCGCCCGGATTCATGCGCAGGAATATGCCGAAGCGGTTTCCGGACAGGTTGGTCATGCTTATGACTCCTTTGCCTCGAGCGACATCCTTGAGGAAATAGAAGGGCGACGATACGTTCCTCAGCGCGCTCTCGTCGGCGCCGCGCAGCGATATGCGCTGCGACGTCACCGCGTGCTTGTCCTTGATTCCCGCATAGCCGATCGATTTTTCAGGGATGTTGAGCTGCTTCGCCAGATCCTTCACCACTTCGAGGGTGGAGAGGCTGCATTTTACGAGCGTGGCATAGATCGTGTCGCCCTCGCCGTCGATAGCGGAGTCTTTTGCGAGCACGTTCTCATGGTCGATGGTAAGCACTTTGCCCGATAGGTCGATTTCCTCGACGATGAAGTCCTCGGCATAGAGCTTCATGAAGCCCTGAGGCAGCAACTCCTTGCCGGGAATGAATATGCCAAAGCGGCTGAGGTCCTGAGCGCTCTCGACAAACGAGGGCTTGGTGAAAAGCTCGGGATGCTCGGCGAGTGCCTTCTTTACGACGGGGTGGTTGTGGCTGATCATTTGCCTGTAATTATACACGCTACGGTTCCTGCGAATGTCGCGCCTTTCGCCTTTGCCCTGATGAGTCCGGCAAGAGACAGTGCGCCGTTTCCAGTCGCCTCGATGGCGGCTTTTTCTTTGAGCAAGTTCTGGGCGGTCCTTATATTCGCATTGGTAGCGATCCAGCCGTTTCCGCGCGTTTCGGTGAGTATTTTTTCAAGGGCGGTGCGGCGATGGGCGACGCGGTCGACGATGGCGTCAGCGAGGGATTCTTCTTTCGCCGCTGATGCCTGCGCGGCGCCGTCCTTGTCGAAATCGGCGGCCATGGTCGATACCTCGGTTGTCTGAACGATATGCACGGCGATTTTCTTGCCTGTGTTATGGAAATACTCGGCGAGGGCCTGGGCAGTCGTGCCCGACGACGTGGCGACAAAGACGTCCGAAAGGTTCGGCAGATATGAGAGGTCCTCTGCGAGCTCGTGATAGCCGGCAAGCGCGCTGTCGTCATTGGACTGGCGTAGGCTCACGGCCGAGGTGCCCTTTATAAAATTCATCAGGGACTGGAGCGGGCGAGGGGCGGTTGCGATGGTGATAGCGCTGTCTGCGCCGATCTCGGATTCGAGCCGCGCCTTCTTGCCCGCGTCGATGTGCTCGCCGACGAATACCGAGAGGGTGAGGCCGCGGCCCTCGGCATTCAATTTCTGGATATGACGGACGGCGGCGAGGGCCGCGTTCCCGGACGAAGAGAGGGCGAAGCTTGTCGCGCCGAGGGCGACTTTCTCGTCTATCATTCGGGGGATGGAGCGCCCCTTGTGCGAGCCGTACGGATGGAGATCCTCTCGCTTCAAATAGAGGGCCGGAATGCCGAGAGTCGCGGCCAATTCAGGATATTCTTTCTGCGGGGTTGTCATGGTTGTATAGTATCGTTTTTCGGCTATTATATAAAGCACTAACCAAAACAAACATGAAATGCGTATGTCCAGAATGTAAGAACGATATCGACGTCTCGAAGCATCCAAAGATCGCTATCGGCTACGTCATCGAGTGCGATACCTGCGGCATCATGCTTGAGGTTCGATCGATGGACAATGGAACGGTAACAACGGAGATCGTAGACGAGGGCAAGTAGCAAAAGCCCCGCATCGCGGGGCTTTTGCTTTATTTCTGTGCCAATTTTTTTACCGTCTCCTCAATCATACCCCTGAATCCGTGTGAGCCGAGGAAGGCGATGACGTCGCCTTCGCCGCGGGCCATGGTTACGAAATCGACGAGCAGGCTGTCGTCGGCGATGTAGTGCACGTCCTTGTGCTTTGCCTCGATCGTGAGGGCGAGCTCCTCGCCGTCGAATGTCTTTTCTGGATTCGACTCGTCCACTTTTAGCTTTGAGAGGCGAGGGATGACGACCGTATCGGCATCCTTGAACGCGTCGTCGTATGCGGGCTTTGACTGCGGGGTGCGGTTGCCGATATTCGGCTCGTAGACGGCGATGATCATGCCGCTGTAGATCGAGCGGAGGTTTGCGAGCACGGATTTTGCCTTTTCAGGGCTATGCGCGATGTCGTCGATGACCGTGATCTTGTTCTCGTAGCGCTTCTCGAGGCGGCGCTTCATGCCGAGGAACGACTTGATCGCGTCGCTGATATCGCCCGGTGCGATGCCCGAGGCGTGCGCCATGGCAAAGCAGCCGGTCACGTTCTCGGCATTGTACGCGCCGAGGAGAGGGCATTCGATATGGTACGTCTTGCCGTGATAGACAATGTCAAAGGAGATGCCGGTTGGGGTCGATACCACTTTCTCGTAGCGGTAGTCGGCGTTCTTGTCCTTACCGTAGCTTATGAATTCGCGCTTTGCCGATGCGAGCAATTTTGGCAGTGTCTCTGTGTCGATGCAGGCGACGATGACGCCCGTGCCCTCGGATGCTTTAGGCATGCCGGCGATGAGCTGCCTGAATGCGTCGAAATACGATTCCTCGGTAGGGTAGAGGTCAGCATGATCCCACTTTACGGCCGTAAGGAGGAGATGCGTCGGCTTGTAGTGGAAGAATTTCGCGCGCTTGTCCCACTTCGCGGTCGAGTACTCGTCGCCCTCGACGATAGACCAGTCGCCCGTGTCGACAGCGGCCGATGGGGCGCCGTCCTGAGTAAGCCCGCCGACCATGTATGAGGGCTTCTTGCCCGCATGCTTGAAGATGTGGGTGAGCAAGGCGGAAGATGTCGTCTTGCCGTACGTTCCAGACACGACGATGGAATTTTTCTGGATCAAATATTCGCCGGTAGTCTCGGGGAACGACTTGAAAGGGATGCCGTGCTCCTTGGCATAGAGAAGCTCTGGGTTGTTCGACGACGCGGCATTGCCGACGACGATGAAATCGGGAGCGCCGCCCTCGATCATTTTTTCAGGGTGCCAGCCAGAGTAGTAGGGCACGCCGAGAGCCGTAAGGTGAGTCGAGATAGGCGGGAAGAAGCCTGCGTCGGAACCGGTGACCTTGAATCCCTTCTGCCAGAGGGCGGTAGCGACGGCTGACATGGCGACGCCGCAGATGCCTATAAAGTGGACTTTTTGAGCGGTTTTGGTGGTCTGTGACATGGGTCTAAGGATAGCAATAAAGGCTAAAAAGGGCCATTGGAGTCGAAGATTTCTCGTTGTGTGGTATAACTTACATGCAATGAAGCGCACAACGATACAGGGCGTCGCCATACTCCTTCTTTTCGCCTTTTCCGTCTGGCTCGTATCGCTTGTCGGCATCGGTTTTGGTCGGGACAATCTTGCTGCCGTATTCAGCGTGGACAACGTTACGCCGCAAGAGCTGCAGGACAAGGGGCGACTCGCCTCTACCGACTCGCAAGCTCAGAAGATCCGCATCTTCATCATGCCGGGGCACGAGCCGGATTTTGGCGGCACCGAATACCGCAAGCTCAAGGAGCGCGACATCAATATCGAGATCGCTACGGAGCTGCGGGACTTTTTGCATAAGGATGGCGCATATGACGTTGTGCTTGGGCGCGACGCTTCGGGATGGGATCCGCGGCTGAAGGAGTATCTGGACAAGAACGTGAAAGAGATCGACGCGTGGAGGGCCGATCAGGCTCGCATCATGCGCCAGCTCGTATCGGAAGGCGAGATTGAGGCCAAGACGGACGGCGTTCCGCATAGCTCCGCGCCGAAGGACGTGGCGAACAGGCTTTTCGGCATAAACAAGTGGGTGAGCGAGACCTATTTCGACCTCGTTATTCATATCCATATAAACGATTACGGGTCGCGCCGCTTCGACCGGCCGGGCGAATTTACCGGCTACTCGATCTACGTGCCTGACAGGCAATATTCCAATGCCGCGGCGGCGCGCCAAGTAGCCGAATCCATCAGCTCGCGCCTCGACGATTTCGTCGCTCAGAGCGATCTGAAGAAGGAATCTGGCGGGGTAGTCGAGGATCAGGAGCTCGTAGCCGTGGGCCGATACAATACCGTCGACGTGCCAAGCGTCCTTATCGAATACGGATACATATACGAGCCGCAGTTCCAGGACGCCGACGTGCGAAAGGCTGTCGTTCGCGAGTACGCGTATCAGACGTACTTGGGATTGCGCGAATTCTTCTCGTCGGGCATCGCTCGAACGGGCGCTTTGCCGACCGTCACTCTTCCGTATGAATTCAAAAAAGATATCCGCGAAAGCTCCAGCTATAGCACCGACATTTTTGCCCTGCAGATGGCGCTTGCCCAAGCCCGAGCCTATCCGGCAAAGGGAAGGACTCTCAACGACTGCCCGATATCGGGATATTTCGGGGCATGCACTAAAAACGCCCTGACGGCATTCCAGGCGGCCAAAGGCATAACAGGGGAGAAGGGGTATGCGGGCGAGAATACTCGTGCGGTACTGAATTATTGACTTTTTGTCAATAATATGTAGTGTAAATTTCAAAGGCTCTTCGTAATGCGCGGCAAATCGCGTCTGCAAGAGTCTTTTGTGCTTCAATTCCCATTCTCATGAAAGCTCGGAAACTCAGCATGGTTATGCGGGCGTCAGTCGCCCTCTTCGCCGCCTCGTTCTTTGCGAGCATCGGCTTCGTTATCGGCAATCCCAACTACAGCGGTAGCGACTTCCGCATCGACGTGGCCTACTACGCCAATCCGGCAAGTTACTTCGCGGACGAGCATCCCTTCACCGGGCGCTTGAGCGATCGGGCGGGGACGCATACTCCGTTTCTTGTTCCTATCGATCGGCCCGAGGCGCAAGGTGTGGTGCAGGCGCCCTCGGGCTTCCTGATCACCTCGGCCTTCTTCCCGATGATGGTTGCCGGATCTGTTTGGCTGATGCTGCTCGTCGGAACGGCTTATGCCCTTTCCTGGGCGGTTGATCGGATTCCGAAACCTGTCGCTTTTTGGCGGAAGGGAACTACCGAGCAGCCGGCGGCGATTAGCGCCGCGTCAAACTAGTCGACGATTCGTCTCGTGGCCCGTACTCATTGGAGTGCGGGCTTTTTTATTTCACGGACTACTCGTGATGATACTTCTCGTTCTTGAGGATGGTGAATGCTCGATAGAGCTGCTCGAGGAAGATGACGCGCACGAGGTCGTGGGGGAATGTCATTTTTGAGAGGGCGATGGTGCCGTCGGCGATGTCGCGTACCGCCTGAGTAAATCCGAATGGCCCGCCGACTACGAAGGCAAGGCTCTTTGGGCTCATGTTGAGCTGCTTCTCTATGAATTGCGACATCTCTACCGACGTGTACTCGCGGCCCTTCTCGTCGAGGAGGTACACGCGCTCGAATTTTTCCAAAGTCTTTTCAAGCTTGTCGTCGGTCGTCTCTACGAATTCAAACGGGCTGTAGCGGCTGATGCGTCCTGAATAGTCCCGGATCGATTCCTGGAGCTCCTTGATGCTTGTCTTGCCGATAGTGACGAGGGCGATTTTCATGAGATTGATTATTTGAGGATCTCTTTGAGGGGCGCCGTATCCGCTCGCCATGTCTCTCCGTCGAACCACTCTCCGCCGAGGAATTGGAGCTTGTAGGTGTCGCTTGGGCGCTGGAGGGAGCCGAGGTACATGTATTTCTTGCCCGAAGCCTTGGCCCATTCGATGGCCTTGGTCATCATGCCGAGACCGCGCGACGGCTCGCTCGCGTCTTCGATATAGAAAGGAAAGCTGTAGTGGATGATGTCCGCCGTTTCGGCGCAGATCACGTACCCGACAGGCTGGCCTGCGGTAGGGCTGTCGGTTCGGGTGTCGGTGAATACCAGGAGCTTGTTGAAGTTGCTCTTTGCGGCGTCCGTGACGATCTCCTTGGTCTTGTTGGCCGAGAAAACGTTGTCGCCGAATTTCTCGTAGAAGTCCTTTGCCAGCTTGCCGATCTTCCACGAATAGTCGGCATAGGGGATAGTCTCGGCCGATAGGGCGAGGTGCTCAGACTTGCGCATGATGCGGCGATTCTCGGATGACGACACGTACGCGCCCAGGTCGATCCTGAAAGACCGCGTCTTGTTCATCACGCCCCTGTCGACGCGCGTGAAAACATAGCCCTTGTCGTACATGGCCTCGATGTTGGCGACAGAGAAGTCGCTTATGATTTGCGTGTCCCAGTTGAGGTAGGTCATTGAATTAGTGAAGCCCGATCCAGACGCCGAGGAGGACGAAGCCGAAGTGGATCACCCAGAGGCGCATGATGGTCTTTTCCTCGCTCCAGCCGCATAGTTCGAGGTGATGGTGAAGGGGAGCCATGCGGAATACGCGTCGGCCAAAGATGTGCCGGCCGATAGCCTGGATCATGACGGTGATCGCCTCGGCATAGAACATAAAGGCGATGAAAGGCAGGATGGCCATCGAGTTTACGGCCAGCGCGTTGATGGCGAGGAGTGCGCCCAATCCGAGCGATCCGACGTCTCCCATCTGGAAGCGGGCAGGCTTGATATTGAAATAAGTATACGAGACGAGCGATCCGGCTGTGACGGCGTTCAAAATGGCGAGAGCGTCGAAGCCGTATATCCACGCCATGAATGCGAGCGCGCCGAATGTGGGGATGAGCATTCCACCCGCGAGCCCGTCCATGCCGTCAGAGACGTTTACAGCGTTCGCCGTGAACATGACGATGAGGATGATGAGGGGGATGATCAGGATGCCGATGCTCTCGTACCCGTGGAAAGGGATGTATATGTCCCTCCATGCCTCGCCGAGCTTATAGTAGATCCACCATGCCGATACGGCGCCGGCTGCGAACTGAAGGATGAGCTTCTCGTGCACGAGCACGCCGGTGCGCTGCTTTGACCCAAGGACGGTCGTCATGCGCTTGAAGAGCGTCCAAGGCAGGGTGACGATGAGCCAGAGCTTTACGTACCACAGCTTGTGGACGCGAATGAGGGTCATTGTCTGGGCGAGCGAGCGCTGCCTGCGGATGCCTCCGAATACGTTCAGGAGGTCGTCGATCGCGCCAAGGAGGGCCGCGATAAAGAGCACGCCTATAGGCACCCACGTGAACTGTCGGTCCCAGTTCCAGAGATAGGTGAATACGAGAACGGTGAGAATGACGAGGAGGCCTCCCATGATAGGGGTCTGGGCCTTTCCTTGGCGGCTCTCGAGCTCCATCGTCTTGTCGCCGGCGCTCTTGCGGGCGATGCCGTAGCGGCGCAAAAACGAGATGAGAAGCGGCGCTGCGGCGAGGCTGGCTATGCTCGCGGCAATGCCAAAGCCGAGGATGAGGATGAGACTGTCGATCTGGGAAGGGAGAAAGTCGGTCATGGCTTCATTATATAGCAAACTTCAGGCGGCGTACGGAAACTTCCTTGGCGTCGGCCGCGCTCTGATAGGTGTAGTTGTCGGCTCCTGTCACGCTGCGCTCCTTCCAGGTGCCGGCAAGGATATCGTTGTCGCGTATGAGAATGTCGCCTTCGCGCACGCCGGTATCGTAGAGGCCGTCCGACGGCCATGCATACGAGTGGGCGTACGAGAGCCGGATGCCGTTTTCTGATCGCTCGACGGCGGTGATGACGAGGATGTGATTATAGGTCTTGTCCTTGCCCGTGCCGATGAAGGTAACGATGTCGCCGGGCTTCGCGTCGGCAGCTGAAATGGCTGAGCTGTTCTTGTCGTTCCGAAACGAGTTCACTCCGAGGTTCTCTGCGGGGCGCAGGCGGGCGAGGATCGAGCCGATGAATCCCGACCGCATCGACGTCACGTAGCTCGCTATGCCCTTGCCCTTGGTCTCGAGAGCGAGCGCGTTGAGCACGTGATAGGCGAATCCAGAGCAGTCGACGCCGAGGCCATTCTCGACGAGGAACTGCTTGAGCTTGTCGGTCGCGAGAGTCTGGATATCCGTTCGTGCGAGCTTTGCCATGATAGTCGCTTCCTCGACGATCTCAGCGGGCGAGCCTTTTCCGATCATCACGCGCAGGCCGCCGCGATTCTTGAATCGGCGGTTGTTGTAGTAGGGGCACGAAGGCTTCGTGCCGACAGGCAATGCCAAATAGGCGTCGATTACGGCGCGCGCATTGGTCGGGATCGCTGCAGTTTCTACTTGATGCATGATGAGATTTTCTTACCCAAGGCGTTGAGGACGTTGTGGTCCTCCATTATACCGACATGCGACTGAATACGGAAAAGCTCCTTGTTGTGAGCGTCGTTCTCGTATTCAGTCACCGCGAGCTTCATCTCGCGGAGCGCGCCGACGTCGACAGTGTGCGGGACTTTCGTCACGCGCGATACGATCTGCGCGCCGACGTAGATGTTCGAGGTCGAGGTCGGGAAGAGGCGATTGAGCAAGCCGGCGATGTGGGCCTGAAAGACGCTCGCCGATCCGCGGCTGTCGTGATGGAGCGTTTTCTGGAGCGTCGACTCGAATACTGCCGACGCCGCCTGCCGCGCGTTTATCTCGAGCAGGTACATCTTTCCGGTCTCTGCATCCTTGATCGCGTCGATGCCAAAGAGGCCGCGCCAGCCGTCCTTCTTGAGTCGCTTGCCGACGATACGGGCGATCTTCGCGACTTGGCGGCGCTCTTTGCCGGTGGGCAGGGCCCAGTCGTTGCCGATCGTAGAGAAAGGAAGGTCTGTGAAAGGCTGTAGCCCGGTGATCTGATAGCTCGGCGAGCCGATGAGCACGCGAGCGCGGTTGACCGAGGCGTTTATGGTAAAGACCGGCCCATCGACAAAGTCCACGATGCGGCATTCGCGGTCAGGAAATTTCGCCTTGAGCGCCTCGAGATCCTTTGCCGACTCGATGACGAATGTGCCTTGCCCCGTATGCGAGTGATTGAACTGGAGGACGAATCGCTTGCCCTTGAACGTCACGTCTTTGACGACGGTGACCTTGTGCGGCGGCAAAAGGCCGGCATCCTCGCCGAGCCACGCGACTTGCGAGATTTTCTCCTCTACCTTTCGGGCGAGGGCTGCCGAAGGGTTGATGAGATTCCATTTCATTTCGGCGGCGATCCTCTCGATGCGCGGCGTGTTCTGGAATACGACGAGATCTGCGTCGAGCTTGCTGATGATCTTCTCCACTTCGGGAAGGGCGAGCAGGTCGTGCGTGTCGAGAGCCTCGGTATTCTTTACGAGAAAGACGTGGTCGGGATGCTTTGCCTGTATTTCGCGTCCGTGCGGGGTGTCGTTCGACACTATGAAATACTTGCCCTCGGGCTTCATTCCCAGGGCCCTTTCTATATCTCGGGTGACGTAGACAAGCGGTTTTTTGAGGCGTATGGACATAATGAATAGTATACTTAATAACCATGATCAAGCCAGGAATATATAGGCATTCGAAGAAGGGGAACGAGTATCGCGTCATCGGTACCGGCAAGCATACCGAGACGCTCGAATCGATGGTCGTCTACGAGGCGCTCTACGATAACAAAGAGTCAAAGATCTGGGTGCGCCCCGAAGAGATGTTTCAGGAGATCGTCGAGGTGAACGGAGCCAAGGTCCCGCGATTTGTATTCGTGAGGGCGGAGTAGTAGAGTGGCTCCATGGCAACTCTCTATATAGTGGCGACCCCGATAGGCAATCTCGAGGACATAACTTTCCGCGCTGTCCGCGTGCTCAAGGAAGTCTCGGCCGTCTTTTGCGAGGACACCCGCACGTCGCGTGTCCTATTCTCCAAATACGGCATCGAGACCAAGGCCGAGAGCTTTCACGCTCAGAGCCCTTTGTCGCGCATAGACTACATATCCGAACTTTTGGAGGGCGGCAGCGATCTTGCTCTCATTTCGGACGCCGGCACTCCAGGCATATCCGATCCGGGCATGGTTCTGGTCTCCGAAGTGCGCAAACGCCTGCCGCAGGTACAGGTGATCGCCATTCCGGGCCCGTCAGCCCTTACCGCCGCTGTCTCTGTCGCGGGCCGACCCCTGCATGAGTTCGTTTTCCTCGGATTTTTGCCGCACAAGAAAGGCCGCCAGACTATTTTCGAAGAGATTAAGGCGGGCGAGAGGCCGTACGTCTTCTACGAGTCTCCGCACCGCATAGAAAAGACTCTTGAATCGCTCAAGGAGATCCCGAAGACCGTCACCGTCCTCCGCGAGATTACGAAAGTGTACGAGTCGTACATTTCAGGCACTGCCGAAGAGGTTTTGACGAGTTTCAAGAGCAACCCGGAGACTCTCCGCGGCGAATTCGTGGTCATCGTCGGATAAGAAATCGCCGCGCATTCGAAAATTACTTCCATCGCGTGCTATAATTGCCGCATAATTTTTTATATTTGAATGCGATACAGAAACATAATCATCGGCCTCGGTTTTTTCGTCGTCATTATCCAGTTCTTGGGCTTCCCTCAGTCATGGAGGAACGCCTTTTACGCAGTTTCGGGTATCCTGATCGTCGCCGGAGGCTACATGTCTGACAAGGAGCGCAAGATGCATCCTGCGGCGGCCACCGTCTCCACATCCGCCGACAGCTCAGGTACCCTCTCATAAATTCCTGTGGCGCAAGGCAGAACGAAAGAGAGCATAAGGGCTTATCGCATCGGGGTCGCCGTCCTGATAGCCTTTTTGTTCCTCTTTATCGTCATATATGCCGGCGTGCCGGGTGGCGACATCAGCTATACGTCGGGGACGCCCGCTAGCGTAGCTACGTCGGCGCCGGCGGCGCCACTGATTCCCGAAGTCCCGCATCTCGCGACGCCGCCGGCGGTCAAAGGCATATATATGACGTCGTGCGTGGCCGCCACCCCGAGCCTGCGCGACAATCTCGTGAAGCTCATCGATGAGACCGAAATAAACTCTGTCGTCATCGATATAAAGTCGTTCGACGGGTACCTCTCGTTCGAGCCGGAGAACCCCGATCTCAAGCACGCTACCGGCGGCTGCTTTGTAAAGGACATGAAGGACTTCCTCGAGACGCTCCATGATCACAATATCTACGTCATCGGCCGCCTCGCCTCGTTCCAGGACGCGCTGCAGGTAAAGCTTCGCCCGGAGCTTGCCGTAAAGAAGGCGACGGCGACTTCTACCGTCTGGCGCGATCACAAGGGAATCCCTTGGATCGACGCTTCGGCCCGGCCGCACTGGGAATACCTCATTGCCGTGGCAAAGGACGCGTACGCGGTCGGCTTTGACGAGGTCAATTTCGATTACATCCGCTTTCCGTCTGACGGCAACATGAAGGACATCAGCTTCCCATGGAGCGGGGACAGGAAGAAGAGCGAGGTCATGCGATCCTTCTTTGAATATATCCACGAGGAATTGGGACCTACCAAGATCGTTACCTCCGCCGACCTCTTTGGCATGACGACGACTAATACCGACGACCTCAATATAGGTCAGATCCTTGAATATGCATTGCCCAATTTCGACTACATCGCCCCGATGGTCTATCCGTCGCACTATCCGAAGGGATTCATGAACTTTTCCGATCCAAATCAGCACGTGTACGAGGTGGTCAATCATTCGATGCAGGTAGCTGCGGACCGGACCGTTGCGACTACTACGAAGGTTCCGATGCCCGATTCGCGCATGGGCACGTCGACCCTCTACATGAAGCCCTCTTTCGATATCAACAAGCTCCGGCCGTGGCTTCAGGACAACAATTATCCGGTAACCTATACGGCCGAAATGGTGCGCGCGCAGATACAGGCAACTTACGACATCGGCCTCAATTCATGGATGCTTTGGAATGCGGGGAATAGGTACACGAGGGCCGCTTTGGAGACCGCTACGAGCACCGATTTTTAGCCTTAATTTGCACAAGGCGGTACTTGCAAACTTTTGTCAATTGGGTAGTATTGGGGAGTCTTGGCGGTACCAGGACCCTTCCTCTGGAAGGATTTCGTAATCAAGTAGCTCCTTAGAAAATGCGCACTAGCTCACGTCGGCGGTCGTTCCTGTCCTCGCAACCATCGCAGCAAACGGGAAATCCTTTCCCGAAGCCTGATTCGAACCGTGGCGGTTCTGATGATGGCCTCAAGTGGGTGCAGACGGGTTCGCGCCGCGGTCACTGGGAAAAGCGGTAGCGTAAGTGGCGGCGAGAAGGCTTCATCATCTCGTCATTCGAAGCTCGGCGGCGGATCACCCCTGATCCGCCGCTTTCGCTTTGTCTAAATAAGATAAAAATGGCACAATAGGGCAAATGACAAGCGACGACAAGGTAACATATTTCGGCGAGACCGACGCGCGAGGCAAGAGGGTCAAATTCGGCATCAAGGCCGAGGACCGCACCCGCCACATGTACGTCATCGGAAAGACGGGAATGGGAAAATCGAACCTTCTCGAGGTCATGGCCGTGCAGGATATCCAGAGCGGGGAAGGCCTCTGCTTTATCGACCCCCACGGCAAGACAGCCGAGCTTCTCCTCAATTACATCCCCGAGAACCGCATCAAGGATATCGTGTACTTCGCGCCGTTCGACGTGGACAATCCGATTTCCTTCAACGTCATGGAGGACGTGGGCTACGACAAGCGACACCTTGTCGTTTCGGGCCTCATGTCCACCTTCAAGAAGATTTGGGTCGACGCATGGTCTGCCCGTATGGAATACATCCTCGGCAACACGCTTCTCGCGTTGCTTGAGTATCCCGACGCGACGCTCCTCGGCGTAAACAAGATGCTTTCGGACAAGGTCTACCGCAAGAAAGTGGTCGACAATATTACCGATCCCGCCGTTAAGTCCTTCTGGGTCGACGAATTCGCGAAGTACACCGAGAAATTCGCCGCCGAGGCGACTCCCGCTATCCAGAACAAGATCGGACAGTTCACGAACAATCCTCTCATCCGAAACATCATCGGCCAGCCGAAATCATCGTTCGATATCCGAAAGATGATGGACGAGCGCAAGATCCTCATCGTGAACCTCTCGAAGGGACGAGTGGGCGAGTCGAATGCGAACCTCCTCGGAGCGATGTTCATCACGAAAATCTATCTCGCCGCCATGAGCCGTGCTGACGCGTCCGAAAAGATGATGAAGGCCCTGCCTAACTTCTACCTCTACGTAGACGAGTTCCAGTCGTTCGCCAACGAGTCGTTTGCTGACATCCTTTCCGAGGCCCGAAAATACAAATTGAACCTGACCATTGCTCACCAGTACGTCGAGCAGATGTCCGAGGAGGTGCGCGCGGCCGTATTCGGAAACGTGGGAACTATGATCGTTTTCCGCGTGGGCTCTATCGACGCCGAGCAGTTCGAGAAGGAGTTCGCTCCCAAATTCACTGCGGACGATATCGTAAACCTCGGCAAGTACCAGATGTACTTGCGCCTTATGATCGACGGCGTGGGATCTCAGCCATTCTCTGCGAGGGGATTGCCGCCAGTAGCGGTGCCAGCCATATCGTATAAGGAGCAGGCGATCGCGGCTTCTCAGGCTACGTTCGGCAATCCGCGCGAGAAAGTCGAGGAATACATCCGCGAGTGGATGCTTGGCGGCCCCGCTGAGGCAAAGGCGGACAAGCCTGCCGCGGGCGACAAGGCGGTTTCGGCTACTCCCGCTTCGGGTTCGCCCGCGGCATTGGCACAGGTCCCTCGCGCCCCTCAGCAGGCGACGCGCCCGGCCCAGGATTTCCGAAAGCCTCAGGAGAACAGGCCGCCTCGCGCGCCGTCTCCTATAGACATGCGCCAGCCCGTAGCGCCAGTCCCTCCAAAGCCGCGACCCGCGATGCCTCTTCCGCCTGCGGATCCCGCTGACGGCTTTCAGGGCCTCGCTTCATTGAAATCTCTCGTCCAGGCTCCGGCTCCAAAGCCGGCGGCAGATAATCGCCCAAAGGAGAATCGCCATCCGGAAAGAAAGGGCGTGACTGCCGAGTCGCGCCTCGATCTCAAGATGGCGTTGGCCGCCCTCATAAAGCCGGAACAGAATTCCAGCAAGCCTGCCGAGCCGAAACCTGCGCCTGCAAAGGACAAGCCGGCGGCGGTCCCAGCGGCGACCCAGGCAAAGCCGCCCGCTCCGGCCCCGGCCCACAAGATCGCGCCCGCCATAGACACCTCTCGCTCTACCGTGAAGCCCCAGGAAAAACCTGCTGAAAAACCGGCGGAAAAGCCGGTCGAAAAGGCGGCGCCTCAGCCAAAGAAAGAGGGCCTTCAGGAAGTTCCCGAGGACGTCCTAAAGAGGATGCTCGAAGTCTAACGTAACGTTTATCCAGCAATTCGGATTATAGAAGCCATGGCTGACCAGAAGAAAAAAATACTCATATTCTCCTTCGTATATTACCCGCGATTCATCGGCGGGGCGGAGATCGCTATCAAGGAAATCACCGATCGCGTCGAGGGTGTCGAATTCGACCTCATAGCATTGCGCCTCGACAAGAGCCTTCCCGAGACCGAGAAGATCGGCAATGTGACCGTACATCGCATCGGCTGGACCGGCAGCGCGCAGGCGTCGCCGGACTCTTTGCCCGCCTTCCTTCACCTCAACAAGTACGCCTATCCATTCCTGGCAGCCATAAAGGCGTGCAAGCTCCACGCGCACAGGAAGTACACGGCGATCTGGGGGATGATGGCGAACTATTCGGGCTTTGCGGCGCTTTTCTTCAAGCTGTTCCATATGGACGTGCCGTTCCTCCTGACGCTTCAAGAGGGCGATCCGATCGAGTACATCAAGAGCCGCGCGTTCAGGATTTCTATCGGCCCGATAAAGATCCCGGTGAAATGGATCATGCTGCCGGTCTTTGGGATGATCTTCAAGCACGCCGACCGCATTCAGACGATCTCGAATTACCTCGCGGATTTCGCAAAGAGCATGGGCGCGACCTGCCCGGTGACCGTCGTGCCTAATGGCGTCGACGTCCCGCATTTCTCGCAGGAGTATTCGCCTGACGAGATCGGCGCCATCAAGACGAGCCTCGGCAAGGCGGAGGGGGATGTCTTTATCATTACCACTTCGCGTTTGGTCGTGAAGAATGCCGTGAACGACATTGTCGAGGCGCTCTCGCATTTGCCGGCGAACGTAAAGCTCATCGTCCTCGGCGTCGGCTACGAGCTGGCGAACCTCAAGGCCCTCGCAGCAGAGCTCGATGTCGCCTCTCGCGTACAGTTTTTGGGCTATGTCTCGCACGCCGACATGCCCAAGTATCTCAAGGCATCCGATATCTTTATTCGACCGTCGATCTCCGAGGGCTTTGGCAATTCATTCATCGAGGCGATGGCGGCAGGGCTTCCTGTCATAGCGACGCCCGTCGGGGGCATCGTGGATTTCCTTAAGAACAAGGAGACAGGACTCTTCTGCGAGGTCTCGAACCCGGAGGATATCGCTCGCAAGGTAGAGGTATACATGCATGACACAGGATTGCGTGACGAGATCGTCGATAATGCCATGCATATGGTGCTTGACCATTATGATTGGAAGCTCGTGTCAAAGGACATGAGAGAGAAAGTATTTGATATACTCTAGGCATGAAGATTCTGATCGCTACCGGCATATTTCCGCCCCAGATAGGCGGTCCCGCGACCTATTCCAAGCTCCTCTACGACGAATTGCCGAAGCGCGGCATCGACGTCGAGATCTCGACGTTCGGCGACTATCTGGACAGGCCGAAGCTTGTCCGCCATTTCCTCTATTTCCTCGAATTGCTTCGAAAAGCCGAGGGCGTCGACATGATATACGCTCTCGATCCGGTATCGGTCGGCTTGCCGGCCCTCATCGCTTCGCAGATCCGCAACAAGAAATTCGTCCTGCGCATCGCCGGCGACTATGCTTGGGAGCAGGGTACGCAGCGATTCGGCGTGACCGACATGCTCGATGATTTTTCCAAGAGATACCAGAAGTACCGCTGGCAGGTGAAGGTCATGAAGAAGGTCCAGAAGTATGTCGCCGACGGGGCATACCGCATCATCGTGCCGAGCAATTACCTGAAGACGATTGTCACGGACTGGGGCGTCGCCGCCGACAAGATCGCCGTCGTCTATAACGGCTTCCATGTCGCTCCGAACAAGAGCCTCCGGCCGAGCATCCGCAAGCGCCTGGGTCTTTCCGGTTCCGTCATCGTGAGCGCGGGCAGGCTCGTGCCGTGGAAGGGGATGAAGGAGCTCGTCGAGGCTTTGCCTCGCGTCCTCGAGGCGGTTCCTGACGCCAACCTCGTAATCGTCGGCGATGGCCCGGAAAAGAAGAATCTCGAGGATGCTGTCGTCGCCCTCAACCTGTCGGGCAAGGTCAGATTCACGGGCAAGCTCGGGCAGAAGGAACTCTTTGATTACATAAAGGCTGCCGACGTATTCGCCCTCAATACCGCATATGAGGGGCTTTCGCATCAGATCCTTGAAACCATGGCTATCGGTACTCCTGTTATAACCACTGCGATAGGAGGCAATCCCGAGACGATAACCAATGGCAAGACGGGCATATTGCTCAAGCCAAACGACGTCCCGGCTTTCTCAAAAGCGCTGATCGAGCTCCTGTCGTCGCGCGCCGTCGCGTTCAGCCTCGCTCAGGCCGCAAAGAAATCCGTCGCCAAGTTTACCGACGAGACGATGCTTTCTCGCATCACGGAGACGCTCAAGAATCTATAAAGAAATGACCAAAGTGCTCATGATATCGTCCGACGCCAAGATCCTCGAGGAGGGGAGCCCGGTTCGCGCCCGCATGGCGGAATACGGCACGCTTTTCGCCGAGACCAACATTATCCTTTTCACGTTGGCTAACAAAGCAGGCGTGACGACGGGTGGACGCCGAACCGTCCAGGTGTCGCCGAATGTGTTCGTCCATCCGACCGACTCATTCAGCAGATTTTTTTATATTACTGACGCTATTGCCCTCGGGCAGAAAGTGATCAGGGGGAAGGGTCTCGCGAAAGGCGATTGCATCATCACTGCCCAGGATCCTTTCGAGGCGGGTATGGTCGGCCGCATGCTTTCCCAGAAGAGCGGCATCCCGCTGCATGTCCAGATTCATACCGATTTCCAAAGCGCGTATTTCAGAAAGGGTATCCTCAACATGATCCGCATCGGTTTTTCCAAGATCGTCTTTCCTCAAGCCAAAGCGGTCCGCGCCGTCTCCGACAAGATACTTGCCTCGCTGCCGGCGCAGGTCCGATCAAAGGCATCGGTGCTTCCGATTTATGCAGACGTCGCTTCTGTATCCGGTTCGCAAGTCACGGCTGATTTGAGAAAGAAGTATCCGCGATTTGGGAAGATCGCCCTTGCCGCGTCTCGCCTTACGAAAGAGAAGGATATCGCTTCTGCGATTAGGGCGTTTGTCGCTGTCCGAAAGAACCTGCCGGACGCGGGGCTTGTCATCGTAGGATCGGGAGCAGAAGAGGCGAATCTCAAGGCGCTGGCAGCCGCCGCCGGCTTGGCGGATTCGGTCATATTCGAGCCGTGGGCGGATCACGCGACGCTTGTCTCGTACATGAAGACCTGCGATGCTTTTATTTCAGCCTCGCTCTATGAAGGCTACGGGCTGTCGATGCTCGAGGCGCATGCCGCGGGCGCGACCTTGGTCGCTACGAATGCCGGCATCGCGCCGCTCCTGGCCGACGAGTCATGCCTCATAGCTCCAGGCGATGTCTCCGCCCTTGCCGCCGCCATCGAATGCGCGCTCTCGGGCGAGGCGAAGAATAAGCCCTATCGGTATCCGTACCAGTCGAAATCAGCCTATCTAGATGTGTACCGCGCCGATATCGAGCGCGCAAAATAGCAGAAATATGAAACTTCTTATTGTTACTCAGACGGTAGACAAGAATGACGCGATACTCGGATTTTTCCATAGGTGGATCGCCGAATTCGCCGCGAAATTTGAAAAGGTGACTGTCATCGCGCTCGGCGTCGGCTCGTACGACCTGCCTTCGAATGTCACAGTGCTCTCGCTGGGCAAGGAAAAGGGCACTGGCCGGCTGGGCTATATCAGGAATTTCTATTCGTACATAACGTCGAGAAAGGGAGACTACGATGCCGTATTCGTACATATGAATCCGATCTATGTCGTGCTCGGATCGCCGGTATGGAAAATCCTCGGCAAGAGGATTGCCTTGTGGTACGTGCACAAGACCGTTGATCTCAAGCTTCGCCTCGCGACCATGCTTGCCGACAGGGTGTTCACGGCTTCCAAAGAAAGCTTCAGGATCAAGTCGTCCAAGGTCGTAGTTACCGGTCACGGCATAGATCTGGCGAATTCGACGCTCGCGAAATTCCCTCGCGACAATTCCGACGCGCAGGTGATTGCCACCCTCGGGCGCGTCTCGGCTACCAAGAACGTCGATTTCATGATCAGGGCATTCGCCCGAGCGAAAAGGGAGTATGGCCAGCCTGCCGTGTTCGAGATAATCGGGAATGCCGCGACGCCAGCGGACGAGGAGTTCAAGGATAGGCTCACGGCGCTTGTAAGCGAGCTTGGTATATCGGACTCCGTCGTATTCAAGGGGCAGATAGCCAATGAGGCCATTCCAGACTATATTGGAACGGTCGATTTGACCCTCAATGCTAGCTCGACAGGCAGCCTCGACAAGGCGGTGCTCGAGTCGATGGCGGTCGGCGTGCCGGTCCTCTGCGCCAATGAGGCGTTCAAGGATATCCTCGGACCGTTCGGCCTTTACTGCGAGGGCCTCGACGAGGATCGGTTCGCCCTCATGCTCTCGGCGCTCCTGCGCGGCGTGCCGCTCGACAGGAAAGGCCTTCGCGCGGTCATCGAGCGCGATCATTCTCTCGCAAACCTTATCGACCGAATATCTAAAACCATATGAAACAAGTAGACCGCGACCATTATTCTTTCAGCTCATACGCCCATGCGGGCAGATTCGCGAGCTATTACTACCAGCTTCGCGAGATTCATGACGCGAAGCCTTCTTCCGTGCTCGAGGTGGGGGTGGGCGACGCGGTTATTGGAAACTACATCCGTGACAATACGGATATTAAGTACACGTCGATCGACGTGGCGGCCGACGTCAATCCGGACGTGATCGGCAGCGTGCTCGCCCTGCCTTTCGAGGACAAGTCGTTCGACGTCGTCTGCGCCTTTGAGGTCCTCGAGCATATCCCGTTCGAATCCTTCGACAAGGCGATAAGCGAGATGTCTCGAGTCGCCAAGGGCAGGGTGCTTGTGAGCGTCCCGCATTTTGGTCCGCCTATTAAATTCCTGATCAAGATTCCGTTCCTCCCGGAGCTCAGCTTTGCCGTAAAGATCCCGTATCATCCCGTACATAAATGGAACGGCCAGCACTACTGGGAGCTCGGCAAGAAGGGCTATTCCAAGAGGGCGGTGATCGAGATCATGTCAAAGTACGGGAAGGTGATCAGTGAGTACGTTCCGTTCGAGAACCAGTACCACCATTTCTTTATACTTGAAAAGTAGATGAAGCTCGCATACATCGTAAACGCACGCATACCGACCGAGAAGGCGCACGGATACCAGATATCCAAGATGTGTTCGGAGTTCGCCAAGGCGGGCGCAGACGTTACGCTGTTTTTTCCGGACAGAAGGAATGACATCGGCAAGGATCTCTTTGAGTATTACGGGATCGAGAAGAATTTCAACGTCGTCGCGGTACGTTGCCTCGATGCGGTACGTTTCGCGCCTGTTCTGCGAGGCTTGGCATTCGTTATTCAGACAAAGCTTTTTTTGAAGGCCCTGAAAGCCGCCAATATCGACAAGGAGACGGTCGTCTACACGCGTAACCCCGAGGTTGCATCCGAATATTATAAGAAAGGGAACAGGGTTTTTTACGATGCCCATAATTTCCCCGAAAAGGATCCGGCACGGATCGTAAATGCCTTGAGGGGCGTGAGCGGCATCGTCGCGAACTCGTCGGGAACGGCCAGGGCTTTCAAGGAAGCGGGATTCGAGCGCGTCCTCGTCGCCCATAACGGCGTCGACATATCGGAGTTCGACGTACGGCTTGATTCCAGGGAGGCCCGAGCCCGCATGGGCTTGCGACAGGACGCGAAGATCGCTATGTATGTCGGCCACCTCTACGCGTGGAAGGGCATTGATCTCGTCGTCGAGGCGGCGGTCCGCCTTCCTGACGTGCTGTTTGCTGTTGTTGGCGGTACAAAGAAGGACATTTTGAAATATGAAAATATAAAGAAGGCGCGAAATCTGGCGAACGTCTATTTTCTCGGTCACAGGGCTCGCAAGGACATTCCGGTCTTTCTTCGCGCCGCTGACGTCCTCCTGCTCCCTAACGCTGCGGTGTCCGCAGAGTCTGAAAAGTACACCTCGCCTCTAAAGATGTTTGAATACATGGCGTCATCGACACCGATCGTCGCGTCCGACTTGCCTTCGATGAGGGAGGTGCTGGATCAGAATACCGCCACGTTCTTCGCGCCGGGGGATGCAGGGCAGCTCATTTCGGCTATCGAGCGAGTGCTCGGAAATGCGAGCGAGGGCATGGCCAAGGCCCGGCTCGCGCGAATCAAGGCCGAAGGCTATACATGGGACAACAGGGCCAAAGCTATACTTAATTTTATCAAAGGGTAATATTAGCCATTATGTGCGGAATCATCGGAACAAACGAGAATAACGAGGCGCTGATCCGCAAAGCGGGCAAGGCTTTCGCGTACCGCGGCCCTGACGCTTCGGCGACCTTTTCCGACAAATCCGTGACCCTCGGCCATCATAGGCTTTCGATCATGGATGTCGACCCGCGTTCGACCCAGCCTTTATGCGATGCCGATAGGAAGATTTGGATCGTATTCAACGGCGAGATATTCAATTTCAAGGAAGTCCGCGCTCTTCTCGAGAGCAAATACGAATTCAATACGACGTCGGATACCGAAGTCCTCGTCTATGCTTACAAGGAGTGGGGCAAGGACATGACCAAGCACATCGAGGGCATGTACGCCTTTGCTATTTACGATACTGACAAGCAGACGGTGCTCTTGCTCCGAGACCATCAGGGTATCAAGCCGCTTTATTACTATGCAAAGGATGGAGTCTTTGCGTTTGCCTCTGAGGTGAAAGGCCTCACGAAGCTTTTGCGCGAGAAAAAGCTTCCGCTCGATCTCGATCCTAAAGCTATCGAGCTCTATACGGTCTTTGGCTACATTCCGTCGCCGCGCTCGCTCTATAAGGACGTCTTGAAATTGCCGAAGGGCTCTTACTTCACGTACGATCTTAAGGCGAAGAAGGTTGCGGAAATGGGCAAGTCCGAATTCGCGCCCAAGAAGGTGTCGAGCGAGAAGGAATACATCGATCTCATCGAGAAGAAAGTGCTGTCGCATCTCATCGCGGACGTTCCTGTCGGCGTATTCTTCTCAGGCGGAACCGATTCGACGCTTATCGCAGCCATCTTGCACAAGCACAAGGTCGACCTTGAGACCTTTTCCATCAAGCTCGACTACAAGACCGAGGACGCAAAGTACTTCTCGATGATCAGCGAGCATCTGAAGCTCAAATCGAACGTCTATGATTTCGACGCGGGTACTTTGGACTCAGTCTATGAGGAGGTCATGGGCAAGCTCGACGAGCCGACCTACGACAATTCGATATTCCCGACGTATTATGTTTCGAAGATGGCGGCTCAGAAGGTGAAGGTAGTGCTTTCGGGCGAGGGGGGCGATGAATTCTTCTATGGCTACCCGCGCAGCCTCGAATTGAGCAAGATGAAGGACTCATCTGACTACTCTTTGTCGTTCCTCGATTACCTGTATTTCGCATTGCCTCCGTTCAAGGCTAAGAATCATATCTTTCAGAAGGTTTTCAGGATATTCAAGAAGCCGATCAGCTATTACATCCTCCAGATGTCCATCGCTCGCGACAGGGCGACCCTGGCGTCTTGGAAGGCGGCAAAGAAGGAGTGCCGAGCGCGCTCGATACGGCCGCTCGCATTGGATCAGGAGCTCTATCTTGAGAACGATCTTTTGCGCAAGACCGATTTGGCCACATCGTATTCGTCAATCGAAGGGCGCGTGCCGCTGCTCGATATAGACATCTTGAGCAATCATGAGGTTGTCGAGGTTATGAAGCTTGAAGGCGGAGTGCTCAAGGCATTCTTGAAGAAGCTCCTTGCGACATATATACCGCGCGAGATGGTGTATAGGTCAAAGAGCGGCTTCGGCGTGAACATGGTCACATTCTTCGAGCGATCGAAATACCTCCGAGCCGACCTCGAGAAGGCTATTGCATTTCTCGCTGAGAGGGGCGTAAAGACCCCTCGCGTCGGGAATATCGATACTGCCATAAGGAAATACCCATACCTGTGCTTTGCCCTGATATCCCTCTACAGGTCGATAATCAATAACGAGCGCTAGATGAAAGTCCTCTACCTCTTCAACGGCACCCGCGCGGGCCTCAAGGAAAAGATACAGACCGGCGAATACCACGGCGGCGGCTTCTGGGGCATGCTCCAGCTCCTGGAATTCGGCATCGAGTCCGATTACATGGAGATCGAGCAGACGTACTCTGCGGGCATTGTCCGATTCATCCGCAAGCACGTCCCTGTATACGGCATACACCTGCCGATCTTTTGGAAAATATTTTCATACGACATCGTATTCACCTCGTCAGCATTCATGAGCCAGCTCGCTCATGCGGTTTTGCATATTCGAAAGCCGATCTGGGTCATGCACGATTTCAGCATCATGAGCCTCATCGGGGAGGGAAAGACTCTCAAGCAGAAGATGTTCCGATACATGGTCGAGCGGTCGGGCGGCATCGTAACCCTCTCGAATGACGAGACTGACAGGCTCAAGAAGGCGTTTCCGCATCTCGCGTCGCGCATCGAGCTCGTGCCCTTCGGAGTCGATCTGGATTTCTTCAAGCCAAAGAGCGCTTCGGCAGGAGAGGGAGTAATCGCAGTCGGATTCGATCCTGAGCGCGACTGGAAAACGCTCGCCGAGGCGGCGAAATCCGTGAGCGTTCCGATCACGGTCGCGACCCGCGAATCCCGCATCGCGCACCTGCGCCCGCTTCCGGCAAATGTCACCGTGAGGCAGTTTTCCGTAAAGGAATTGGTCTCTGCGTATGACGATGCGGCTATCATAGTCGTGCCCCTCAATACTTCATCCGGCGTAAACGACGCCATGGGACTCTCTACCGTCTATGAGGGCATGGCGATGGGCAAGCCTGTGATCGCTACCCGCACGAAGGCGACCGAGACATACATCAAGGACGGTGAGAACGGACTTCTTGTGTCTGAGGGCGACGCAGCGGCGCTCGCCTCGACAATCAATTCGCTTCTGGCGAATCCTGAGAAATCTCGAAAGATCGGCGCGGCAGGGCGCATGTATGCGGAAAAGCATCTCGATATCCATGAGTGCGGTGGAAAATTGGCAGCCTTCTTTAAGGCGCTGAAGATTAAATAAGATCCTTCCTTACGAAGAGGGAGTCCTCGTATATGAGCTTGTCGGTATCCTTGCTGTAGTGGCGCGCCATGTCGCCGTAATAGGCGAAGCCGAGGCCTGTCATGAGCTTGTAAATGTCGTCGAACAGAGGCTGCTTCTCGTAGAGGGCGACATACGACGTCTCGATGACTACCGCGGACGCTTTCTTGACGGTCTCCTTGCCGCCGAGGATTACTTTGTCCTCAAATCCCTGGACGTCCATCTTTATGAAAATGCCGGGCTCGAGATTTGCATCCTTAAGCACGTCGTCGAGTCGCTCGATCGAAATGGTCTCCTTGGTAGAGTCCTTGCTCTTCGGATAGAGCTTCTTGTGAAGGTCCGACATGACAAGAAGGGACGAGCTCGGGTGAAACGAGCTCCTCTCGATCGTGGTCGATCCCTTTGTATCGCCGAGTGCGGTATTGAACGCCTTGAATTTTGCATCGTTCGGAAGGCTCGCTTCGAGGGATTTGAAGCAGTCCTTGAGAGGCTCAAAGGAATAGATGGCAGCGTCAGGGAAGAGGGCGCGCATCTCCTTTGCGTAATGGCCGGTATTGGCGCCGATGTCTATGATCGTGCGGATGTTCAGGGGTCGGATCGTCGTATCGAGCGTCGGCCTGTATTTCTTGATGTCGTATCCGAACTTATTGAGAAGCCTTTTTATCTTGAGAAGCATATTAGAGTATTTTATACGATTTGAACTGTTTCATCGTGAGCTTGCCGTCTGCCGACTCGACGTATTGCTCGTTTGGCCTTCCGAAAAAGAGGGGATAAAGAGCGACGAAGGCGGGCTCGAGCTTTGGAAATATTTTTGTGATACGTGACTGTGGCGAGAAGAAGAGGCGCGCCTTCCATGCCTTTGCGCTGCGGACTGGACGGGCGTTGTTCTGCTCGCCCTTGTATCGGGATATGCCTTTTGAAAGCTGTCCTTCTCTTTTCCTGAAATTGCTGATGTGCTTGTTGAGAGAGAGCAGCGGGCTGTGCTTTGCCATCTCGATCCAGAGCCAGTAGTCGCCGGCGCTTCGGTAGTGGCTTGGGATAGGGCCGCTCTTCTTCCAGAGGTCCATGGTAAAGAATACGCTGTCTGCCTCGACGAAATATGCCTCCTGGCCGTATATGCCGAGGGAGAGCCAGTCTTGCCTGTAGAGCTTGCAGTTTCCGGCGCGCAGAAGCTCGCTCTTTTCGCCGATCGTCGAGGTGATGCCCTTGACCCACTGCGTCCCCGGGTAGGCCGTAAAGACTTTCTTCATTGCCTGGAATGCTCCCGGATCGAACGTGTTGTCGGCGTCGACCCATGTCGCAATGTCTCCAGACGCTTTAGAGAATCCGTTGTTCATGGCGACGATCGCCCCGCCATTCTGCTGAAGGTGGTATTGGAAAGTAACGCCCTTACACTTGATGGGGTATTGCTTGGATGAAATCTTTTTCTCGTACTCGCGAGCTATGGTCGCGGTGCGATCCTTGGAGCCGTCATCGATGACGATGTATTCGATAGTGAAATCGCCCTCCTGAGAGATGACGCTCTCGATGGTCTCGGCGATCCAGCGCTCCATGTTGTATGCGGGAGTGACGATGGAGATTTTCATTTATTTGAGGTATTTCTCGTAGCCGACGTAATCAGGGTTCGCTTTCTTGACGTCCCAGTTGTAGAGGGGGAGCTTGAACGACCAGTTGTTCTTGAAGACGTGCGCGGTATGCATGAGGAAGTCGCGGCCGGTGCCTCGTCCTGACGGCACGCCCCAAGTTCGGGCATTCCTTGTTCGCAGGTTCACGCCTGCAGCGATGACCTCGCGCCTGAAGAGCACGTTATTGTCTCCGCCCGGATAGTTGTGGAGCTTGCCCCAGAAGAGCGGGCGGGTATACGGGAACCACTTGAGTGAGAAGGGGATGAATCGGTGGAAAGGCAGGCGCATGAGGGGGCCGTGGCACTCCTTCACGATCTTGTTGATGACTTCCGGCCTGATGACTACGGCCTCCTCGCCGAGCTCCTTGAAGATGCGGTCGACGTCGAGGGTCCTATTGAGCTTGTCAGGGCTGCCATCGAACCAGTCGACGGTGACCATGGTCGCATTGTATTTCTGGGCGAGATTGTACTCGACCTCGATGCGATTCAGGAGCGATGCATCGTCGGAATCCTGAGTGGTTATCCAGCCGCCCTTGGCGATGCGGAAGCCGAAAGCGCGCGCCGACCAGCCGGCATTGATGTCGTAGCCGCGCCAGTTCGTGCGGGAGGGGACCTTCGGATTGCGGTAGAGCTTTACCCGAGGATCCTTCTTCGTAATAGCCTCTACGGCAGCGTATGAGCCGTCGGTCGAGCCGTCATCGACGACGATGATCTCGAGGTTCTTCCATGTCTGGTTGCAGATAGACTCGACGGCGCGCACCGCGCGCACTTCCTCGTTGTAGACCGGGATGACGACTGATATGAGGGGCTGGTTATTTTGCATGATTTTTTTCTAGATATGAAACGAATGATTTGAAATTGGCGGCGAACGATTCTCTGGTGTGGTTCTTCAGAACGTATTCTCGAGTCTTCCTGGATCTTTCCCAGAGCTTTTCGGCGGGTTCTGCTGCCAGGTCTCGGACGGCTTTGCGTATCGATTCGAGTGAGCAATCGGGCAGCATGATCCCGAAGTCGCCGGTTTCGATACCGGTCTCTTTGCTCACGATCGGTATGAGGCCGGCATGCATGGCGAGGAGCACTGCCGTAGAGCAGCCTTCGGCGCTCGAAGGGTACACGATGGATATCGAATTCTTGAGGACATCCTCGAATACCTTGCTCGAAGGGTCCATGTGGCCCATGGCTTTTATATTCGGGGTCTGAGTAAGCTCCTTTGCGTACGCGTCGGTAAAGTCCTTCTCGCCGTCGTACTTGCCGCAGGCCGCAAGGGTGAGCTCGGGCATGCCGGCGAACGCCTCGAGGGCGAGGTCGAGGCCCTTGCGCACGACTCCGGATCCGCCGAACCAGATGAAATTCTTGCGCGCTTTCGAGATGTCACGGTCGAATTCAGGGTAGGTGTGAGAGCTGCTCGGAGGTACGCTGAAAATAGGCTTCTTGAGGAAGTCGTAGGTGCTGTTAGGGAACGTGCCGCACAGGCTGCTGAGTACGTGCGCTACGTCGGGCGCTCGCGTCGGCCGGGCGGTTCGTCGCGGGAAGATGGTCGCTCCGCGGCGTTTCTGTATGTCGGCTAGCCGATTGTACTCGGCCGAGTTCCAGAAGAGCCAATGACCGGCAGTCGCGTAGAACACGAGGATGCACTCGGGGTTGAGGAGCTTTGAGAGCCTCTCGAGCGACGAGTCGATATCGATGCAGTACGCGTACTTGTGCTTTGGCTTGAACGAGCCGTTATTGAAATCGATGACATCCACGATGTATCCGCGATCGACGAATTCCTGCGCCATCTGGACGCATTCCCACCTGTTTGAGTGTCCGTCGAGGATCTTTGGATCCTTTACAAGGAAGGGCAGGGTCGTATACGAGAGGAGCACGCGGCCCTTCGGCTCCGAGGCGGGCTTGAGCGTCACTGCGCCCCCGGAAAGCTTGAATATCGCCCTGCTCGCGATCTGATTTACGGGAAGCTTTCGGATGACGGAATGTATGTGGGCGATTTTCTTGTGGATCATGTGGGCTCTGGTTTTTATGTCAACCGATTATATCACGGCCGAATAGGCATCAGCTTGATGATTTTCTGCGTTCTTTGCGTCCTGCCAGCATCGTTAAGGTGGGTCGGGGCATCGTAGAAAAGTCCCGCAGGGTACATGAAATCTTTCTGGCTGCCGACGAATGTCGAGGAAGGAAAAGCTTTCCTGAGCTCCGCCTCGCGGCTCTGGGCTGCCTGCATCGTGCTTGTTGGCGCGGACTCGAGGAGCGGCGCCCACGATATGAACACTTTTACGCCTTTTTCCTTCATCGACGCGGTCATCCGGACGAGCGTCTCGAGCGAGCCGGAGTCCGCCTGAGGACGGATGAAGCTCTCGGTTGCCTTGGCCATGTCTTCGGGAGATATTATCGATTCATCGAGAAGAGGCGAATCGATGTCGCCGAAGGCGTTCACGTTCTTGAGCGAATAGACGCTCGAGGACTGCTTGCCCGATATCTTGTGGGCAATGGATTCAAGCCTGCCTCGGAACCAGCCGGGCAATGCGCGCGTCATGGCGACCACGGTGTGCGGGTTGAGAATATCTACGACATGAGACGGATTCTCGAGTACTGTCTCGAGGAGTATATGTCCGTCGCCCCCTGGCGGCTGGTGGAGGAGCTCGTATTCCGGAAGGATGAGGACGATATCGCCCTTGCCCACATGAGGGACGATGACCCTCTCGATAAAACGCAAGCCGAAGCCGGCAAAGACGCCGGTATTCACGACATTCACGCCGGTCTTTTCCTTGAAGAGCTTCGAGTCGAAGCCGATTGCCGAGCCAGATCCGCCCATGACGATCAGTCGCGGCGCGGCCGTAGCCCCAAGGAGCGACTCCTTCTTGGCGAGGCTGCGGGCGTACGAGTCTGAGTTCCTGCTCGCGAGGGCGAGGAGGGCTACGACGGCGAATGCGACAAGCGCGAGGCCGATTGCCTTGCATGAGAATCGCAGGAAGAGTTTTTGTTCTTGAGTAAGCATCAGAATTGGAAATAGATGAATTGGTGGGCGCCGCCGAAGGATCCTGCGCACACGAGGGCGATGGCGAATGCGACATAGAGGGCATAGCGGGCAGGGGCAGAAGCCGTGCTCAACCGTGCGTGAACGATGCCTCTCGATCGGAAGAAATCTACCGTCTCCATAAATATGATGCCGAGGACGCCGATAAGCAGCGCCTGCAGGCCGTAATCCATAGCGAGGACATGCCTCATGGCATCGATCGACGTCAGGCTCGAGAGGAATTCAGGGATGCCGGTAGGGATGCGGGCAAGTATCGAGACGGCGCCCGATACAGTTTCCGCCCTGAAGAATACCCAGGTGACGCATATGAGGATGAAAGTGAGCGGTACTGAGAACAAGCTCTTGCCTATGGTAATGCCTCGCTTTGCGAGAGCGTTTTCTATCACTAGGTATACGCCGTTTATGCCTCCCCAGATGACGTACGTCCAGTTGGCGCCGTGCCACAGTCCGGACAGGAGGAAGGTCGCGAGAAGGTTTGACCGGGTGCGCGAAGCGGAGCCGCGATTGCCGCCGAGGGGTATATACACGTAGTCGCGGAACCAGCTCGAGAGCGAGATATGCCACCTCTTCCAGAATTCGCCGACCGATCCCGAGGCGTACGGCCTATTGAAGTTGAGGACGAGCTCGTATCCAAGGATGTTGGCGGCGCCTCGGGCAATATCGGTGTATCCCGAGAAGTCGCAGTATATCTGATAGGCGAAGAGCGCCGCAGCCAGGGCGAGCGTCGGTCCTGGAAAATCTGCCGGAGTGGCGAAGGCGGCGTTTACGAGAGGCGCAAGATTGTCGGCGATGACGAGTTTTTTGAAGAAGCCCCATGCCATGAGATGGGCTCCACGACGCGCGAGTTCAGGATTGAATCGGCGATCCTCGAAGAACTGGGGAAGGAGGGTTTTCGGGCGCTCGATAGGGCCCGCCACGAGCTGAGGGAAGAATGCTACATAGAGGGCAAACTTTCCGAAATGATTCACTGGCTCGACCCTACGCATATATACGTCGATGGTATAGCTGATGCTTTGGAATACGTGGAAGGATATGCCGATAGGAAGCAGGAGGTTAAGGAGCGGCAGGGACGTATCGCTTCCGAATGCGTGAAAGACGGAGCTGATCGAGTCGAATATGAAATTGAAGTACTTGAATACGAACAGGAGGCCGATGTTTCCGACGAGGCTTACCATGAGCCAGGCCTTTCTCTTGGCGTGGCTGTCGCTCTTGCCGATCATCAGTGCGGATACGAAATCGAGGACGGTTATGGCGAGAAGTATGAGGCCGTACTCCGGCTTCCACGACATGTAGAAGAAGTAGCTCGCGGCAAGGAGGACGATCCACCTGAATCTGGCGGGCGTGAGGAAATTGGCGATGAGGACCAGGGGAAAGAAGACCAGGAATCGGATGTCGACGAAGCTCATATCTTTATTTCTTTACGGTCGAGCGGATCAGGCAGTAATAGCTGTTGGCTTTCTCGAGCATCATCGAGGCGCCGGGCATGAACTCGTCGAGGTATACCTGATACTCGCGGCCGTCTCGCTCGAAGGTCGAGAGTATGTCGCCGAGCTTGTTGTCGCTCGTGCCGAGCGAATAGTGATATTCGAGGACGCAGGTCTTTATCTTTCCAAGGACGCCGGCCTCGCGAAGCTCGCGGAGAACCATCTCCTCGGCGCCTTCTATATCGAGCTTGAGCAGGTCTATCGGTCCCTGCACGTACGGCGAGAGCCTTTTCGTGGTGACGGTCTCGGCATTCTCCTTGGTCGATTCTCCTTTCTGTATCGTCACGTCGAAGACCGACTCGACGATGGTGCTGCCGTACGATCCTGGCCCGCGATTATAGAAGGAGACCTTGCCGTCCTTGTTCGATACGGCATACGGCTCGATCTCGACATCTTTGAGCGAGTTCTTGCTGATATTTTGCTCCAGGATAGGTCGTACTTCGGCAGAAGGCTCGAATACCCTTATCTTGCACGAAGGGAACATGTGCTTGAAATAGAGGACGGACATGCCGGCGTTTCCGCCGCAGTCGATGATGGTCGGCGAGTCGGTGCCCGGCTCGAAATAGTAGGACTGGCGTACGAATACTTGCCTGAACGTCTCGAAGAAGAGATGGTATTCGACGAAAGAGACGGTGAATCCGAGGAAATGCTCCGTCTTGAAATGCATCCACCTGTTCACGAATGCCTTGAGCCTCATCCTAAGGTAGTCGCAGAGCAGCTTGCTGCGCGCCGGAAGCTTGTATTCGGGCGAGAGTATATAGGCTATATCGAGGGCGAAAGAAGCTATTCGATAGAAGGAGTATCGCATGAGATTGTGTGTCTGTTGGCACCAATCCTAGCACGATTAGAGCCTTTTGTAAGCGAAATAATAGACGACGGCCGAAACCGCCTCGGAGGCGACGATCGCTATCGACGCGCCGATGAATCCGTAAGGCGGGATGAGGATGCCGAGGAGGGCGAGGCGCGAGGCATTCGTCGCTATCGATGTGACGTACTTCTTCTTTACGTCGCCGTGAGCGGTGATGAGCGTTTCGACGAGGCCCTTTGCTTGGAAAGGAATGGCTAGGGCGAGTATCTGGCTTGCAAGGACGGAAGCCATGTATTTAGGGAAGAAGATCTTGAATATGAACGGCGCGGCGATTATATATGCGATACAGGCGGCGGATGATACGAGGACCATCTGCATCGTGCGCAGGCCCATACTTTTCTTTACCTCCTCCATGGTCTTGGTCGCGTAGCGGGGGAAGATGATAGGGAAGAAATTCTCGGAAAAGTTCTTGATCTCGCGGACGGGCGCCTGGGCGAACGAGTAGATAGCGAGCTGGATCGGCCCGACGAAATGCCAGAGTATGAGCTGGTCGGCATAGCTCATTATCTGGATGACGATGCCGAGGATGCTCAGGTGCTTGCCGTACTGGACCGTCTCGCTCACTTTCGTCTTCGTCTCCTCGTCTATCTCGTGCTCCTGGGCGACCTTGTACTTTCGCAGGGCGACCGCGTACATGAACCACGAGAGGGCGAGATTGGTCGCGAAATAAGTGATAAGGATCGTGAATATGTCTGTCTTTACGAGGAGGATTCCGATGAAGGCGAGCACGCTCGCGAGGTTTCCCGGGATGCTGTAGGCGGCCATCGACTTGAAATCGCCTTTGCCGACAAAGAGCGACTTCCAGACGACGAAGCTGTTGAAGAAGGGATTCGCGAGGGCGATGAGGAGCAGGCCGAAGCCGAGGGCGGCATTGCCGTTTAGGTAATAGTAGAGCGAGCCAATCGCCGCAGCACCGGCAGCAGGCAAGCTCCAGAGGATGCTCTTTATGAAGAGCGGCCTGACCACGTCCTTGTTTCCTTGGGCGACGGCTCGCACTACCGACGTGCCGAGGCTGTTGAGCGAGAAGGCGCCGAATATGCCGACGAGGGCGATGATGTACTTGTAGGTGCCGTAAACGTTAGGGTCGACCTTGTTCGCGAATACGACCGTGAGGACCATGCCGCTTCCGACGGCGGCTACGCGGGTAGCCGAGAGCCAAAAGTTGCCGCTCGCGAAGCGGACCATGTCGGTCTTTGCGTATTTCTCCGACCAGCGGAGGATCTGTATGATTTTCTGCTTCATTTCGGCTAGTGTGTATCGTCGGTCTATATAATACACGGCGCGGCGGAAAAGTGTCATATTCGGCGCCGCATCCTGTGCTATAGTTTTACGCATATGACTTTAAACACATTTTTACGCGGGACGGCTATCGCTTCGGTATTTGCTGCATTGCTGGCGCCATTCATAGTGCTCGACAACTTCTTTTTCCCATTCATCACGGGAAAGGGCTTCTATTTCAGGATAGTCGTCGAGATCGGATTCGCGGCGTGGCTTCTGCTCGCGTTCCGCGACGCCTCCTCTAGGCCGCGGCCGTCCCTGATCTTCTGGTCGTTCGTCGCATTCATCGGCGTGATCGCGCTTGCCGACATCTTCGGCGAGAATCCATGGAAGAGCTTCTGGTCTAACTTCGAGCGCATGGAAGGCTTCATAACCCTCGCGCACCTCTTCCTCTATTTCGTAATGGCCGGCAGCGTGCTCGCTACGGAAAAGCTCTGGAAGCGCTTTCTTGAGACGTCGGTCGCCTCGGCATTCGTCATGGCCGTCTACTCGTTCTTCCAGCTGGCCGGAGCGCTGGTCATAAACCAGGGAGGAGTGCGCGTCGACGGCAAGTTCGGCAATGCGACCTATCTCGCCATCTTCCTCGTCTTCAATATCTTCTTTGCCCTTATCCTAGCGTTCCGCTCGCGCAATGAGAGGCTCAGCGCGCCCTGCGCTATCGGAATCTATTCCGGCATAGGCGTGATCATGTTCTCGATATGGGTGTTTCTGGCGCAGTCCGACGCCTTCTCGAAGGGCATTGCGAATCTCGGCTCGAACGTATTCTGGGTCTATGCGGTGCTGGCATTCGCCGCGCTCATCACGTGGCTCTCGCAGAAATACAGCGCTTCGATCGCGTACGTGTACACCGTGCCGGTCCTCGGATTCGTTCTCTACTTTACGGCTACCCGAGGCGCGATCCTCGGCATCATCGGAGGCGTCTTGCTGTCGGCGCTGCTCATCGCCATCTTTGATAGGGGCGAGAGGAGGCTTCGAATCATCGCGGCGTCCGTCATCGGCCTCGTCTTCGTTGCTATAGGAACTTTCATCGCCATCAAGGATACGCAGTTCGTCGCGCAGAGCCCCGTGCTCGGGCGATTCGTGTCGATCTCGTGGAGCGAGACCAAGACCCAAGCCCGCGCATATATTTGGCCAATGGCGGTAGAGGGCTGGAAGGAGCGGCCTATACTCGGCTGGGGCCAGGAGAATTTCAACTACATCTTCAACAAGAATTACGATCCTCGCATGTATTCGCAGGAGCAGTGGTTCGATCATACTCACAACATCGTCCTTGACTGGCTCGTAGCGGGCGGAATCCTTGGCCTTCTCGCATACCTCTCGATGTTCGCGGCGGCTATCTACCTGCTCTGGAAGAAGGCTACCAGCCTCTCATTTACCGAGAAGGCTCTGCTCACGGGTCTCGGCGCCGCGTATTTCTTTCACAATCTCTTCGTATTCGACAACCTGATCAGCTATGTGCTGTTCGTGTCGGTGCTCGCGTACATCCATTTCTCATCTACCCGACTTGAGAAGCCTATGGCGGCGGACGCTGCCGAGGTCGAGGATTCCGAGACCATGGCTGCCGGCGCGCTCATGCTCGTCGTGCTCATTTTCGGGATCTATTTCTTCAACTGGCGGGCGATAGCGTCTAATACCAGCCTCATAGACGCGTTGAGGTCCATGTCCGTCTATCCGATCCAGCCTGCTGCGGTTAACGATTCGTTCGCAAAGGCCCTGTCATACGACACTATGGGCCGCCCTGAGATCGTCGAGAGGCTCATCGAGGCTTCCCGTACTATGAATGCCGCGAATATCCCTATGGAGCAGCGCACCAAGTTCTTCGAGCTTTCGAAGAAGGCCGTCGAGGCGCAGATCGAGCGCTATCCGGGAGATGCTCGCTACGAGGTCTTTGCTGCCAATTTCTACGCCCAGTACGGCGCGGCTGATCAGGCTTTGGCCCATCTCCTGAAGGCGGTCGAGCTCTCGCCGAAAAAGCAGACCATATTGTTCCAGCTTGGATCGCTGCACGCGGTACAGGGCCGCTACAGTGAGGCCCTGGATGTATTCAAGAGGGCGTACGAGCTCGAGCCGTCGTACGGTCAGGCCCTTCGCTATTATGTTTCCGCCCTCGTCTACAACGGCAAGGAGGCAGAGGCGCGAGCCCTCATCTCGAAGCTCGGTCTGGATGCCGCCTCGTTCTCCGAGGACTTCGTGAGCGCGTACGCGCAGGTGGGCCAGTGGGACAAGGCGATTGCCGGACTCAAGGCTCAGATTGCCGCCAATCCGACCAATCCCCAGATCCGCATGAACCTGGTCGCCGCATACTTCCAGTCGGGCAACAAGGCGATGGCTATCGCAGCCTTGCGCGAGATGATCGCGCTTGATCCGGCGTTCAAGACCCAAGGCGAGCAGTATATCCAGCAGATACAGGCAACAAATTAATGACGATATCAGAGAATATAAACCTGTCGCAATTCACGACGCTGAAAATCGGCGGGCCGGCTCGCTATTTCTGCGCGGTTACGAGCGAGGCTGAGCTGGAGGAGGCTCTGGCTTTTGCGAAATCGAAAAGCGTCAGGATTTTCATCCTTGGCGGCGGCTCTAACGTGCTCGTCGGCGACCCAGGTTTTAATGGCTTGGTTATAAAGATGGAGATGAAGGGGATTGAATTCGAGAAATCCACCGACGGCAAGAGCGTGCTTGTAACCGTTGCGGCTGGGGAAGCGTGGGATGATCTCGTCGCCAAGACTGTGGAGAAGGGCGCATGGGGATTGGAAAATCTTTCCCTTATTCCTGGAACGGTGGGGGCCGCGCCGGTGCAGAATATTGGCGCATATGGCACCGAAGTGATGAACGTGATCGAATCCGTGCGCGCTATCGATACCGAGAGCGGCGCGGCCAGGGTTTTCTCGAACGCCGAATGCGGATTCACGTATCGCGACAGCATTTTCAAGAGGGCCGAGTATAAAAAATACGTAATCGTGTCCGTCTCGTTCAGCCTTTCGCTCTCTCCGGCGCCGAACTTTCGATACAAAGACATCAAGGAGTATTTCGCCGCGAAAAAAATAGCCAGCCCGACGCAGCTCGATATCCGAAATGCCGTCATAGAGGTCCGTACCGCCAAGTTCCCGAATCTGGGCGAGGTGGGCACGGCTGGCTCGTTCTGGAAGAATCCGATCATCCCTCGGGCGCAGTTCGAATCCCTTGCTCTCCGCTATCCGGGCATCCCGGCTTTCCCTGCAAACGCTCCGGCCGGCTCGCGCGAGGTCGGCGCCGACGAGAGTACGGTAAAGATCCCTTTGGCGTGGGTGCTTGATAGTGTATGCGGTCTTAAGGGATTTGCTTTGGGCAAAGCATTTCTCTTTTCAAGGCAGCCTCTTGTATTGGTTGCCGAACATTCGGCCACGTCTACTGATGTTGACCGACTAGCCGCGCATGTCGCAGATATTGTCCTTAGAAAAACAGGTATTATTATAGAAAAAGAAGTCGGATCGCTTTAAGGCATCTCTAAACGTACTAAACCGCGCCTTAAAGGACGCGGTTTTTTAGTTTTGCGAAGAATCGCAACACTTCATATATCTTTGCTTACCATGCGCTTACACAATTTTCATTCCCACATGAAACAGAATCTCTGACTACTCACTGTTCCTTACTTTCGCTCGCATTTTACGCTTTTTCAAGCATTGCGCGGGCTTGCGCTTTGAGCATATGAGCGGCCAATGCCGATTGCATATACACGAAGCGACTGTGATCACGGCATCCTTTGAGGGGAATGGGGTCACGGTATTGCGCCATGATGGCTACATGGGAGAACACTTCCATGCCTGAGAGATCAACTTTCGCGTTACCCATATCCTGTTCCGAGGGCCTATTGCTTGTCTCTGATTCCCATAGGAATGGAATAGAGATAGCAGTGCTGCCCTTCGGACATCCGCGCCTAACAGGCATGTAGCTGAGGCTCACATGGCAGAAGGGGCCAAAGAACCAATGTTGCTCGACACTGATTTCGCCTGTGGCCATTTCCAGAGGAAACAGCTTGCGAGCGATATCAGCGAGCAGGCTTACGACGACGTTGCAGGGAAGGATTAATCCTTGTGAGTTAGTGGACGAGGTGGTCATTGTATTTTGTGTGTAGTGGAATTACTACATTTAGGCTCCGATAGGGCATAGACCCTGTCAGGGAATAAATGTAGTAATTCCGCGCATTTCGAAGATCTCACTGTACTGGGTATATTATACACCTATTTTATATAAAAGTCAAGTGTTTGGATTGATCCCGTATCCGTCTATATAGGGCTTCAAACCGATGCGATTACATGCTAATATAGCCCTCTATGGCCACATTCCTTACGAAAATTTTCGGAGATCAGAATAAGCGAGATTTGAAGCCTTTTGAAGCACTAGTACCGAAGATTAATGGGTTCGAGCAGGCTCTTTCGGCACTTTCTAACGAGCAGCTCAAAGGAAAGACTGCCGAATTCAAGGAACGCCTGTCCAAGGGCGAGTCCCTCGATGATTTGCTTCCTGAAGCCTTTGCCGTCGTCCGCGAGGCGTCCAAGCGAACCCTCAATCAGCGCCATTTCGACGTGCAGATGATCGGAGGCGCGATCCTCCATCACTCAGGCATCGCCGAGATGCGAACCGGGGAGGGAAAGACCCTCGTAGCGACCCTGCCCGCATATCTCAACGCTCTTTCAGGAAAGGGCGTTCATGTCGTTACCGTCAACGACTACCTCTCGCGACGAGACGCGGCATGGATGGGCCAGGTCTACGATTTCCTCGGCCTTACCTGCGCCGTCATCAATCACGACACCGCGTATCTCTATGACCCAAAGCATACGGAGGCAGACGCGAATCGCGACGAGAACGGCTCGTTCAAGGTCGCGTACGAATTCCTCAAGCCGTGCTCTCGCAAGGAGGCGTACGTCGCCGATATCACCTACGGAACCAACCAGGAGTTTGGTTTTGATTATCTCCGAGACAATCTCGAGTACTCTCCTGAAAATCTCCGCCAGCGCGAGTGGAATTTCGCCATCGTGGACGAGGTGGACTCGATCCTCATCGACGAGGCTCGAACTCCGCTCATCATTTCTGCGGCAACGTCCGATTCTGAGGACTTTTACAAGATGTTCGCCAAGATCGCCGACACTCTCGCCCCTGAGGTCGATTACAAGATCGACGAGAAGCGAAAGGCAATCACTCTCACCGATTCCGGCATTACCAAGGCCGAGAAGGCACTTAATGTCGACAATATCTACACCGATCGCGGTGTAAAATACGTCCATCACCTCGAGACCGCCGTTCGAGCGAAGGCGCTTTTCCATAAGGACAAGGAGTACGTCGTGCGCGAGAATGAGGTAATCATCGTCGATGAATTTACCGGACGACTCCAGCCGGGACGACGCTGGTCAGAAGGCTTGCATCAGGCCGTCGAGGCCAAGGAAGGCGCGACTATCCAGAAGGAGAGCCGCACGTTCGCCTCTATCACGTACCAGAACTTCTTCCGCCTTTACAAGAAGCTCTCCGGAATGACCGGAACGGCTCTCACGTCGCGCGAGGAATTCTTTAAGGTATACCATCTCAATACAATCGCTATCCCTACGAACCGCGAGGTCGCCCGAATCGACCGAAACGACCAGATTTTCCAGACTGAGGTGGGCAAGTTCAAGGCGATCGCCAAGAAGGTAAAGGAAGTGAACAAGAAGGGCCAGCCGGTCCTTATCGGTACGGTTTCGATCGAGAAGAACGAGCTCCTTTCGCAGTACTTGAAGCGTGAAGGCGTCGCCCACGAGGTTCTGAACGCGAAAAACCATGAGCGCGAGGGAGAGATCGTCGCCCAGGCGGGACGATTCGGCGCCGTAACCATCGCGACGAACATGGCGGGACGAGGAGTCGACATCAAGCTCGGCGGCGTCCCTGTATCGGAAGAGGAGACCGCGAAGGTAAAGGCCGCAGGAGGACTGTTCGTGCTCGGTACGGAGCGCCACGAGGCTCGCCGGATCGACAACCAGCTCCGAGGACGAGCGGGACGACAGGGAGATCCTGGCGAGACGCAGTTCTTCGTATCGCTCGAGGACAGCCTCATGCGCGTATTCGCGACCGACATGGTCAAGAAGATGATGGGCCGATTCGGCATCGCCGAGGATGAGCCTATCGAGAACGGCATGATCACGCGATCGCTTGAGACCGCCCAGACCCGCATCGAAGGCTTCAACTTCGACGCCCGAAAGCACGTCCTCGAATACGACGACGTCATGAATCTCCACCGCAAGACCGTATACGACCGACGCCGCAAGATGCTTGTCGGCTCGGACGAGGACGTCCTCGCCGACTTCATGAGCATCGTCGATACCAACGACGCCGCCATCATGGCAGTCATCGAGTCGAAGAAGCAGCAGCTCGGCGAGAACTTCCCGAAGGCTCTCCGACACCTCTTCCTCCAGACTATCGACATGTTCTGGGTCGAGCACCTCGAGGCTATGGACTATCTCCGCTCTTCGGTAAACCTCCGAGCGTACGGCCAGCGAGATCCTTTCGTAGAGTACAAGAGGGAAGGCCTCCAGCTTTTCAAGACCATGCTCATGTCTATCAATGCGCAGGTCATCAGCCTTCTCCCTAATTTGGGCGGCGCGGCCGCGGCAGACATGAAGCCTCTCAATACCATTGAGGCGGACGCCAAGGGCATCCTCGGATCTGAGACCGTAGCGTCTTCGGGCGACAAGCTCGGCCGAAACGAGAAGGTCATCATGGTCCGCGACGGCGTTGAGAAAGAGGTTAAGGCGAAGAAGATCGCCGACCACGAGAAGGACGGCTGGAAGATCAAATAATTTATGATTGAAGCAATCATCGCGCAATACGGCCTCGTGGCGGTCTTCATTGGAACATTCCTTGAGGGCGAGATCGTAGTTATCGCGGGAGGGCTTCTCGCTCGGCTCGAATTCCTTTCGTTGCCGCTCGTATTGATCACGGCATTTTTTGCGACGTTCTTGGGCGACCTGTTCTTCTTTTACCTTGGACGCAAGAAGGGAACCGCATTCCTGGAGAAGCGCGGCCGCAAGCACTGGCGAAAGCGAGCGGAGAAGGTCCACGACCTTATTCACAACCATCAGAACAAGATCCTCTTCGGCTACCGCTTCCTCTATGGCCTTCGCATCCCTACATTGTTCGCCCTCGGCACATCCGAGCTCTCGACCAAGAAGTTCGTCCTCCTCAATATCCTGAATTCAATCGTCTGGTCGGCTATTTTTGTACTCGGCGGCTATTTCTTCGGCGATCTCTTTACTCTTATCATCGACAACATCCATTCGTACGAGAAGAATCTTCTCATCGGCATAGGCATCGTGGCGGTCATCGTGTGGGTGTGGTCGCTTATCAAGAATAGGGAAGAATACAACTAAGGGAGCCGCCTGCTTTTATCCGGGCACGCATATCCGCCTGCTGGCGGATTACTCCGCTCGGCCCGTCAGCCTGCGCGAGGCCCGAATAAAAGCATGCGGCTCCCCTGTGTCTCGTATAATTTGACTTTAACTTATAAATAAAGTATAATCATATATTAAGAATAAGCTCCTTGAATACGGTGTTGGTTGAGTTTGGAAGGAAAGAGGCAATCTGCCGTCTTTCTGGCCTCGGGCCAAGCGGATTGTTATTTTCCCACTAAACTCAACATGAATGCTATTGCTTCCGATAAAGTCGTTACTGAACAAGGTGCAGACGCGATCTACTACTTCTTTTCTGTCCCGTCCCATTACGGGGAGCGCGAACTGAAGGCGTTGGATCTCGAGCTGAACGAGAGGGCTTGTGCAGCGATCTCGCAGGATTACTCCCGCGGCATCTGGTCGTACAAGCCGGATGGCCTCGGTCTGTACGAGGCGCGCCAGCTCCAGAACCTCATGATGGGCCGTGTCGCTGCCAAGGTCGCCTTCACGAATCACCGCGTTACGCTTGTCCGCAAGGAGTTTCATTCCAACACGGGCGCCATGACGACGGAGGTATGTCTGCCAGTTAGCAGCCTCGGACGCCTCTACGTCGATCGCTCGCGCGACACGCTGTCGATGCTTACTATTTCCGGTCGCGAGGTGCGGATCGTGGATGATTCCATTCTCGACGACGCACCGCATGGCGAAGGCGAGACGGTCGAGGTGCTCGCCTTTGAGGTCGGCGGACACTCTCAGTTAACCCACGAGCGGATCAGTCGCGAGTACGACATTCGCGGCCTTTATCCGGCGGATCCTCACTCGCTCGCGGCAGCAACCGAGTCGTCCTCGGCTAACGGGCCGCGACCGCGTTCGGTCGCGACGCACTGGATCGATCCAAAGAGCGGGCAATGGTGCCGCCTGATCGTCAGCCAAGAGCATGGCGTGAGCGCTGGCCGTACCCACGGCACTGGCATTCATTCCAGCTTTTGGCTCGCGGGCATCGCCAAAGAACGGCGGTAATCCGCTCGAGTTGCAAGACTCGCGTAAAACTTCGCAAAGTCCGCGTCCTTGATGGCGCGGCTTTTTTATATCTTGATTTTTGACATTTGCCCGTGGCGGGTGTTTCATAAAGGCACAGGTTGATCTTCGATTTTTTTATGCAAACTCTGATTGCTTTTCAGTCAGTTGCTACCGCGACTGCTGCTGCAGTCACGTCGCTTGTGGAAATTCCACAAGAGTTCGCCAGGAAAAACATCATCCATAGGGATTTTTGCCTGCTCGTGCTTGCCGGCACGAACAGCGCCCTGATCGTTAAGAGGCCTCAGGTGAAGACATGCTGCCACAAGGACGTACTATGCATTTCTCTCGTGGGCAGCGTCGTCAGGCGCAATGAGATGATCGAGCAGGGCTGCTCCGAGTGCCTCATGCGCGCGGGCGGATTCGCGAGCTTTGATGAGTTCGACGGCTGGCTCGGTCAGATAGCAAAGGCCATCGGCGTATCCAAGATTTACCGGTCACGCGGCAGATCCGAGATTCCCCCGGGACTCCCGCGTTCGGACGCTTGGCATGTTACCGAGTCGCCTTCGAAAATGGATCGATGGATGACTGTCCGTATTAGCTCCACGGATGTACGGCAAAGGCCGCCTAATTGAGGCGGCCTTTTTATTTGGGGATATCGGTTGTCTACTTCACCAGAATCTTGCCCGTCATACCCTTCGGCTTCTTGATATCGAGCAGCGCGAGAACGGTAGGGGCGATGTCCGCAAGGCCGCCGGCATTGAACTCGATGCCCTTGGCGGTAATGATCGCCGGCACGGGATTGATCGTATGGGCGGTGTGCTTTTCGCCCGTTACAGGGTCTACGTTCACTTCGGCGTTTCCGTGATCGGCCGTGACGAATGCCACGCCCCCACGAGCCTCCAGGGCCTCCAGGACGCGTCGCAGGTTGGTATCGACGGTCTCGACAGCCTTCACGATAGCCGGCACATTCGCTGTGTGTCCGACCATGTCGGGATTGGCGAAGTTTATGAAGATGAAGTTGGTTCCGGCGTTAATCTCCTCGATGGCCTTGTCCGCGATAGCTTCAGCGCGCATCTCGGGAGCGAGGTCGTGCGTCTTTACGTCCTTGCGCGAGTCGAGGAGGATGTGCTTCTCGCCCGGATAGAGCTTTTCGATGCCTCCGTTGAGGAAGTACGTCGCGTGCGGGAACTTCTCGGTCTCGGCGATGTGCGCCTGAGTGAGGCCGGCCGCGGAAACTTCCTTGGCGATCGTCGTATCGATGACGCGGGGAGGGAAGGCGATGTCGCATTTGAAGCTCTTGTCGTATTCGGTGAGGGTGACAAATACGATGTTGTCCTTCTCTGCCTTCTCGATCATCTTCTTCGAGATCATGCGCGCGCGATCGGCGCGGAAATTGAAGAAGAGAACGGCATCGTTCTTCTGGATGGGGTAGCTCTTGCCGTTCTTGTCGAGAAAGACGACCGGCTCGAGGTGCTCGTCCAAGATTCCGTCCATATGGAGGCGAGAAATGACTTCGGAAGGGATATCTCCCGGTTTGCAGACGTTTCCTTTGCATTCAAAGAGGGCCGCCTCGGCGCGTGCTACGCGGTCCCAGTTGTTGTCGCGGTCCATGGCGTAAAATCGGCCGGTCGCCGTGGCGATGAAGCCCCCGCCGATCTTCTCGAGGTCAGACTCGAGCTCGCGCAGGAACTGTGCCGAAGACTGAGGGGCCGTATCGCGCCCGTCGGTATAGACATGGATGGCGATAGTCTGGATGCCTGCGTCCTTTGCTGCCTTTACGAAGGCGACGAGGTGATCCTGGTGGGCGTGCACTCCGCCGTTTCCAAGCAGACCTTTTACGTGGAGGACGGAGTTATTCTTTTTGACGTGATCGAAAGCCTTTGTGAAAGCCGGAATCTTGGCAAAATCGCCGCTCTTGATCGATTTGGCGATGCGGACAAGGTCGGTGTCGATAACGGTGCCCGCGCCGATGGTCGTATGGCCGATCTCGCTGTTGCCCATCTGGCCGTCAGGAAGGCCCACGTCGAGCCCAGAGGCTTGGAGGAGGGTGTGAGGGTACTCTTTCCATATCTTGTCGAAGAAGGGCTTCTTGGCGGATGCGACGGCGTTATGGCTCGCGTCCTCGCGATGACCCCAGCCGTCGAGCACTATTAGTACCGCTTGTTTGAATGTTTTCATACGCGTTATTGTACAGAAAGTTATGCCCATGCGTCATTGACGATGGCTTTTGCGAGTTGTAGTATCTATATCCGGTTAGTCTAACTGTCGGAATATTCCAAAGTGTTCAGGAATTCAACAAGGAGATCCTTCCATGCCAGCTCGTAGCGGTTTCAGCAGCAAGAACGACAAATCTGCCCCTAGCAGTCCGCAGCAATTCCCAGACAAGATCCCTAACCCGCCGGTGCTTCTCAGGCGGGGTATGTGTTCTCGCAGCTCCCGTCCGATTTTTGCGGACGACATTGGTTCGGGAGCCGGTGTCCGTACGGATCATGGTCGCTATATGGACAGGGTGACTCGCCGGTAGCTAATACCGATACGTGGCCGCCATCACTGATGGTGGCTTTTTTATAAACGAAAGCCGCGCCCGAAGGGCGCGGCTTGATTCGCTAGGCTTTACGCCTTGAAAGCGTCTTTGCCTGGATAGATTGCCTTGTCGCCGAGAGCCTCCTCGATGCGGAGGAGCTGGTTGTACTTGGCGATTCTGTCTGTTCGAGATGCCGATCCGGTCTTGATCTGGCCGGTCGAGAGTCCGACTACGAAGTCCGCGATAGTAGTGTCCTCGGTCTCGCCCGATCGGTGAGAGATGATAGAGGTGTATCCCGCCTTCTTCGCCATCTTTACGGCGTCGATGGTCTCGGTGATGGTGCCGATTTGGTTGAGCTTGATCAGGATAGAGTTTCCGACGTTCTTCTTGATGCCCTGAGCCAATCGCTCGACGTTGGTGACGAAGAGGTCGTCGCCAACGATCTGGGTCTTTGTGCCGAGCTTCTTGGTCATGAGCTCGTAGCCAGCCCAGTCGTCCTCGGCGAGGCCGTCCTCGATCGATACGATAGGGTACTTCTTGACCCAGTTCGCGTAGTACTCGACCATCTCCTTTGACGAGAGCTTCTTGTTCTCGGTCTTGAGGTTGTAGATTCCGCCCTCGTACACCTCGGTAGCTGCAGCGTCGATAGCGATGCCGATGTCTACGCCAGGGGTGAAGCCGGCCTTCTTGATGGCCTCGATGATGGTCTCGATAGCCGCCTCGTTGTTAGGAAGCGACGGGGCATAGCCTCCCTCGTCTCCGACAGAGGTATTGAGCTTCTTTGCCGAGAGGATCTTCTTCAAAGCGTGGAATACCTCTGCGCCGTAGCGGAGAGCCTCCTTGAAGGTAGGGGCGCCCAATGGCACGATCATGAACTCCTGAAGGTCGGTAGAGTTCTCAGCGTGCTTTCCGCCGTTGAGCACGTTCATGAGAGGCACAGGGAGTCGCATCTTCTCCTTGGTTCCGCTGATGTCCTTGAAGTACTGGTAGAGGGGAACCTTCTCTGACTTTGCCTTTGCGTGAGCGAAAGCCATCGATACGCCGAGGATGGCGTTCGCGCCGAGCACGCCCTTGTTAGGAGTGCCGTCGAGAGCGATGAGGGCCTTGTCGAGGGAAGACTGGTCGAACTTCTTGCCGGCGATAGCCGCAGAAATCTTTGTGTTCACGTTCTCGACCGCCTTAGAGACGCCCTTGCCGCCGTAGCGCTCCTTGTCGCCGTCGCGAAGCTCAACTGCCTCGTGGCTGCCTGTCGACGCGCCTGACGGTACCGCTGATCGGCCGAAAGAGCCGTCCTTAAGCATTACGTCGACTTCGACTGTCGGATTTCCTCGTGAATCGAGGATTTCGCGTGCCCTGACTTCCTTAATTACTCCCATGTGCGTGTATATAAATGATTAATAGTGCGTGTAGCATTATATACGTTTCCACGGTTTAGGGAATATGGACATGCTATACTTTTTCATATGAAAATTATCGTCAAAATTGTCATAGTCGCTCTCGCAATCATGGGCCTTCCGCGGTTCGTTCCAGGCGTCGCCGTGGCTGGTTTCTATTACGCGCTGATCGCGGCCCTCGCCATAGGAGCAATCAATCTCCTGATCAAGCCTTTGATCAGCCTCGTTACGCTTCCGATCAATATCTTTACGCTCGGCCTGTTCGGGCTCCTCGTCAACGGGGGATTGCTGTGGCTCGTCGCTCTCTACGTGCCGGGCTTCTCGATCGACGGCTACTTGCCGGCGTTCATAGGCGCTTTGGCTATCGCTCTGATCAATTGGGTTATTTCTAAGTTTTAGTTGAGAGCATTCAGCGGGAACCGAATCTTTGCTATGAGGGCAAATTGAAGTCGAATAAGACTTCGGAGCCATTTGGTACCGATTCGATAAATTCCCCCGGTACCTCAAGACACTCTCTTCGGTTTTGCTTGTGCAGTCTGTTTATCTCTCTGTCCGTCGCTGGTAGACAGAGGCCTTCCATACCGTAGTAGACAAAGCCGTCTTTTATCCAGCACGTCTCTCTCGTTACAGCCTCTTCTTTCATTGTTTCCAAAACTTGCGCTTTCTCATGAATAAGAGAAAGGCACCATGATCTCCACTGTGCTTCTCGACCCTCTTTGACCTTGAATTTTTTATATTTCATATGATTAATTAAAAAGAGACGGAAATTTCCGTCTCATGTAAATCGCGTGTGCGATTGCCTAGGCGGTGCAGGCTTCCTCTTGAGCTGCTCCGGTGCGCAAATGCCGAGGGCACTGGCCGACCTGGCAGCCGCACGACCAACAGATTTGGGCGGATTCCTTGGGCCACCAGGCCGCAGGGGGTTCGCCGAAGAGCTGCCGGTAGCACTCGAGGGTGCCTTGGAAGTATTCCGATTCCAAAGCGGCGCGCTCTTCTTCCGAAGGGGTCGGAATGTGATGAAGGTAATTGCAGCCGACGATCTCGGACGCCTTGTGGTATTCGTAGGTGAAGAGTATGTGGACATGCCACATGTCATCCACTGCATTGGAGATCGGGAAGGCCCTGTCGGGAAAGGCGATCGACAAGCACAGGAAGCGCTTGTATTCGAGCTCCATTTTCTCCACCTGTTCGGGGTTGAATTTCTGACGAAGAGTCATAAACGTTCTGACTCTGGTGAAATCGAGGACCATGAGGCGCTCGATGCGATCAACGACGTCGGCAGAGAGCGCGATAGTGCAAGCGCTTAACGCCGGGTGGCTTATTGCATTCATGTTTTTTGTGTACTGACCGGTGGACCAGATGGATCGATTAAGAGATCGGGCGATTCTCTATAAAAGATCTAGCCCAAAAGAACTTTATCATAATGTAGTGTCGGTGCAATGGGTGAGTAAGATATTTGACTTGCCTCTATCTTTATATCGAAATATAGGGTATATTGAGTGCCTAACACCAAATCTATGGCATTTATCGACGAAGTATCATTCCATGTGAAGGCGGGCAAGGGCGGCGACGGCGTCGTGCGCTGGCTTCACGAGAAGGGCAAGGAATTCATGGGACCCGCTGGCGGAAACGGCGGAAAGGGCGGCGATGTGGTCATTGAGGCCGTCCGCGACATCTCGGCTCTCGTCAATTTCAAGAACGTAAAGGAGCTCGAAGCTCAGAACGGCGGAAACGGCGACAAGAAGTCCATGAACGGGGCAGACGGTGACGATCTCGTACTCAAGCTTCCTATCGGCTCTATCGTCTACAACCACGATACGGAGCAGCAGCACGAGCTCCTTACCGAAGGGCAGCGTATTACCATATTGAAGGGAGGTCGCTACGGCCTCGGCAACGAGCATTTCAAGGGCTCGACCAACCAGCGCCCAAAGCAGACCACCGAAGGACGCAATGGCGAGGAGGCCGACATCACTGTCGAGCTTCGCCTCGTCGTGGATGCTGGATTCGTCGGATTTCCGAATGCGGGCAAGTCGTCTCTTTTGAACGCGCTTACCAATGCCAAGTCAAAAGTGGCTTCGTATCAGTTCACAACGCTCGAGCCGTCCCTTGGCGACATGTACGGCTTCATCCTTGCCGACATCCCGGGCCTTATCGAGGGCGCGTCAGAGGGCAAGGGCCTCGGAGACAAGTTCCTCCGCCATATCGAGCGAACAAAGATGCTCATCCACTGCATCTCCCTTGAGAGCGAGAATATCGCCAAGGACTACAAGACCATCCGCAAGGAGCTTGAGGCCTTTGATCCGAGCCTCGTAACGAAAAAGGAGATCCTCCTTTTGACCAAGACCGACCTTGTCGACGAGAAAACCCTCAAGGCAAAGATAAAGGAGGCCAAGAAGCTCAATCCTGATATCTATTTCGTGTCCGTTATCGACGACGCGCAGGTAAAAACCCTCAAGGACGACTTGGTAAAGATGCTCCGCGGTATATAATCTAACTATATGAAAAATAAAAGTGGCTTTATCATCTCTTTTGCCATTGTTCTCGCGCTGATCGCTGTATTGATCGCGGGAGTGTTCTATTTCGGCAGCTCGAAGGTCCAGGCGCCTGAGTTATGGGCGACCTATGTGAACAAGCCGTACGGCTTTTCGTTCCAGTATCCTTCCGGATGGAAGGCGGTCGAGAGCGCTGATGGAACAAGCGTCACCGTGACTTCGGGCATAAAGGGCGAGGGCGGTCTCGGCGCCACTGACGCTTTGACGATCGGCTTTGCCGTTCAAAAGAACTCGACGTTCAAGCCTGTAGGTACCAAAGTCGGCGATATCCGCTATGACGATACGTTCCGGGCCTTGGTGGACGTGCTCGATACGCCGCCGCGCTGTTTGCCTTCTGATAACCTCATGGGCATAAACGAGGCTTTGCCTGCCGTCGTATATGGCGGAAGCACCATGTCCGACCCTGCATACGTCTGGTCCGCCGTCCTTACCGACGAGGACTATATGATTCTTGTGACCGATACGAGCGCGTACGTCCCTGACCGGAAGGATGCGGCTCTGGTATCGGCAGGCAAGCTCAAGATCTACTCGACATTCGCATTGGCCACGACCGTAAAGGCCCGCGCGCCGAAATGCACGGCCTCGCTGCCAAAGGCTTCGGAACTGACCGATGCCGGCGTCGCGGTCCTAAACGCCCTCAAGTCATCCGATTACAAGAAGCTCGAGACTTTGACGAGCGAGAACGGCCTTACTCTCAACCTCTATCCGCGGCTCGACCTTTCAAAGAGCAGCGTCACGAAGGACGCCGTATCTGACATCCCGATCGATTCGACCCAGCACATGTGGGGCTATACTGACGGAAAGGGCGACGAGATTGTCATGACGACCGCTCAGTTCATGCGCCGCTATATCTATACGGCCGATTACCTCAAAGCTGAAGAGGTCGCTGCCGGCAAGATTCTCGGCAAAGGCAACAGCGTGAACACGATCCTTGAGGATGCTGGCGACAGGGCGGTCCTCGCGTATTACTTCAGCGGCTTCGATTCGAAATACTCTGGTATGGATTGGACGACCCTCTATCTCGTATTCGAGAATGAGAACGGCAGCTACAAGCTGCGCGGAATCGCAAAGGACAACTGGACTATCTAAATCAAAGGCGCGTCGCAAGACGCGCCTTTATCAAAATTTTATCAGCCTTGTTGCGTAACTGCTTTTCTATCTTTACGCGCACATCCGTGGCGATATAAAATGTGCGCATGACAGGGGAAATTTCTATCAAAAGGGACTCCGACGTCGCCACGAGGGGCGATGTGAAGGAGATCGTTGAACGGGCCATAAACAGTGGTTTTGAGAGCTTTGCGATCATCGTCGGGAAATCGTTCGAGCAGATGACCACGTATATGGATACTAGGTTTGATGCTATCGATGTACGATTCGATGCCGTGGAGGGTCGCTTGGACAGGGTTGAAATTCGTCTCGACAAGGTTGAGGCAAGATTGGATGGGGTGGAGGGCCGGCTCGACAAAGTCGAGGGGCGTCTGAGCGATGTTGAAGAAAAGATCGATGCCGTTTTCGGCATAATGGAGATCGATGGCATCAATCTCGACGACGATAGTGACGGCGAGGACCGCCTTTGGAAGGATATCGAGCGCCGATGGCCTAAATCCTGATTTTTTGCTATAAAGAAGCGTCCGCGCACGCGCGCAAAACCTATGTCTACTTACAAAACAACTATCGGCCTCGAAATCCATGCTGAGCTCAAGACGCAGACAAAGATGTTCTGCGATTCAAAGAACGATCCGTTCAACAGCGCTCCGAACGCCAACATCTGTCCGGTCTGCATGGGCCATCCGGGAACTCTTCCTGTCATAAACAAGAAGGCGGTCGAGTCTGTTTTGCGCGTCGGCGTGGCCGTTGGCGGCGAGCTGGCCGATTTCACCGAGTTCGACCGAAAGAACTATTTTTATCCTGATATCCCGAAGGGCTACCAGCTCTCCCAATACAAGTATCCTCTGGTTAAGGGCGGCGAGCTCGCGGGCGTAAAGCTTACCCGAATCCATTTGGAGGAAGACACGGCCTCATCGAGCCACGATACGGGCGATTACTCGCTTGTCGACTTCAACCGCGCTGGCGTGCCTTTGATGGAGCTCGTCACTGAGCCCGTCATCCATACCGCCGAAGAGGCGGGCAATTTCGGCCGCGAATTGCAGCTCCTCCTCCGAACCCTTGGCGTATCTGGGGCGAATATGGAGAAGGGCGAGATGCGCCTTGAGGTAAATATCTCCCTTTCCGACACTGAAAAGCTCGGCACGAAAGTCGAGGTTAAGAATATCGGCTCGTTCAAGGCTGCCGAGAAGGCGATAGCATACGAGATCGCGCGCCATACGCAGCTTTTGAAGGCCGGAGAGAAGATTGTGCAGGAGACTCGCGGCTGGGACGACGAGAAGGGCAAGACGTTCTCGCAGCGAAAGAAGGAGGATTCGCACGATTATCGCTATTTCCCAGATCCGGACCTGCCAAAGCTCAAGATTTCGGAGATTCCTGAGTTCTCAAAGGAGAATTTGGCAAAGTCATTGCCTGAATTGCCATGGGAGAAGCGCGCTCGCTACGCCGCTATCGGCCTCAAGCCTACCGACGTTTACATATACGTGACTATTCCTGAGGTCGGCGCCTTCTTTGAGGCGACCGCAAATGCCCTCGGCGACAGGAAGGAGTCGGTCCTGCTTGCTTCGAACTATATCTCTACCGATATTCTCGGCCTTATCAAGAAAAAGCACGGCGAAGGCCACGAGAATGAGATCGCGCGCCTGCCGTTCGCTCCGGCCCAGTTCGCGCAGCTCATCGGAATGATCGAGAAGAAGGACGTGTCGTCGCGCGGCGCCAAGGACATCCTCGGATTCATGCTCGAGTCGGGCGGCGAGCCGATGAAGATCGCTACCGAGAAGCAGCTCATACAGAAGAGCGACGAGGGCGCCGTAAAGAAGATCGCCGAAGAGGTGATCACGGAAAATCCAAAGGTCGTCGAGGACTACAAGAGCGGAAAAGTCGCGCTTCTCCAATTCCTCATAGGGCAGGGCATGAAGAAATCGAAGGGCTCTGCGAATCCTGAGGTCCTCAAGGCAGCATTCCTTGCCTTGCTCTCATAATGCGACTGCTTATTTGGATATGCGGCATCATAGTAGCCCTAATTGCAGGGTTTTTTTTGCTTTCAAAAGCGCCTGTTCGAGAGAATGCTGCGGTAACGCTCAATGGAGCCGTTTTTAAGGCGATTGTTGCTGATACTCCGGCGTCGCGCGAGCGAGGCTTGAGCGGATCGAAGCCTTTGGCATCGGATGAGGCGATGCTTTTCGTATTCGAAATCCCTGACGATGTCGGATTCTGGATGAAGGACATGAATTACTCGATCGATATCGTCTGGCTCGATGCGAATATGAAGGTCATTCATATAGAAAAGGACGTCGCCCCTGAAACATACCCGACGGTTTTCTATCCGGAAGGGGCGGCCCTGTACGTTTTGGAATTCTCAGCCGGCACCGCGGACCGCATCGGACTCAAGCTGGGAGACATCGCTTCGGCCTCCGGTGGGAAATAATTCTTTTCAAAAGTTTTCGGTGGGAAAGATCGCTTTTCGTGGGCGATTTTTTTATTTTTCAAAACAAGAACACGAATTTTTTAAAAAACCAGCTTAAAAATTTTCCCAAAGCGCGCCTTCGCTGCGCTGTTTAATAGAAGTACATTATTTTTAATCTAGACAGGGAAACCGAGCTGTATCATAACTGAAAAAAAGCGTAATTTTCTATACTTTTCTCTCTGACGTTCGGTTAAAATAAACTGACCTTAAAAATTATTAGCGATCTGCAAATTTATCATGAATATCTTTATCACCAAGCGGGACGGAACGAAGCACCTCTTCAATGCTGACAAGATCAACCGATCTATCGCGCGGGCAGCTGCTGGCTTGGAGAATCCCGTCGCTATGGTGATGCAGATCGCGACCGATACGCATCTTACGATGTACGACGGCATGACGACCGAAGAATTGGACAAGGCGACGATCAATGCCGCCGTCCAAAACATCAAGGATGACCCTGATTTCGACATCGTGGCAAAACGCCTCTTGCTCAAGACTATATATAAGAAGGTTTTTGGCGACTACGATACCCAGGATCCGGCGGATCTTCGCAAGAAGCATCGTGACGGATTCATCGATTACGTGAACAAGGGAGTGGCCGCAAACAGGCTCCATCCTGATATGGCGACCAAATTCGACCTCGAGACTCTCGCCAACACTCTTGTTGTAGAGCGAGACGATATTTTCCTCTATTCAGGACTCGACGGCTTGATGAATCGCTACGGCCTCAAGGATATAAACCAGAACGCTACCGAGACCCCTCAGTACCTTTTCATGCGCATCGCCATGGGCCTCTCGTACAACGAGACCAATCCTACCGAATGGGCGATCAAGTTCTATCACAAGATGTCCCAGCACCACTTCATCGCCGGAGGATCGACCAACCTCGGCGCGGGAACTAACCGACCGGCGCTCGCAAACTGCTTCCTCCTCGAAATCCACGACAATATGGAGCACATCGCGAAGTCTGTTTCTGACGTCATGCTCCTTTCAAAGGGCTCCGGAGGAATCGGCGCGTCTATCACAAAGCTTCGCGCGTCCGGATCTCCGCTCAAGTCAAATGCCGGAGGCGCTTCTACGGGCCCTACGACATTCGCAAAGATCATCGATACCGCTATTCGCGCCATTCAGCGAGGAGGCAAGAAGAAGGGCGCTCTCTGCTTCTATATGGAGAATTGGCACCTCGATTTCCCTGAATTCATCGATTGGAAGCATAATGCCGGCGACGACTATCTCCGCATGCGAACCGCCAACACCGCCGCTTTCATCTCTGACGAGTTTATGAAGCGCGTCATTTCCGGCCAGGACTGGTATATGTTCGACCCTGCTGAGGTACCTGAATTGAACGAGCTCTACGGCTCGGCCTTCTCTGAAAAGTACAAGGAATACTGCGCAAAGGCAGAGCGCGGCGAGATGCGCGCCTTCAAGAAGGTCCCAGCGTCTGAGCAGTGGCGCCATATCATCACGTCCCTCCAGTCTACGTCGCACCCTTGGATTACCTGGAAGGATCCGATCAACCTCCGCGCGCTCAATAACAACACCGGCACGATCCATATGTCGAACCTCTGTACGGAGATCTGCCTCCCGCAGGACAAGAACAATATCGCCGTATGTAACCTCATTTCAGTGAACTTGGCGGGCCATATCAGCAACAAGGAGGTGCAGTGGGGCAAGCTTGAGGAGTCCGTACGACTCGCTGTGCGCCAGCTCGATAACCTCATCGACATCAACAAGCTTCCTGTTCCTGAGGCTGTCCGATCGGACAAGGAGAACCGCGCCATCGGCCTCGGAGTCATGGGATTTGCCGATGCCATCGAGCAGCTCGGCATTGCGTACGACGCTGAGCCGGCTTGGGATTTCGCTGACCGTATCTTCGAGTTTGTTTCCTACATGGCGATCGACGAATCGGCCAATCTCGCGCAGGTTCGCGGATCGTATTCGAACTTTGCCGGCTCTCGCTGGTCAAAGGGTGAAGTGCCAGTAGACACTATCAAAGTGCTCGAGGCGGATCGCGGCCGACCTGTAACGGTATCAAAGGAATCAAAGCACAAGGGCCTCAACTGGGACCTTCTCCGATCGAAGGTCAAGAAGGGAATGCGAAACGCTACCCTCATGGCAATCGCTCCGAACGCGAACATCGGCCTCGTAGCGGGAACTACTCCTGGAATGGACCCTCGCTTCGCCCAGGTATTCTCCCGAAACAAGATTTCCGGAAAGTACATGGATATCAACCACAACCTCGTGAAGGATCTCAAGAACATGAGCCTCTGGGAGAAGGTCCGCGAGCAGATCATCGAGAATCAGGGAGACATCGCCAACATCGAAGGCATCCCTCAGCACATCAAGGACGTCTACAAGACATCGTTTACCACGTCTCCTCACGCATTTATCGAGGTTGCTGCCCGCGCTCAGAAGTGGATCGACCAGGGCATCTCGCGAAACATGTACCTCGAGACTCGCGACGTCGACGAGACGATGAAAATCTATACATCGGCATGGGAGAAGGGCGTAAAGACCACGTATTACCTCCACATGAAGCCTCGCCATACCGCAGAGCAGTCTACTGTCCGCGTGAACAAGGCCGAGAAGCTCGGCAAGACGGGATTCGCTGCGGTAGCGAGCGGAATGGCAGAGAAGAAGGCGGCCGTGTTCAGCGCCCCTCTTCAGACATCGATGGATATTGTCGAGCCGGCTCCTATGGTCGCTCAGGACGTGACGCCTATCATGGTCGCGCCAGTCGCGGCTCCGGTTGCCGCAGCACCCGCATCGGCGCCAGCATCTGTTGGCTGGTCTATCCCGAAGGCGGCCCCTGCATCGGCCGCGGTCTCGCCAGCGCCCTTCGCGTCCGCTCCCGTATCGTTCAAGATGCCTAAGCAGGCGACCATGAACGTATCCGAGCCCGCGGCCGCCGCTCCGGCCCCTGTGGCAGAAAAGGCTCCAGCCGGGTACCAGTCGCTCTCAGACCTTGCGGCAATGACCGCCATCAAGAAGCCTCGCGTGATCATGACAGGGAACAAGACGTGCCCGACCGATCCGTCAGAGCTTGCGCAGTGCGACTCCTGCCAGTAGACTCGATTCGTCTCTCTTTCACAATCCATAAAGCGGGCTCATACACAAACCCCGCCTAAGTCGACGCCGACTTTTTGCTCCGACGCTACATTCTTTAACGCGTTCGAGACTTTTGTTCAGTCCAATTATCAAAATTCAGTAACCGTCAAACACAATATGGCACTTATCGGAAAAGCATCGCCCGAAGACGTAAATCTCCACCCGCTTCGCTACAAGTGGGCGTACGATCTCTACAATCAGGCCGTGCGAAACACGTGGTTCCCTCATGAGATCGCCCTCAAGGAGGATCTCGAGGACTGGGCAAAAATGACAGAGGACGAGAGGCATGCGGTAAAGTTTCTCATGGCCTTCTTCAACCCTGCGGAATTGATCGTTAACCGATCGATCGCTCTCGGCGTCTATCCGTACCTTAAGTCCCCAGAATGCCATCTCTATTTGGCAAAGCAGATGTGGGAAGAGGCTAACCACTGCGTGGCCTTCGAGTACGTGCTCGAGACATTCCCATTCGATCGCGAGAAGATCTTCTCGCTCCACCTTGGCGTGCCATCGATGCAGGCAAAGGAAGCGTACATCAACAAGTACATGAAGCGCATGATGGACGATAGGCTTGATATCGATACTCCGGACGGCAAGAAGGACTTCATCCGAAACCTCGTCGCGACGAACATCGTGATGGAGGGAATCTGGTTCTACTCCGGATTCATGGTAGCCCTCTCGTTCCGCCAGCGGAACCAGCTTCGAAACTTCGGATCGATGATCAACTGGGTTATCCGCGACGAGTCATTGCATCTCAAGTTCGGCATGAACCTCATCCATAACATCCTTGAGGAGAACGCCGTCCTTTTGACCGAGGAATTCGCTACCGAAATACGAGACATCATCATCGAGGGAGTGAACCTCGAGGTCAATTACAACAAGGACCTCTTCCCGAACGGAATCCTCGGCCTCAACGCCGAATACGTGAACCAGTACGTGATGTACGTCTGCGACCGACGCCTCGAGGAGCTCGGCCTGCCGAAGTACTACAACGTCACCAATCCGGCAAAGTGGATGTCTACCGCTACCGACGTCTTCGAGCTCGTGAACTTCTTCGAAGCTCAGAACACGAACTACGAAGTGGACGGAGGACACAAGAAATAGTTTAGGATTTGGAATCGCGAAAGCCGCCTTATCGGGCGGCTTTCGTTTTTTTTATTTCAATCCCTTCCAGGCGAGCTCGAAGAAGAATCTCATCATATTGTGAATAGTTTGATCCTCGATGATTATGCCGATCGGATTGCGTTCTTCAAAGTTCACGATCGAAACCCTGTTCTCTGCATAGACCGTCACTTCGCCTTTGAAAGGGAACTGGTCCGCGGACATGTGCCGTACGACGGGAACTATTTCTTTCTTAAAGCCAGCGTATATGTTTCCTACGAAAGCCAGGTCGGTTTTGGTATTTGGCAATATTCCTCGGGTGGTTATGCCAATCTTTTCTTTGGTGCGCCTATAACGCTCAAAGAATTTTTTTGGCATGAAATCCAGAAGGCCGGATACGTTTGAAAGACCAAGCATCTCATACTTCTTTTTAACGTTGATATGGTCTTCAAATACAGAAACGACACCCTCATGGCCTTCGTAGTAGGTGATCTTTGGTTTGTTTGGCAGGCTTTCAAATACTCCTTCGAGTTCTGGAATGAGCTTTTTTGCCTTTTCGAATGATTCATCCGCTTTTTCCTTCTGACGTCGCGCGAAGCTGAGGAGCTTTTGAGGCTGATTAGCCTTATAGTATAGTTTTTTGCCTTTTTCTATCTCGCTTACTAGTCCCTTAATGGAGAGGTCCGTGAGGATCTTATAGACAGTGCTGCGATTGAGTCTTGTCTCCTTCGATATGTGAGAAGGGAAGCCACCACCTTTTTCGATGAGCAGGGCGTATATTGCTGCCGACTTCGGATTGAGGCCGGCTTCTTTTAGTGGCGGAATAAGGTTGCTTTCCATGACCTGATATAATCACATTCTCCTATTTTTGTCACTTTGTACGAACAAAAATGCAAAGACCATGCTTTTGCCCTTTATTTATAAGGGTTTTATGCATATTTAATGTTTAATGCCTAAGACAAATTCATAGACGTGGATGTATTCTCCTGCTATGAGTAAACATGCCAAAATAATCTTGGGAATTCTCGTTGTCGCGGCTTTATTTGTTTGGGGAGTCGTCAGCCAGAAGAATGTGAGCGATATGAGCGTTATTCAGATAGGGCTTATGGCGCCCCTTTCGGGCAATGTTGCATTCCTTGGCGAGGGAATAAGAGACGCGGCTATTATGGCGGAAAGGGAGCTTAATGCCAGACCGGAGAGCAAGTATGCTTATGAAGTTATCGTCGAGGATGATGCCTTTGACGTTAAAAAGACGGCGAGCGCGGTTCAAAAGCTCGTAAGCATTGATCGCGTCTCTGCGCTTATTTCCCTCGCGTCCGCCGCAGGAAATGTCGTCAATCCTGTTGCCGAGAGAAATCATATAGTTCATTTTGGCATCGCTTCAGACCCGAACGTTGCGAATGGGGACTATAATTTCGTCCACTGGACTCCGCCTGCCGAAGAGGCAAAGGTCTTTGTGTCCGAGCTCAAGAGAAGGGGTTACAAGAAAGTCGCGATATTAGGCGCAAATATCCAGGGCGTTGCGGCGGTGGCTGAGGCCGTAATCCAAGAGACTAATGGTACGGATGTCTCTGTGGTGAATAATCAGGTTTTTGATTTCGGCACCAAAGACTTCCGAACAATGATTGTCAAAGCTGAAACCACAAGGCCAGATATCTATCTTCTTCTTGCTTTCAGTCCCGAGCTTGAGATCATGACGGGCCAAATTAGAGATTTGGGCGTTAAAGCATCCGTCACCTCGATAGAGTCCTTCGAGCAGAGTGATCGGCCCCAGATGTACGAAGGCCTTTGGTATGTAAATGCGGCCGACAGCACGAACGAGTTTAATGAAGCATACAAGTCTTTGTATGGCCGGGTGCCTTCGCTTGGCGCGGGCAATGCCTACGACATAGTGCATCTCATCGCGACTGCCGCAGAAAAAGTTTCTGGGAACCCTACGCCCGACAAGATCGCTGAAAAGCTTTATGAGATCAGGGGTGAGAGAGGTGCGCTCGGAGAGCTTTCTGTGGGACCAGAAGGATTGGTGCGGTCGAAGGCTGTGGTCCGCGAAATCCGAGATGGCAAGCCGGTGACGATAGGGAAGTAATCAAAAAAGCCGCGACTCGCGGCTTTTTTGTGCCAAAGATTCTTATTTCTTCGCCACCTCCCACATGTTCTGCCACATGAGCTTCATGATGTGGCAGAATTCCTTGCTGTGAACCGTAAAGGCGATCTTCTCACTACCGCCTGACGCGAAAAGGCACTTGTCCCCGTAAATCCAGTAGCTCATCTTCCAGTCTGTGCCCTTGGGCATGTATCGGACGTTCGTGCGCGTCTTTTGGACGCTATTCTCGAGCCATGAATGCTCCTTGGTCTGGAGCGCACGATCGCCGTGCTTCTCGATCGAATAGAACATCACGCCGTACTGGTGGCGCTGCTCGCCGTGCCATCGCAGGAACTGCTCGCCGAGGCTGTCGAGCATATCCTGCATGGGCCACATGAGATAGGTTTCAGTGTGATGCTTGGTCCAGGGCATGTCGCGGAACGCCTGCTGTATGCCGAGGGTGCCCGAATAGAAGCGGATTTTGGGCTTGCCTGCAGGCTCCGCTTTGGCATGGCTATCCATGAACGAGAGCAGGGAAGAGTGGGCTGCCTTGAACTCCTCCATTCTCTGGGCATGGGCGCGCACGAGCTGCTCCTTGTCAGACATACCGTATTTTTTCCCGCGTTCACTATCCTCGCTGTATTCGTTTATCAAACTCTTGTCTACAAGGATCGCGACGGCGTCATATACGGATGATTTTGGTATGGCGAGGCGCGCGGATATATCGGCGACGCTCGACGAGCCGTTGCGGGCAATATCCGTCAGCACCTTGCGCGCGACGGGCTTGAGCCCGAGTGTTTCTAGGAAAGCTTCGTTTTTAACCATATGTGTATTAATTATTCGCTTTTCGCCGAATTATATACAAATAATACCATTCATATAGTATAACGGCAAGCCAATATACATATGAAAAAATACATATACATTGTCATTGCGATCGTCGTGATTATAGCGGTATGCGTTTCGGTAAATAGGGTAGATAAGGATACTGCCGTGGCAGAGCGGCCAATAAAGATCGGCGCGGTTATCTCGCTCTCGGGTCCAGCGGCTGCATTCGGCGAATACGCGAAAAGCGGCATGGAGCTTGCGGCAAAGGAAATAAATTCCAAAGGCGGAATGAAGGGCCGAACTGTCGAGATCGTATTCGGGGACGACAAGACCGATCCGAAGTCAGCCGTGTCGGCCTTCAATAAGCTGTCGAGCGTAGACGGCGTGGACGCGTACGTCGGCGGGCTCTGGGATTTTATGGCTCAGCCGCTTTTGCCGCTCGCCCTTTCAAGCAAGACCGCTTTCATATCGCCGTCGCAGTTCAGAATTGAAGGCGCTTTCGACCTTAACGAGCAGTCGTTCGTGATGCTTACCGATTTTGATAAGGTCATCTCGAGCCTTAGGCCATTCTTGGAGAAAAGCGACGTGAAGAAAATCGCTGTTGTCCATTTTGCTTCGGGTTTTGGCAGGGAGATCGCCGAAACGATCGATTCGATAAGCCAGGATTTGGGCAAGGGAAAGATTATCGATGAGCAATACGCAGCGATCGGGACAAATGACTTCAAGACCACGATCGCAAAGCTCAAGGCCGCCAATGTCGATACCGTCTTTCTCGATATGGTCGACATTGACCCGATAACGTTTCTCAAACGATCAAAGGAGATGGGATTCGCTCCAAAATTCATCACATACAATGGCGCGCTCGATTCGTTCAAGCAGACCGATATGCAGCTCGCCGAAGGGGTGTTCATTCTTGATTGGGAATTCGCGGGCCCTCGCTTCGATAAGCTCTATCAGGACACGTACGGCAGGATCGCGTCCAAGTCCGTGAGCAAGGCATATGACGCCGTATATATCCTGGCTGAGGCAATAGCGAATACCAACAGCAGGGAAGATGTCGCCGCATATGTAGAGTCGCATTCGTTCGAAACCATGAATGGCACGATCCGGTTCTTGCCAACGCACGCGGTTGAGACGACGGATGTGTTGCTGAAGGTCGTTAGGGCGGGGAAGGCGATGGCTATTTAAGCATCTCCCTCAGTTTCTCCTCGATATTCGTTGCGACGGTCTGATCTTGAATCAATCGGAAGGTAGAATCCATCATTTTGGCAATCTGCGCGTCATGGATCTCGATGGCGAATTTCCTCTCCATATTTACGAGGATGGTTCTTGGCCCGTGGAGGAATATTTGCGCCGCATGATCGAAATAGGACGGGTCGAATAGACTTACTTTGAATGGCCTGCCAGTATAGGAATCGACCCAGTCCTTGCCGAAGAATTCCGCATGATCACGATAGCATTCAATCGAGCTGATTACCTCTGTAACGATTTTATTTCTCTTGAGCGAGCGGTTGGCGTTCACTATCGGCTCCTCGCCGATAGCTTCGCGCCATGGCTTGCCGACCTTGTTGCCGAGGAGCGATTTGAGGCGGTGCTTCGGGTCGCGGGCGAATTTCTCGAAAAGTTCGATGATGTCTTTCGGGTCGGTGTATATGCGGATCGAGCGCATCGGCTTTTCATTTTCGGGCTGGACGAATGCGATATCTAGCTTATTCCAGTATGTTTTCTTGCCTTTCTTGCTCGCTGCTACAAGTCCGCGCTTCTTGAGACGATCAAGGGCGATGTATGCCGTGGGGCGGGGGATCGAGGTCTTTTCGGACAGACTGAGGGGGGTTTCGTCTGTGCCGAAGTGCTTGAGGATAGCTTTTTCGTTCTTGCTGAGGAGCAGCGCCCTCTCGAAATCTGCTGGTAAATTCATGCCGTCATCATAGCTGGACGCTATAAAATGTCAATAATCCTGACATTTTGTGATGGTTGAAACTTGGCTCAAATAAAAGACTTTTACCGGCAAATCCGATGAGAAAAAGGGCGGCCCGTTACATATAAAGGGAATGCGCTAGTATGGCGTCATGACAATAAAAGCAAAAATATTCTCGGCCGCCCTGGCTATCGTACTAATCGTTGGCATCGCGACCTTTATCGGCAATCGCGAGGCCGATCAGAATTCCGCGGGCTTCAAGGTCGGTTTGATCTCGATTCTTTCTGGAGACTATGCTGCCGTCGGCGAAGCGTTCAAGAACGGCGCTGTGCTCGCCCAAGAGGAATACAATGCGGCGCATCCTGCCGCGCCCGTCGAGCTCTACATTGAGGACGACGGATTCAGTGGCGGGCGCGGCGTGAGCGCGTATCAGAAGCTTGTCGGCTTGGACAAGGTGGACGCGCTAATAAACGTCTCGACTCCGACAATCGATTCGATATATGAAACCGTCTCAAAGACTGACATGCCCGTGATCCAGGGCGGAGAACAGGGCCGGGAGCCTTCGGACGACAACGTCTTTGGCATATATCCATCGAGCATCGAATCCGAATACGACTACGGCGTCTATATGCGCGAGCAAGGCATCCGCGAGATGGCCCTCGTCTATACGAACATTGATGCAATGGTGCGTTTCGTCGATGCGTTCAAAGAAGGCTTTCAAGGCAAGACGACCGATTTCATAATCAAGGCCGATGAGAAGGACCTCCGTCCGCACGCGCTAAAGGTGGCGGCGTCCGGATACGAGACTGTCGGCACATTTATCGTGCCGCAGCAGGGCGCGCAGTTCCTAAAAGAGTACTTGAAGGTTGCTCCAAAAAAGCCGAAGTTCTTCTTTGATACAAATTTCCAATCAGGCTTTACCGATTACGAGCGCATTCTCGGAGATCTGACTATTCTCGACGGCAGCATCGTTGGAAGCATGAACATTCCGACTACTGATCAGTTCAGGGCATCATACAAAGCTCGCTTTGGTTCGGACGCCGGCTTTCTTGCCGACATAGGCTATGATGCATTCAATGTACTCGCGCGGACGCATGATGTTGATCCAAAAAAGTGGCAGGAGAATATCAAAAAGCTCAGCATGGTAGGAGCGAGCGGAGTCACCAAATTCAGCGAGAAGGGGAATCGCAAGCCGGATACGAAGATGATGGTTATGAAAGGTGGAAAAATTTCCGAAATCTAGGCCGCCAAAACCGTCCCCTCCAGGGCGGTTTTGCTTTGCGCCATTCGTGCTATTCTGAGTGTACAAATCTACCGCCATGGACATAGTCCCACAGCTCGTACTGAATTCCATCATCGCCGGCGCCATCTATATGATGATTGCGCTGGGCTTTAACCTGATTTACTCGACGGCCAAATTCTTCGACCTCGGCTACGGCGTTCTTACGGCTATCGGCGGCTACGCAACATTCTTCTTTTACAAGAAGCTTGGCCTCGACCTCTCCATCGCTATCATCCTCGGCGTTGCTATCGCGGGCGCCATCGGCTATGCGGTGCAAAAGATCGTGTATAAGCCGCTTCGTGCGCGTAAGGCGTCCAACATGGTCATGCTCGTGGCATCGCTCGGCGTATTTACCGCATTGCAGGCGCTCATCGCCATTTTCTTCTCGAGCCAGTTCCAGACGCTCTCCATGAATGCGGGCGGGGACAGGGTATTCGACATCGGCGGGGCGGTCATCACTCAGGTTCAGCTCATCATTCTCGTTTCAGGACTCGTCATCATGGGCATTCTCGGCTTCGTCTTGAAAAAGACTATGTTCGGCAAGGCGGTGAAGGCCGTTGCCGATGACGAGGAGGTCTCCAAGATCGTCGGTATCAATACGAACAAGGTCGTCTCCGGCGTATTCATCATCGGCTCGATGATAGCGGGACTCGCCGGCATATTCGTCGGCTTTGATACGGGAATCGAGCCGACGATGGGCATGTCTCTGTTGTTGAAGGGAGTGATCGCGTCCATCGTCGGCGGCATCGGCAACGTGTATGGAAGCGTGCTCGGCGCATTCCTCCTCGGCTTCGTCGAGAACTTCGGCATCTGGAAGATTTCGGGCGAGTGGAAGGACGCGATCGCGTTTGGCCTGCTCATAATTTTCCTGCTGTGGAGACCGCAGGGGATTTTGAAAAGGTAGGCCCGCTTAATTTACAAATAACATCATGAGCAAAAACAAACTTTGGATAATTGTAGGGATTCTCGCGGTACTGATCATCGCCCTTGTTTGCCTAAGCGGGTCTCGCTCAGGTGACGGGCTCAGCAAGCCGATCAAGATTGGCGTAATGGCCATACTTAGCGGCGATGCAGCTGCGTGGGGAAACAATGCAAAGAAGGCTATCGACATGGCTATTGAGGAGCATAATGCCAAGTATCCGGAAAAGCAGGTGGAGACCGTCTATGTCGATACAAAGGGCGACTCGAAGGAGGCCGTTACCGGGTTTACGAAGCTCACCAAGGTAGATAAGGTGCAGTTCATAATCGGCCCTCTTTTTTTGAATGAGCTGACTTCGATTGATCCTCTCGTGCAGGCTTCCGGCATTCCTGTAATCTCTCCAGCCTATACACCTAAGGAAAACAGGAAGAATCCAAAGAATCCGCTGCTCATGTGGATGGACGCCATGATCGAGACTGAGCGAATCGCTCGCTACGTGATTGGTCAGGGGGTAAAGACTGTCTCCATAATTCATTCCACTGATGCTTGGGAAACGTCGGTTGCTGGGGAGTTCAAGAAGCAGGTCGAGGCGGCAGGCGTAAAGGTCCTGGCTGTCGAGACCGTTCAGCAGGATGCTAACGACGTCAGGCTTTCGGTTACGAAGCTCATCGCAGGCAAGCCTGAGGCGGTCTTCCTCTCGACTTACTTCCAGTATATAAATTCGCTTAAGGCGCTCGGCGAGCAGAGATATTCGGGAAAGATGTTCAGCATCGAGATCGATGATTATCTTGCTGGAGAGACCAAGGATTTCGTGCGAGAGGTCTTGGCTATAAATCCTGAAAATTACAGCTCGGATTTCAGTGCCGCATTCGAGAAGAGATACGGCGTACGCCCGGGCATGCCAGCCGGCCATGCGTTCGACGCGGCTAACTTGCTCTTGGAAAATATCGCAAAGGATTCGAGCAAAGAGAGCGTATTCAACGATTTCAAGACGAGAAGCTCGTACAAGGGCGTCTCCGGCGAGATCACTTTCACTCCTGATGGAAAGACGCTTTTCCCGACGGCTCTTTACCGAATAAGCGACGGCAAGATAGAGAGGGTAGGACCGTTGGAATAAAAGCATGGAATACCTCATTCACCTCGGAATACTCGTCGCCATATATGCCATACTCGGCATATCGCTCAATCTCGTGGTCGGATACGCGGGACTGCTCTCGATCACGCAGGCGGCGTTCTACGGAATCGGCGCTTATTCGACGGCCATCCTAATGACGAATTACGGTGTGAATTTCTTCGTATCGATACTCGTCGGCATGGTGGCAACGGCGATCGTGAGCCTTCTCGTGGGCTTCGTCCTGTCGCGATTCCGCGAGGACTACTATGCCCTTGGCTCGTTTGGCTTCAATATCATCATCTACAGCATATTTCTGAATTGGCAGTCTCTGACTCGCGGTCCGCTCGGCATTCCGGGCATCGATAGGCCTGAGGTATTCGGCTTCTCGTTCTCTGAGAATATCTGGTTCCTTGTCCTGGTCGTGGCTGCCGGCGCCCTCATCTATTATTTAACCGAATACATTTCAAAATCGGCATTCGGCCGCGTGCTCAAGGCGATCCGCGAGGACGAACAGGCGATTCAGATATTCGGTTACAAGACCATTTACTACAAGCTCGCTATATTCGTAATATCGGCGGTGATAGCGGGAATCGCCGGAGCGTTCTTCGCGAGCTACATCACGTTCATCGATCCATCGACGTTCACTCTCAACGAGTCGATCTTTGTCCTCTCGATCATCATCCTCGGAGGCCTCGCGAACATCCGCGGCTCGATCCTCGGCGCACTCTTCCTTATTCTCTTGCCGGAAATCCTGCGCTTCGTCGGCTTCCCGTCGGATATCGCAGCCCAGATGCGCCAGGTTGTGTACGGAGTGCTCTTGATCGTGCTGATGTTGTATAGGCCGCAGGGATTGTTGGGGGAGTACAAGCTCTAATTGTAATAAGTCGGACTAGTGCTATCCTTTAATTAATTACTAATAGCCATACTTTAATGAAAAAGACCGTCTGGACCGTCATTGCTGTTATTGTCATTATTCTCATAGCTGTCTTGGCCCAGAAGCCTTCCAAAGAGGCCGCCACAGGCCCTGTACGGCTCGGAGGCGCATTTATGATTACCGGCCCCGCTGCTCCCGTGGGCGAGCTTCAGCAGAAGGGCGCGAGCCTGGCTGTCGAGACGATCAACAATGCCGGAGGCATTAACGGTCGTCCTATCGAGATCGTAATCGAGGATGCGGGCTATGATCCAAAGACCGCCGTAAGCGCGTACCAGGCTCTCAAGATCAAGGGACTGAAGCTCTTCATCATGGATGGAAGCTCGGTCGTCTCTGCAACACACCAGCTCGTCGTCGATGACGGTAACTTTACGATCGCCGGCGGCGCTACGGCTCCTTCTTATTTCGATAACAGCATCCAGTCGTGCCGCATCGCCCTCACCGCAAAGGACTTCGCTCCCGGAATGGCTGAGATCCTCCGCAAGCACGACTACAAGAACGTCGCAGTCTTCCTTGCCGACAACGAATACGGCAGGGGACTCGCTTCTGAGTTCGTCAAAGCCTTCAATGGAAAGGACGAGTCGATCGTAGTGACTGAATTCTACAGCGGCTCTGCGGGTTCAAGCGATTTCAGGACGAATATTCTCAAGATAAAGGCGCAGCAGGACAAGATAGACGCCATCGTGTTCTCAAACATTCTCACGAACGCGGAGGGCATGCTGAGGCAGATGAAGGAGCTCGGCGTCAACAAGCCCATCGTGAGTGACAACCCTACATTCGAGAACCCTTCGATCAAGGATTTCTCCCTTCTCGAGGGAACCGAGGTGGTTGATTATGAATACACTCGAGCAATCCAGCCTACCGATTCGGCAAAGGTTAAGGGCTTCAAGGAGGCGTATCGCGCGAAGTACGGCATCGATCCCCAGTACTTCGGAGCGGGAACATATGACTCGATCATGCTTGTCGCGGAGGCTGTAGGAAAAGTCGGCGAAGATCCAAAGGCAGTCGCGAAATACATCAGCTCACTCAAGAATTACGAGGGTGTTACCGGAACGTACACCTTCGACAACGATTGCGAGGTCGACCGAACCCTTATAACCCGCGGTATTAAGAATGGGGTCAAGGTGGATATTAAATAGCCTCAATCAGTGTCGATTCTCAGCACAAAAAACCTTATAAAGCATTTCGACGGCGTCCATGCCGTGGACAGCCTTTCGATTTCATTCGAGGCGGGCAAAGTGACGGCCCTAATCGGCCCTAACGGCTCGGGCAAGTCGACTCTCATCAACACCCTTACAGGCCTGCACGCTATGGACGGCGGCATCGTCCGCATAGGCGAGAAGACTGAGCTCACCAAGATCGACCCGTCTGAAGTCGCCTCATACGGCCTTACCAGGACGTTCCAGGACGTGCGCCTGTTCGAGCAGATGACCGTTCTCGATAATATCCTCGTAGTCCTCACGGATCGAGGCATAGCGAGCGCTTTTGTAAGCAAGCACAATGCCTTTCACCTTGAGAAGGCCGAGGAAGTGCTCCGTAAAGTCGGCCTGTGGGACAAGCGCAACGAGCTCGCTTTGGGGCTCTCGTACGGCCAGCGAAAGCTTGCTGAGATCGCGCGCATTCTCGCTATGATCCATTCGCCGTCAGGCGAGGCGCAGGTATTTTTCTTTGACGAGCCGTTCGCAGGACTGTTCCCGGAGATGATCAAGGTCGTCGTGTCTGCCATAAAGGAACTGCGGGCAGCGGGCAAGACGGTCATTCTCGTCGAGCACAATATGGATCTCATTCGCGAGCTATCGGATCACGTGTTCGTTTTGGACGCAGGCAAGATTCTGGCGCAGGGAACTGCCGCACAGGTGCTTTCTAATAAGGAGGTTATCGAGGCGTATTTGGGGGAGTAGCTACGCTTCCTTCGAAACCTTCCACAATGAATTGAACAGCGTAAGCATCGACTCGGCGAAGTCGGTGCTTTCGACGAGGAAGCCGAAATTATCTCGCGTGGAGATGACGGCGACTTTGTTTTTGTATATGAACATCGTGTTTGGTATCACCGTGCCTGCGGGCGCGAATCGCGTCTCGCGGAGTGCCTTCTTGTCGGTAGGGTCGTACGTCTTGTCGGCGACTTCCTTGTCCCGGAGGCGCACGCCGATTACCTTTATGCCGAGCTTTACGCGCCTCTTTACGTAATTTTCCATGAATTCCTTGCCAGCGACCTCGACGAGGTGCTTTGCCGAGCCGATGCAGTAGTATTCCTTGATCCCGCCGGTAAGGCTGTCCTCGAAAATGCTCTGGACGCCTTTCTTGCCCGAATAGAAGCGGATGAGTGGCGCTCCTTCGCCGGGGCGGTGCAGGCCGAGCAGGGAAGGAATGATGTTTTTGGCCACGAGCACGTTCTGCTCGGCCTGCTTTAAGAGCAAGTTAGGCGACTCTGCCTTGTACATGAGCTTCTTTGACTGATGGACGACGGATACCAAGCCCTTTTCGGCGAGGCTCTCGAGTATGACGTAGCAGGTAGGGCGCTTCAGGCCAGTTTTGGCGGCAATTTCGGACGCGGAGAATATGCCGAGCATGAGCGCGTGGGTGTAAATGGTCGATTCCTTCGTATCGAGCCCGAGAGATCGCAGGTGCGGCGAATAGTCCATATTCAGAGGCTATCAGAATCACCTATTGTTGTCAATTTTTTTGACAAAATAACCCAAATTCTAAATTATGGCTATAAATATAGATTAAATTTGTATATATAAACAATTACTTTTGACTATTGTCTCATATACTTTACACTATTCAATATTAATTGTGTTATAAATATATGAAAAACAAACTGATTTTCCTTGGAGTAGCGATCGCCATCGTCTGCGTCGGCGTCTTTGTCAACAGGGACTCTTCGCACGAAGTAATAAAGATCGGCGTTGTCGCACCTCTTACTGGACCAGGCTCTGCTTTCGGCAATTCGCTCGTGAAGGCGATCGAGCTCGCTCAGCGCGATCTTGGAGGCACCAAATATCGCTACGAAGTCGTGATCGAGGACGATGCGACTAATCCCGCGACGTCCGCGAGCGCGGCGCAGAAAATGATCCAGATAGACGGCGTAAAGGCCATCATCTCTGCTACGTCCGGCAGTGGTAACGCGATCGCGCCCATCGCCGAAGCTTCGAAAGTGCCGCTCATCTGTATCGCGTGCGCGGACAAAAGGATCGGCACTGGCAAGTACAGCTATACCTCTTCGGTTCAGGTCGAGGACGAAGCAAAGGTCTTCGTCGATCATGCGGTAAAGAATGGGGCAAAGACCGTCGGCGTCTTGAGCCAGAATCATCCGGGAATAAACGCCGTGGCTGATGCGGTCAAGGCCGAGGCGATCTCGCGCAATATTCCAGTCGTATACGAGGAAAGGTTCGACGGCAACAACCGCGATTTCAAGACGATCATAAAGAAAGCCGCGGCGGCAAACGCTGACATCTATTTCTTGCAGGCATTCCCTCCGGCTCTCGATATCGTGGGCAAGGAATTGGCTGCTCTCGGCGTAAAGAACGTGGCGGGAGGCGCGGGCGCATTCACTATCGCGGCTGAGCCGACTTTGTTCGAAGGCAAGTGGTATACCGAGGCTCTCGCCGACGCAGATTTCACCGAGCGATTCTCAAAGGAGTTCCCAGATGTCCGATTCAACATTCGCACCGGCCCGTATGGCTACGATGCGTTCAATATGCTCGTTCAGGGCTTGGACAAGGATGCTGACATGGCTGCATATCTCGCCGGCATCGATACATTTGACGGCAAGGTGGGGCAGTACAAGACCGACGGCAACTGGTTCCGCTCGACTCCGGGCGTCTGGATGGTAAAGGACGGAAAGTTCGTAGTTATTTCGCAGGATTAGGCGGAAGCAAATTCCACAGGCACGTGAATACGTGGTCCATCATCTCGGCGATGGCGGGCGAGTCGATGATCATCGAATAGACATCGTCGTCGCGGTGCGAAAAGAGGGCGACCTTCTTGCCATAGACGATAGTCGTGCCTTGGAATGCCTTGCCTGGCATGAATCGCGTTTCGCGGTGGCTGTCGGATGCATAGTTTTTGGGTGTACGTCCTTCGAATTCGCCGGGTACGATCATTTTCGTGAATATGCCGAGCTTCTTCTTGTACTCGAGCCTCTGCGGCAGGATTTTCGGCATATAGTCGGCGAGCTTCGGGTGAGATATGGTGTGGAGCTCGCGGATTCCTTTGAGGTGAGGGTTGTTGTATACGTCCTCGATGACGATTTTCACGCCCTCGGCTCCCGTATAGGTCTGAACTGAAGACGTGTGCGAGGCGTCCTTTGACAGGCCCTGGAGAAGGGGAAGGACGGAGTCGAGGAGGCTTTGCTTTTCCTCGAGGTCGCGCGACAGGCGGCTCGGATCTGCCGACAGGTAGCGCAGGACGTTGTTTTTCTTGTAGGACGAGACGAGCTTTTTCGACTCGAGCTCCTGGAGGGCGAGGTATACCGTCGAGCGGGGAAGGGCGGTGCCTTTTGCGATAAGAAATGCCGTCAGGTCGGCGCCTTTCTTGTGCTTGAGCATGTGCAAGTAGACTTTTGCCTGCTTGTCGTCGAGGCCGAGCTCGATAAGGGGTTGAGATAGATTCATGATTACTGTCATAAATTATGACACCAATACGCTATCATGAAATCTTTATTAAATAAAGATTTTTGACGAATTCTACCAAATAGTGTCCAAAGTATGTGGCTATTATTGCGCCCTTCCATAGAATGGGCCCATAGCTCATAACTGCTATACTTCACACATTATGAACAAGAAAAGCATCGTCTGGTTGGTCGTGGTTATTATCGCAATCGCTGTTATCGCAAGCGCGGCCGTCAAGAAGCCGTCGGCCCAGATTGGCACCCTCAAAGTCGGCGTAATTGCCGTCGAGACTGGCGCCGCGGCATATATCGGCGTATCGACCGAAAAAGGCATCGAGATCGCCAAGGAGGAGCTCGCCGCAAAGCATCCAGACTTCAGGATCGAGACAATAAACGAGGACAGCATGTTCACGCCCAAGGGTGGCATCGACGCGTACAACAAATTGCGCGCGACCGACAACATTGACTCGATCATTACCATGGCAAGCAACGTGAGCGTGGCCGTAGAGCCTCTTGCGGCCAAGGATGGCATCCTTCATGTCGCCGCATCGACCCTCGCTAACGGATACACCACTCCTGAGGACCTTTCGTTTAGGCTTACGGCCAAGGGAGATCTCGAGGCCGGTCCGGCTCTCGCGTATCTCAAGGGCAAGGGCGTCACGAAGCTCGGCATTCTCGCCATGCAGAACGAGATCGGCGTCTCATTGCGCGACTCTCTCAAGGCGCAGGCTGCGGATTACGGCATAACGATCGTCATCGAGGAGAATTATCCTGCTGATGCGACCGATTGGAGGACGTCCCTTATAAAAGTCCGCCAGGCAAAGCCGGAGGCACTCTATCTGGCAGCCCTCGCGGCGCATTCAGCGCAGATTCTCAAGCAGGCCGACAGCCTCGGTTTCGATCCGCTCTTTATCAGCTATCGCGCGACTGAGGATCCTGCTCTCATAAAGAATGCAGGTACCCTTGCCGAGAAGCTCGTCTATACGACCTCGTTCGACGCCGAGAACAGCCAGCTTGCCAAGGATTTCGCGGCGGCATACAAGGCAAAGTATGACGAGGAGGTAAACGGCTATGCGGCTGAGGCGTACGAGTCGATGAAACTTACCGCTGAATCGTTCATGAAATGCGGCAAGGATTATGTGTGTATTAAGGATTATTTTTTCTCTATAAAGAATCGGCCGTCAGTCCTCGGCCCAATCAGCTTTGACCGGAACGGCGACGTATCGTATCCGTTCATCGTGAAGACTGTGAGGGAGGGGAAGTTCGTGAAGATATAGCTACTTTGAGATATTCCAAAGCCCCATAAAGAAGTCGGTATAGCTTTTCGCGATCCTCTCGCTTTTAACGGAGAAGACGGCTATCTGGGAGCCGTACATGTAAAAGCAGATTCTGTTGTCATAGATCGTGATGTTGAGGTTCCCGGTAAAGGCGATGGGCATAAGCCTATATTTAAATAGTGGGCGTCCGTTGTTTTCCCTCAAGAATTCTTTCTGCGACGAGCTGCCAATATACAGGAGTTCGATGCCTTTCTTTTGGCGTTGATATTCGTACTCGTCAAAGTATTTTCCGTGATTCTTAACGTATTCGTCGCCGCTACCGCCAAGGACGTACATCTTTGAGCCGGGCCTTGCAGCGCGAAGTATCTCAAACTCGTTCGCGACAAAGGCCTCCTGCCCACGATACGATTCGAGCTCTTGGATGTCTGGAATGAGGAAGCTCTTTTCGAGCTGTCTCACGACGCTATCGGCGATCCTCTTTTTGTGTTCGAAGAAGCCGCCGAGCTTTGATGGGGGATAGGGGAAGAATCTTTTCCTGCCTTTGACGATAGTGTGCCCGGTCAGGCCTTTTTTCTCGAGAGATACGAGCGTGTCATAGACGAATTGCCTGTGCAGGCCGCTATCCTTCGCGATGGCGGTCGAACCCGACTCGCCGAGCGACAGGAGGGAGGTGTAGACCTTTGCTTCTTTGCTGCTCAATCCAAGCTCCTTGAGAGAAGAAAAGATCTCGTCCTTTGCGCTGTTGTCAATAATTTGTGACATTGTTTCCGTTTGAGCCTTATTTGATGGCTATTTTTGTCTGTAATTATGTCATCATAATTTACTGACACTAAAAAAACAAGTGTTATAGTGCACAATATGAAAAGAATATTGTACATAGCAGGTAGTGTCGCGGTCATAGCGATTTTGATTATTTCAAACGGAGGCTCGAACGCCAATAAGGACAGGGAGATCGTCATTGGCGCGGCCCTGTCGCTTTCGGGCGCGGCTGTTCAGGATGGCGAGAGCATCAAGAGCGGCTTGGAGCTCGCGCGGGCAGACCTCAAGGCGGAGGGGATCGAAGTTAGGATAATTTATCAAGACGACAAGACTGAGCCGAAAAATGTCGTTGGCTCCATAAATGCTCTCGCGGCTCAGGGGGTGGAGGCGATTGTCGGGCCGACCTGGAGCTATTTGGCGGATGCCGGCGTTCCAGTTGCCGACAGCCTGAAAATTGTCACCGTTATGCCCGCAAATACTTCCGAATACGTGAACGCTCGGAGCGATTACGCGTTTTATACGACGACAAAGATCGAGAAAATGCTTCCTGTGCTTTCAGAGTGGATATCCGAGAGGGACAAGAAGAAAGTGGCTGTGATCAGTGGACAAGGATCGTGGTATCAGGTTGTGCGCAGCGGCGTTCAGAGGGCGGTCAAGGACGCCGGCGCCGAGATCGTGCTTTCCGAAGAGATCCCTTATGGTGCGGACTCGTCGGCAATCGCCTCGGCGCTCTCGAAGGTGAAGGCTGCCAAGGCAGATGTTCTCTTTTTCGAGGTGGATGACGAGCAGGCGATATTCTCGATGCTCAAGAAAGTCAGGGAGCAGAAGATTCCCGTAGACATACTGTCGGTCACTACCGCTGTCGAAAGGGTCAAGGGTGATTTGAAGATAGATAATGGCGTATACGCGCTTGCGCCCGAAACTTCCGAGGAGTTCAAGGCGAAATATGAGGCAGCCTACGGCAAGCTGGCTCCTGCTTATGCCGACAGCGCGTACGATTCTCTCATGCTTCTCGTGGACGCGATAAGGAATAGGGATGAAATGACCCTTGCCTCATATCTCAGGTTCGAGACCGACTACAAGGGCTTTGCCAAAGAGTACGATTTTGACGCTCGCGGCGACATCATCGGCGGCGCCTGGGTCGTAAGGGATCTGCGCTAATTAGCTAAGCGATCAAAGACGCGAGGTGGACAACCATCTCGCGTTTTTGCATCCATCTGCTATCGTTAAGCCAGCCATTATTAGCTATACATTCCGTATGACCAAAGCGACGAAAGTTATAGGAGCGATTATCATTATCATTCTCGTGATTTGGGGCATTTCTGCCGCCCAGAAAAAGAACGTAACGTCTCAGGGCCCGGTCAAGATCGGGGGCGCCTATATTCTCTCCGGCCCAGTCGCTCTCGTTGGCGAGCTTCAGAGGAACGCTACCGCGATGGCCGTAAAGGAAATCAATGACGCTGGCGGAATTAATGGCCGACCGTTCGAGGTTGTCATGGAGGACGCTCAGTATGAGGCAAAGACAGCCGTAAATGCATATCAGGCTCTCAGGCAGAAGGGTATCAAGTTCATTATCGCCGACGGATCGCCTGTCGCAGCTCCTATCCGACCGATGGCCGTCGCTGACGGCAATTTCATGATGGTTCCTGGTGCTACAGCCCCGTCGTATTTTGATGGCGATAATCGCACGTGCCGCATCGCCCTTACCGCGAAGAATTTCGGGCCGGCTATCGCTGACGCTCTCGTGGCGAAAGGCTATAAGAAGGTCGCGACTTTCTATCCTGAGAACGAGTCAGGACGCGGATTTTATGATGAATTTACCAAGGCTTTTGCCGCAAAGGGCGGGGAGGTTGTCGTTTCGGAATTCTATAGCGCTTCTGGCTCGGGCGACTATCGAACCAATCTCGCCAAAATAAAGGCGAAGCTCAAGGAAGTCGACGCCATTGTCATGCAACAGGTGCTCAATACTATCGAGCCCATGTTCAAGCAGATGTCAGATCTCGGTATCGACAAACCGATCGTTACTGACTACTACACAATCAACAATCCTGCTTTCAAGAATCTCTCGCTCGCAAACGGCATCGAATTCATCGACTACGAGTACGCCAAGACCGACAAAGCGACTGACAGCAAGCGGGTAAAGGATTTCAAGGCGAATTACCGCGCCCTCTATGACTCCGATCCGACATTCTTCGCCGCTTCTACATACGATTCGATCTACATTATCGCCGATGCAATCAAGGAGGTCGGTGACGACCCTGCCAAAGTTGGCGCATACGTAAGCAAGCTCAAGAATTATCCTGCGATTACTGGAACCGTCTCGTTCAATGACGACTGCGAAGTCGACCGAACGATATCATTGAGCAAGGTCGTTGATGGAAGGATCGTTATTAGCGAGAATAAATAGTCTATGAGCAAAGTTCTTAAAATAACTGCGGGCGCTGTAGTTCTGATCCTTATCGTCTGGGGTATTATTGCGAGCAGCAAAAAAGATGTTGTATCGACCGAGCCGATCAAGCTTGGCGTCTCCACGATCCTTTCGAGCGACTGGGCGGCGTTGGGCCAGAATATAGTGAATGCCTCGAAGCTTGCTGTCGAGGAAATCAATGCTCGCGGCGGCATAGACGGCCGGACTGTCGAGTTGGTGATCGAAGATGCCGGCCTCGACAGCAAAGCGGGGCTTTCCGCGGCTCAGAAGCTCGTGAACGTCGATAAGGTTAAGTACATTATCGGTGGAACCTCGAGCAATGGAACCATGGCAGCGGCGCCTGTGGTAAATCAGGGCAAGGCGGTTTATTTAACTCCGGTCACTGGTGGTTCGAACGTCGACAATGCCGGAGACTATGTATTCAGGACAGCGAACTCGGATTTGCTCGCGGGTAGGGATTTGGCTTCAGCCGCTTTTCGACTTGGATACAAGAATGTTGCCACGATCTCCGAAGTCACCGAATACACTCTCGACATAAAGAAGACATTCGAAGCGTCTTTCAAGGAATTGGGCGGAATGATCGCGTCCTCTGAGGAATTTCAGCCAGGAACGTCGGATTTCAGAACTATCGTAGCCAAAGTTAAGGCTTCGAAGCCTGACGCTACGCTTGTCCTGTCTCAGACCGGAACAGGTGGCGCGAAGTTTATAAAGCAGGCTCGAGAGGCGGGAATCGTTGTTCCGCTTTTCTCTGACTTCACATTCATAACTAATGGGGATGCCAAGGGAATTGTCGGCTCGTTCGAAGGCGCTTATTTCGCGGATCCCGCATACGATGCAAATTCGGCAACGACGATTGCTTTCTTCAAGAAATATAAGGATGCATACAAGGCAGATCCACTTATTCCTTTCCATGCCGCCTCTGCATACGACTCGATTATGATGATCGCTGATGCAATCGATGCGGTTGGCGACAACAGCGCCAAGGTTCAGACGTGGCTTTCGACTAAAGTTCAGGACAGGAAGGGCTTGATGGGAACGTATTCGATCGATGCCAAGGGAAATTCCGATCTCGGATTCGTGATAAAGCAGGTAAAAGGGGATAAATTCGTCGAAGTTAAATAAATGCAAAAGGAAATCCTCCTAAAACTCGATAACGTGTCCGTCCATTACGGCGGAGTAAAGGCTCTTGATGGGGCTTCTGTTCAGATTGATGAGGGAGAGGTCATCGCTCTCATGGGCCCGAACGGCGCGGGTAAGTCTACCGTGCTCAAGGCGCTCTTCGGCATTGCTCCGATCGAATCGGGCCGTGTTGTATGGCGCGAGAAGGCAATAAAGCCCCTCTCACACGAGATGGTCGAGCGCGGCGTGGCATTTGTACCGCAGGGCAGGCGCGTCTTCAAGCACCTGACCGTTCGAGAGAATCTCGAGGTTGGCGGATATTCAGTAAAGGATACGAAGCTCGTCGCAAAGCGTGTCGATGAAGTGCTCGAGCTCTTCCCTGTGCTCAAGCAAAAGATCAAGGCGAAGTCAGGAACCCTTTCCGGCGGCCAGCAGCAGATGCTCGCCATTGCCCGAGGCCTGATGATCGACCCGAAAGTCCTCCTTCTCGACGAGCCGACCCTCGGCCTTGCTCCGAAAGTCGTTCTCGAGGTCTTTGCCAAGATAAAGGAGATAAACGAGCGCCGCGGCATTGCCGTCGTGGTCGTAGAGCACAACCTGAAATCCCTTATGGCTATAGCCTCGCGCGCCTATGTCATGGACAAGGGCAAGGTCGCCTTTAGCGGTTCCGCAAAAGAGGTCGTGGACAGCGACATCCTCAAGAAAATCTTTACCCGATAACCGCCGTGGCATGGGCGGTTTTTCTGTGGTTTAATACCCTTAATTACTCATCAATACAAATATGGAACCAGTACCACAGTCAGAGACGGTAGCTGCGCCAGTCGCGGCGAAGGCAGTTTGGCCGACATCTTATTCGATCCTTGCGCAGGCTCTCGCATTCTATAAGAAGCACGCAAAGGCTTTCTTTATGATCGGCCTTATCCCGTCCGGGCTCACTATTATCATAGCTGCCTTGCTGCCGGTCCTTGACGGCGCGTCACCATTGGCTGCTGTAGCCGCGCTCGTTACGATCATCCTCAGTATTGCGGCCGGAGTTGTCGGCATCGTCAATCAGATTGCCGTCATCAAGTCGGTCGATTCTCTCGACAAGAATGAGGCGGTCAACGTTAAGGCGGTATACAAGCTTGGATTCGCTCTCTTTTTCCCGATGCTTTGGGTGAGCATCCTGAGCGGTCTCGTTACGAGCGGTGGATTGGTCGCATTGATCGTGCCGGGCATTATCCTCGGAATCTACGTCGTGTTTGCCCTCTATGTAATGGTTTTGGAAGGCAAGAGGGGAATGGCATCCTTGGTTCAGAGCATGGCGTACGCAAAGGGCCAGGCGATGGAGGTCTTCAAGAAGTCGGTCTATTTCGGATTGGCGAGCATCGTGCTCTATGTCTTTATCTTGGCTATCCTTGCTGTAGCATCCCTGATCGCTACGAACGATATGACAACTATATTCACGATCATATCCGACAGGGCTCCTCTCACTTTCGGCAAAGTCGTTTACACGACGGTTTCGGATATTCTTGCTTACACCGTCTTCCTCCCGATTTATTTCACCTACGGCTACTTCATGTACAAGCAGGCTCGCGCGGCGAAGGAGTCCAACCCTGCAACCGATGCCGAGAAGGCGAAGTACGGCAAGACTCTTGTTATCTGGAGCATCGTCGGTATTGTAGCGGTCGTGGCCCTTGTCGCGGTCATGGCCATGAGCGTGCTCGCATTGCGGTAGGTCGGCAGGCTCTTCAGCAAAAGCTCCGCCTTTAGGGCGGAGCTTTTCATTTGCTTGTACCGATAAGCCGAATTCTGTTGCCTTGCGGCATGGCGGTCATTTATCTGGGATCGCCGTCGCCGGCGACCTCGAGCGGCACTTCATCCGGGTTTGACCCGGGATGACACGGCCTTGCACATACGTAAGGATTTTGCCGTTGCACCTTCATGTCTCCATGAAGCTTATCCCGAAGGATACCGAGCCCTTTCGGGCTCCGGCGTCTCTGTTCGCACCTCTGGAATTGCTTCCGACGGGCGTTACCCGCTACGATCCTCCGCATTGCTGCGGATGTGTTCGGACTTTCCTCCCCAAGGCCGAAGCCGTGGAGCGACTGCCTGGTACAGGCAACCTATTTCTACGCTATTTTGGGGATAAAATCCAGTCGGGGAGCGCGATCGTTTTCTGATATACTGTCTCCATTACTTATTAAGCGAGCACCACGATGTCATCACACACTAGCGGCCTGGACAGGGCGGCCTTTATCATCCTTCAGGCAATGCTTTTCCTTGCGCCGATATTCTTTATCCCGTCGCTCGCGGTGCCTCTGCAGGCGGGCAAGGCCGCATTCATCCTCTATGGTGTTATCGCGGCGTTCATCATATGGGCCGTAGCTCGATTGAAAGATGGCGTGTTCGAGGCTCCTCGATCACTCTTCTACGCATCGGCCGGCGTTCTCGCTATCGCTTACACCGCTTCGGCGATCTTTTCCGCTAACCAGGGCGTCTCCTTGGCGGGCAGCGGATTCGAGCTGGGTACCCTCTCGTTCTTCCTGCCTTCGCTCGTGCTCTTTGCCCTCGTGCCGCTCGTGACGAGGTCAAAGGAGCAGGTCTTCTATTCCTACGCGACGCTCCTTGGCTCGTTCTTCCTGGTCGCGCTGTTCCACCTTGTCCGATTCGTATTCGGCGCGGATGCTCTCTCGTTCGGCGTTTTCACTTCGGCGACGTCGAACATGATCGGCAAGTGGAACGATCTCGGCATCTTCTTCGGCCTTACGACGCTGCTCTCGCTCATTACTCTCGAGAGGGCCACGCTTACCAGGCTTTTCCGGTCGCTCGTATACGTCTGCTTTGTGCTCTCGCTCGCCATGCTCGTCGTGGTCAACTTCTCGCCGGTCTGGATCTCGCTCGCGGCGCTCTCGCTCATCTTCTTCGTCTACAAGCTATCTTTCGACAAGGAAGAAGGGCAGCTCGGCGCGCGCATCCCGTATCACGCCCTGGCGGTGCTCATCCTTTCTGTGCTCTTTATCTTTGCCGGGTCAAAGATCAGCGGCCTCATTTCGGATCAGCTCGGCACGTCGCAGGTCGAGGTTCGCCCGTCATGGTCGGCGACTATGGATGTCGCCCAGTCGTCGCTCTCTTCGAATCCCGTATTCGGCGTCGGCACGAACCGCTTCGTCTCGGAGTGGCTCATGCACAAGCCTGAAGGCATAAACTCCTCGCTCTTCTGGAACGTCGACTTCAATTACGGCATCGGATTCATCCCGAGCTTTATAGTGACTACAGGCCTCGTCGGAACTATCGCTATCGTGCTTTTCTTGGGCCTCTTCATCGCATTGGCCCTAAAGGCCCTCCTCCGACCGAGCGCGTCTCACTTTACTCGCTATCTCGTTCTCTCCTCGCTGTTCGCGAGCGCATATCTCTGGATTTTCTCGGTGATCTACGTGCCTTCGGCGGCTGTCTGGGTACTCACGCTCTTCCTTTCCGGCCTCTTCATCGCGGCTGCGCGCGAGGATAAGATCGTGGGCGTAAAGAGCCTCTCGGTGCTTCACAAGCCTGCGGCTAGCTTCGTATCGGTATTGCTTACCATTCTTGCCCTCATCGGCGCGGTGTCGTTCGCGTACTTCGTGACCGTAAAGGTCCTTGCCGGCGTCTATTTCCAGAAGAGCGTCATCGCGGTCAACGCGTCGGGCGACCTCGCGAAGGGCGAGAAGGGAATCATGCAGGCGATTACCCTCGCTCCTAACGATGCGTACTACCAGTCGCTCTCCGAGCTCTACCTCGTAAAGATCAACAATCTCTTCCAGGATACGAAGATCGCGCAGTCGGAGGCGCAGACCCAGTTTCAGCAGCTCCTTGGCGTAGCCATCCAGTCTGCTCAGGCGGCTGTGGCGTACGATCCGACCAACTACCAGAACCATCTCGCTCTCGGCAGGATATTCGAGGCAATCGTTCCTCTCGAGATCGAGGGGGCATACGACAGCGCAAAGAAGGCGTACGAGGCCGCTCTTGCCGTTAACCCTACAAGCCCTGAGATCTACCTCGTCCTCGCCCGATTGGAGGTTGCCAAGAAGGACAACAAGGCAGCCAAGGACTACATCGCGAAGGCGCTCGAGAAGAAGAATGACTACGCAGACGCGATCTTCCTCCTTTCTCAGATCCAGATCTCTGAGAACGACGTCGCGAACGCTATCAACTCCGTCTCGGCCGTAGCAACCCTCTATCCGAACGATTCGGGCATCTTCTTCCAGCTCGGCATCCTCTATTACAACCAGAAGAACTACCGCAACGCCGTCGTCGCTCTCGAAAGGGCGGTCACCCTCAATCCTCAGTACGCGAATGCAAAGTACTTCCTCGGCCTGAGCTACTACGAGAACAAGGATTCGGCCCGCGCCCTCCAGCAGTTCAAGGAGCTCGAGCAGACAAATCCCGAGAACGAGGATATCAAGGCCATCATCGCAAACCTCGAGGCGGGCAAGGCGCCGATTCCGGCATCGACCAATCCCGTAAAGACGGACTTGCCGATCAAGGAGGCATCGACGAAGGAGACGATATAACCGGCAGGGCTAGGGCATGGTCAAAAAAATACTATCATTCGTAGGCAAAGAGATAAGCGGGCTCCATGAAGCCGCTTATCTTTTGGCTTTATCGTCGATAGCGTCGCTCATATTCGCCCTTGTCCGCGACAGGCTTCTCGCGCACATGCTTGGAGCTGGCCCGGAGCTCGACGTCTATTATGCGGCGTTCCGCGTGCCGGATTTCATCTTTATCGCTGTGGCGTCGCTCGTGTCGACGTCGATCCTCGTGCCGTTCCTTATCGAGTCGAGGCAGAAAGGGGAGTCTGAGCTCAAGGAGTCTATCCAGGGCCTTTTCTCGGCGTTCTCGCTGCTTATACTCGTCGTCTGCGCTGTCGCGTTCGCATTCATGGAACCTATCCAGAGGATGCTGTTCCCAAGGCTCTTTGAGGCGGGGCTAGGAGGCGAGCTTGTCCACGTCTCTCGCATACTGCTCCTGTCTCCGGCCCTGCTCGGCCTCTCGAACTTCTTCGCATCGATCACGCAGATTCAGAACAGGTTCATGGTCTACGCGCTCTCTTCGCCGCTCTATAACGTAGGCATCATCCTTGGCATCGTCTTCCTCTTGCCGTCGATGGGCATTACGGGCATTGCCATGGGCGTTGTATTCGGCGCTTTGATGCTCTCGCTCACGCAGATCCCTCTCGTCATCCGCGACGGCCTGTTCCCGCGATTCACGTGGCGCTGCAATTGGTCTCACGTAAAGAAGGTTGCCCGGCTGTCCGTGCCCCGCACCGTGACGATGTCGTCGCAGCAGCTGACGAATCTCGCGCTCATATCGTTCGCATCATTTCTGGGCGCGGGATCGATCTCGATCTTCAATCTCTCGCAGAACCTGCAGTCGGTGCCTCTCTCTATTATCGGCGTAAGCTATTCGTCCGCCATTTTCCCGATGCTTGCGCGATTGATGGGCGAGGGCAGGAGGGACGTATTCGTAGGCAAGATGATCTCGGCCGCGCAACATGTAATATTCTGGTCAGTACCGCTGTCCGTGCTCTTTATCGTCTTGCGCGCGCAGATCGTTCGTACCGTGCTCGGCTCCGGAGAGTTCACCTGGTCTGATACGAGGATCACCGCGGCGGCACTTGCTCTCTTCGTGGTTTCTACCGTGGGCCAGAGCCTTATCTTGCTCTTTGTCCGCTCGTTCTATGCCGAGGGAAAGACGGCGAAGCCCCTCCTCATGAACGTCTCGTCGATGATCGTGACCGTGGCGCTCGGCTTCGGCCTCACAAAGCTCTTCCACGCCGTGCCGGCATTCCGATATTTCGTCGAGTCGATCCTGCGCGTTGAGGGATCGGCCGATACCACGGTCCTCATGCTGCCTTTGGCGTTCTCTTTGGGCATATTTCTCAATCTGTTCCTTCACTGGAGGGCTTTTGCTCGGGAATTCCCTGGATTCACGTATCCTGTGCTCAAGACGACATTCCATTCGCTCAGCGCTTCGATAATCGGAGGCTTTGCCGCATACAAATCGCTTCGCGTATTCGACGATGTGTTCGATCTTGCGACCGTTCATGGAATCTTCCTGCAGGGTCTGTGCGCAGGTATCGTGGGCATAATCGCCATAGTCATCGTACTCGCTATCGTGCGCAGCAAGGAGCTCAAGGACGTCTGGGGCGCATTGCATCAGAAAGTGTGGAAGGTGGATAGGGCATCTCTCGACAAGCTTCCTTTGTAGTGGGCAAGAGGCCAAAATAGGGCCAAAACTGGCGTTTTTACGGCAAATGTGGTATTTTGAGCTGACCTATGGATATCTCGCGCATTAGAAATTTCTCGATCATAGCCCATATCGATCACGGCAAGTCTACGCTTGCCGACCGTTTGCTTGAGATCACCGGCACGATCGAGAAGCGCAAGATGCAGGAGCAGGTACTCGACTCCATGGAGCTCGAGCGCGAGCGCGGCATCACCATCAAGATGCAGCCCGTGCGCATGAAGTACGTCATGGACGGCATCGAGTATGCCATGAACCTGATCGATACTCCGGGCCACATCGACTTTTCGTACGAGGTTTCTCGCGCTCTGAAGGCCGTGGAAGGATCGATCCTCCTCGTCGACGCCACTCAGGGCGTTCAGGCGCAGACTTTGACCACCCTCAACATGGCGCGCGAGTCGGGCCTCGTCATCATTCCTGTCGTTTCCAAGATCGACTCGCCTTTGGCGCGCGTCGACGAGGTAAAGATGGAGATCGCGCAGCTTTTGAATATCGATCTCGACCTCATCATCGGCGTTTCGGGCAAGACGGGCGAGGGTGTTCCGGAATTGCTCCGCGAGTTGGTCCGTCGCGTGCCTGCTCCGAAGGCTGCTTCGACCGAGGCCAAGGATTTCCGCTCGCTCGTCTTCGATTTCCAATATTCAAACCACCGCGGCGTGACCGTGTACGCCCGCGTCATGGACGGCTCCGTCAAAAAGGGCGATACGCTTGCATTCCGCGTCGCCGACGAGACCTTTATCGCTAACGAGGTCGGTATTTTCTCGCCGGACGAGACTCCGCGCGAATCATTGTCCGCCGGAGAGATCGGATACATCGTAACCGGCGTAAAGGAGCCGGGCGTCGCGTCGGTGGGAGATACTATCACGTTCCCGCGATCTGACATGCCGGCCCTTGAGGGATATATGAAGCCGTTCCCAGTCGTCTGGGCGTCTATCTATCCCGAAAGCCAGGACGATCTCACATTCTTGCGCCAGGCCCTCGGACGGCTCTCTCTGTCCGACTCGGCATTTACATACGAAGAGGAGTCTTCGGGCACCCTCGGCCGCGGATTCCGCTGCGGATTCCTCGGAATGCTCCACTTGGAGATCATCACCGAGCGACTGCGCCGCGAATTCAACCTCAATCTCGTCGTCACGACGCCTTCGATCACCTATGAGGTCACTTTCAAGAACGGCAAGAAGGAAGTCGTCTATTCGCCGCCGCTTTTCCCGGACGAGGTGGACATCGCCCGCATTGAGGAGCCTTGGGTAAAGCTCAAGATCATCACTCCGAACGACTATATCGGCGCTTTGACGCAGATCATCTTCGAGCACGAGGGCAATGCCTCGAACATGGATACGTGGGGAGCGGGCAGGACCGCCATTACGGTGGACATGCCTTTGCGCGAGCTCATGCGCAATTTCTTCGACGTGGTAAAGAGCGTTACTCAGGGCTATGCCTCTATCTCGTATACGCCTACGGAAATGAAAGTCGCGGATGTGCTCCGACTCGATATTTTGATCGGCGAGGAGGTTGTTCCGGCATTTACCCGTATCGTGGCGAGCGGCAAGGCGTACGAGGAGGCTGAGGCAGCAGTAGAGAAGCTCGAGAAGATACTGCCAAAGCAGCTCTTCGTTACCAAGATCCAGGGCAAGGCCGGCGGACGCATCCTTTCGTCGCGAACTCTCGCGGCGCTGAAGAAGACAGTTACCGCGCACCTTTCCGGAGGAGATATCAGCCGAAAGAAGAAGCTCTGGAATATCCAGAAGGAAGGAAAGAAGCGCATGCTCGAGCGCGGCCAGGGCGATATCAATATTCCGCAGGAAGTGTTCGTAAA
>DASWWW010000004.1:0-84102 GCA_036400935.1 Minisyncoccota bacterium
GTCGTCGTGGAGTTCGTCACGCTGAGGCCGGCGATCGTGGCGAGGGTCGAGGTGAAGTCCTGGATGCTGCCCGTCACGGCGCGGAAGACGCTCGTGAAGAACGACGTGGTTGTCGCGCTAGTTCCCGTCGCGTTGTTGAAATTGAGGTCGCCGATCGTCGCCCCGCTCGAGCTCGAATTGACCAGATTGAGATTAACCACGGTGAGGTTCTCAGTAAAAAGGTTCGTAGACGTTGCATTGGTCGTCGTTGAATTCGTACCGATCGAATTCGCGAAATTGAGGCTCGAGACCGTTCCGCTTGCCGCATTAAGGCTGCCAGTATTCAACGACGTGGTAGTCGCTCCGCCGAAAACGGCGCTGTTGGCAAAAAGGCTCGTAGAGGTCGAGTTAGTCGTGGTTCCAAAATCGATATTTACATTAGCAGCCGTAAAATTTGTTGATGATAGGTTCGAAGCAAACTGATTTGTCGACGTAGCATTAGTAGTGGTCGAATTGGTGACATCCAATCCGACGATAGTCGCGAGGGTCGAGCTGAAATTCTGAATCGAACCAGACAAAGCGCGGAAGACGCTCGTGAAGAACGAGGTCGTCGTCGCGTTGGCACCTGTCGCATTATTAAAGACCAGATTATCTATCGTTCCGTTGGTCGCGGTGAAATTAGTCGCGAACTGGTTTGTTGAAGTCGCATTGGTGCCCGTAGCGTTCGTGAAGCTCAAATTCCCTACGCTTCCGCTAGCCGAGTTGAAATTAGTAGAGTTGAGATTCGTCGCGAACTGGTTCGTAGACGTGGCGTTGGTGGTGGTCGAGTTGGTGACGTTCAGTCCCGCGATCGTGGCGAGGGTCGAGGTGAAGTCCTGGATGCTGCCCGTCACGGCGCGGAAGACGCTCGTGAAGAACGACGTGGTGGTCGCGTTAGTTCCTGTCGCATTGTTGAAATTGAGATCGCCGATAGTCGCGCCGCTCGAGCTCGAGTTCAATAGGGTCAGGTTCACGACAGAGAGATTCTCCGCAAAGAGGTTCGTCGATGTAGAGTTCGTGGTAGTCGAGTTAGTTCCGATTGAATTCGTAAAATTGAGGCTCGCGACTGTGCCATTCGCGATAGTACTGCTTGCAGCAGTCAGGCTACCCGTATTGAGGGAGGTAGTAGTCGCGTTGGTGCCGGTAGCGTTTCCGAAGCCCAAATTCGAAACGCTTCCATTTGTCGCGTTAAAATTCACAGCGAACTGATTCGTAGAGGTCGCGTTCGTCGTCGTGGAGTTCGTAACGCTGAGGCCCGCGATGGTGGCGAGGGTCGAGGTGAACGTGTCTATAGTGCCCGAGATCGCGCGGAACACGCTCGTGAAGAACGACGTAGTAGTCGCGTTAGATCCCGTAGCATTATTAAAGACCAAGTCGTCTATCGCTCCGTTGGTCGCGGTGAGATTCGTCGCGAACTGATTCGTAGAGGTCGAATTTGTGGTTGTTCCGAAGCCCACGCTGGAATTCGTCGAAGACGCGCTAACTGAGGCGAGATTCGAGACGAACTGATTCGTCGATGTGGCGTTGGTCGTTGTTGAATTGATTACGGTAAGATTCGAGATCGAAGCGAGAGTCGAGGTAAACGTGTCTATGGTGCCCGCAATCGCGCGGAACACGTTCGAGAAGAACGATGTCGATGTCGCATTCGTAGTAGTCGAGTTTGTCGCATTGAAGTTGACTGACACCGTATTCGTCGCGAATGCGTTAGTCGCGGTCGCGTTCGTGGTGGTCGAGTTGATAACGTTTAGATTAGCGATATCGGCAAGCATCGACGTGAAAGTATCGATCGAGCCGAACACTGTCTTGAATACGGTCGAATAGAGCGATGTGGTCGTCGCATTAGTGCCGGTAGCATTGCCGAAGGTAAGATTCTGAACGAAACCGTTCGTAGTCGAGCTGTTCATCGAAACGACGTTCGTCGAATAGAGATTCGTCGAGGTCGAATTAGTCGTAGTACCATTCGCCACGCTCTGGCTGCTGAACGTGAGGTTGTCCGCGCTCAGGTTCGTGAAGTGGCCGTTCTCGGAGAACAGGTTGGTCGAGGTCGAGTTCGTGGTGGTCGAGTTGACCGCAGACGCGTTCGTGGACGCAAGATTCGCGATGGTTCCGCTTGCCGCAGTCAGGTTGGTGATAACCGCGTCGATAATCTCAGCGTAATTCGCTCGGATGGTCTCACTATATATAGTAGTCGACGTAGAGTTTGTCGTGGTACCGTTCAAGACGCTCTGGCTGTTGAACGTGAGGTTGTCCGCGCTCAAGTTCGTGAAGTGGCCGTTCTCGGAGAACAGGTTGGTCGACGTGGCGTTCGTGGTGGTCGAGTTGACCGCAACCGTATTTGTCGCGGTCAAAGCGCCTACGGTAATGTCACTCGCAATAAGCGACGTGATATTGGCAACAGTCGAGGTGAGATTCTCTATAAGGCCATTCACTATATGAGCTGTCGTAGCAAACAGGTTTGTCGAGGTCGAGTTCGTAGTCGACGCGTACTCGGCGATAAGATTCGTGATGGTAGACGTGCTCGAGAAGAAGTTATCGATAGTGGTCGTGCCGGTGAAATCGATGTCCCCATATATATTGCCTCCGAACGTGATGTCGCCGGCAACCTCCAAAGAGCCTGCGAGGGCCATATTGCCGCTCTTGTCTACGGTGATGTTCTTCGAATTGATCGTAAGGGTCTTCTTTGCGCTGCCGAGGTCGATCTTGCCGCCCGCATAGAAATCGCCATCGTATCCTCCCTTGTCGAAGAGGCCCTGATCGGCGTTTACCGTGCCGCCGACATCCAAAGAGCCTCGGACATAGGCATTCTTGCCAAACGAGACATTGCCGGTAGACGTGATCGAGCCAAGGGCCGCGATGCCCGTAGAATTGATGCCCTTCGTATTGATGACGGCCTCAAAGAATGCGGGGCCCTCTACGGTAAGGGTCTTTGAGAACTTTGCATCGCCGAATACGGCAAGATTCCCGTCCACGGACAGGTTATTGAGGAGCTTGGTAGCGCCTTTGACCAGCAGCGTCTTGCCAACCTCGACCGCGCCTTCAAAATAGACGTCCTCAGTAGTAACGTTGCCGTTCTTCGTAACGTACGCAAGGGTGAAATCCTGAGCCCTATTGCCTCCGACCATCTCGGTATTGAGGTTCTTTACCTCGGTTCGGGAATCGACGACGATCGGCGCTATGCCATCCTGCGCATATGACCTGAACTGGCCGTCGGTCTCTACGTGGCCCATGATCGAGATATTTCCCTCCTTGTCGAGGAGCAAGATCTCGTTTTCATGAGTTCCAGGGCGGAATCCCATGACCGTATTGGCATTCGTAACGAACTTCTTGGCTGCGCCGATAGTCTTGTCGAAGAATCCGTGAACGAAAGGCGTCGGGAAAAGGGTAAAGAAGATAACTGCGGCAATAGTCGTGAAAGCCAGCGCCTTGTGGCCGAAGACTGTCATAAACGACCTCGAGACGATATTGCGCTGCGCTGGGGCGATTCCTAGCGAGGAGAACTTCTCGTCCAAGGCAGCCATAAAGTCCGAAGGCACTGCAGGAGCCTCGGATACAGGAGCCACGTTTCGTGGGGCCGAGGCCTGAGCGAGCGAAAGCGCCTCGACCTTTCGCGAGATCTCGGCGAGGGTAAGGGCGATCGAATCGAGGCTTGTCGACTCTCGAGAAACTGAATGCGCGTGAACAGGAGTAGCTGCTGCCTTCGGGGCTACAGGAGTCGGCGCCGCCTTTGGCTTTGCCGGAACAGGAATGTGCTGGATCTTCGAGACCGGCGCCGCAGGCTGCTCGATGTTCTTGTGAGCGGTGAACGGATTCGAGAACGTGAGCTTCAGGAACGAAGATACTGGGCTCTCTGCCTGAGCAGGAGTAGATGGCTGCGATCGATCGATGCTCTTGAACGAAAGCTTCGGCATACCGAGAGCCGCAGTGGGCTCAACGTCCTGAGTCTGGATAGGCTTGATCTCGACACGAGCCTCGGGTGCCTCCGTGATGCCATGAAGAGCGTCGAGGTACGACTTGAGGTCGCCATGGAATGTGCGGACGCGCTTTGTCAAAGGATGATTCTCAACAACGTCGACCTTCGATACGGGAGGCTTTGGAACAGCAATCTCGGCGGCGTCAGCCTGAGGGGCCTCGGGCTTTGCGGCGAACAGCTCCGTATGGGTCATCTCGGTGACGTGGGCGGTTTCAGCTTCCTCGAGGGCGGCCTTGGTCGAGACACTGGCCGCGGCGATCTCACCGACAGACGCGAGGTTGCCGTTCTGGATCTGATTTCGGATCATCTGTCGCTTCATGTACTCATCCAGGATCGCCTTGGTCGTATACCAGGTCTTTCCGACCTTCTTGGCAGAGAGCTTCTTCTTTCGGGCAAGCAAGGAAAGGTACTCAGCCGAATATGGCGTGAGAGAAGCAGCCTCCGACATGGAGAGCCACTGATGATTGCTATCGGGGTTATTTCCTAGATCTTGTTTCAAATTCTGATTCGATTAGCATCCGATACACCGTATCGGATGCCCCGTCACTGACTGAAACATTATACGGACGAGGATCTTTTTAAAGGGCTGTTTTTCTGGGGACAAGTCGATATCGGTAAACAAGGAAAAATGAGTATCGGATAGCCTGATCGGCGTAAGTTTCTAAGCAGCAAAAACGTCAGCTGCCGACCCTGCGGCTCTGACGTTTTTCTCCCTGGCTCGACCCTTCCCCTAAACTTTTATTTTCTTTCTTAAAGTTTTTAATAGTTTTATAAACCTTAATAAACCTTAACTTCTGAAATTTTCTAAAAACCTATATATGTAGCCCTTTTGAAACTAACGACTCCAAATACCCTGCCTTTGATGTTTTCACCTCCTATCATGCCTAATTCTCGGGAATCGATGCTCACTTTGCGATTGTCGCCGAGGGCGAAGTATTCGTTCGGATCGATGTTGGTTCTGGTCTTGCCAACCTCGGGTGTATCAGGAAACTCCAAGTAGCCTTCGTCAAGATTGACGCTTTTTTCCGAGCGCGAGTTTTTGATCACGACCCTGCTGTTTTCTATCATGAACCACTCGTGCGGAAGGCCTATAATTCGCTTTACGACCTTGCCCGGATAGACCCTCGGAATGGCCACGACGATATCCGCCCTTTCAGGCTCGTCCCAGAGGTATGCCAGCTTGTTTACGAGCACGAAATCGCCCGCCAAAATTGTCGGGGCCATGGAATCGCCGCTTACGAAGAATCCCTCGAATATGAACTGTCGGACGAAAATAACGACAACAAGCGTCACTATCGCCATCGCCAGGATGTTGCTTTTCGTATACTCGGCGAGGACCTCCTTTACGTATTGCTTCATATAAATTCGTGAATGATATACTATAGTATACAATCTATTCAAAACGATGTCTGGCAAATTCATGACCATCAAAGAAGCGGCGACGTTCCTCGGGGTGACTCCCCTGACTCTTCGCAATTGGGACAAATCGGGAAAGCTCCCGACGACCCGCCACCCGATGTCGAACTACCGCATCTACAAGACGGAGGACCTCGAGAAGCTCGTCCAGGACATCGAAGCCGGATCCCTGCCGACAAAGGCAAAGCCGAGGACCGGGATCACCCGCAAGAAAGTCGTCGCCCGAAAGCTGATTGTGAGAAGCGAGCGGGAACCATAGCCGAAGTCGCAAGACAAGAATAAAAAAGCCGCGGACTATTCCGCGGTTTTGCTTTTACAGATTCTCCCAGGCAAAGTGCGTCCGGTAGGTCTGCTGCTCCTCGACGTACCCTTCTACTCTGAAGTGCTCCTTCGGCATGTTCCACAAGAAGACATGGATGGAGTTCTCATCGTACAGTCCGGGATAGGACAGCGACGGGACCATCGGCTTGCAGATCACCGGAGGATCGTCCTCATCAAGTGCATATGACCTGGCATTGATGCCAAGCCTCTCCCCTAGTATCTGCTGGGCGGCAGTTCGAGCGTCGATCTCCCTCGGATTGAACCTGCTGATAGCGCTCAGGCCCGCGAAGTTGTTCCGCGTCCTCTTGCACCCGCGCTTCTTGTAAATCTGATGCGCTTCGACGAGCTTGAGGTTCGGGGACCAGCAGGTGTACCGGATCATGATGCCCGCGCACGTGATTTTCCGCACGAGCCGGCCGGAACGGACTTCCAGCGACGCCTCTCCTGAAAGCACCTCATCCACGAACTGATCGACGGACTTCGCCTGGTCCTTTCCCCACATTTCCAGGGGAATGCCGAGACTTAGCGGCAATGCGAGTATTTCATCGCTATTTGTAAGTAATTTCATTCCTATTACCCATACTACCCATTATCCGATTCCGGGCAATGGCCAAAAAGCAATAAAAAGCCGCGGATCATTCCGCGGCTTTGCGCTGTTCAGCCTCACCAGAAGCTCCGGCAGGCACCAATTGGGCAGCCTTTTCCGACACAATCAGCCTCAGGCACTCGCCTACCGCCTCTTTGAGCTCGTCCTTGCCAGCAACCCGAAGGAAGTTAGCATACTGCTCGCGCACGGGCAGCTCTGTCGATTGAGAATGGCTGATGGCAAGCACCCTCAGAGGGTGCGGCTGCAGCCTGAAGTGATTCCTGATCTCGAACCACAGGTCGGGACGCCGGCCCGTCGACCTGAAGGGCTGTCCCTTTATGAGGCATATTGCCTCTTCCCAGCTTTCGTCGAAAATATCGAGTGCCATGGCGCTGATTGCGCTCAGTATCCATTCCGGATCCTGCTGCCGCGCCGCAGCGATTTTCTTTACGCATTCGGCCATCGACGCAGGATTGATGTTGAAAACATGACGGAGAAAGCCCGATATGGCGCGCACGGCGCCGTCACGGCCTTCCGGGGTATTCAGGAATTTCGCTTCCATAAAGAATTTGAGGTTCTTGGAACTGACGCTGTTGCCGTGTCGTACGGCAAGCATGGGGCGCGTCAGAGCTTTAGGCACATTATGCACCTCGCCGACCCAAAGTAAACAGGTATAGTCCCCAGAATAAAAGAAACCGCCTGGAGGGCGGTTTCTTGGGGTTTTCGCGTATTACGCGATTGCTGTGATGGCTACTGAGAAGAAAGGCTGTCGGTGGCCGTACTTCTTGAAGTACTTAGACTTCTGCTTGTAGTGGATTACGGTAACCTTTGCGTTTCGGCCGATCTCCTTGAGTTCTGCAGAGACGGTGGTTCCCTTGAGGAAAGGAGCGCCTACCTTTGTCTCGCCAGCATTATCGAGGAGGAGGACATTGTCAAAGACGATCTTGTCGCCTACCTTGTGCTCGCCAGAGATCTTCTCGATCTTTACGATGTCGCCTACCTTGACCTTGTACTGCTTTCCGCCTGTCGCGATAACCGCGAAAGCGTCAGTACCAACAGTGTTCTTTGCCTTAGTTGTAGCCATATTTTTAAATTATAGAGGCCTGTATGGCCCTTTTGTCGGTATACTATCGCATATTGGGCCTAAAAACGCAATACCAGAGTGCTTTTCTGAGCTTTATTCGTCCTGTTCGGGCTTTTCAAGCATTACGGGCTCCAAAACGGCCGCTGTGCCTGTGACGCGAAGCACGTCCTTGTCCACCTTTTTAAGCTCCTTTGAGGAGAAATTGTACTGATTCACCACGGTAGAGAGGTTGTTGCCGAGCTTGTTATGGTATTCGAGATAGGCGTTCATATGCTTGCCCAATTCGCCTACGCGCTGGACGATGTCCTTTGCCCTCTCTTCGATCTCCATGGCCTTAAGGCCCTGCATGACAGTCTGAAGGTATGCTAGGAAAGACGTCGGAGAAACGATAATGACCTTGTACTCCTTTACGGAGCGCTGGATAAGGTTCTCGGTATCCTCGCCGAGCGTGCCCAGCGCTCCGACGGTATTTACGAGAAGATCATAATAAATAGCCTCGTGCGGGATAAACATGAAGGCAAAATCCATAGTCCCCTCGTTCGGGCGAATGTATTTCGAAGTTTCCTTTATGCGCAACTTGAGGTCGTTGACGAAGGCCTTCTTGAAACGCTCGCGCTCAGACTCGTTCTTCTCGCCTATCATGCGGTTATAGTTCTCGAGCGAGAATTTCGAGTCAACAGGGATGATCTTATCCTTTATGCGGACGATGGCATCTACGATCTCGCCATCCTTGAAGGCGTATTGCATAGCGTAGTCGCGGGGCGTCATGACGTTTTTCAGGAGGGTCTCAAGGTAGTACTCGCCCAGAACGCCGCGCTGCTTTGGATTCTTGAGCATGTCCTGAAGGCCCTGGAGCTGATCGGCAAAGCCCACCATCTGCTTACCCGTCTCCTCGACGCGAGTCACTTTTTCCGTGACGGACTTGATCTCGCGCAGGAACTGATCGACGAGGCGGTGCGACTCGCCCGCCATTTTCTGGGACTCGTTGCGCTGGTCGCGCATGCTCTCGTTTACGGCGCGGTTGGTTTGGTCGATCTTCTTGTCCACGGTATGGGCCAGATTATTCATCTGGTCGAGGAGGAGCTTCATGGCCGTATCGTCCTTGGCCGGCTCAGGCTTGCTTCGGCGCAATATAAAGAAGAACATTCCGGCATTGAGGGCGAGAATGAGGATGGCGAATACTATGATGAGTGCTGTTTGCATGGCATTAGTATATCGCTATAATGGGGTTTATGACACTACACCAAATAATCAAGGCAGATACTAAGGCGGCTATGATCGCGAAGGACTCGGCAAAGACCATGGTTCTCCGCGGCGTCGCGGCTGAAATCCAGAAGGAATTGCTCGCGAAGGGCTCTTTCGCTACCGAAGGCACCGACGAGGAGACGCTCGCGGCTATCAAGAAGCTCGTAAAGCAGCGCAAGGACTCTATCGACCAGTTCGAGAAGGGCGGCCGACCTGAGCTCGCTGAGGGTGAGAAGGCGGAGCTGGCGATTTTGCAGGCCTACCTCCCTGCCTCGATGCCAAAGGACGAGATCAAGAAGATCGTCCTCGCAAAGCAGGCCGAGATGGGCGTTACCGACAAGACGGGCGCAGGAAAGCTTATCGGAGCTGTATCCAAGGAGCTCAAGGGCAAGGCTGAAGGCTCCGATATCAAGGAAGTAGTGGACAGCCTGTTTGCGTAAGGTCGGATCTCTAGACAAAATACGAAATGCCGGGCGCGCTTCGCGCGCCCGGCATTTGCTTTTCCCCAAAAGGAGTATAATGAAGCTCAGAATGCAACAACAGACTCGCCTGGCCATCAAAGGCATAGGTAGAACTGTGCCGAGCGCGGACGATATTGCGAAAGAAGCCGTCGAGGACCTGGCCCGATATCCTAACAATCAGGACAGGCTCTCAGTTGAAAAGAAATTCTCGAAAAAATACGGAATCTCCGACATAATCGTCCGCTGGGAAATACTTCAAGCGATCGACAAGCTGATAGCAGCTGATCCCCGCTTCAAGAAAAAAGAGCAGCCTCAGCCAGTGGCGTCAGCGCCGCTAGCGACAGGAGCTCCTCCCACAAAGAAAAGAGGCCTCTTGCTGGAAGTCGAACGGCGTATCGAGGATGCCAGACTTCAAAATTATGAAGCATCCCTGACCACTCCCCCGACGCCCGCAAGCGAACCTCCGCCACCCCGCACAGATAAACCCGCCCAGCTCGACCTCAACCTCGGCTGAGCAGCAATCAAACCGGCCGGAACGCGTAGCGTTCCGGCCTGATTTGTTTGATATACTTAATCCATTAGCCTAGCAATACACACATGATCCGAAACAACCTTTTTAATTTGATGAATCAGGCAGTGCAAGAGTCAAAAAGCGTTTGGCGCATCAAGAACCAGTACATGCAGGAAGCGGTCGGCTCTGACGACATGATGAACCTCTGGAAAGAGATCGAGAAGACTAAGGAGGAGCAGATCGACAAGCTCCAGGCCCTGATCAAGAAATACAACGCATAGCAAAGCGAAAGCCGCCCGAAGGGCGGCTTTCGCTTTTCATCTCCCCTACGGGCGAACCTTGAACGTCACGATCGACGGCCTCCCTGCCGCATCGATCGAATAGGTAAAGTCAGCGACATACGCGTTGTGCCCATCTTCATACAATACCGTACCGGACTTCGCATACACCTCTACGGATGTCGTATAAAACTTCCCTCCCATGGTTTCCTTTATCGGAGAGAGCGTCGATACGTTCATCTGGACATATTCCTGAACGGCCACGATATGCTCGACTGCATGATTGGTGGTCGGCTGCGGGACGGGACGCTGACGCGGCTCTGGATCTGGGAACAGCATCAAAGCGAGCGATCCGACGACGGCGATCGTGAGTATCAGGATGAGGGTCGATGATTTCTTCATGCTTTTAGTATAGCAAAATAGGCCCAAGACTTTCGTCGAGGGCCCATTGAATTTTCTCGCGCCGCCAGCAGTTACCGGTTAAGGAACCATGGGAGGACGAGGAGGAGGCAAACGATTATGTTCGCTCCAGAATAGAGGCGATCCTTGAGCGTCCACTCCTTTGCCGAAGCGAAGGCGAGAACGTTCGTGATCAGAAATCCGCTATTCGCGATGATCGGTATGGTAGCTGGCGACTGCCAGCTCATAACGATGAACGGCACCGCCGCGATGACCGCAGCCACGACAGAGAGCACGAGCGCCCACATCGGGCCTTTGGTCATCCACAGCACTACGCACAGAAAGACGAGGATGGCGATCAGGGTATCGAAACCCGTCCAGCCATAACGTCCCTTTGCGAGGAGAACCGCGGTTGTCGCCGTGGCTCCGGTGGCGAAGATCGCCGGCACCACGGGACTTACCTTCTGCTTGTACATGGTGATGGAGGTGATCCAAGCCAGTGCCGACCAGAGGGCAAAGGTGGTGAGCGAAAGCCCCTCACCCGTACCGCGGGCTGTCATGATCACCAAATGAAGGTAAGCAAGACTGCCGATCAAGACGCTAAGAAATCTGAGTTTCGTTTTCAAGTTAACTGATTGGTTGAACTGAGTTTGGTTGAGAGTAGCTCCGAAAAGACAATAATTTGCAATTTCGAAGCTATCCTCAACCGTCGCCAACCTTTCAATCACTCTAATATATATTATACTCTACATATATGTAAAAGTCAATAGTTTGAGGATGGCCCGAATTGAGCTTAATTTGGCAAATAAAAAGACCCAGAACAATCTGGGTCAGACGCGCCGTTACCACACGAACATGAGCAGCCACGGCAGGACGAGCGCGATGCCGAGCATGATATTCGCCACATAGAACAGCCATGACTCAATCTTCCGATTCGGGATAGCCATCAGCCCGAGGATGTTTGCGGCAAGGCATCCGGCATTGGGAATGATCGGGCTGTGTTCCGGCCTTTGCCATGTCAGCGCGATGAAAGGCACGGCCGCTATCATGCCGGCCGCTACGGACAAGACGAGGGCCTTTGTCTTTTCATTCCCGATTAGGGCCACGATACAGAAGGTGGCAAGGGACGTCGTCAGTCCGTCCAAGCCCGAAAAGCCGTACCGCCCTTTAAAAACAAGAATGATGGACGTGGTGGTTGCTCCGGTCGCATAGATGCACGGGACGATCAGAGCGGATCTTTCAACCTTGCCCAGCATCGAAACGGTGGTGATCCAAGCCAGGATCGACCAAAGGGCGAACGTGCTGATCAGGAGCCCCTCGCCCGTTCCGCGGATGATGGCGCATATCATGTAGGCGTAAGAGCCGGCAGCGATTATGGCGCTTAGGATTTTGAGCAGTTTTTTCAAGCAGCAGATGGATTGGTTGTTGCGGTGGAGTTGATCTGGGCACACTATGCCACACGGCTATCTTTTAAGCCAATCGGATGATAGGGTGATAAAAAATGAGTACCGAACCTACCCTGCCCACCCTGTTCATTGATTTCGACAACTGCAAGTTCAGCACAAAACTAGCTGAAATGGCCTATATCAACTGGAGATACGGCGTGAATTCCGTACCCGCAGACTATGCCGACAGCTTTTGGATCGACGAGATCCTGGCGAAGTACCTGCCGCCCGAGAAAATCCCTTCCCGAGAAGAGATCTATCGCGACCTTACCCTAAACTACCTCACCTCCATCGAACACCACGCAAGCATAGAGCCCATGGAGGGCATTTGCGAAGTCCTGCCTCTTCTGGCAAAGCGCTACTCGCTGTGGACGGTGACCGCCCGCGTAAAGACGAGCCAAACGGTCGTCATGCACATGAACGAGCTTCATGTGCCCGGATGCATCTCTGGCGTCCATCACGTCTGGGATTTTGTTGAGGGTAAATTCAAGAAGATCGCATCCAAGCGAGACTTCATTGCGTCGTTTGCTGGTAAAAAAGTAGGATTCATCGACGACTCCCCTACCGAGGTCCTTGAAGTCGACGGCGTTGTTCCGGCTTTCCTGTTCGACCCTCACCACCAGCACGATGGCAATACTCGCATACAACGCCGGGTACGGAACTGGCACGAGATCGGCGAGATATTCCTTGCAGCTTGAGACTATGCGGCGCCGTCTACGGACGGTGCTTTTTTATATTTGATATATGGAAGCTTTTGATGTATAAACGAAACCGTATGATCACCCGCATTCACCGTGCGATTTACCGCACTTGGGGCAAGCCAGTTCGCCTTCGTCGGAAGAGCCGCGGTCAGCGTCGAAAGTTTTTCGGCGGCAGCGGTCGCCGTTCTACTTGGTAAAAGGTAGCGGCAGTCCGTATCAGACAAGATACGGGCTTTTTTATTTGAGCGCATCGATAAAAAAGCCGCCCTGAAGAGGTGGCGGCTAGCCCTGGGGCAAGGCGAGAAATTCGAGGAATTCCTTGCTATCGAGCGCGGCGTTCGGAACCGAGACGCTCAGGGCATACTGAGCGATCCGCCATTCGCCGCCCGGGCACTTCACCAAAGTTCCCGATCCGCGCATGGGGCCGTAATCCTCATGGTTGAGCGTCTCGTGAAAAAAGGCGACGCCGGGGTGATCTCCGACCTTTTTGATCTTGAGATCGATGGAACTCATACGCCATCCATTCGACTTTGCGAGAGTATCGGCGAGAGCGCCAATCGACCAATACTCGGTGTCGTCCGTGCCGACGAAAATCCCATCAGAAGTGAATGATTCCAAGAGGAGCGGTACATCCTTGCTCGCGGCCGCCTGCAGGTGGCCGCGAAGCGGACGAAGGATGCCATCATGCTCGGATAAGTCAAAACCGGCAATATCGTGCATAAGAACTAGAAGTTTGAGGATTTCTCCGTGGCGATATGCCGGTGGAGACCTAAGCTCAAGCTACTCCAACGCGAGGGAAAGTCAATTAGGCGCGGGTATCAACCTATCCGTACTTTCCTGCTGGAAAGTCGGACGGTCGCCCGTCAGCCTCGTTGCCCTTAGTGAAATAGGGGCTGACAAGCACTCCCCGTTCGATGAATTATCGTACGCCTGTTTCTCTTATCAGACATGTCACTTAGCCTTAATCACCATTTCCATCTCTGGGATTGTTGCTCCGCTTTTCATTCTCCATTTTTCGTCAGACCATCTCTTGCCAGTGTCCACGAAACCAAGCTTCTTATAGAAATCGAGAGCTTTCTGATTGTATGTTGCCACCTGTACGATTATGTCTTTATCGGGTACAGCAAACTTTTTTACCTCTTCCCACAGCTTTGTGCCAATTCCTCTGCCGTGAAAATCGGGCAAAACATAGATGGTCCTTAACTGGTTATTGTCCTCATTTCTAATCATGGTTGCCACGCCAACAACCAAATCACCTGACTTCGCCACAACCCTCCTTTGATTTTCTGGAGTATTCGCAATTCGCTCCTGCTGGCTTTTAATCTTTTCCTCGGTGAATGCGTCTTTGTATGTTTCCTCAACATCCTCAGCCGTAATGCCTATTCCTTCATTTGGATACGTTGCAAGCCATGCTTTGTACAAAACATTGGTAATACCCTCAGCGTCTTGAGGTACCGCATCCCTTACTTCAATTTTCGGTTCTTTTTCGGCTAGGCTTTCCATGGATAAAGCCATTTTACCATTTTCGCTGGCGGGACACCAAAATCTCCTTGTTCTTCAAGGTAAATGCTGATAGTGATAGCGATAAATCGCTGAATGTGAACCAATTGTACTTAGAATGGAACACCTTGGAAAGTACGGTTTTGAAGTGGAACTCCGTATTTAGACAGTTTGGTCTTTCAGAAATGGTTGGAGCAAATGCTTAGGATTTAAGGTGCTTTTTAAAACCTTCCTGCTAAAGTCTTTACCTTATCAGTAATAGAACTATACCTAGCTAGAGATGATTAAAGAGGCTGAGGGGTCGAGTTTTTCGTTTGCACGGGCAATCGCATCAATCTTCTCCTGAGTGTGAGCACCCACAACAATGGTCTTATTTTCATTGATTGCCTTTACTGATGCAGAGATTAAAGCACGACCCAGCAAAACCCTGTTCTTATCAGTTGGGTATGTAGACATAATCTCTGTATAAATTTTTTCTACAACACTTACAGGAACGGAGTCGTCTATGAGAAGCTTAAGGATGAAATAAAACACCAATTTAAGTGCATTATCTGGATTTACCCCATACTCTGCTGAAAGGGTTAAAGGAAGGTGGAGCTTCTTCAAGTTTTCTACTTGTACTACAGTAATTGCTCCATCTCCGAAAACAGCCTTCTCCAAATCTTGCGTAACAAATTGCAAAAACCTGAAACGGTAAGAAGCGAGATATGAAAAATAGTCTAAATATTCCTGAAAGCTTATACGACCCTGTTCATAAAGCACTCGCATTAAAACGAAAGATGAGAAATATTGAGGCTTCGGTTTCTTTGTCTCAAGCTCATTCATATGCAAATACAGGAAATCTTCAGTCAGAACAGGGATACCTTCCCTTTGAGCAAGAATTGTTGCATCAGTCACGCTTGCTGGAATTTCTCGCTCCGAAAACACATCTTCCTTGCTTGCAGAAGAGATAACCCCAATGTTTGCTGTGTTTAACTCAAGCAATGCAATGGTCTCAGAAATTCTTTTTCCAGCTAAATCTCGTGCTTCTGGATTTAATTCCGAGTAACCAATTTTTCCTTTGGAATAAAACATCTGACCCGCTTGTCCAGGGGTATAGCTTAGTTTGTCCTTAATTTCTAAAAGCAAACTAATGACAGACTGAGGTACTTTAATGTTTGGAAGATGAGGATGTAATTTTCTTAAAAGACCTGTTTCAGCAAGAACCCACGCTGAAGTACCGTCCAAATAAAACGGCTCTTTATTGGCGATAATCCTTGTGACAACATCCTTTTGAGACTTAAACTCCGCCATTGTTCCATCGCTCATCCTTATAAAGCCTCTCTGCTCGTTTTGTATTCTTCCAATCGCATTTGTAAAGCCTCCTTCACTTACAACAAGAAGTGCGAACGGTAAGTTCTGGTCACAATAGTTGTTGAAGAACTCCTGACCTCGCTCCTGCTGTGCTTTCATTAGAGCCTCGACATTTTTCAAATCAATTCCACCATCCTCAGTCTGGGGTACTTCGATGGAAACTGCCGCATCCCACATTCCTTCGAGTGATAGTTTTTGGAAATGATGGTAAGTCTGCCACATAATATATTTCTCTATGGGCAGTATGTTCTCTATAGTTTTCTCTTTTTTATCAGAAGCATACGCATTAGCAATTGTTATTTTCTCACCGACTTTCTTTCCGATGTAATCCTTCTGTTTTTGCGATGGAATAGGCTGTGCATCTAGTGACTCTCCATCACCAACAAAATACCAGCCATCTTCCTCTTTGAACTTCACAAATCTTTCTTTCTCAATTTGACCATCTGTCACCAGTTTTATATCAAGGATATTTCCAATGGTATTGAAAACCATAAAAAGCCCAGCATATTCCTGTGGAGACGGTCTTCGTGCGAGAGTTGCGCCACGCACAACTGCCTCAAGTGCAGTTTTTGCATCGTTATGCCTCAAATACACTTCTGAAACAAGGAGAGCATTGCTTTCAAAATCAGAGAGGTAATTTTTGTATGTCTCTACAAGCTCTTTTGCTTTCTTATTATCTTCATCAGTGTTTCTCCTTAGGAGTGCACTAACGGTTTGGCACAATAGGATAGCCTTGTTGTTCTCGTCCAATAGAGTTATGTACTCCTTCTTTCCAAGTATCTCTTCTCCAATTTTTATGGTTTCAGGTAAGCGACCAAGCTTAAAGTTAGCGGTAAAAAGCTCAAGCTTAATCCGAACTATTCTGTCGGCTTCCTTTTCATAGGTGAGTATCTTTTCACCAAAAATTAGGACAAAGTCCCAAGCTTCTTTTTTCTTTGCTACACCAAGAAATTTTTGGCTATCAACATACCCAATCTTCGACAAATCCATTTTCTTGAGGACATCGAAAGCGCCATCAGCATTACCTGCTTCATCTTCTAAAAGTAAATAAAGTCTATCTTTGTGTATTTCCCCAGTGTCAGGAAGAGCCTCAATTATTTTCTTTCGCAAATCTGGCTGGTTAATTGCGATGCAGGTCATAACTGCGAACTGGTGGTCATCTTTTACTTTAGCAACGAAGCCGTCATAGTCCTTCTCTTCCAAATCATCGATTAGTGCAACAAAATTATCCAACTTTTTGCTTGCATAAAACTCCTTACCCTTGGTTTCAAGAGTGCCTTGGTCGAGGAATTGGAGAAACATTCTCTTTGCAAATCCGTCTGACAGAGGTCTTTCTGCTTTATCTAAGTAAGTAAGCAGTTTTTCAAATCCTGCTTTTGGTAGACCTGCAAACGCAAGAAGGTCAGTCAATATACCATCAATGACATTATCAAAATGGCAAGAAAGGATTAGTTCAAATGTGTCTTTAACTATCGAGGCAAAATCGTCCAAGCGCTCACTCTGAACAAGAAGCATCGCCTGTTTGTAATTCAAGTAGACCTGATTGCGAACACCAATGTTACCTGAAGCTTTGAACTTATCGTTTGTGGCTTTTATTTCCTTAAGTATTTCTTCAGTTTTACTCTTTCTTTTGACCTCATCGGTCTCAGATATGAGATTGTTGATATCCATCGCAATTTTCGCATCATAGTTGGATATTTTTTCAGGATTAAAATACAGTGCTCTTTCAATAAAAGCTGTTGCGTTTACATCGTCCTCTGATTGCTTCAGGATATTTCCATAAAGTCGATAATAATCAGACTTAATCTTTGCGTCAGCAGGAAAAGCATCGGTATCTATTTCGCTTATCGAAACTTTTTCCTTGAGGAAACTCTTTCTTACTAGAATTTCAAGTAAATAAAGCCAGTGAGAAGCGTCGATTGCTTTTGCTTCGTCTAGTAATCTCTGATTTTCAGAATAATCACCAGCTATTGCACAAATTTCTGCAAGATAAAGCGGTGCTCGAACATCTTTTGGGTATCTTTTATACAAATCCTCATATTTCTTTTTTGCCTCAGGTACTTTCTCAAGACGCTGAAGTGTACGAGCTTCAATTAGCTCAAAATCAAGCAACAACGCTTCGTCTCCCTGTGAAGAAACAATCTCACGCATAGTATCTAGGGTTTGAGAAACGAAGTTTGCGTGACCTCTGTCTAATTCAGCCTCTAATCCCTTAAGGTATTCTCTCGATACTTCAAGTGCTTTTCTCTGGTCAACATCAAATCCTAGAGACACAAGCTGGTCACTATTTAGACCTAAGAGAATTTCCTCAAGCTTTCTAGGTAAAAGAATACCGAAAGTGATGTCAGGATTTTCGCTTGCTAACTGTGCTCGTGCAGACTCAAGTACGATATCTAGCCCGTTGTTCTTATCGTTAAAGACAAAATGGTATTCTTTTATATTTGAAATTTCACTCCAACCACTATTTTTTAGCTTGTTAAAATCATCCACCATCTTTTTGGCGGCTTCCGCACTTTTATCAAAAGGGTTCTCTGGTGCATAAATCTGATAGTAAATGCCTTTGCTGGGTATATAGCCATCGTTACCACCATCACCTTTATTTCCGTATGGTCTTACCCTTTGAAACTCAGGGACAGCTTTTTCCATCACATCAGAAAATAAGCTCTGAAATTCAGAGCCATTCTTCTCGTGCACCTTTTTCCAAAACTGAAGTGACAGATACCGCCTGTCCATTTGGCTACTCATAGGGCAATTTTACCATTTTCAGACCACTTTTGATATAATGTGTCTACAAGCACCTCTTCTGTGTAGGCAACACAGAAACCTCTTCAAAATGCCTAAAACTGCCCTCAGGAAGCCTTACAAGGCTACTCCTGACACAATCAAGATAATTCTCGATGCAATCGCTGAGGGACTTACTCAGCGTGATGCCTCAGTCCTTGCTGGAATAAGCGAGGACACCCTTTCACTTTGGAAGCGTCAGAATTCAGAGTTTTCAGAACAAATTAGACAAAAAGAGATTGAGTGCAAAAGGAAACATATCAGGAATATTGAAAAGGCTTCAGAGAAAAGCTGGCAAGCTTCAGCGTGGTGGCTAGAACGAAAATACAAGGACGAATTCGCCCTCAAAACTACTGGAAATGAAATAAGTGATGAATTGAGAGAGTCTATGCAAAGGGGCAAAGAAATGTTTGATGAAATTTTTGCAAGGAAGCTCGCAGGAGCGAAGAAAAAGGCTTAATCAGAAGTCGTTTTTGTAGTATAATTTGCCTGTTCAACTATAACGGAAGTGACCAGTCAAACAGGTCGCTCTCTTTCTCCAATCGTAGGCAGAAAGGGGCAGTCCGAGTTCTATGATTGGAGTCCTTCGGGGTTCCGTTATAGTTGAACACCTCGGCTGTCCCTTTCTGCATCAAATTAATACGCTTTAGGGGTAATCCAGCCCAAGGTATAGAAGTGTTCAACTATGCCTGAAACAAAAGATGCGCTTAAATTTCTTGCGCTTTTCGGATTACTTTATGTAATCACAAAACATACGCCAATAAATGGTTGGCTTTTGTCATTATTCAATGACTCAATAACAGTGTTAGTGATAATTATTTTTGGTTCACTAGTGCTGACATTTGGCTTTGAAGTAATAAGACAGTTCTTCAAGTTTTTTAACTGACTTTTCAAGTCAAAATGACCCGTGATATAATTCACCTACAATCGAATAAATCACTATTGTTAGCCACACCTAGTTTAAGGTCTCAGCTGTACACTTTTGGCGAAAGAGAAAGCCAATTGACTCGGCAAGATTACACGAATTGGGAACGCGAAACGGTGGACTCTAAAAGCACAGGAATGTGCTGTCCATTAGTTTCGCGTTTTCTTTTGGGTAGCCCTCCTCTGCATCGATTGGAGACCATCGATGATTTCTCTAGAGGACTACAAAAAGAAGCTCGGAGACAAAGCAAAGCTCAAGTCCGATGCCGAAATACTCAAGATAATGAAACTGCAAGAGAAACTTGCGGATGCGTTTTTCGATATGTGGGTCGAAAAAGTAAATAATAAGAAACTTCCGACTAAGAAAAAATATGAGCGTGAAATTTAAAAACTGTGTAATAGATTGCCGTATCAGCTCCACCAAGCAAGCTTCGGGTGGAGGTCTTGATGACCAGCAGGCTGTCTGTACAAATCACGCTAGAAATTATGAGTGGAATGTCATTAAGATTTTCAGCAAGGTCTATTCAGGTCGAAGTGAAGAAAGGGCTGACTTTGAAGAAATTCTTGAATTTATAAAGGAAAAACAAGGCTCAGACACTCCTATCCATTTTTATCTTGTTAAGAGCATTGACCGAATAACTCGTGACGGAGCTGTCACTTTTGAAGAAATGAAAAGTCGCCTAGAGTTTTTGGGCGTTCAACTGGTTGATGCATATGGAATGATACAGCCCGCAAAGAACACCCTTGAGCATCTTGGTTTTGAATACAAATGGAGCAAAAAATCGCCAACTGCTACTGCACAGCTTGTAGAGGCTCAGAGAGCAAAGGATGAAGTTACAGATATCCTTACTCGAATGGTTGGTGCGGAAATTAGGCTTGTTCAGGAGGGTTACAAAGTTCGTCCACCACACGACGGATTTGTAAACGAAGTTATTTATGTAAACGGTCAGAAAAAGACAATCGAGTCACCAGACCCCAAGCGAGCAGATTTCTTTAGACAGATGTTCGAGCTTAGAGCGTCAGGAAGCTTTAGTGATGCTGAGGTTGTCGAAAAAATAAATGCTCTTGGTTATCTCAGTAAGCCTAGAAGTAGATGGGTGTATAGCAAGGACGGCAAGAGGAGGAAAATTGGTGAGGTTGCGGGTAAGCCCCTTACTGTTAAACAGCTCCAAAGATTTATCTGTCGAACTATTTACGCAGGTATCAATATTGAAAAGTGGACACACGGCAAACCTATAAAGCAACAATATGATGGCTTGGTTTCGATTGAGACTTTCAACCTAGCAAACAAGGGCAAGATTTATATTCAAGAGAACGAAGACGGTTCTTATCAGATTTTGCATAACCAGAAAGACCCACGGGCAATAATGAAGAGGAATAAATTTAATCCTCTTTTCCAATTCGATAAATTGGTTCTGTGTCCTAAAGGTTGCTGTAAACCCGCTTTGTCTAGCCAAAGTACTGGAAAGTTGGGTAATAAATATCCTGCCTATCACTGTAATAGAAATCACTACTGGAGAGTTTCGAAGTCAGAATTTGAGAAAGAAGTAATGAAGTTTTTGAATAGTGTTCATTTCGATGAGGAATTTCTTGAGGGGTTTGAACTTATATTGCTAGATAAATATCGAGAGCGAGAAGCTGAAGTGCTTAAGGTTTCTTCCAAAGTAAGTGAAAACATCGCTGACCTAAAGGCTCAACAGGCAAAAGCCATTTCAGATTTCAGGGGTACAAAAAGCTCTATCATCCGACACAAGCTTGAAGAAGAAATTGAAGACCTTGAGAAGCGAATTAAGTCAGCAAGAGTTGAGAGACAGAAAGTCGAGCTTCAGGAGACCGATATTAAGTCGTTCATCAATTATGTGAAATTTCTAATGGAACACCCAGTAGAAATGCTTGCAGATAATAGCAATCCTTACCGTCAGAAGGCTCTTTGGGGACTATTCTTTGAGGAAACTCCGACCTATGCCGAGATAGTTAATGGAACACCAAAACTGTCGCCTGTTGTAAGGCTTTCTTCTAAACTAGAGGGTGATAAAACCCAAATTGTGACCCTACGGGGAATCGAACCCCGATTTAAAGCTTGAGAAGCTTCCGTCCTAACCATTAGACGATAGGGCCTTGCGGCTGCGTGCGCTTTTGAGGCGACAAGAGATAAATTACACTAAAAAGCGACGATTGGCAATTTCAAAGCGCCCTGCGTGTTATACTTTCGCCATGAGAAAGACCGTCGGTATCCTCCTTTTCGTACTGCTCCTCCCTGCCTTTATATCGAATGTCGGGATCGGATCAGGAAGCCTCGGGCTCACGCCGGAGCATGGCGAGCCGAAGATTTTCGGCCGAATCGCCGAGTCCCGATCAAGCGGGCTCTTTTCGCACGCCATGCTTACAGGCTGGTGCGGCGGCCTCGCCAATCAGTACGTACAGGCGTTTCAGCTAAAAGCGTTCGGGGATGGAGCCTGTACGGACTATACAACGTACAATTCCCAATCTGGCCTGCAGGCCGCCATATTTTCGGTTATCATCGCCGCGCACGCTTCGGAATGGCTTCTGCGCCTCATTACCGCGGCTTTTCTTGCCCTAGCGCTTGTCCTTTTCTGCCTTTGGCTTTATGACGAGTTCGGCTCAACGGTCGCATTCGTCACGGCATTCGGCGTCCTGGCGCTTCGCGGCCTCGTACTTGTCGGCGACAATATCGCGCACGTATTCGGAATCTATTTCCTTATCCTTGCCTGCACGTGCTTTGCCTACGAAAAGAAATCCGCGCACATAGGCTCGATCGTATGCTGCCTCATGCTCTTCAAATATCCGCTGACAGGCTTCGAATACGTTACGGCAGCGTGGATGATGGCTTTCGCCCCGCTCGCCTTTTATGCAGTGCGGGACAAGTTCGAGGCAAAGCAATTCCGGCAGCATGCCCGCAAGATCGGATCGGCAATTGCCGTCGCGACCTTTGTCGCAATAGCGATTCTCACGGTCCAAATCAGCGTCGTGTCATCGCCCAAAGAGGCCGTCAGCCACCTGACCGAACGCCTGCAGGCACGCACCCAGTTCCCGACCGAGGGAAACCGCTCCGTCTATTACGAATCCATGAAGATAAGCACTCCCGCCCTTTTAAAGCAGTATCTCAGCTTTGACGCTATCCGAGTTTCAAACATACGCATATCGTTCGGGATGCTTACGATTTTCTTTGTCCTCATTACTGCCGGCGCTTGCCTCGTCTACAGAAAAAATCGCGATCGAAAGCTCGTCTCCCTCGCCGTCATGCTCTGGGCGAGCGTTTTGGTGCCGCTCACATGGCCCCTCATGTTCAAGGGCCATGCCGCCTTCCACACCTTCATCGATCCGGTGATTTGGCACATGCCATTTACGATACTTGGTATCGCCCTTACCGCAGCGACCGTACGAGCGGCACTTAAATTGCGCGCAAACCCATGAAGCAGATCTTTATAGGCATATGCGCCCACAATGAGGAGCAAGACCTTGCGCGTACGATTGATTCGATCAGCTCGGCCATGCGCGCCACGTCCTACCCGTTCAAGATTCTCGTCCATGATGATGGTTCCACCGACAGCACTCGGGCTATCGCGACGGAAAAAGCCGATTACGTAAGCTTTACCGACGACCGCCGCGGGCTCGCCGAGGCGTTCAGGCTAAACCTCGCCGCCTGCCTCGCCCGCGGCGCCGATATATTCGTCCATATCGACGCGGACGGGCAATATCCGGCAGACAAAATACCGGAGCTCATCAAGGAGGTGGAAAACGGCGCCGATCTCGCCATAGGTAGCAGATTCCTGATAAAGAAAGGCTATAGGAATTCATGGCACAAGGCTCTCGGCAATACGCTCTTCTCAAGAGGCTACGCCCTCTTCCTCGGTACCCCTATCACCGACCTCACATCCGGCTTTCGTGCCATGACCAAGGAATTCGCCCAAGCAATAACCATCCGCAGCAAATTTACGTACACTTATGACCAGTACATTCAGGCCATTTTAGGCAAATACAAAATAAAGGAGATTCCCATCCAAGGATCCCCTACGCGCAAATCGCGCCTCATGAAAAACGGCTGGCATTATATGAGGAGGGCCGCCGCCGATATTTATGCCTACTATCCCGAGTGGAAAAAGGCGGCGGCCTCCCAAAAGTACCAACCATGACCTGCTATACTGACCACATGAAATCGAGCCTGACAAACATCCTGAAGCTGACCTATTCCTTCTCGGAAATAAATCGCGACATGTACTATCCCGATCGCGAGAGGCCGGAAAACGACGCCGAGCACGCCTTTCAGCTCTCGACCCTGGCCTGGCATATCATCGAGAAGGACAAGCTCGACCTGGACGTCGCGCGCGTCTTGAAGCTCTGCCTCGCCCACGACCTCGTCGAGATCTATGCCGGCGACGTGCCGCTGTGGGCAAAAGACGGCCACGATGAAAAGGAAGCGCGAGAAAAGCTTGCCCTCAACCGCCTGACCGAAGAGCTCTCAAGCACGAGCGACATGACCGACGCGATCCGCGAATACAAAAAGAGAGAAACCAAGGAAGCCATATTCGTCTACGGGTTGGACAAGCTCCTGCCCTTCTTAAACCAGCTCCACATCGGCGGCAAGGTATGGAAATCGAACAACGTCAGCATGGCGCGTGCCCTCGAGGTCCTCGAGCGCCAATCGAAAATATCGAATCACCTCTCAAAATACTTCGTCGAGGCAATCGACTATATGAAAAGGCACGAGAGCGAGCTTTTCTAGCGAACCGACCACTCCTCCTCTTGGCGGACAAGCAGCTTGCCGGCCTGGGACTGATCCTCGAGCAACGCCTTTGAAACGCGCTCCATACGCATGGACTGCGAACCCTTCACGAGCACCACATCGCCAGCGCGAACCATATCGGCAAGAGCGGCCGCAGCCTCCTCCGAAGTTGCGAAAGAATGGATACGATCGGCCGTCATGCCCGCATCGCGAGCACCGAGAGCGATGAACTTAGCAGCCTCGCCTACCGTTACGAGAGTGTGAAGGTGTTCAAAAGCGAGCTTTCCGATGTTTCGGTGAGCAGATTCGGTATTGTCGCCGAGCTCCTTCATGTCAGCTAATGCGGCCATCTTCCTGCCGCGAATCGAGAGCCCGCCCAAAGCCTTCAGCGCCTCGGCGCAGGCTATCGGGGAGGAATTGTACGTGTCGTCGATGATCGCGGACTTGAGCGCGCCCGGCAGAATCCTCATTCGGCCCTTCGGAGTCTCGAAATCAGCAAAAGCCCCGGCAACCTCCTTCTGAATGCCGAGAACCGACGCGACGGCCGAGGCGGCCGCTACGGAATACATGAGATGCGACCCAAGAACGCCCCTGATCACGACATTCTCGCCGCCGATCTTCGCCCCTTGGCCAGTCGGCAGGGGTAGCGCTCCCTGGCCATATTCGATGTGGGTATCGGCGATGACCGTATTCGCCCGCGAGTCCTGGCCGTACGTCACGACCCGCAGAGTACCGCCCTTCGTCGCATTCAGATCCGCAACCGCCTTCATAAATAGCGGGTCATCGGCGTTCACGACGAGAGCGCCGTCAGGCCTAAGCGCCTGCGCCAAGAACATCTTCTCGCGCAGAACGTCGGCAGCATCCTTGAAGAACTGAACGTGAACGGGAACGTCCGACATGCGGGTCAATACGACGATCTCCGGCGAGAGCCATTTCGCGACTGACTCGATATCACCCGGATGATCCGCGCCCACCTCGAGTACGAGCCATTCGGGATAATTCTTTCTAAAAAGCGCCACGACAAAGCCCTTCCAGAGGTTTTTCGCCCAGCCGCCCGCCGAAGACCAGGCGGTATCGAGGCCCAGGATGGTCAGAGGCAGGCCGAACTCGCTATTCATGCTCTTCTGGCTCTTGCGCGCATTGAAAGATCGCGACACGACGGCATAGATGGCGTCTTTGGTTGAGGTCTTGCCCACGTTGCCCGTAACGGCTATTACCTTCGGCTTATGCACACCCAAAGCGACCTTGGCTTCCCAGGTCAGTATCGCGACGACAATTTTCTTGAAAATATTTTTCACAGATGCTGCAGATGAGCTAATACTACCGACTAACGTCCCAAAAGCAATCGCTACCTGTCAGGCGGAATCTCGTAATAGTTGATGAGGAATTTGGTGAGGTCAATGAACGGCATGGTCAGAGTGTGCGACGCGTATTCCGCGCCTTTAGGATAGACGGTAAAGAGGAAGACGATATAGCGCGGCTTCGATGCCGGGAAATAGCCGAAGAACGAGTGCAGGTAGCGGTCCTGATAGTAGCCGCCGCCGGTCTCCTTGGCGATCTGGGCCGTACCGGTCTTGGCGGCGATCGAGTAATTCTTCTGCTTTACGCTTCCGCCGAGGAGCGCCTGGTCGACGACGTTGACAAGCATGCCCGTAATCTTCTTCGATGTCTCGGCCGAAAGGACGGGTTCGGATGGGTCGTATGAGATCTCCTTCGACTCGCCGCTGGTGTAGTTTATCCTCTTTACGAGATGCGGGCTCGGCAGGAATCCGCCGTTGCCGAGGGCAGACAGTGCGCGAACCGTCTCGATAGGCGTAAGGGCGATTCCCTGGCCGAATGACGCGGTGACATGCTCGATGTCGCGCGGGCTCTTGAGGTTCGACACCAGGCCGTGCACCTCGCCCGGCAGGTCGATGCCCGTCTCATCGCCGAATCCGAAGTCCATGAAGTACTCGGTGAGCTTCTTGTTGCCCATCTTCTGCGTGACGAATGCCATTCCCGTGTTCAAGGAGTCGTTGAGAACCTTCTGCATGTCGACGACGCCTCGCGCCCTGCCGTCATAGTTGGAAATCTTCGCCCCGTTCACGAGGACGAATCCTTTGTCGTCATAGGTAGTCGACGGCGTGACAGCGCCCGCGTCGATGCCGGCAGCCATAGCCAGCGGCTTTACGATCGATCCCATCTCATAGACGCGGTCGACCATAGGATTGCCGAAAACGGACGCGTTTTTTTCCTTTGAGAGGTCGTTCGGATCGAACGTCGGATTGACCGCCATCGCCACAATCTCGCCCGTGTACGGGTCCATGACGATTCCGCCGGTCAAATCCGACTTCCATTTGGCCATGACAGAGGCGAGCTTCGCCTCGAGCTCGTGCTGCACCGCAGGCTCGATAGTCGTCACGATATCGCCCTCAGACTGCTTATTATCGAAAAGGGCGCCGCTGATATTAGTAAAGATCTGCGCAAAGAAGTTCACGTACAAGTCGGACGAATCGCGGGACAAGACGTCGTTATAGTACCTCTCGAGGCCATAGCGGCCAGTATGAGTGATGCCGTCATCGGCATAGCCGGTAAAGCCGAGGACGTTCGATGCCGTCTTGCCGCCCGGGTAGTACCTCCACTTCTCCTTGAACTGGCTAACGCCGGCAAGCTTGAGGGAGCCGATGCGCTCGGCCGTCGCCTCGTCGACCTTTTTGGCGACTTCGCGGTACGAGTCCGTCTTTTCATCGATCTTGTCGACAAGCGACTCGTCGTCCAAGTCCAAAATGCCCGAAAGGGCGTTGTACACGTCTTCCGGATACTGAATCTTGCGCGGCTCAAGAGCGACCGTATAGCCGGTCTTGAGCGTGGCTGCCGATATGAGCGTGCCGGTCTTGGAAGTGAAAAAGACCGAGCCTCTTTCGAATATGGTCTGTCCCGAGCGGATATACTGGCTGTTAGCTTGAGCGCTGTAGGCTTCGCTCTGGATAGCCTGGACGTAATAAAGCCGTCCCGCGAGGATGAGGGCGAAAAGGCATACGAATATGGCCAGCAGTTTTATGCGCCCTGTCCTGATCGAGACCATGCTGCGTTAGCGATTGAGGGAAAGCGACGCCGCAGAGCTCTTGGCGATATAGACGATGGCCTCAGCCGGCTCCGAATAGCCCTGAGCGAGTGCCGAGTCGAGAGTAATAGCCGACTTTGCCGCTACGTACTGGGTCTCGAGGCTGCCGATCGAGGAAGTGAGAGCCGAGATCTGGGACTGCATGCCTTTTGCGGCGATGGCGTTAGAGACCGCGCCGGCGACGAGAGCGATGTATGCCGAGACAAGAAGACCGATGATAGCCAAAAGAACCCAAGAAGTGATTGGCTTCTCTATTGCCTGAACCTTTGCTGTTGCGAACTGTGTCATATCTCTTTTGATTACTCTTTGATAAATATCCTCAACTTTGAGCTTCTCGATCTTGGATTCCTCTCCATTTCCTCGTCCGTCGGCACTATCGGCTTCTTCGTCGTCTGCTTTCCCCTTCCTTCCTTCTCCCAATCCTTCATTAAAACTTTCGCTATGCGGTCCTCGAGGCTATGGAATGAGATCACCGCCATCCTTCCGCCGGGCGCAAGCGACTCGAGCGCCGCTGCGAGGCCCTGCCTGAGGCTGCCGAGCTCGTCGTTTACCGCGATTCGGAGAGCCTGAAAGGTTTTCGTGGCTGGATGGGTCTTGCCGTTCTTGTAAGCCCCGGGCACCGCGCTCTTTATGATCTCGACGAGGGCAAACGTCGTCTCGATCGGAGCGATCTCGCGAGCCTCGACGATCTTTTTCGCGATGCGGCGAGCGTAATGCTCTTCCCCGTATGCGTAGATCACGTTAGCGATGTCCTCTTCCTTCCAGCCGTTGACGATGTCGCGGGCAGTGAAGGCGTCCTTCCCAGGATTCTTTTCCATCGTCATGAGCAACGGCTCATCAAAACGGAATGAGAATCCCCTGCCCGACGAGTCGAGGTGCGGCGAGGATACGCCGAGATCGAGCATGATCTTGTTGGCATGATCCTTTCCCGCCTCAGCGAGAAACTTATCCATCGACGAGAAGTTTCCCTTGAAGAGCCTGAACGACTCGCCCTCCTTCGCGCCCGCCGCCTCGAGCTTTGCCTTTGATTCCACGAGGGCGTCCTCGTCCCGATCGATGCCTACTATGAAAACATTCGGCTCTGTCCTGAAAGCCTCGATCGAGTGCCCCGCGCGGCCAAGCGTACCGTCGACAACGATGTCTCCGGCCCGAAGCTCGAGCCCGCCTACCGTCTCATGTAAAAGAACTGATTCGTGCATATTCCAGAAGTCTTAGAGCACGCCTACGGAGCCGAGCTTCTCAGCAAGCGCCCCAGCCTTGCCCTCTACCTCCTTCTTGTACTCGCCCCACGCCTTGTCGTTCCAGATTTCGACGCGAGACTGCACGCCGACGACCGCCACCTTGCCCTTGAGGTTCGCCCACTTCTGAAGGAAGTCAGGAACGAGGATGCGGCCGATAGAGTCGATATCCGCCTCTATCGCACCTCCGAACATGAAGCGCGAGAACGAGCGGGTGTCCGACTGGCCGAACGACGCGTCAGAGAGCTTGCCCGCGATCTTCTCCCATTCCTTAGGCGTGAATACGAAAAGACAGTGATCGAGCCCTGGAGTGACTACGACCTTCTTTCCCATCTTCTCTCGGAACTTTACCGGGAGAGAGATGCGGTTCTTTTCATCTATAGAGTGAGTGTATTCGCCTATCAGCATGGAAACTTCTCGCTACTTTCTACTGCTTCTTTGCCGAAGCTTTCTTGATCGGGACAAGCTCTCGGAGCTTCATTCCCTTCACCTGCGTCACCTTTACTTCAATCGTTCCAAAGCTAGTGAGGACCTTGGAAACTGTTTGAACGATTCGCATGGCATCGTGGGCTTTTTATGTGAAAAATAATCTTTTCCACCTTTTCCCACTTACTAGATATTTTATAACACTTTGTCCCACAATGATACACGAAAATCCACTTTAACTGTGCATAACTTTCGCCTCCCGCAGTGAATCCGGAGCACGGGTCGTTTCGATGGACGAAACGTCTTTCAACTCGAGCCGTCGCCCTCCGTTAATCTCCGGATTCACTGCGGAAAGGCTCAATTCCAGAGCGTCGGGCTCCGAGAGCCCCTTAAAAGCAGGAGGAAGAGGAAGCTTGGACTCAAAAGTGGCGTTTTGGGCATAAAAAAGCGCCGTTCATAAAAGAACAGCGCGTCAGATCTTATTCGAAACAGAGACAGTGGTGCGACAGGCGAGTTTCCTACCCACCGCGCGACACATATGCGCCAGGATAACGGCAGGGTTGCACAGCGCAAGATCAATAAGAGCGCGGCGCAACAGAACGGGCGCAATATCAGGTCGGCCAGGAAAATAGCCCATCAAAGATTCTGGATAATGGTGCTTTTCCTCTTCCTTCGCCCAAACAGTGAGTACTGTTGCGGCAATCGCAGCAACAACCGACACGAGATTTAGACCAATAACTGCTTGCCATCGGAATTCGGTAGCCCATTCTGTAGCGAGCAATCCGAAGAGCTGCCGGAGCAGCAAAAACCAGACCGCTATGTTAAACAGAAATACCGCAAGAAGCAGTATGAGTCCGAAAAACTGACGAGTTTTCATAAAGCAAAAATCGATCCCGAGGCAAACTTGCTTCAAAGATCGACTATATGCTGGATAATACAATTATTACACCTAAAGTCAAACGACTACCGAGGCCGCATTGTCGGGAAAAGGATGACTTCCTTGATATTGCGGGTATTGGTGAGGAGCATAGTGAGGCGGTCGATGCCGATGCCTACGCCGCCGGCTGGAGGCATGCCGTACTCGAGGGCTTCGATAAATTCCTCATCGTTAGGCTGCGCTTCCGCGTCCCCCGCTTTCGCATTAGCCTCCTCCTTGGTGAATCGCTCGCGCTGGTCGATCGGGTCGTTCAATTCAGAGAACGCCTTCACGAGCTCCATGCCGCCTGCGACGAGCTGGAATACGTCCACGACCGAAGGATCCTTCTCGGATCGCTTCGCCAATGGAAGCATGTTTACCGGATAGTCGGTGATGAATGTCGGCTGGATGACCTTTGGCCGAGAAACTTTCTTATAGATATTGTCGATAATCTTCTCGCGAGAGTCCGATCGGTCGACGGTGACGCCGAGCTTGCGCGCGGTCTTTACTACCGTATCAATGTCGGCAGAGATTGGATCGATACCCGCGCCCTCGGCGACGAGGTCCTTGTAGGTAATGCGCTTGAACGGCTTTGAGAAATCGATCTTTGTGTCGCCCGTGTCGATCGCGTCCCCGCCGAGGACTTTCTTAACGAGCTCCTTGAGCATGCTCTCGACGAAATCCATCTGCTTTGCGGCTGTCGAGAACGCCTCGTAGAACTCGAGCATGGTGAACTCGGGATTATGAGTGACGTCGATGCCCTCATTTCGGAAATTGCGGCCTATTTCATAGACTTTTGGGAAGCCTCCGATAAGGAGTTTCTTGAGATAGAGTTCAGGAGCGATGCGCAGGAAAAGGTCGATGTCGAGAGCGTTGTGATGCGTCTTGAAAGGCTCCGCATTGGTCCCTCCCGCCAATGGCTGGAGTGCCGGAGTCTCGACCTCGAGGTATCCCGCTCGATCGAGGAACGAGCGGATGGCCGTGACGGTCTTGCTACGAATGACGAATCGATTGCGGACCTCTTCCGACATGACGGTGTCGAGGTAGCGTCGGCGAAAGCGCTCCTCGACGTCCTGAAGGCCGCTCCACTTCTCAGGTAGCGGCCGCAATGACTTGGCGAGCATCTTCCAGCCTTTCACCGAGAGGCTCTTCTCGCCCTTCTGGGTAAGGAAGAGGTCGCCGGAAACCTCGACGATATCGCCGATGTCGACCGTCGCGCCGAAGAGGTCGAAAAGCTTCGGATCGAGAACGTCTTTCTTGATCACGGCCTGGAACGTGCCAGTACCATCGAAAAGTGGCACGAACTGGATCGCCCCCTGCCCTCGGATTGCCATGATGCGGCCGGCGATGGTCACGTCGCCCTTGCCTGAAAGCTTGTCGAAGTCAGCCTTGAGATTGGCAAGCTCGAAATCGCGCCCCGATTCGATCGGGAACGGATTCATGCCCGCCTTCTGCAAGAGCGAGAGCTTCGCGAGCCGGCCTGCGCGTATTTCTTCGAGTGATGCCATTATGTTTTAGGCCGAGATTATTCTACGGCTGTGATCTTGTAGACGATCGAGCCCTTCGGGGTCTTTACGGTAACTGAATCGCCGCGCTTCTTTCCGATGAGGAGAGAGCCGAGCGGAGACTGGTTCGAGATCTTGCCCTCGAGGGTGTTGACCTCGTCAGAGCCGACGATCTTGAATTTCTGGACGCCCTTGGCGCCCGACTTCTCGACGGATACCTGTGAGCCGATAGTGACGTGGTCGCCGTGCATGTCGTGGACGATCTCTGCGGTCTTGAGGGTGTTCTCAATATTGGCGATGCGGTCCTCGATAGTAGCCTGAATCTCGCGCGCCTCCTGGTACTCGGCGTTCTCGGAAAGGTCTCCAAGGGATCGGGCGTATTCGAGATTGCCCGCGACTTCCTTTCGCTTCACGGTCTTGAGCTCAACAAGCTCCTTTTCGAGCTCCTTGTACTTTTCTTTCGTGAGGTATTTCGTCGTATCCATTGTCTTTTCCATAGCTTCAATTTATCAGATTAATGCCAGCATGATACCACAAAAAGCCGCTTTAACCAAGTAAAGCGGCTTATTCGGCAGCCCGGATGTACTTGGGGTAATTGAGGTGCATCCAGTCGAAAAGCTCGCGCATTACATAGGTGGCGCCATATACATTGGCCCTCGGGCCGTGCTCCATGACCACCACGAAGGCGTACTGGGGATTATCGTATGGGAAAAAGCCCTCTACCCACGAATTCACGAAAGCTTTCGAGACTCCGAGCTCGGCGGTACCGGTCTTGGCCGCCGCCTTTAGGTACGGGACGTTGAGGCCGCTCGCCGACCCTTCGGTCGCTCCCTGGCGCATGCCCTCGCGCACGATCTGGAAGTTCGCGGGGTCGATATCGACCTGAGTGCTGACGATCGGCGTAGACGTCGAGGATTTGAGGATCGTTGGGGTAAGATACGTGCCGCCATTGGCGATAGTTCCGACGGCGCGGATCATCTGGAACGGCGTGACCTGGAATCCGTATTGGCCGATAGAGGTAAAGTAAGTGTCTCCGATCCTCCACGGATCGCCCGGAAAGACCTTCTCCTTCCATGAAGGCGAAGGAATGGTTCCAGCAGGGCTCGCGAAGAAGCCGTCCTCGGTCGACTTGCCGAATCCGAACATTGAAAAGTATTTGTTAAGGCGCTCGATGCCGAGCCCCTGCACGCCCTCGAAGCCTCCGCCGACTTCGTAGAAATATACGTTAGAAGAGACGGCGATCGCGCGGCGCATGTCTACCGGGCCGTGCGCTTTCCAGTCCATGAACGTCGTCTTGCGCTTTGGGTCGTACGGATTCGGGATGCTGATCGAGCCGGTGCTGATGATCTTGGTCTTCGGGTCGATCGTTCCCTCCTCGAGGGCGCCCAATGCCACGTACGGCTTTACGATCGAGCCTGGCGTATAGAGGCCGGAGAGCACGCGGTTGAAGAGCGGCTTGCGCGAGTCGGTGAGGTAGCTCGTGATAGTCTCGCGGTCGCTTCCCTCGACCATGATCGAGCTCTTGTATTCCGGGTACGAGGTAAGGGCGATGATCTCGCCCGTGCGCACGTCCATGATGATGCCTCCCCCGCCGTTGAAGCCCACCTTCTCCGCGAGCCCCGCGATTGACTCATGCAGCTTCTTCTGGACTTCGGCATCGATGGACAGGTTCAAGTTCGCTCCGTCAACGGCCGGACGGATCACTGATTCGGAATCGACGTCACCCAGGGCGTTCGACTGCATGATTTTCAGGCCATGCGTGCCCTGAAGCATGTCGTTATAGTATTTTTCCAAGCCGGAGACGCCGACGAAATTCTTTTGATAGTAGTTTCCCGACTTGTCCTTGGTCGGATACTTGATGTAGCCGAGGATATGTCCGAATCCGGAATCCTGCGTATACGCGCGGATCGAGAAGTCCTGGCGTTCCGGATCGATAGCGTTCCAAGCGAGCTTCGTACCGTTGCGATCAAAGATGGCGCCGCGCTCCGCGTATATCACCGTCTGATCCATGGAGTTGTTCTCGCTCATGGCGCTATAGGTCGCGCCGTCCTTGGCCTGCAGGACCCAGGCCTTGCCGAGAAGGATGACGAGCATCAAGCCGAAAGCCGAGACGAGCATGATGATGCTCGCAAGAGAGATCGGCTTCTCGATCCTGCCCTCGAACTGGTCGGTATCGAGGCCTGGCAGGTTCTTCGAGTCGAGAAAGATCTCGTCCGGATCGATCTCGTGCCGGACGCATGATTTTTGTCGGCGTTTCAGGTTCACGCAGGTATTCTATCACCTTTTAAAATTCCTTTAACTGCAAAATGATACGGTCCTTGAATGGAAAAGGATTTCGACAAATGGAACTCTTACAAGAAGGGGCTCGATGCGATCCCCCCCGCATCGAATTTCACGACCGAGAGGTTTGGTGGGCTTCGTTTGGAATAAACGTAGGAGTCGAAATCAACGGCAAGAATAGCGCATTCGAGAGACCTTGCCTTATCCTTACCAAATTCAACAAGGAGATGGCATGGGCGATTCCGGCGGTATCGAAGGACAGAGACTCAATGTTCTATCTGAGAATAGAGATCGACGGGAAGCCCTTCATCCTTGCCCTCTCGCAATTGAGAACAATAAGCTCAAAGAGGCTGCTCAGAAAAGAAGGCATGGTGCCGATCAGCACCTACATAGAAATAAAACGCAGAATCATGGAATTCCTCATAACGAAAAAAGATCCGCCATGAGCAGATCTTTAATCTCGGAGGCCAAAGCCGTAATGCAGACATCTTACCAAGCGAAACCTTTTACCGCAAACAGCGATTCTATACAGCATGTCGAGAATAAAATCAGCACTGCATGAATTGCTCGTCTTTGGCCTCAAGGAGGCGCGAGCCTGCGTATTCGCCGGGTCGTTCTTCGTCCTGCTCTTCCTCTCCAATTACGTCCACATAGACGGCCTGGCCCGCTACGATTTCCTGTTTATCGGCGCAATGGCATTGCAGCTCATCCTCTATCTGACCGGCGTCGAGACCAAGGACGAAGTAAAGACGATCTTCCTCTTCCATATCGTCGGCCTCTGCCTCGAGATATTCAAGACGCATCCGTCCGTCGGATCATGGAGCTATCCGGAAGAAGGCATTTTCAAAATCGGCACGGTGCCGCTCTATAGCGGATTCATGTACGCGGCCGTCGGCAGCTATATCGCCCAGGCATGGAAAATTTTGCGCATCGAGCTCGCGGGATTCAAGCATCATGGCTGGAGCGTCGTCCTGTGCGCGGCGATATACGTGAATTTCTTTACGAACCACTTCTTCTACGATATCCGCTACATACTTATCCCGATCATCTTCATGTTTTTCTGGAGGACCCGCGTACTCTTTACCGTTACGGAAGAGCGGCGATGGATGCCGCTTAATCTGGGATTCCTCCTCACCGCCTTCTTCATCTGGGTCGCCGAGAATATCTCGACATTCTTTGGGGCATGGAAATATCCTAATCAGGCGCACTCCTGGGACGTGGTGTCGACCCAGAAAGTCACCTCGTGGTTCCTGATGGTCATCATCAGCTTCATCATCGTGTCCTTCCTCAAGCATGTGAAGGAAGATCGATTCGCAAATAAATAGAGTTACTGCCAAGCAAGCTTGTCTCGGAGGAAAGCTGAAATAAGGACGAGGATGACAGCAAGGGCTGTCGCAGGATATTGGAATCCGTGAATGCCCAAAGTCGTGCCGTACAGGGCGTCGGCCAGGATGCCGTACAGGATTGCCTCATAGAAGCCGCGGATGGCAAGGCACGCGGCGACAAGTACGATGGCGCCGAGCCACCACGGCAGGAAGAGGAGGCATATGATGAGGCCAATATTGAAAGCGGTACGCATGAAGCGGTTATTTGGTGTTACGATCCACCTCGACGAAACGCAGGCTATTGATGTTGACCGGCGACTTGAACAGGATGGTCTGAAGCGAGTCGGACGAGTCGACGATGATCTTCTCGACGATGCCGAACGTATGGGGGCGGATCTGAGGCAGGGCGATGATGTCCCCTTCCTTTACGCCGACCTCGACAGGGATATTGAGCTGGAAATTGCCGAGACCGCGGCCTTTAGCCTGGGCGGTCACGTCAGCCGTGCCCAAAATTACGGAAATGGTCCGCCCAGGCGTCGAGAACAGGCTGACTTTGGACTGATTGGCATAGACTTCGGCAATGTCGCCGATCAGGGTGTCGCCGTCGGCGTATACCTTGTCGCCCTTCGAGACGCCATCGTCCGATCCGATATCGATGACGAGCGTATCGTATGCGGAGACCGGAGGTCGCGACAGGACGATGCCGAGGATGTCGTCGCCGGCAGCAGATCGGTTAAGGGAGTTCTTGAGCGACTCATTCTCGGCCTTGAGGCTGTCGATAAGGAGGGCCGACGCGTCGCGCGCCGCGATCTCCTGTCGCAAGCTCTGATTCTCCTTTACCAGGCTGAACTTCGAGCTGACGAGGGCCCCTGCGTGGCCGAAGAATCCGAAGAGTCCCGACTCCGTCTTCCAAAAGACGGTGCCGACCGGATAGAAGAGACCGGCATAGGCGCCCGGGAATACGTAATGAGTAGCAAAAAGCACGACCAGGATCGCGACCACAAGAATCGTAGTCGTTCGGCTCTTCTTGGCGTTTACGTTAGTTCGCCTTAGGTAGGTCATCTTCGTTTTGGATTAAGACATCCTGGAATCCTTCGATATCCTCGAGGATAATTCCTGTGCCGCGGGCTACGGCGGTAAGAGGGTCATCGGCGATATGCACCGGAATCTTTACATACTCCTCGATGAGCTTGTCGAGGCCGCGGATAAGCGCGCCGCCGCCGACGAGGTATATGCCCCGGTGCATGATGTCGGCCATGATTTCAGGCGGAGTAGTCTCGAGCACCTCCTTTACCGATTCGACGAGGTTGTCGATCGACTGCGAGATCGCTTCGCGGATATCGGAGTCGGTAAGGACCACCTCGCGAGGAAGGCCCGTGACGAGGTCGCGGCCACGGATGGCTGCCTCGTGAGGGACGTCGTCCGCGACCACCACCCCGATAGCGATCTTTACGTCCTCGGCAGTCTTCTCGCCTACCAGTATTTTAAATTCGTTACGGATGTATGAAATGATGTCGGTATTGAGCTTGTCTCCGGCGATCTTGAGCGACTTCGAGCGCACGACGCCACCGAGGGAGATCACGGCAATGTCCGTGGTCCCTCCGCCTATGTCGATAACCATGTTGCCTGCAGGATCATGGATAGGAAGCTTGATGCCGATAGCGGCCGCCATAGGCTGCTCGACGATGTGGACCTCGCGCGCGCCGGCATTTTTCGTCGCGTCGCGGACGGCGCGCGCCTCTACGTTGGTGACGCCCGACGGGATGCCGACGATGACGCGCGGGCCGAAGAATTTCTTCGACTCGGACTGCGCCTTGTTGATGAGGTAGACCATCATCTCCTCGGCGACCTCGAAGTCAGAGATCACCCCGTCGACGAGAGGCCTGACCGCGGCGATGTGCGCGGGCGTTCGGCCGAGCATATTCTTGGCCTGTGCGCCGACGGCCACCACGCGGCCCGTCTTCTGGTTTACGGCCACGACGGAAGGCTCGTTGATGACGATGCCCTGCCCCTTCATATAGACAAGCGTGTTAGCGGTACCGAGGTCGATGCCGATGTCGTGGGAGAAGGCCTTATAGAGTCGTTGGAGTAGTGAGTTTGGCATTACGTGTTTTTTATTTGAGTCGTGCGATGAGGTCTGATTCTGAAAGCTGCTCGATCTTGCCCGATGCGCGGTGCTTGAGCTCGTGGGCTCCGGCTGCGATGGTCTTGTCCGATACCACAATGCGGTACGGGATGCCCATCAGGTCCGAGTCGGCGAACTTCTCGCCTGGTCGCTGGTCGCGGTCATCGCACAGGGTCTCGATGCCGGCCTTCGTGAGCTGCGCATAGAGCTTGTCCGCGGCAGCTCGAGCAGCTGCGCCGTCCTTTGAATCGACGACGATGAGGTGCGCCTTGAAAGGAGCGATCGATTCCGGCCAGACGATGCCCTTGTCGTCGGACAATGCCTCGACGACCGTTCCCATGATGCGCCCGAGGCCGATGCCGTAGCATCCCATGACGACAGGCTTCATCTCGCCTTTCTCGTCCTTGTAATTGAGCTCAAGAGCGCTCGAGAATTTCGTGCCGAGGCTGAAGATGTTTCCGACCTCGACCGCCTTCTTCTCTACGAGATCCGCGCGATTGACGCCGATCTCCGCGAGAACTTCGTCAGTCAATGCCTCCTTGTTCACGGCGATACCCTTCTTTTCATCAATATAGATAAGATCCTCGCCCGCATCCGTCACGGTCTGGTACTCGTGCGAGAATTTCGAGAAGCTGCCGCCCAATGCGAAGGTCATGTACGTGCGGTCGCCGAGGCCGACGCGCTCGAAGATGTTCTTGTACGCGACCTTTGCCTTCTCGTAGTAGGCCTTATGCTCGGCATCGTCCTTTGAGAACGAGTAGAGGTCCTTCATGAGGAACTCTCGCCCGCGCATGATGCCGGATTTCGCTCGGGCCTCGTTACGGAACTTGGTCTGGAACTGGTATGCGGAGAAAGGAAGATCGCGGTATGAGTTCACGTACTCGGACAAGAGGTGCGTGAGAGGCTCCTCGTGCGTGAATGCGAGGCCGACATCAGTGCCGTTCGCGAGCTTCGTCTTGAACCAGTTGTCGACGACGGCGTCCGACCAGCGGTTGGTCCTTTCCCAGAGCTTCTTGTCCTGAAGGGATGTGAGAAGCATCTCCTGCCCGCCGAGGGCGTTCACCTCCTCGCGGATGATGCCCTGAATCTTTGAAAGCACGCGCAAGCCGAGAGGCAAATACGTATAAGCGCCCGCCATTTCCTTGTAGACGTAGCCGGCGCGGATGAGGAGCTGGGCGTTCTTGGCCACCTCGTCTTTTGGAGCGTCTTTTCGTGTCTTGGTAAAAAGTTGGCTTTGGCGCATATGTGTTTCGTTAATACGGCCATAATAGCGCATAAATAAAGGGTTTGTAAGAGGCTTGATTTATACGCATCATTGTGGCATAGTCCGAAGCATAGTTCCTTGAAGGCATAGTGCCTGCTTCGAATTTCCTTACCCATGAATCCTCCCTCCCAAAAAGTCATCGATTCGTTTCGAGCCGCGCTCAAGATCATCTCGATCTTGTTCACTCATCGAAACCGAAGCGGCCGGAGCCGGCTCACGACCCTCGACCCAAATCTGTTAGATTCCATATCCGAACAGATCACGGCCGAAAACCTGTTGGATTCCGTGCCCATCATCACGGCATTCCTCAAGTCGATCGGAGAGCCACAGAAAGAAGAAGACAAAGCCGATGACCTTGACGATCTTGGCCGCCTCATCCAACACGTCAAAGGCGCCAGGAGTATGATCATCCACTTTGGCCCGGAACAGCAGAATGTCGACCTGGCTAACGCCCTCCTGGGCCTGGATGAATACCTTTCGGACCGGCACGCCAAGCTCAAGCGCCTTGCGGCCAATGCCTGATGCTCAAAACCTGCCACCTTTCGGTGACAGGCTTTTTTATTTCGGCAAAGCGGTTTTAGAAAATCTTCACGATATCCTTGTACGTCACGAACAGCATGAACAGGATGAGGAGGCAGAAGCCAACGGCGTTCAGGGTATTGGCGACCTTCGGCGAGATCGGCCGGCGGATGATGGCCTCGATGATGACGAAAAGGATTCGTCCTCCGTCGAGCGCCGGGAACGGCACGAGGTTGAGCACGGCAAGGTTGAGCGAGATGAAGGCCGTGAACGAAAGCAGGTAGACGAAGCCGAATTTCGCCGCGTCCCCTACCAATCGGGCGATGCCGACAGGACCCGAGAGCTGCGACACGTCAGCGTCACCGACGACCGCATCCTTGATCAAAGTCGCGATGCCTCCGGCGATATTGCCGAACATAGTATAAGTGAGCTTTGCGCCCTCCCAGAAAGCCATGAAGAACGGCAACTTTGCCTTGCCCACCATATCCATCGATATGCCGATGGCATAGTTGTCGCCGGTGACGCCCTTTTCAGGGACGACTTCGATGTACTTGTTGCCCGTGAGGCGCATGATCTCGAGGCCGATCGGCTTGCCGTTCGAATTCTTGGCGGCCATCTGGAATGCCTCGACGGTTGATGCGGTCGACGTAGCACGGCCGCTGACAGCGGTGCTCGATGCGGTCGAGAACGAGAGGATCTCATCGCCCGACAGAAGGCCGGCCCTTGCTGATGGAGAGTTCGGCAAAGTGTCGACGATGATGACGTGCGATTCAGTGATGTATTTGGAGACAGACTCGGAAACGCCCATGGTCATGCCCGACATGAACGCGATCGAGAACAAGAGCCACGCGAACACGACGTTCATGATGATGCCGGCCGCCAGGATGATGACCTGGATCCACTTCGGCTTCTTTACGAAGCTGCGCGCGCTGTCAGGTCCCGAGATCGACTCCTCGTCCGGATTCTCGCCGAAAATCTTTACGAAGCCGCCGAAGGGCACGGCATTGAGCGAGTACTCAGTGCCGTTCCACTTCTTGGACCAGAGCTTTGGCGGAAAGCCGAGGCCGAACTCGTCCACGCGGACGCCGGACTTCTTGGCAGCGTAAAAGTGTCCGAACTCATGGACGAGTACAAGCACGGCCAATATGACGAAGAAAAGTACGATGTACACGCGTTTGATTTAAATTGTAAAACGGCCAGAAAAATGTGCGGGATTAGCCGAGGATCTCCTTCTCCTTCTTGATGAAATGAGCCTCGAGCTTCTTGTTGGCCTCGTCGATGAGCTTCTGGGCGTCTGCCTTGAAGCGGAACTTCTCGTCCTCGCTCATGCCGCCCTCCTTCTCCTTCTTGTCGATGTCGGCGTTCACCTCGTCGCGGGTCTTTCGGCCCTGGATGCGAGCCTGCTCGAGCTTCTCCTTGGCGGTCTTTACGATCTCCTTTCGGCGATCGGTCGTAAGCTCAGGGAACGAGATTCGGATGCCCTTGTCGTCTACGGCAACAGACACGCCGAGGTTGGCCGCGATGATGGACTTCTCGATAGACTTCACGAGGGACTGGTCCCACGGCGTGATGCGGATGGTGCGAGGATCCTCGTTCGCCATCGACGCGACGCCCGAGATCGGAGAGTCGGATCCGTACGCCTCTACGCGAACGCTGTCGAGGATAGCGGGATTGGCCCTGTTGGTGCGGATATTTCCAAGCTCCTTGGTAAGCCAAGTTTCCGTAGCGGTGAGGTCTGCCTTCAGTTTGGTGAAATTGTATTGCATATAAATCCAATATTAGCATAGGCTAATGGCTTTAGAAATCGAGCAGTGCGACTCGCTCCAGTATCAGCTTGAGCGACGGCGCGCGGTCCTTGAGGTATGTGGCAAGCGTGAGGATCTCTCGTACGGCTGCAGCCCGTTTTGGGCTGGCAGTGGAGAGGCCCGCGCCGCCACCGGCAGACAGGGCGCCTAAGAGCGCCTGCAAAAAGTCCTCGGCGCGGGCCTTGTCCTTCCCTTCTATCAATTCCGCTACGAACTTGAGGCGCTCCTTATACGACATCTTTATAAACTTGGAAGCCTCGCCCGAAACCGACTGGGACTTATTGGCAGCGGACGGATGAATGACCACGACCATGCGCGAGCGCAAGGTCGGCAAGAGAATGCGCGCAGACGAAGAGATTACGAAAAAATGCGCGCCTGGCGTCGGCTCTTCGAACACCTTGAGCAAGGAGTTCTGCGCCTCGCTCGTGATCGCGTCCAATGCGACGATAAAAATCTTCTTGTCGCCTACGACCGGCCGCAAGGACTGCATCTCCTGCAAAGCCCTGCCCTCGTCGATGCCGAACGACTGATGCTCGGCATAATGCACGTCCGGATGGCCCTGTCGGACTATGCCAAAGGAATCGCTCAAAAAGGACTCGAGGTCGACGAGGACGAGCGCCCTGTCGCCCTCTATGAAATACGCGTGATGGAGAGTGTCCTTGGGAAACATGCGCATAGTATACCAAAACGAATTCGGGCCCGGACTTTTTTGAAGTCCGGGCCCTGGAAACCGCTGACAACCGAATATCTAGCGCCAGCTAGCATGGAGAGCTGAATCTAATTAGACAAACGTGCGAGGCGAGGCGCACGAAGGCCTTGAACTAGATCAAGGTCTGCATGACCGCCACTGGCGCGAAGTCCGCATAGAGCAGTAACCTACTTTGTAATATAGCATACATTCTAGATAATTGCAAGTGCAACCGAGGCGCGGCCAGATGCATCAAATCAAAAGGGCCCGCTTGATTGAACAAGTGGCCCTATGAAGCAGCCCGAAGGCAGCTTTGCTCTCCGTTATGCTTACCGACCCGTTCGAGATAGCCATCAAGCCCACCTCAAATGGCCGCACGAATCGCGTAGAACAGAGACCTAGCCGGAAATTACCACATATCGAAAATAAATCAAACAAAAGCCGCGACCCATGCCGCAGCTTTTTTATCTCTTGGAAATGATAGTCCTCTTGTACACGTCGAGATGCTCCAGGGCGATACCTGTTCCCTTTGCCACGCAGTAGAGGGGGTCTTCGGCGAGGACGGCCTTTACGCCGGTGCGGCGGAAGACGAGCTCGGGCAAATTGCGGAGCATCGACGAGCCTCCGGTCATGATGATGCCGGCGTCGATGATGTCGGCGGCGAGCTCGGGCGGAGTCTCCTGGAGCACGTCCTTGATCGCCTTGATCATGTCGCGCAGCTCGCGGCTGATCGCCTTTACGATCTCGTTCGTCTTGACCTCGGTCGAGCGAGGAAGGCCGGACACGAAGTCACGCCCCTTGATGATGAGGCTGAGCTCCTCCTCCAGTGGCACGGCTGATCCGATCTCGATCTTGATAGTCTCGGCGGTCTTGTCTCCGATGGCGAGGTTGAAAGTCTTCTTTATATAGTCGGCGATAGCGGCGTCGATGCGATTGCCGGCGCACTTAACCGATGTCGATGCCACGATGCCTCCAAGAGAGATCACCGCAACGTCGGTCGTGCCTCCGCCGATGTCGACGATCATATGGCCTTTGGCCTCCTGAATAGGAATGCCTGCGCCGATAGCGGCGAGGATCGGCTCCTTCACGACGTACGCGCTCTTAGCGCCCGCCTTTACGGCAGCCTCCACCACCGCGCGGCGCTCGGTCGAGGTGATGCCCGCAGGCACGGACACGAGGACCTCGGGCTTCCAGACGTTCCACTTGCCCAGGGCCTTGTCGATGAAATAGCGGAGCATCGCCTCGGTCACGCGGTAGTCCGCGATCACGCCGTCCTTCATCGGGCGGTACGCGATGATCGATTCCGGAGTTCGACCGATCATCTGCTTTGCCTCGACGCCTACGGCCAAGATTTTATTGTCCTGCTCGGACACGGCGACGACCGAAGGCTCGTTCAGGACGATGCCTTTGCCCGGCAAAAACACGAGCGTGTTCGCCGTTCCGAGGTCGATGCCCAATTTTTTCGCGAAAATTGCCATACGTGGCCATACTATACGCTTTTTCCTAGCATTTGCGATAGTTGACAAACTCTTCCTTTAAATCTAAAGTCTCAGTCTGCCTGTTCTTCAAAATTTTCCCTTTCCTCAGTCCAACCAACATATGAAAGCCAACCTAATCCTCATTGCCCTGCTGCTCGCAAGCGCCGCAGCAAACGTCTACCAGCACGCCCACCTCAAGACCTACAAGGAGAATGCCGAGCTCATCGCCAGCGCCGAGCTCGTCCGCATCATCTCGGTCGAGCAAAGCGAGTACGCCGGCGACAACGTGCAGGTCAAGTTCGCATCGATCAACCCGCGCACGGGCGAGGCTCGCAAGGATACGCCCGTCTATACGCAACTCGTGAGCAAGAGCCCCCTTCTCAAGAACGGCGTCACCGGCCGGCTCGTGGTCAACGGCTTCGACTTCAAGCGCTACAAGCCGTACTTTACTTTCGAGCAGCGGGAGCATACATGGTCGGGCTCTGGTCCGGAAAAGAAATAGCCGACTGCCTGCACCGGCGCCTCATTTCTGAGGCGCTTTTTTATGCGAGCATTTGTTTGACAAAGCTTGATACATATTTTAATTTGAAAAACGGCAACCCCACCTGCCCCCTGAACATATGAGAACATCCCAAACGAAAGCATTGCTTGCTCGCAAGCGCCGGCACAGCAGGCCCGACCCATCGATCCTCAGCATGACGATGGAGAGCTTCTACGGGCGGTACCTGCAGGACGACCCTCACTTCCGCGCAGACTTCCTCGACGTGGAGCTGGGCGGCACGCCGATTCGCCAACTCACCGTGCAGAAATTCACCGCGAATGTCGGGACGGACGAGATCGTAAAGATGAAGTGCGGCATGGGCGCCGGCAGCGTCGCCAAGGTCCGGGCGCGTCTCGGGAAGTACAATATAGAGTGGAAGTAAGGAGCGCGCGGCGCTCCTTTTTTATTTTCACGAACCTTATCCACACCTTCGCTTTTTCATAGCATATATGCTATATTAGTTTTCATATCAATAAGCGGCTTTAACACGTCACATGACAAAAGAGACCAAACCACAGGCGCTCACGGCTATCGGCGGCATGATCGCCCGACTGCGCGAGGACAGGCGGATGACCCAGGCGGAGCTCGGCGAGAAGATCGGCACCACCCAGTCGGTCATCGCCCGCATCGAGAAGGGCGAGCAGAACCTCTCGACCGAGACTTTGGCAAAACTGTCCGAGGCCCTCAATCACGAGATCGTCTCCCTCTCCAAGGGCGGGACGGTCAATTTCCGCATCCAGGGCGGCCACAAGCTTTCCGGAACCATAAGGGTCAGGAGCTCGAAGAACGGCGCCGTCGGCGTCATGTGCGCGGCCCTTCTCAATAAAGGGACGACCGTCATCAAGAACGCCCCAAAGATCGAGGAGGTAAACCGCATCGTCGAAGTGCTCGAGTCGATCGGCGTGAAGGTCGCCTGGACCGGCGGAAAAGACGGAAGCAGCGGCACCGACCTCTCCATCACCCCGCCCGAGAAGTTCGCCATGAAGGATATCGCCTACGATTCCGCAGCCAAGACCCGCACCATCATCATGATGATCGGCTCCTTGATCCACCGCATGAACAAGTTCAGCCTGCCGCAGGCCGGCGGATGCCGCCTTGGCTCGCGAACGGTCCAGCCGTACTTCTACGCGCTCGAGAACCTCGGCGTCTCTATCGAGGCAAGCTCTAAATACTACGAGGTCTCGCACGAAGGGCTCAAGAAGAACCGCGAGATCGTCATGTACGAGGCTGGCGACATGGTCACAGAGACCGTGCTCATGGCCGCAGCCCTCATCCCAGGTACGACGACCATTAAATTCGCGTCGGCGAACTACCAGGTCCAGGACGTCTGCTTCTACCTCGAGCTCCTCGGCGCAAAGATCGAGGGCATCGGCACCTCGACCATGATCGTCCACGGCATCGACGCCGGAAAGACCGGACTCAAGAAGGACGTCGAGTACACTGTCTCGGAGGACCCTATCGAGGCGATGTCCCTTCTCGCCGTCGCCATCGTCACGAAATCCTCGATCACCATCGAGCGCTGCCCTATCGACTTCCTTCAGCTTGAATTGCTCAAGCTCGAGAAGATGGGATTCAAATACAAGATCACGAGACGCTACAAGGCGGAAAACGGCAAGACAAACCTCGTCGACATCGTCACGGCGCCTTCAAAGCTGAAGGCCCTCGGCGAGAAGATCCACGCCCTTCCGTATCCGGGCATCAACATGGACAACCTGCCGTTCTTCGCCGTCATCGGCGCCGTAGCCGAAGGCGAGACCCTGATCCACGATTGGACGTACGAGGAGCGCGCCATCTATTACAAGGAGCTCGACAAGATGCGAGCGGAAACAATCCTCGCCGATCCGCACCGCTTCTATATCAAGGGCCCGACAAAATTCAAGGCGACTGAGCTCGTCTGCCCGCCTGCCCTGCGCCCATCGGTAGTGATCATGATCGCTATGCTCGCGGCAGAAGGCACATCGGTCTTGCGCAACGTCTACAATATCAACCGCGGATACGAGGATCTGGCAGCCCGCCTCAACGCCCTCGGCGCCAAGATCGAGGTCTTCAGGGATCTCTAATCAGAAATCAGACCGTCCACATAGGCCCAAAACAAGCCCTCTCATAGGACTTGTTTTTATTATAAAAATATGCTATAATAATTATTGCAAGTTCATTGAACGCTATGGATAAAGGAACTGGCCCGTCTTACGGGTGGGCCGCTTCTTTTATCCATATGAAACTGAGAGAACAGAACTACGAGGGCAATGCCCTCAAAATCAAAGGCGCCGCAATAACCTATATCGGCACGAAGAATCTCGAAGAGGAGGCAATAGCCGCCCTCGAGAGATTCGTCAATGGCGATTGGGGCACGACGGCCACAGCGGCGGCGAACGATGGCTACATCGCCAAACAGCAGGACGGCAGAGTCCTGATGGGCCAATACCCGACAACTGAAAACGGCATGAGCATTGTCATCAACGCCGTGACGCTGAAGCCGGGCAACGGCGGGAAGATGGAGGTAAGCCAAGCGATAGTGGGCCAATCGTCCCAGATCGCCAAGGCCGAGCTCAATCTCGCGACGGGTATGACGGCCGCGGCGGCCAGCTCAACCGCAGGTAGCACTGCAGCCTAAGGCACTTTACGCCTGTCGAGGGTCGAATCGCTTGCGATTCGACCCTTTTTTTATTTCATAAGCCAGCCCGCTTGCCACTTTTTTCAATCCTGCGATACTGGGAGTGTGTTTCTGATCAAAGCAATCCCGATCGCCCGAGGAGTAGGCGTAGACCTGCTCTCATACTGGAGCCCCGAGGCAGCGCCGGCCGGATCTATCATCCGCGTGCCTTTGCGCAAGAGGACCGTCGGCGCCCTCGTCGTATCGGTCGACAGCATCCAGGACTCGAAGGCCGAGATCAAGTCTCTCGACTTCGAGATCAAGAAAATCTCGGCGCCGAGCACGCGCTCCGTCATCTCTCCCCTCTTTTTCAAGACCGCCGAGGAAACCGCGCGCTACTACGCATCGACCGTAGGCAGCGCCCTTTTCGAAATGGTGCCATCGGTCATCCTCTCTGAATACGAAAAATTGCCCGAGGCAAAAGACGTCGCCAAGAGGAAGAAATCTCGCGAATCATTCGCCCTCCAGAAAAGCGACGAGGACCGCTACGGCCACTACAAAAGCCTCGTGCGCGAGCGCTTTGCCCGCAAGGAATCCGTCTTCATGGTCATGCCAACCGTCGAGGACATAAAGAAGGCCTGCGCCTATTTCGAGAAGGGCATCGAGCCCTATACCTACATACTGCACAGCGGCCTCTCTAAAAACGAGATCGTAAAGCGCTGGAAAGCCGCCATCGAGGACAAGCACCCGATCATCATCGTGGCGACCGGCTCGTTCCTATCCCTGCCTCGTACCGACCTCGGCCTCATCATCGTCGAGCGCGAGAATTCGCGCAGCTACAAGATCCAGTCGCGGCCGTTCCTCGACTACCGCCTCGTCGCGGAGAAATTCGCCCGGGCGATCGGCGCCGACCTCATATTCGGCGACGCCTGCCTGCGCATCGAGACCCTCTGGCGCGAGGAGGAGGGCCAGCTCGTCGACTACGCGCCGCTCGCCATGCGCTCGCTCTCGACCGCCCGCGACACGCTCGTAAACATGAAGGCCTACAAGGCGACCGACCACAAGTTCCGCATCATATCGGACGAATTGATCGAGCTTATAAAAAGGAACCGCGAGGAATCGGGCCACATGTTCGTATTCGCTGGCCGCAAGGGCCTTTCGCCCCAGACCATATGCGCCGACTGCGAATCGATTCTCACCTGCAACCGCTGCAGCGCGCCGCTGATCCTCCATGGCAAAGACGAAAAGCGCTTCTTCCTCTGCAACCGCTGCGGCAAGCGCTTTGACGCCCATACCGTCTGCAAGAGCTGCCAGAGCTGGCGCCTGACGACCCTCGGCATCGGCACGGAACGAATCGAGGAGGAAATCCTGCGAATCCTGCCAGAATCGCACGTCTTCCGCCTGGACAAGACGTCCGCGCCGACTCACAAGAAAGCCCTCGAAATCGTCGAGGCCTGGTACAACGCGCCCGGCTCGATCCTCGTCGGCACCGAGCTCGCCCTCCTCTATCTCGATCGCCCTATCGACTACAGCGCCATAGGCTCGCTCGATGCCCTCTTCTCTATACCCGATTTCCGCATCCACGAAAAAATCTTCTTCATCATTGCCCGCCTGCGCTCCGTCACGCAAAAGCATTTCATCCTGCAGACCCGCAACCCCGACGCGGGCGTGCTCTCGTTCGGCGCAAAGGGCAACATCATCGACTTCTACCGCGAGGAGATCGAGCAGCGACGGCAATTCGGCTTCCCTCCTTTCTCGACGTTTATCAAAGTCTCGTACGCGGGCAAGAAAGAGGACGTCATGGGCGCCATGGAAGAGCTCAAGGTAATCCTCGCCGGCTGGACCGTCGACATCTTCCCCGCCTTCATCGCCACCGTCGACGGCGAGTACATCATGCACGCCCTCCTAAAACTAAATGCCGGCGAATGGCCTCAGCCAGAGCTTTTGGACAAGCTGCGTAGCCTGCCCCCGTCGTATGCGGTGAATATCGATCCTGAGACGATCCTCTAAGGCATTTTTGCAATTTCCCCCATTTTATATAGACTGGTGTCAATGGTAACCATAGTTACAAAGGAAAACCCCGTATTGCGTCAGATCGCCAAGCCCGTCACCCCGGACATGCTCGGTACGGCCGCGCTCAAAAAGGTGCTCAAGGACATGAAGACCGCCCTTGCCGCCCAGGATGACGGCGTCGCTATCGCCGCTCCGCAAATCGACGTATCCCTCCGCATCTTCGTCGTATCCGGCCGCGTCTTCGAGATGCTCTACCCTGAAAAGGAGGGCGAGGAGCCAAAGAAGTATCCCGACATGGCATTCATCAATCCCGAGATCGTGAAGCTCTCGAAGGAGCGCGAGGAGATGGAGGAAGGCTGCCTCTCCGTCCGCTACCTCTATGGCAAGATTTCCCGCGCCAAGAAAGCCAAGGTCCGCGCCATGAACGAGAAGGGCGAGATCTTCGAAGTCGGCGGATCGGGCCTCCTCGCTCAGATATTCCAGCACGAGACCGACCACCTCGACGGCAAGCTTTTCATCGACAACGCCACCGACATCCACGACGTCCCTCCGCAGGCAGACAAAGAATAGGTATACTAAAGCCATGATTCCAAACCCATCTATCCGATTCGCGTTCTTCGGGACACCTGACCGCGCCGTCATCGCCCTCGACGCCCTCAAAGCTCGCGGCCTTTCGCCCGCGCTCATCATCACCCAGCCGGACCGCCCTCAGGGACGAAAGCTCGTCATGACAGCTCCCGCCGTCAAAGTCTGGGCGCAGGAAAAAGGCATCCCTTTCATCCAGCCGACCGACCTTTCCGACGCGTCTTTCCTCAAGACCCTCAAGGACGGCGATTTCGACATGTTTGTCGTCGTCGCTTACGGCAAGATCCTCAAATCGGAATTGCTCAATATCCCAAAGCACGGCTCGATCAACCTGCACGCGTCCCTCCTTCCCGCTCTCCGCGGCTCGTGCCCGATCGAGACGGCAATTCTCCAGGATCTGAAAGCGACCGGTTCGACCATCATCAAAATGGACGAAAAGATGGATCACGGCCCGATCCTCGCCCAGCGCGCTATCGCAGAGAGCAAGATTCCCCAATGGCCCCTGCCCGCTGACGACCTCGCGGCCATTCTCGTAAACGACGGCGGCGATCTCCTCGCCGACGCAATCATCGGACTCGCCAATGGCACCATAAAGCCTGTCGAGCAGGACCATTCGAAAGCGACCTACACCAAAATGATCGAGAAAGAGGACGGCCGCATCGACCTTTCCGCCGACCCATACAAGAATTTCCTCAAATACAATGCCTACAAGGGCTGGCCGGGCTCATTCTTCTTTACCGACAAGAATGTCCGCGTGAATATCACTGATGCAGCATACGAGAACGGTGAGTTCGTCATAAAGAAAGTCATTCCCGAGGGCAAGAAAGAGATCAGCTGGAAGGAGTTTGAGAAGCAGGCATAGCCTCCGAAGCCATTAGAGAAACTCCGCAGGCGAGCAGCATGGTTCCGTCAACGGTCCGTCCTTGACGGATGCGAGCCGAGGACAGAACAAAACCACCCGCAGGGGTGGTTTTGTGTGTTCGATAATGGCTTCGGAGGCTATACCTGATCCTACAAATCCTTCAAATAGTCATCTACAGCCTCTTTCCCTACCTGCCTTTCCGACAGCGAATCCTGAGTGTCGAAAGCGACCGAAACCAGATAGTACAGGCTTCCCAAAAAGAGAAGGCCGACCGCGCAGAATGTAACGAGGCGCTTATTTATATTCTCAAAACGGCTGGTATTCTCGATTGGGTTCATTGTTTGCTTTTACTGATCGCCCTTTCGCCAAGGGAGTCCCTTGAGCATGTTCTTCAGCTTGAGGCCGGAGCGTCGCACGACGTCGAGCTTCTTGGCCTTCTTGGTACGGAGCATTTCTCCGAGCTCGTCCTTCACAGCGGTCAGGGCGACGTACAGGTCCTCGCGCTCGGCCTCTACGCGCAATGTGCCGACGCCTGATCGGAAATTGATCTCAGCACGGAATATATCGCCCGATCGGTGATGATTGGTTGTCTTTGATACTTCGACTTCGGCCAATGCGGAGGTATCGGCTGGATCGACATAGCGGGAAATAGCCTCGACAACCTTGTCTACGGCGCTGTCGATGGCAGGGGTAAGCTCAAGTCCGGTTCCTTTTACGATTTTTTGTACCATAAGTGGATGTATTAAACCTTCCTAATTAGTATACGCTATTTGACCCTCCTGTTTAAGTAGGTGATGGTGAGCTGAAGTGCCGTCGCAAAGCAGACCCATAGCACGTATGGGATCTGGATGTATGCCACCCAAGGAGCGTGCGGGTATATGGCGATTGCGGCCCAAATCAGCGTGCCAAGGACGAGCAAGATGTCGATCGAAGCCAGGAAATTGCTCTTCAGCTTGAACTGAATCGGTGTAAAGGCGAAATTGAAGACGATATTGAGCACGAACGGCAAGACTACGACGAGCGGCAGCATGTCGGCAATGCCCTTCCAGAAGACCCAGCCGAACGATATGGCAATCAGCACATATAGGAAAGCCCACACGGGCCCGAACAGCCACGAAGGCGGCGCCCATTCCGGCTTATCAAGGATCGCGTACCAGTCTTTCTCGTCGTTTCTGTGATGGTGGACTTTCATAAATGATGTGCCGCACATGCGGTCGAAATAATTACACTGCGGTCACGGCATAAAGTATAATAAAAAGCATGAAAAGAAACACGTATATCATTGGCGGTGCGATACTCGTCCTAGCGGCGGCATTCAGTGCCTATTCCCTCATGCGGGAGCCTGATGTAGCGGCGCCCGTAGCGGCAAACACAGACGGCGCGAAATTCTCGGGCAAGATAACCGCGGTCGAGACGGGCTGCTATTACGACGCGACCTGCAGCGTGACTATCGGCGGCAAGAAGGTCATCGTCACCACGGGCGGGCGCGGACCATGGCAGGAAAAGCCGGTGGGCCGCATCCTCGGCGCGGACTCCATCGGCGACCTCGAGTCGCGCATCGGCGACAGGGCGAACGTCTATGCCACCACGACCGAGACTGGCGACTACACCCTCTACGGCGACACGAATTTCTATATCGAAGTCGAAAAGTAGCCTGCCTCGCAGCAAGCGAAAAGCCCGCCTTACGGCGGGCTTTTTTTTGATCCTACAAAACCGCGGCTCTCAAAGCCGGAATGATGCCTTCCTGATGGAAACCAAGCTTAATTTTTTCAATTTCACCAATAGTCATCCAGCTCATTGCCAGACCCTCCTGCAATTTTGGATCCTGACCGGCAGCAATCTTACAGAGATAAACCTTTAATGGGTAAGGACCGTCACTGTAGTCCATCAGGTAGAAGCATTGATCGGGCTTCAGATCAATATCATATTCCTCCTTTACTTCCCGAAGCAGGGTAGCCTCATAGCTTTCACCCTTTTCACTTCCTCCTCCCGGCAGGCACCACATAAACGGAAATCTGGCGCAATTCCCGTCACGCTGTTGCATAAGAACCTTATTGTCTCGAATCAGTGCGAATACGACTCCTGTTTCTTCCATAATTTCCAAAACTTTTAAGTTACTCGCGAATCCATCCTCCCAGCCATGTCAGCGGAAATGCCGTAACCGCAATGGCAATCGGATACCAGTGCTGCGAGAGATTCCATCCGTAAAAGACACCAGCGATGCCGGCAACCGTACCGATGGACGCGAGAATCACGACATTGTGTCGAGCGTGCTGCGATGAGGGCCGCGCTGTAACATATCCGCCCAATACGGTGTATACGCAACGGTATGCCAGCGCGAGAGCGAGCATCCATGTGATGAAAAGCCCCTCGCCTGGAGCCGGGAATACGCCGACTTTCTCGAGAGCCATGTCAGTGACAGTAGAAAGGAGCGCGACAGTAACGAATCCCGCGAATACGGCGCCCGCAGACTTGAGGACCACTTTCATTCCCCCGCCATTCGATTCTGCATACGACTTGAAATTGTCGAGAATGGCCTGCCAGCCCGCCTTCTGCATTTCCGCAGGATTGACCTTCTCGGGATCGAACGTCTCGACAATAGCCACGCCATCCTCCTCGTCGATAAAGTCTATGCGCGCCATGCGGCCGTCGTCCATGCGGTACTCGATCTTGCTGAATTGCTCGATAGTCGTGTACGTGCCGCCAAAATCGAATCCCGCGCTGCCGTCCTTGGCCTCCATGCGGCTCGTGAACCTGCCGCCGATCTTCAGATTGTTGATCGCCCGAGGGGTGTGCCAGTCCGGCGACGCGTTATTCCACTTTTCAATATGCTTTGCCTCCGTCCAGAACGCCCAGACCTTTTCGATCGGGGCCTTTACCTTGGTCTCTACCGTTATTTTTTGATTCATATATGTGTACGAATAAGTCTATTTCATCTTTCAGCCTTTGGCCACTAATTGCGGGCGCGGTACACCTTCTTGCCGATCTCGATTAGCCCAATATTGACGAGGCCGAGAGCGATAACCGCAACGGCCCACTCCCACGGCAGCGCGACGGTGCCGAACAGCTTCTGAAGGAATGGCACATATATGGCGATCGCCATGAGGATAAGCCCTCCGCCGATTCCTGCGAGCAGGAACGGATTTGAGAAGAACGGATACGAGAATATGCTGCGCTCTAGGCTGCGGACCGGCAGCGCCACAAAGAGCGTGTAGCTACCGAATGCCGCGAATATGAAAGTCCTGACCAGGTCGCCATCGAAGCCGAGGCGCAGGAGAAGCCAGTACAGGACAAAGAGGAGCGCGCTCGTCGAGAGGCCGATAGTAAGGATGAGCGAACGCATCAAAGGATCGAAAAGGCTCTGGCTCGGCTTGCGAGGCCTCGCGGAAAGCACATGCTTCTCCTTTTCGAATGCGAAGGCGATCGCCGGGAAGCTGTCCGAAAAGAAATTGACCCACAGGATCTGAAGAGCGTTCAGCGGCAATGGCAGACCGACGACGAGCGATCCGCCGATAAGTATCAGTCCGTCGGTGACGTTTGAAAGCAGGTAGACGAGCACCTTTCGGATATTGCCCATGATCTGCCTGCCCTCCTCTACCGCCGCCACGATCGTCTCGTAGTTATCGTCGAGCAGAACGAGGTCGGCGACGCTGCGTGACACCTCGGTGCCCGACCCCATGGCGATGCCGACATCGGCGCGCTTGATAGCCGGCGCATCATTCACGCCGTCGCCCGTCATGGCCACGATCTCGCCCGCCTTTTGGTACAGCTCGACTATGCGCAATTTATCGAAAGGGGTGACGCGCGATATGACCTGCAGTTTCGGCAGGCGCTCCTTGAGCTCGGCCTCCGAAAGGAGCACGAGCTCCGACGCGTCGAGAGCGGAGCCCTCGGGCACCTCGAGGCCGACTTCCCGCGCGATAGCCTGGGCGGTACCGCGATGATCGCCCGTCATGACGATGGTGCGAATGCCGGCGCGTGTGACGCGGCCGACCGCATCCCGTACGCCCGGACGGACAGGGTCATGGAATGAGATGAGACCGTCCATAACCACGCTTTCGAGCCCTATGCTGCTCCCGCTCTCCTTGTTGGCACACGGCGCGTGAGCCACGCCCAATATGCGCCTGCCCGTAGAGGCCATGGAGTGAATCTTTTCAGAGATCTCACGGCGCTCCGCCACAGGCAGAGTGGAATGGGCAAGCAAAATGTCCGGAGCGCCGAAGAATACGGCAATATCGCCGCCCTTCTCGCGCAAGACGGCGGCAGAATATTTCTGGACCGCATTGAAAGGAGCGGTTCTAACGGTATCTTTCGGATCGATATCGGTAACCCTTATTCCACGGGCAGCAGCTCCATGAACGAGGGCGGTCTCCATGATCCTGCCCGTGAGCTTCCATTCGGCAGGCTCGGCCTTTGGATTCTCGACGGCGACCGTCGAGCAAGCGAGCCCGCGGCGCAATACGTCCGCCTCGTTCGGCTTGCCCAGAGGCATGACGTCGGTCAATTCCATACGGGCGGCAGTGAGCGTGCCCGTCTTGTCGGTGAGGATGACTGTAGTGCTGCCCAAAGCCTCGGCCGCGACGAGCTTCCTGACGACGCCCTTCCTCTTGGCCATGCGCTGGACTCCGACGGACAGGATGACGGTGAGGGCAACCGGCAAGCCCTCAGGGATCGCAGAGACGGCGATCGCAACCGACGTCAGAAACATGTCGACGAACGAATAGCCAACAGCGATGCCGACGCCAAAGACGACCACGGTCAGGGCGCCCAGTACCGCGCTCGCTTTCACGCTGAACGACTTGATCGCCTTCTGAAGAGGGGTCTCCTCGCGCTCTGTCGACGCGATAGCTTCGGCGATCTTTCCAAATTCGGTCGCCTTGCCCGTGCTGCACGCCACGACGACGCAGACGCCTTGGGTAACGAGCGTTCCTGCGAATGCCATCGACTCGCGATCGCCGAGCACCGCGGCCGCCGAGACTGCCTCAGCTGATTTGGATGCTGGCAAGGACTCTCCCGTAAGCACCGCTTCGTCTATCTGAAGGTCGCTCGCCGAAACGATGCGCGAGTCAGCGGGCACGCGGTCGCCCTGCGAGAGCTTGATGATATCGCCCGGCACAACGTCCTCGGAATCGATCTCACGCTCGACGCCCCCACGGACCACGCGCGAGCGCTGCTTGAGGTACGCGTCGAGGGCAGCCAATGCCTGCTCTGCCTTGTCCTCCTGATAGAAGCCCAGCAAGGCGTTCACCGCTACCGCGATAAAAATAAAGGCAGCGTCCCTGTAATGCGCGATCGCGATAGTTACGCCCGTAGCCGCAATGAGCACGAGGATGAGTGGGCTCGTGAACTGGCGCAGGAAAATCTTCAACCGCGAAGCGCGTCGAGGAGCCTCGATGCGGTTCTTGCCTACTTCCGCCAAGCGCTGTACCGCTTCGACGTCCGAAAGCCCGCCCTGAATATCCGTGCCAAGCCCGGTCACGACCTCGTCTGCCGGCAAGGACCAGACCGCAGAATTTTCAAAAGGGTTGATTTTCATATATAGGCCCAATTTTATCACTTAACTTCGATGTAAGTAACCTTGATTTAATATCGTCTTAACAATCGGTGCATCCCCCGCGACCAAACTTTTCTGAGACGCCATTACTACCGGACACGATCACTATGAACGAGCATGGAACACATTTTTCTTTCGATCATCATCCCCGCATACAAGGAGGAGGGCCGCATCGGACCTACGCTCCTTTCCATTGAGGAATATTTCAAGGACAAGAGCTATACATATGAGGTAATCATCGTAAACGACGGCTCTCCCGACAGGCTCGCGTCGGTCGTCGAGGAGCACATGAAGAGGCACAAGAACGTGCGCTTCATCGACAATCCTGTAAATCGCGGAAAAGGCTATGCCGTCAAATGCGGCATGTTCGAGGCGCGCGGAGACTATGCCCTCTTCATGGACGCTGACAACTCCGTATCGATCTCGCATCTCGACGCCTTCCTTGCCGAAGTAAGCAAGGGTTCTGACGTCGTCATCGGCTCGATCGAGGTCGGCAACGCCGTAAAAAAGGAGAACAACGGCTTCTACAGGCGCTTCCTCAGCCGCATCTCAAAGGCGCCCGTCCGCCTCCTCGCTACCCCAGGCATATACGACACGCAGCGCGGCTTCAAGCTCTTCTCTCGCAAGGCAATGCGCATTATCTTCCCGAAGCAGACCGTCGACCGCTTTGCCTTCGATATCGAGATCCTCGTTATCGCCATCTCAAACGGCCTCAGGCTCAAGGAGCTGCCGGTAATATTCAATAACCCTGTCGGATCGACCGTGCGCCTCTCTGCGTACGTCCGCTCACTCGTCGATCTCGTGCAGATCCGCATCAAGAAGGCCCTCGGCGCCTACGCAGTGCCCGGACTCAGGCCGCGGCCGGCAGGAATGCAGGCTGAGAGAACGAATTACGGCAGGCTCGCCGTCCTCGGAATCTGCCTCGCTCTATCGGTCGGCCTGCTCGCAAGCGTCCGCCCTACCGACACCGTGACGGCGACATCAGTAGCGACTTCGACCCAAAGCCTCATCCCGCGCATAATCTCGCAGTTCACGCCGCAGGCTGAGCTGCCGGAGAACGCCTCACCGAGCTGGATATACGACCGAGAGCCTACGACCAAGGCAGCCACCGGCACGCTCCTCCTCATTTCATTCCTCTGCGTGCTCGTAGGAAGCGATCTCATCGCCGGACTCGTCCTGCCTCGAGTGAACGCGGCGGTACGCAAATCACTCCTCGCTACGACCCCTCTGCCTGACCGCGGGACAAAGCGCCGCTACCCTCTCCTAACCAATCCAGTCTAAACCCATGAATCCCAAACCCCTGAAAAAAGAGATACTCGGCGTCGCGCTCATAGGTCTCGGCGTTCTCATATTCGCCGGAGTCCTCTACCTGCACAGCATCAATCCCGGCGCGAAGGAGCCGTTCTCAAAGAGCGAGATGCTCGGCTACATCTGGAAGAACTACAAAGAAGAGTATGTCGAGAAAGACACATACCGCACGCTCGACCGCCAGCAGAACGACATCACAACCTCGGAAGGTCAGGCCTATACCATGCTGCGCGCCGTCTGGATGGACGACAAGCAGACCTTCGACGGCGCTTTCAAGTGGGCTAACGACAACCTCGGCCGATCGAGCGACAACCTCTACAGCTGGCTCTTCGGCAAGCGGGCCGACGGCACCTTCGGCGTGCTCGATGACCGCGGAGGCGAGAACACGGCGTCCGACGCTGACGCGGACATCGCTCTTGCCCTCATCTTTGCCTACAACCGCTGGGGCGACCAGAACTACCTGACATCGGCGCAGGCAATCATCGACGATATCTGGGATTTCGAAGTCGTATCGGTCAAAGGCATACCGTACATGGCAGCGAACGACCTCGAGCGCCTCTCGAAGGAAAAGATCATCGTGAACCCTTCGTACCTTTCGCCTGGCGCATACAGGATATTCGCCAAGTACGATACCGACCACGACTGGCTGGCAGTCGTCGACAGTTCGTACAATCTCCTGACAAGCGTCACGCAGAACAGGCTCGACACACAGACGAGCGCAGCCATTCCTCCCGATTGGGTCGTCATCAGCCGCGAGACCGGAAACGCCATCGACAGCGGCAACGCGAACCTCTCGACCAATTTCGGCTACGAGGCATTGCGCGTGCCATGGAGGATCGCCCTCGATTACACTTGGTTCAAAGACGACGCGCCAAAGATCTACCTCTCGCGCCTTGGATTCCTCGCGAGCGAATGGAGAGAGAAGGGCCGCCTCGCCTCCGTCTACAAGCATGACGGATCCCCTGTCGCGGTCGACCAGGTCCCTGCGATGTACGCGGGAACCCTCGGCTACTTCATGATCCAGCAGCCGGACCTCGCCAAGGAGATCTATGAGCAGAAACTGCTCTTCCTCTTCGACCTCGATACCAATGACTGGAAGACGCGCCTCAGCTACTACGACGACAACATCGTCTGGTTCGGCATGGCCCTTTATAACGACCTCTCGCCTAACCTAGACCAGAAATAACATGAAAGAAGCCATCATCGACCCAAGGAAGAAGTTCCTCGAGACGAAGGTCAAGAAAATTACGATCCTCACGGCGGCGTTCCTGACGCTCGTGTACTTCATCGTGATCACCTTCCTGTTCCAGCCGGCCAACAAGTGGCTCTTTGGAGCGCTCATCCTCGGCGAAGTCTTCCACTCGTTCCAGATCCTCATGTTCCTCTATACGATCTGGAACACCGAATACATGCCGTCCAAGAAAGGAAGGCCGGCGGTCGATGGCGGAGTCGACGTGTTCATCACCGTCGCGGGCGAGCCTGTCGACATCGTCGAGGAGACCGTCCAGGCGGCGCTTGCCATGGACTATCCCGACTTCAAGGTCCACATACTGAACGACGGCCTCGTGGCAAAGAAAGACAACTGGAAGGATATCGAGGCATTAGCCGCGAAATACGGCATCAACTGCATCACCCGAACCGTGCCGGGAGGAGCCAAGGCCGGCAACATCAACAACGCGATGCGCAATACGGAAAAGCCGTACATCGCCATCTTCGACGCGGACCATGTCCCCCATACAGACTTCCTGGCCAAGACCATGATGTATTTCGCCGACGCCCAGGTCGGATACGTCCAGTCGCCCCAGTACTACAAGAATCACGACCTCAACACGGTCACCCGAGGCGCATGGGAACAGCAGGAGCTCTTCTTCGGCCCGATCTGCAAGGGAAAGAACCGCATGAACAGCGCGACCATGTGCGGAACCAACATGGTCATATCGCGAAAGGCATTGGAGCAGGTCGGGGGCATGTCCGAGGAGTCGATCGCCGAAGACTTCCTTACCGGAATGCTCATCCACGAGAAGAAGTGGAAGTCCGTCTACGTCCCTGAGGTGCTTGCAGAAGGCCTTGCGCCCGAGGATTTCCTCTCGTACTCGAAGCAGCAGTTCCGCTGGGCCCGAGGCGCTCTCGACGTCATATTCAAGTACAACCTGCTCTTCCGGAACAAGGGCCTGACCTTCGCGCAGCGCTGGCAGTACCTGAGCTCGGTGACATTCTTCCTCTCCGGCGTAATCGTCCTTATCGACGCGGCCATTCCCCTCTTCTACTTCTTCTTCGGCCAAGTGCCGATCCTCTCATCGACGATGCTCCTAGCCGCAGCGTTCCTACCGTACATCTTCCTGACGCTCTTCATCCTCCAGAAGTCGACGAACTTCTCGTTCACCTTCTCGTCCCTCGCCTTCTCCAATGCCGGCTGGTACATACACATCAAGGCCCTCTTCGCTACGATCACCAACAGGAAATCAAGCTTCCAGATCACGCCAAAGCGCCAGGTCCAGGGAAACTTCGCCCTGCTCGTCGTGCCTCACATAGCCTACTGCGCCTTGGTCGTTGCCGGAATCACATTCGCGACGTTGCGCGACGGAGTTACGGCATCGCTCGTGACCAACGCCTCGTGGGCCCTGCTCAATATCGGCATGTTCGCGCCGTTCATCTACGCCGCATTGCCGCACAAGGAGCCAAAGCCCGAGGAAATGATCGACGCTGAGCTCATAGAATCGCCAAAGAAGAATTCGCGGCACGCCATCTATATTGCCGGCCTCATCGGCCTTATCTGCGCGCTCTCGGCATTCTTCTTCTCGCACCAGAGCCTCCGCCTCGACGAGTCGCAGAGCCTCTGGCAGGTGAATCACACGCCGGCGATGATACTCAATATCGTGGCGCGCGACGTGCACGTGCCGCTCTACCACTTCGTCCTCTATGTCTGGGAATATTTCCTCGGCACGGACGTGGCGGTCGGCCGCAGCCTGTCCCTCCTTTTCTTCGCCCTGTCGATCCCCCTCATGTACGCATTGGGCAAGAAGGCGTACAACCGCAACGTTGGCCTCTCGGGCGCAGTGCTGCTCGCCATATCGCCGTTCATGAACTGGTTCGGAAACGAGATCCGCATGTACAGCATGCTCGTATTCTTCGTGCTCGCTAACCAGTACTTCTTTATCAGCCTGTTCAAGAGCCAGGAGCGAAGGCTGTGGATCGGCTACGCCCTGACGGCCCTTGCCGGCGTCTACACGCACTACTTCTTCGCCTTCTTCTTGGCCAGCCAGTCGATATTCTATCTCGCCCGGCGAGACGCGTTCCCTGCCGGTGCACTCAAGAAGTTCAGCATGGTAGCCATCGGGCTCATCATTGCCTTTGCCCCATGGGTGGCGTACGTGATCAGCCAAGGATCAGCGCAGAATACCCAGCCGAGCCTCGTGGCGCCATCGTCAGTCGACCTCTTCAACGTCTTCTCGCAGTTCGTATTCGGATTCCAGACGGACCACCTGAACACGCTCCTCGTATCGCTCTGGCCGATCACGGTGCTCCTCGCCTTCCTCTTCCTCAGGAAGAGCCGCGGAGAGTCGGCAGTATCGTCATACTTCGTGGCCATGCTCGCCCTGCCGAACATCCTGGCATTCCTGGTGAGCGTCACCGTCCGGCCGCTCTTCCTCAGCCGCTACCTGATCGTGTCGATACCCGCGATGTACCTCCTCCTGAGCTGGATCATATCGACCTACAGGCCGCCGCTACGAAATATCTGCCGTGCCGGGCTCGTCGCTATCATGCTGGCTACGCTTACGATCGAGATCGGCAGCGCGTCAACACCGGTAAAGGAGGAGTACCAGCTGGCAACCGAGCATTTGGAGTCGCACGCCAAGCCGCAGGACATCATCGTGGTATCGGCGCCCTTCACGATCTATCCGTTCCAGTACTACTACAAGGGCAATACGTCAGTACAGACGCTTCCTATATGGGATCGCAGCGAGTACGGGCCGATTCCCGCCTTCGACTCCGCCGACCTTCCTCGGCAAGTCGAGGAATTGGCGGGAAGCCATGACAGCCTCTGGCTCCTCTTGAGTTACGACCAAGGGTATCAGGAGGAAGTCAGGCAGTATTTCGACAGCAATTACCACTTGCTCTGGAAGGAGAAGTATTCGCCGGGAGTGGAGCTCTATCAGTACCAATTAAGATACTAAACAAAAATGAAAAACAACACACAGACCGTAGGATTTACGTGCGGAGCGATGGACCTCCTTCATGCGGGCCACGTGCTCATGCTTAAGGAATGCCGATCGCAGTGCGACAAGCTCATCGTAGCGCTCCAGTCCGACCCGTCGATCGATCGAGTAGCGAAAAACCGCCCTATCCAGTCCATGGAAGAGCGCCAGATCCAGCTCGAAGGCTGCCGCTACGTGGACGAGATCGTCCATTACGACACCGAGGCTGACCTCGTGAATCTGCTCAAGACGATAAAGCCGGACGTCCGATTCCTCGGAGCCGACTGGAAGGACAAGAAGTTTACCGGCCACGACCTCCCTATCAAGGTGATCTTCAACAGCCGCGATCACGGATACTCGTCATCGGACCTCCGCAAGAGGATCTACAAGGCCGAGGCGTCAAAAGAATCCTTTGGAGCGGTTTCTCCGGTCCGCGCGTCAGCCTTGAAGACGAAGAACTTGTAGCTCAGGAAATTCCAGGTGTTGGTAGCGATAACGCCGGCTACAGCTCCGATATTGGCTCCCCACGCGTCGCCGAGGGACGGCACAAGCCACTTCACAAGAGAGAATACTCCGACCGAGGCGGCGATATTGAGCAAGAAGCCGATTCCGCTCGCGGCAAAAAAGGTCACGCCCTCGCGGCGGGCCTTTTTTGCCGCGGCGCGCTTGAACACCCAGCGGCTGTTCATCACATAGCTATTGGCCACGGCGGCGCAGAACGAGACGCTCTTGAATACGACGTACGCGGGACGGCCGACCGTGCCTCCGGAAAGCAGCAAAAGGCCGTTGAATGCGGCGAAGTCGATAGCGGTATTGGCTACGCCGGTAACGGCGAAACGGGCATATTCGCCCCATCTTTTGCTGTTGAGCAAGGCTTGAACCATAGTCGACATTACTGCCGTAATCGGCGGCCCTATCTTACGGCTAATATACCGAAGCTGCAGCATTAAAAGCATAATCACCACGCCCATGAAAAAGATCCAAGATCCAGCGCAGGCCTTCCTGATGAAGATTCAGGCCCTGTACGACATCGAGAAGCAATTGGAGAAGGCTCTTCCGAAGATGGCCAAGGCTGCCAAGGACGAGGGCTTCCAGGACGCATTCCTCAGCCACCTTGAAGAGACCAAAGAGCACTCGAAAAGGCTCGAAGGCATATTCAAGATGCTGGGAGTGGCGCCCAAGAAGCTTTCGTGCGACGGCATCCGAGGCATCGTCGAGGACACCAAATGGACTATCGAGCAGGACGCGACCCCGGCACTGAAAGACGCCATGATCGCGAGCGCCGCCCGATACGCGGAGCACTACGAGATGGCCGGATACATGAGCGCTATCGCGCAGGCGCGGTTTCTCGGCATGGTGGATGCGGCTGCCCTCCTTACGGAGACGCTGGCCGAAGAGCAGGCAGCGGACAAGGTGTTGGACGGAGCGATGAAAGCAGCATTAAAAGAAGCGTAATCAAAAGATAATCAGCAAATATATGTCAAAGAATGCAACCATCGGCGTAGTTATCGCGATCGTCGTGATACTCGTCGGCGCGGCGGTAATCTATCAGTCGCGACAAGATGTCGTCGAGCCAATGACTTCGGAGACCTCGTCTTCTGAGACTACGGGCACCCTCGTCACGGGATCGAATGGCGCTACCGGATCCACAGGATCGTCAGCGGTAGGCACCGTCAAGCCTGCGACAGGCACCTCGACCCCTACTACGAGCCCTGCGGTATCGGTAGGAACTCCCGGCTACACCGACTACGTCATGAAGGCCGGCGAGAGCATCAACATCGCGGGATACACTGCGACTCTCACCTCTATCGGCGCAAGCGACGTCAGCGTCAAGCTCGTAAAGGGCCCGACGACAAGCAATCAGACATATAAGCTCAATACTCCGAGCACTGGTTACGGCTTTACCGGCGAGGTCCGCAAGATCGACACCGCAAGCAAGTCAGTCACCTTCCGAGTCACCATCCTCCCTTAATCCGGAACAAGGATGAAAGAAGGAGGGCCGCCCTTACGGGCGGCCCTCCTTCTTATTTACTTAGTGAATTTAATTTCTACGCCGTCCCACCATCCGTCACCATTGGTATCCATCTTTGCCGGATCGGTCTTTACGCACTGCTTGCCAGAGACCCTCGGCGCAGCGCACGCCTCTTCGAAGTCTGTAAGGCCGTCCTTGTCAGCATCGTAGGACATCGCCTGAAGCTGCGCCTCGATCTGAGAGTCGCTGGACGTCGCGGTCTTTGGCACGGACCAGATTCGCTTCGGCTCCTTGATAACCTTCCAGGCATCGCCGTCCTTTACGAAAATCAGGACGTTGCGAGTAAAGGATGTCGAGGTGGCGGAACCCTCCTTTGTCATGAGGGAGCTATAAATCGCCTGTCTGCCGTCCTGAACGCGAGACGTAAAGTCTGATTCCCGCAACGACGTGACATCGTCATACAGCGCGGCAGTTGCAGTAGCCACTTTCGCATACGAAACCGCATTCACCGCAGCAAGATCCTTGTTCTTGAGAGCAGTTACGTACGCGGTAACAATCGGCCAGAGATTTATTGAGGCACTCTGAGACGAGGTCGCAGCAGGCGTGGTAGTCGTTGCGACAACCGAAGGCGTCGAAGTCGGGACAGTAGCCGCGGGAACTGCCGCGACGGGCGCTTCGACGGCCGTCGATGTCGACACGGAAGCCGTCTGCTCTACGGACTGCACAGGGACAAGAAGGTTATCTTGGAGCTCAGCCGAACCGCTCAGGAACGGGATCATGTCGTTCATATATGCATATGCGCCCGCTCCGCCCAAAAGCAAAAGGATGATGAGGAAAATGAGAAGGCCTCCTCCGCCCTTCTTAGCCTTAGGTGCAGCCTGGACAGGAGCCATGGCGGCAGCCGCAGCGGCCGCGGAGGTCGGCATCGTCATGACAGGAGACTTTGCGACCGCGGAAGGGGCTGATGCAAAAGATTGAACAGGCTTGAAGGTCTGCGCGAGCTTCGAAGCGGGCTGGGCCTGCACGGGTGCGGCCGCAGGCGGAACGACAGATGCGGGAGCCGGCGCAGCATTGAGGGAGTTGAAAGCTTCCTGCGCATCAACCACGCTCCACCCTCCCGCTACAAGGCTCTGCTTGATTGCATCATCGGCTATTCCCGCCGCGCGCTCAGCCTTGATGTAGTCTGTCAATTCTTTTGTGATCATATGCAGAAATTGTACCGCGCGCACATGCAAACTACAACACGGCTAAGTGGAAAACACCACGAAGCCGGGCAAACGAATAAAAAAACCGCCGCAATATCATGCGTCGGCCGATAATTCCGCCAGCACCGCCTGGCGGATGACGATGACAGTGCCCTGCCTTTGGATGAACGGCTTCTTCCAATCCAGAATTCCTAAGGCTTTAACGAGGGCGCTGTATACGAGATTATTTTTTGCCCATTCCGGATCGGTGGTTCCGGAACCGATATGACTGACAAGGAGGTCTGCCTCGGCCGGCGTATCGGCCGTGACCCTGATCCCGCGCTGCGGATTATCTCCAGCAACATTGTCTACCTCTAACCTCATATGCCCTCCTGATTTTTGGATGAAGCTCCTGAATCTTTGGGCTGGAAGAGCTGCTGGTACCTTCCCAGCATACTCCCGCGATCCTGAAATGAAAAGCCGCCGTCTTGCGACGGCGGCTTTTACTAGATTTAAGCCTGAGACTGTACCGCCGCCACAGAGCTCTTGTTCCAAAGGCTCTTGTAGTGCGACCAATTCTGCCAGAGGAAATAAGCGTTGATTAGGAGCAAAACGTTGCCCATGACCGCGCCAGCTGTGAACAATCCCCCGTCGAGGAATGCGTGGAAGCCGACGATGTTTACCGTAATCGGCAGGATAAGGAGAGCCGCAAGAGCCATCCTGTTGGTGATGATGAGGTAAAGAGTGAATGCGAAGACGATCGCCATGATCCAGGTGATGTAGCCGCCCTTCATCATGATGTCAATGAAGGTAAAGGCGTCAGCGGTGTTGTACATGTCTGCGGTTGGCGCCGGGAACAAGCCGGTGACTCCGAGGATAGGGCTGATAATCAAGAGGCCGAGGACGACCCTGAGAACGATATTGAGTGCTTTCATAACTTTATTTATTAATAATTGGCTTCACACATAATATCACTATTTCAGGATCTCCCGCGCGATCACCCGGGACATCACCAGTATCTCGCCGATCGAGCCGCCACCTAGGCGGCCCTTGCCGTGCATGCCGTAGGCGCATTCGCCGAGAGCGTACATATTCTTCACCTTCGATTCTCCCCGCTTGTTTATGCGTATGCCGCCGAGGACGAAATGAGGCTCAATATCGAGCTCGATTCTCCTGTCTCCATTCACGGCGTACCTCTTGGCGCTCCTCTGATACTCCTTGCATATGTCGTCGAATTTATGGTGAGCATTGTGGGCCCGAACCAGATGATGGGTCAACTCAAGCCTCTTGTCCTTCTCATCGACGAAATCGAAGCTGTACAAGTCGTCGCTGGGGATGCAGACGCCCTTCGAATAGAACGGGTGCCTCATCACCAGGTCCTGATACATGACCTGGCATCCCGCCGCCCTCGCGATCTCGAACATATTGTTCTCCACTTTCTCGTCGGCAAATTTTTCAGACAGCCGCGCCCTGATCCCGCCAAAGCAGAATACGACTTTCTTGCAGTGAATCACCTGCTTGTTTGTCTTGACCTCGATATATCCACGCTTTTTGAGCACCGATTCGACCTCAGCGTATACACGGCTGAATTTTGATTCTGCGCGAATCTTGTCGAGCAGGGCCTTGGGATCGCTCACCTTCGCGCCCAGATACGAAGGCTCCATCTTTGTCAGGTGGCTTAGATACGTGAGCTCGTCGTCGATGGTATTTACGAATATGTTTACCAGCTGCTTGTTGCTCTTGCCGTAGCTCGCCAGATTCATAGACTCTCTGAGCGAGGTCTGCTTCACGCCTCGCGATCGTATGTTGAAATACGATTTGTCGCTCACCGTTTTCATGTCCGGGGCAACGATGAAGAAATCCCTCTTCCCGCCCGCGAGCAGATGATGGGCAAGATAGAGCCCCGAGAAACCCGCGCCAATGATTACCGTCTCTGTTGTTGCAACTTCTTTCATTTGATTGTTTTGAGATAAATAAAAAACCGCCCCGTCAGGCAGTTTTTTCAGATGAAAGAGATAGATATCTTACACGCCAAAAAAGTGCTGCCTTTTGTGCCAGGCAGGCCACCAAGTAGCATTTGTTTGATATGTGTAATTCACGTTGTGAGTATAGTAACCAGGACCGAGGAAGTCAAACAGCCTAGGCGCGCAAAATATTTCTGTCCAATTCCACCCTCTCATCTCTTAAGATAAGGCCGTTCTCATCCCTCACCGGCATATTTATCCAGAGATTGGTGATTTTCGCCGACCACAATTTCTGAACACTTCCCGCCGAATAATATTCTAAAGCAATTTCCTGCTCGCCGGCCTTTGCCCTGCAGGAATTAACAATCTCCAATCCAACCTCTAACTCCTTCCCATCAAGCACGTGACCGCCTTCGCATTTTATAAAGACTCCGCCGGATTCCGTCCTATCGAATAAAACCGCAAATATCTTGCCTGTTCTCAATATGTTTTGGGAATGCAGAGCTTCGGTATTCGAGCCCCAGTATATGTTTTCAAGCTTCTCGTCGGAAAAAAATCTCACGGGACTATTGTGAGGCGATCCGTCCGCATTAGCAGTAGCAAGCGAAATATGCCTGCTTGTATGAATGAGTTCCTTTGCCCTACTTATTTTTGGTTCTAAGTTTTTCATAGTCATAGTAATTATAGCAGGAAGAAGATCATGGACTCGCCCTCGACTAAACCTTCGCCGTCGCTCAGGTTTGTCTGGGCACCGCCTCGCCATCGCTCGCCGCTCGCGATATGGCTCCGGCGTTCTCGTCCAAGACGCAGGTCCACAGGACCCGCTCCGCTTCGCCAATGAAAAAATCACCCAATTGGGTGATTTTTTCATTGGCTCCGCGGCTTGGACTCGAACCAAGGACCCATCCCTTAACAGGGGATCGCTCTACCAGCTGAGCTACCGCGGAATGTATTAACTTTTACCGTCAGACTGTTATATTAGCAGATTTTTTCGAGTAAGCAATCGCCGGCGCAGCCATACGTCTTATGTATACGCGCGGGCCCTGCCCTTGCCCGCCATCACCCAAAAGAAAGATACCGTCCTCCTGAAACGTACTATAATAGAAGCATATGGCCGACGACACCACACGAATGACCGAAACGGATGCGATTCTCGTACAAAAAGCCCTTGCGAACGGGGATGAATTCGCGCACTTGATCGACAGGTATCAGGAGCCTCTCAAGCGCTACATACGGCGCGTGGCGCGCCCGGGACAGGACGATCTCGACATCCTCCTTCAGGACGTCTTCATAAAGGTCTACGAGAACCTCAACGACTTCGACCAAGGGCTGCAGTTCTCTTCGTGGATATACCGAATCGCCCACAACGAGTCGATCGATTTCCTGAGGAAAAAGAAGCGCTTCGGCGCCTCGCTCGACGAAGCGACCGGCGACGACGAATCGGCGACTCTCGGCGAGACTCTCGCTGCCGATACGGACATAGCCGGCGACGCCGACAAGTCGTACATAAAGAAAAGCATCGAGGCGGTGCTCGAGGATCTCGAGCCGAAATACCGGTCGGTGCTCGTCCTCAAATTCCTGGAAGAGAAAGACTATTGCGAGATATCCGACATCCTGAGAAAACCGCCCGGGACAGTAGCCACGCTAATACACAGGGCCAAGAAGGAGTTCAGGAGGCTGGCAGAGGAAAAAGGAATGCACCTAGGAGGAATATAATATGAAAACATCTCTCACATTACAAAAGCAGGTTCTCGAAAGGATCAAAGCCCAGGGCGTAAAGCCTATGCCCAAGGGCTATTTCAAGGCGCGCGAATACCTGCTCTGGGGACTCCTCGGCGTATTGGTCGCCGCGCTTGCCGTAGGATTCGGCATGATCGTATTCATGGTTAAGGGCGCCGACATGACTCTCTTTGCAAAGCTCGGCCTCACGGCGACCGAGAAGATTCTCTACACCATTCCCTTCTTCTGGATCTCGGCGACCATCATCGTCGCCACTATTGCCTACGTGAACTTCAGGACGACCCGCCTCGGCTACCGCATCAGCATACGCCAGTTCATCCTCATCGCTGCCCTCGTGGCGACCGGACTCGGCTCGGTAGCGTACGCGTCGCACTTCAGCGAGTTCATCGACAATATCGCATCGGAAAACGTCCCTCTCTATAACGCGGTCATTCCCCTCAATACAAACACGTGGTTCGATCCTGAAAAAGGCCTCCTTTCCGGAACGGTCCGCAGCAAGGAAAACGACAACGACTTCACCCTCCGCGATCCTGACTCGGTCCTCTGGCACGTGACAGGAAATATCGTAAAGCCCGAAGGTTTTACCTTCGGCACGGGCGACACCATCCGACTCATCGGAACAGCAAAGGACAACGACGAATTCCGCGCCATCGAAGTCGTGAATTGGAAGCCGAATTAGGAATTACAGGCATTTGCAGGTAGAGTAGGGCCATGGACAACGAAACTCCCATAGAAACAAAGACCCGTCTCGACGTCGCGGTACATAGCCGCGGCCTTGCCCGCTCGCGCTCTGCTGCCGTCGATCTCATAAAGCGCGAGAAGATCAAGGTAAACGGAAAGGTCATTACCAAGGGCAGCTTCGAGGTTTCCTCTTCGGACACCCTCTCTATCGACGCGCCCGAGCGATTCGTATCGCGCGCGGGCGAGAAGCTCTCGCACGCCCTCGACGCCTTCAAGATCGATGTTAAGGGCCTTGAGGCGGTAGACATCGGCTCTTCGACCGGCGGATTCACGGACTGCCTCCTCCAGCGCGGCGCAAAGAAAGTCGTCGCCATCGACGTCGGCAACGACCAGCTCGTTTCGGAGCTGCGAAACGACCCTCGCGTCGAAGTGCACGAGGATACTAATGTCCGCTCGTTCAAGATCGCGTCACCGGTAGATATAGCCGTAATCGATGTATCGTTCATCTCGCTCACCCTCGTCCTGCCAAAGGCGTATGAATTCCTGAAGGACGGAGGCCTCCTGAAAAAGGGCGGCATCGTCGTAGCGCTCGTAAAGCCGCAGTTCGAAGTCGGCATGGAAACGGCCAAGAAGCACCGCGGCGTGATCACGAGCGAGGGCGAGCACCGACAGGTCCTCGAGCACGTGAAATCGGTCGCCAAGGAGATCGGTTTCAAGGTAGCAAACGAGACTCCTTCCCCTATCGAGGGCGAAAAAGGAAACAAGGAGTTTCTCCTCTATCTAAAGAAATAATTTAAAGGCCCGCCTTACGGCGGGCCTTTTCTATTCAATGTTCATTCCCCACTTGTTCGAGTGAGGCAGCCTCTCTTTCTTTGAAAGAGTCAGTTGGTAGAAGCCAAAAACGATCGTGACGAGCGTCGCGCCCATCTTGTACACGACCCATTCGTTCGAGACCAGAAGGTGCCGCGCCACTTCGTTTCCGGCAGTCAGGATGATGAACATGACCATCCAGCGCCGCGAAAGTGTCATCCAGCCCTTGTCCGTCATGCAGAAGAGAGCCGAAAACAGGTTTTTCAGGATCGGCTGGCCGTAAACATAGAGCCCGATGGCGATGACGAGGGCGAACCCGCCGTTATAGACCGTATCCTTGATAATGAGGTAGAACGGGTCGTCTAAAAAGATAGTGAGCGCGCCGAAACCGATCACAGAGAGACCGGCAACAAGCGGAAACAGAGCGATCCTGCGATCCTTTATGTATGCGACAACGAGAGCGAGCGCCGTAAGACTTACAAAAATAATGGACGCTGGCATGAAACCCAAGGTGTCCGATGTGAGGAAGAAAGAGATGATAGGCCCGAACTCGATTCCCCAGCTCAGGGCAATCTTCCAAAGATCCGCTCGTTTTGACATGGCTACAATCATACCATGCAAAAATCTGACCCGTTGCCTCTTGCCAATATGGTTAAAATGTGTCAAATTAGCGCGGTAAACCTCCAACCTTTCACTTCAGCGATCTGCACTTATTATAAAAATTCATGGAATCCTTCACCCTGATTCTGTTCTCCAGAGGCGTATTTGCCCATGTCCTGGGCGTCACCGATCCCATCAAGATCGAGCCAGTCGGGCTCAAGCGGCCGCAGGGCGAGAGCCAGACGATCGCCGCCCTGCCGGTCTGGAAGATCACGATTGGGCGGAAATACAGGCCTGAACGTGGCATGCGCTACGATCTGGGACCAGCTTCTATGATAGTAAGGAACGTCCGGCTCAACGGCGACGCGGGCAAGGAGCATCATACGTTCTATTGCGAGTCGACTTTTGAGATCCAAGGACGTGAAAAGGGACAGGATCGCAGCCAGTCCCTTATTGACGCGGGCTGGAGTCCCGCCGACCTAACATCCGACGACCTCATCGGTCTTTACGGAACCAAGTTCTAAAATCGACCGATCCAGCCGCTTTTATCCCATTTCGGGCCAAAAGCGGCTTTTTTATTGACTTATCATGCGGCTTTTGACTTTTCCCCGCTTTTTTGTTTAAATAGAGCCTCAATTTGAGCCATGGGCTCGTTTTATTTTATTTATATTTTTTAGCAATTTATGGAGATTCGAAACATAGCGATCATCGCCCACGTGGACCACGGAAAGACCACGCTTATGGACGGCATCATGAAGCAGTCCGGCGTAGCCAAGGAAGGGTTCTCGATGGACTCGAACGCACTCGAGCAGGAGCGAGGAATCACCATTTACGCCAAGAACGCGTCAATCGACTACAAGGGTACCAAGATCAACATCGTGGACACCCCGGGACACGCCGACTTCGGCTCTGAAGTAGAGCGCGTCCTCCGATCGATCGACACCGTTCTCCTCCTCGTTGACGCGCAGGAAGGCCCTATGCCCCAGACGCGCTTCGTGCTCAAGAAGTCTCTCGAGCTCGGAATGAAGCCTATCGTCCTCATCAACAAGATCGACAAGCCTGCCGCTCGACCGAAGGAAGTCCTCGACGAAATCCTCGAGCTCTTCATCGAGTTGGGCGCGACTGACGAGCAGCTCGACTTTACTACTATCTACTCGATCGGGCGCCAGGGCATCGCAAAGCGAAAGCTCACCGACGAGTCGACGAACCTCAATCCCCTCCTCGACACCGTGCTCGAGCTTGTTCCTGCTGCGAAATCCGACACTGCTGCCCCTCTCCGCATGCAGCCTTTCAACCTCGCGTACGATTCATATACCGGCCGACTCGGACTCGGACGAATCTACGAAGGCAAGGTCAAGGTTGGCCAGACCGTTACCATCAAGAAGCCTACCGGCGAAGTGCGAACCGGAAAGATCACCAAGCTCTACACCTTCAAGGGACTCGACCGCGAGGAGATCAATGAGGCAGGCGCGGGCGACATCGTCATGGTTGCCGGCCTTCCTGACATCTTCATCGGCGAGACCATCTGCGAGAACGCTGACCAGACCCCTCTCCACGCCATCAACGTCGACGAGCCGACTATCGCCCTCAACTTCCTCGTCAACAACTCTCCTTTCGCAGGCCGCGAAGGAAAGTTCGTCACCACCCGCCAGATCCGCGAGCGACTCGAGAAGGAGCTCGAAGTGAACGTGGGACTCCGCATCGATTTCAATCCAGAGACTCAGCCAGGACAGCCTGATACCTTCAAGGTATTCGGCCGAGGCGAGCTCCACGTTTCCGTATTGCTCGAGACCATGCGACGCGAAGGCTTCGAAGTCCAGGTATCGCAGCCACAGGTAATCATCAAGGAGATCGACGGCCAAAAGAACGAGCCGTTCGAGGAAGTTACCGCTGACGTCCGAACCGACGTCTCAGGCGAAGTCATCCGCAAGCTCTCTATGCGAAAGGGCCTCATGACCAACATGGTCGAGCGAGACGGCATTACCCGCCTCACCTTCGAGATCCCAACCCGAGGTCTCCTCGGCTATCGAGGCGAGTTTGTCATCGACACCCGCGGCGAAGGCATCCTCTCTGCGCGATTCATCGGATTCCGACCGCACGTAGGCGTTATCGAGAAGCACGAGTTCGGCTCGATGATCTCTATGGAGAACGGCGACGCTGTAGGATTCGCACTCTGGAATCTCCAGGAGCGCGGAGTGCTTTATATCGGCGCAGGCGTGCCTGTCTACGAGGGAATGATCCTCGGAAACACATCTAAGGGCGACGACCTCGAGGTCAACCCTTGCAAGGGCAAGGTTCTCTCGAACTACCGATCTGCCGGAAAGGACGAGGCGATCACCCTTATCCCCCCTTACACACTGTCTATCGAGCGAGGACTCGAAATCATGCATAACGACGACTACCTCGAGATCACCCCAACGAGCGTGCGATTGCGAAAGCAGCTCCTCAAAAAGGGCGATCGAGACAAGTCAACGAAAAAGGCGTAAAAGCAAAATAAAAAGACCGTTCGCACGTCCAAGTCGGGGAGGGACTAGCGAACGGCTTTTGTTTTGCCTTTATTCCAAGATGTCGCCTTCGGCAAATGGATTCTGGCCTTTGGCCATGAATACGCGCTGGATCATGAGCGTGAAATCGTCGAGCTTTGCCTCGAACGTATCCTGCCTGTCATCCATGCGATCCATCCTTTCTTCCATTTTCTCGAATCTCTTATCCATCTGCTCAAACCCGGCGTCTATGCGCTCAAACCTCTTGTCCATCCGGTCAAAGCCTGCCCGCATCTCCTCAAAGCCCCTATCCATGCGATCAAAGCCCGCCCGCACGAATAGCGATTCCTCCGCCATCTTCTCTTCTATGGAATTAAACCGATTGACCGTCGATTCCCTATATCCCTCGACCTTCTTGTCCAAGCTTTCGAGCGTTACTGTTGCGTTCATAATGTTTGTTTTAATTTATATAGGCAAACGATAGCAACCGGCCGATAAAGGAATCATAAAGAAACCGCATTCGTGTGGACAAGTATAGCAAAAGCCGCTCCGTAAGGAGCGGCTTTTGCCTGAGGCCATCGAGTGACGACGCTCTGCCTTAGCTAGAAGCTTCGGCGCTCGTTGCCGCCTCGTGGTGCGCCACCGAAATCTCGTCGTGGTCGCTCCTCCATAGGTCGTGCCTCGTTAACCTTGATCGATCGGCCCTCGAATTCCTTGCCGTCGAACATAGCGATCGCCTTGTCAGCGTCCGCATCCTCCATCTCGACGAAACCGAAGCCTCGTGAGCGGCCAGTCATCTTGTCCATGAGGACGTCTGCCTTGATAACTGCACCTGCTGCCTGGAAGCCTGCCTTGAGGCTCTCAGACGTTGTACCGTAAGAGAGGTTTCCTACGTAGAGTTTCTTTGCCATTGTTTTGCTTGATACTTATAAGCTTATAACTATCGCCGAACTTCTTCTTTGGCTCGAAACTAACGTTCGTCCTCTGAGAATCTAACGACTTTTAAAGTATACACGATTTTGCCCTCGGGTCAATCGAGACATTGACAAAATGGCTAATTATATGGAGTATAAGGCGCATGGCCGCAGAAAAGCCCTCAAAGCCCACATATTATCAGGAACTGATAAAGTTCTATTTCGCGCCTGAATTGCGATCTATCGTTACCCTGCTCTATCTGGGCATATTCAGCTATTTCAGCCTCTATTACATCAGCAGCGCCATCGTCTCGATTCAGTACCTCGTCTACGTCACCTTCGGCAAGACGGCGCTTCAGGGCATCGGGCACCTCTTTGTCGGCATGGCGTTCATTGTATCGATGGCCGCGCCATTCCTGCTCTCTTTCTACTCGATCTTTGTCCTGCACAAGGTCTGGGACAAGCCTCACTGGGCAACCTATATAAAGTGGCTGGTGACATTCACCATGATCATCGGAGGCATCATCCTCATCATCATTTCAGACAGCACCGCGCGATGGGCTGCGCGAGAGCCGACGATGCAGACGTTCATTGAGGATTCGGGACTCTCAAACAGGATTTAAAATAGATAGCAAAAAGAGCTTTGTTCGTCCAAGTCGGGGAAGGACTTACAAAGCTCTTTTTTGCTACTTCTGAATCCGGTACTCACCTACTCGGGTACGCAGAATGGACGTGGTCACAGCGCCGGTGCCAAGGTCTTTCCCCAAATCGGATACAAGCTGCCGCACATAGAATCCGCTGCCGCACGAGAGCTCGCCCTTGAAAATAGTCAGGGTCTCAGGCGCATCGCCATCGAGGTATTTTGTCCAAAGAGCGATTGTTTCTTCTTGCCTGAAGTCGCCTTTCACGAATCCAATCGAGCGGACGATCTCCTTTTTGAAATCCTCTCGCGACATAGTGCGCGAGCCGACAATCTCGAGGCGCGTTGCTGTCACCGAATGCTTCGGCAGGGCGATCTCGCCTTCCTTGTCGCCAACCTTTCCCTGCCGTGCCAGGTCGAATAGAGGGATGCCATCGACAACCTTGGACGAATACGCCGGATATTCCTGCTCGAATGTGCCGGTGTATTTCTTGGCAGCGTTCTTTACCGCAGTAAGGGTGATATTTTTAGCCGGCGCCTTCGGGTCGATGCTGCCCGTTATCTTGCCCAGGACATCGTAGGTATCGGTCTGCACGCCGAGAATGAATTCGAACGTATAATCCTTATCCAAGCCAGTGTATGAGTCGCGCTCCTTGTTCTTTTCTCCGGCAAGCACGACAAGCACGCCCTCGGCCATCGGATCGAGCCTGCCCGCATAGGTCATCTTTACGCCGTTGTACTTCGGATTCATGGTTATGAATCGCTCGATGGTCTGGAGAGGGGTATCGCTCTTCTTCTTGTACAAGTTAAAAACCTCGCTTACGGCAGGCCTTGCGGGCTCTATCTGCTTCTTGTATTTGGGCGAGAAATTGCGGGCCTTCTTCGGCTTAGGAGTTTCTTCTGTCATATAGCCTCATGCTACAATACTTCACACATTTAACCAATTTTCATGAAAAAGATCGTATTCGACATTGAAACCCGAAACCTATTCCAGGATGTTGGCTCGAACGACCCGCGCGACCTCGAAATCTCGGTCGTCTGCCTCTACGATTACGAGACCGACAAGTACATGAGCTTCCTTCAGGAGGATTTCGGCAAGCTCTGGCCGATTCTCGAGAATGCGGACATGCTCATCACCTTCAACGGCGACCATTTCGACATCCCCCTTTTGGACAAGTACTATCCGGGAGACCTTACCAAGATAAAAAGCCTCGACCTCCTCAAAGAAGTTAAAAAGTCTATCGGATTCCGCCTCAAGCTCGACTCAATCGCCATGGCGACCCTCGGCACAGGAAAGTCCGGCCACGGATTGGAGGCCGTCACCTGGTGGAAGAACGGCGAGATCGAGAAGCTCATCAAGTACTGCATCGACGACGTGAAGGTTACCAAGGACGTCTACGATTACGCCATGAAGAATGGCGTCTTGAAGTACAAAGACGGCTCGGTCATGAAGGATATCAAGCTCGACACCAAGGATTGGGAAAAGAAGAACGAGAGCGCGATGACGTTCACTCTCGGATTCTAGCCCGCTATCGACCATACGTCGCAATCCTCCTCACAGCCACACTCATCGTCTCGATGGTTTTGCTTCGCGAGATACGGTCGCTGCGCAAGGCTACGCAGCAATAAAAAAGCCGACTTAAAAAGTCGGCGCCTCAGTTTGAGCTCGGATTGACGCGACGCATCAATCCGCCGGAGACCACATATCTGCCCGGCTCAAATACCATCTGGATCGAGGGTATGGGCATCATGGTGCCGCTATTGTCCAAAAGCTTCACATGCTTCTGAAAATTATCGCCAGGAGTCCCCGACCCCTTGAGGTGAGCGCTGACGACCTTGATGCCCCTGCCATCGTCTTCGGGATAGATGCAGGCAACCGTCTTGCCGTCCATCAGGATCTCGACGATCTCTATTCCTGGCTTATGATCATGCTTCCTGACTCTGAATGTAATAGGCATTTGATAAATCCCTGATTTGTTAGTGTGCCGCCAAGTCAGAAAGTACCCAAATACTTAAAATATGTCAACTGACACCTAGGCTAGTCGCTTGATCTCCTCAATAACCTGCTTTGCATGGCCGAGCGGCTTTACGCGGTCAAAAAACTGCCGGACTTTCCCTTCTTTATCTATGATGAAAGTAGTACGCTCGATGCCCCACTGCTTCGTGCCGAACATAGCTTTCTCGTGCCAGACGTCGTACAACCTGCAGACCTCGGCATCGGGATCCGACAAAAGCGAGAAATTCAGGTTCTGATTGTCGCAAAAGTCCTTGTGAGACGCGACCGAGTCGGCACTGACGCCTAACACCACCGCCTCCAGGTCGCTCAGCTCGTATTCATGATCGCGAAATTCCTGCGCCTCCAGGGTGCAGCCGGCGGTCATATCCTTGGGATAGAAATAGAGCACAACGAAACTACCCTTGAAGTCCTCCAGGGATACCAGCTTTCCCCTCTCGTCCTTAAGGGTAAAGGCCGGGGCGGGATTTCCTATCATCGATACCTGTTTCAGTGATTTCATGTATCGATTATATCACTGTGATATAATTTCACGCATGGAAACACAAAAACAATCGTATTCGATCCCGGTAGCGATCGTGCTCGCGGGCGCCCTCATCGCCGGAGGTATTTATATGAGCAATCGGCCAAAGGCTGCTCCAGTGGCGGGTAATCAGCAGCCTACAGCCCAGGCAGTCAACATCAAGGGCGTGACGGCTGACGACCACGTCCTCGGCGACCGCAACGCCCCTATCATGATCGTCGAGTACTCGGACATCGAGTGCCCATTCTGCAAGAACTTCCATGCGACCCTCCACGCCCTGGTAGACGAGTACAAGGGCCAGGTAGCTTGGGCTTTCCGACACTTCCCGGTTCACGAGAACTCGGTCAAGGAAGGCGAAGCGGCGGAATGCGCGGCCGAGGTCGGAGGAAACGATGCCTTCTGGAAGTACACCGACAAGATCTTTGCCGAGACAAAGTCTAACAACGGCATCGACCTTGCCCGACTCCCTGGCATCGCCAAGGATATCGGCCTCGATACGACCAAGTTCAACGCCTGCCTCAACAGCGGCAAGTACGCCTCGAAGATCGAGCAGCAGCGCATGGACGTCATCAATGCCGGCGCGGGCGGAACGCCTTACAGCGTGATCTTCGCCAAGGGCGAGAAAATCCCCCTCACTCAGGGCGCTCTCCCTTATGCGGACATGAAGACGATCATCGATACGATCATCAAGAACTAGCAAAAAGCCCCGCGATGCGGGGCTTTTTGCTACCAGCCTCTCTTCTTCAGTTTGCACCAGGTGCATTCAGGGTCAGTGCAGGTATCGCGCACCATATTCCCAGACCACACTGAATCAATCAGCGATTGGACCTCCCCTTTTACCCTTTCGACATCAGCCGCCTCCACGGGAACAGTGACTGTCGGGCATCGGCCCTTGTCGTCAGGCTTTACGAATACGAGGGACGGCTCGACGCGCTTGCCCTTGAACTTGTTGTTCGCGCCGATGAGGATCTTGTAGAAGATGAGCTGCCTGAAATAGTCGCCGGTCGAATCCTTTGTCTCGCCCTTTATTGCAGCCGGAGACAGGGCGCCGCGGGTCTTGTAATCGAATACGAAAACAAGCGATTCTTGATCGAGCACGGCGTCGAGCTTTCCATGAAGGTTTAAGGCGACCGTCTCGCCCCCATACGCTCCCTGGAATGCGGCCTCCATCCATGTTTCGGTGGCGACAGTCCCCTCCTGCGCGAAATGGCCTGCCAATGCCTTTGCGACGGCGGGAGCGTTCTCGACGAGCTCGGCGACGATCGTCTTCTTTTCAAATGCGGGCAGAAGCGAACTACCGAAATATTCACGAATCGTCTCGATCAAGGTGTCGGTGATGGCCTTTTCTGACTTACTCTCGAGAGCCCAGACGCGAGCGATGGCTTCGTGCATGGAATTTCCCTTTTCGGCGCTCGCGGCAGGCGGCTCGGGCACTTTCAAGATGCTCTTATAGAAAAAGAGGCTCGGGCACGTGCAGAAGTGGTTGAGGGCCGTCACGGAAAGGCCGCGTTCCAAGAGGACGCTCTTGGCATAGTCAACGAGCTCCCTCTCTCGCCTCGCCTGAAGGTCGCCTGCAGGCTTTCCGGCCTCCGAATTGGCATCTGCGGTATGCGCATTAGCGACGGAAACCGCCGGGATGTCCTTGCGCGAGACATGGGCAGGATCGAGCTCATCTATGAACCGTACGCTTTGCAGGGTCTTGCCCAGGCCCTCCTCGAGGCCGGCAATGAGGGTGACGTGCAACCTAGCGCGGGTGAGAGCCACATAAAAGAGCCTGCGGGCATCGCGCGTCTCATCGCCCTCCGCACGCTCGCTCGGCATGACGAAATAGGACGAGCGGGCACGAGAGATCCACGACTCCTCGACGGCATAAGGGATAAAAACATAGTCGTATTCGAGACCTTTCGATCCGTGCGCCGTCGTAATGCGGATCTGGGCGTCCGGGGTTCCCGACGATACTTTCACGCTCTTGTTTTCGGCAGAGGCCTGATACGCCAGGAGTTCGGCAATGAGCTGAGGGGCGCTCTCGATCGAACCCCGCTTCGCGATATCGGCAGCAAGGTCGACGATTGCCCGCCACACTTCCATAGACAGAGGGCTGCGTGCGGCGATGTCGGTAAAGCCCGATTCGTCCGCGGCATGGATGATGCATTCCAAAGCTCCCGCTCGGATAATCTCGCGTCGAAGGATCGCTAATGCCGGAATAGCCCTGTCTATATCCTCGATATTGCCGCTGCGGACAGTGCGGACGAGGCGAGCTTGATCGGTAAATGAAAGATTCCAAAGTCCGTGAGCAATGGTGCGTGCCAAGGACTCGATTTCGGACGGGTCGGCGAGGTAGCGAATGAGGTCGAAGAAAAGAATGCCCAATGGATGCGAGAAAATATCTGCCCCTCGCTCGGACGCCGCCGTGATCGAGTGCTTTTCGAGGAGGGCGATGAGCCTCTCGACGTCGCGATTGGTGCGCGCGATCAGCGCCACGGTGTGTCCGGGCTCGCGTTCGCGAATCTTTGCAAGCTCGCCGACCAGGTACCGCTCGCCCGCCTCCACATTCCCAGCCATGACGACGTCGATGGGCTTGGCTGCAGTCTTGCCCCCCGCGAATAATTTCACGCGCAGATTCTCGTGCTGGCCCTCGTCGTAGTTATTCTCGATGAGCGAATAGCTCGCGTCCAGGATAGACTGGTGCGATCTGTAGTTAGTCTTGAGCGAGATGATCTTCATGGTGCTCCAGATGGTCTGGAACTTAAGGAAGTTCTCGACAGACGCGCCTTGGAATCGGTAGATCGCCTGCTTCTCGTCTCCCACGATAAAGAGGTTCGGGCTCTCGAAGAAATCCGCGATCATGCGGATCAGGAGGTTCTGCGAATCGTTGGTATCCTGATGCTCGTCGACCAAAAGGTACAAGAATTTCTCCTGCAACAGACGCAGGAGGAGCTCGTCGTTCTTGAGCGCGATGATGAGCTCGATTATGAGGTCGTCAAAGTCGATTTTCTTGGCCTCGCGCTTCTTTTCCTCGTAAGCAGCGTATACGTCGGCGAAAAGCATGGTCTTTTCGCATTTCTCGATGCGCTTCAGGGCCTCAGCCTTGAGCTTGCCCTTTGTTGGGCCGCGGGTCGAAAGAGAGTCCTCGTCGGTCTCGATCCTCTTTGCCTCCTTGGCGGCGAAATCGCGCATCGTGGCGGGAGTCCACGCCTCGCGCTTTGCGTCGCTTATCGTGCGGACGATCTTTTGGATGTAGAATTCCGGCTCGCCTGTCGGGCGCAGGGTCGCGAAAGCAGGATCCTTCAAAATATTGCGGACAAGCGTCTCAGCCTCGATGTCGGTCATCTGCTTTGACCGCGAGATGTGCGGGAAATGATCGTCGAATTCGTGGATGATCGATGCTGCGAATCCGTGGAAAGTATGGATGCGGACCTCGTGCGCCCGCTCGCCGATGATCTCGCGCAGCTTGCCGCGCATGGCTTTGACGCCGGCGTCGGTATACGTGATCGCCAGGATGCCGGAGGCCGGCGTATCCGTCGTCTGGAGGATATTGGCGATGCGCAAGGTCAGAATCGACGTCTTGCCCGTTCCTGGGCCGGCTATAACCATAACAGGGCCCTCGATCGTGTCGACGGCCTCCTTCTGGGCAGGATTAAGCTTTGCGTAGCGCTCTTCGAATATGGTCTTCATTAGGAGAAAGTATAGCATCGGGATAGCCGCCGGCAGTCACTTGCTATTCCTGAAAGGTATTGTAGATTGATGCCGAGCATGCACACACCCAACGGCAACGCCCATCTTGAAAATGGGCTGTCAGGAGCAGGATACGTGACTTTCGCCTTTGACGGAGTCCCGATGTCCTTTCACGAAAAAAGCATAGAGGCAGTCAAGGGCGCCGCGACCCGCTTCGCGCCCTTCCTCCGGATTGCCCATGGCAGGATCATCGGACTCAACTGGCAATTTTACGCCGACGCGGACAAAGACGCGCGGACTCTGATGACTTACGTCCTGTGGGCGGCCGGAGTCCTTACGACAAATCAGTTCGGCTCGTTCATCATCCGCATAAGGACCGGAGGGCGTTACGATTACTGCCCTCGCGTCGGCCTGACGAGCCTTTACTTCGCGAGCGACCGGAAAGAGGAGGCTCTCCAGTACGCGGAAGTGATGGAGAAGCCTCTCATGGCCGAAGAGCGCGCGTCCGCCATCGAGATGGAAGGGCCGGCCGTTCAGGACATCTGGACAAGCAACAGCCCGCTGCTCGAAGTAGCGCAAATGATACGCGAGCCCGATTACCTCGTAATCCGACGCGAGATCGTCTGATAAGCAAAAGCCGCCCCTGCAGGCGGCCTTTTTTATACCCAAGCAGGATCCGTAACTATCCCCTCCTGAACAAATACTTCACAGTATAGCTTCCTGCGCCCGCCAAAGAAATAGCGATCGCCGAGAGGAAGAGCATGAGGTCGAACTCGTAGCCGCCGAGGAAGCCCTTCGAGAGCTTTACCATGACGATCGCACCGACCATCGCGGTCGCGAGAGCGACTCCGGCCCAGCCTGTACCGATTCCAAGGAGCATGAGGAGACCGCCGATAAGCTCGACATACGCTACGACATATGCCCAGAACGCCGACAATCCGATAGACGAGAAGAATCCGACCGTATCGGCCATATTCGTGACCTTGTCCCAGCCGTGCGCCATGAAGACGAGCGCGAGGCCGACGCGGATAAGGAGCAATGCGATGTCTGTGGTTGTTGATTTCATAGTATTTTTTCTTATTAAATATTCGTCTCCTTCTTGTGCGAGTCGTCGAGGATGATGAGCTTGTATATCTCGATGAGAGCCGACAGGAGCGCGATCACGAGCGGGCCAAGGAAGAGCCCGACCGGCCCGAAGAACGCCAATCCTCCGATTACCGACAGGAGGACGAGAAGCGGGTGGACGGTGAACCCCTTGCCTACGACGATAGGCATGATGATGTTATCCACCATGCCGACCGCCACGATGCCCCATGCCGCCAGACCAACTGCGCTTCCAATTGAACCCTGCGCCAAAAGGAACAATACGGCGGGAATGATCGTAAGTCCCGTACCGATACCTGGCAAAAGAGCGACAACTCCCGTAAGCGCACCCCACAGAAGCGCGTGAGGCACCCCGAATATAAGGAAGCCGACCGTCGCGATCGTGCCCTGCAAAAGACAAGTAAAGAGAGACCCCCGAACGACCGAGTTCACCGCCCTTTCTATCTTTTCGATAATGTCATTGTCATACTTGTCGGAAAGCGGCGACAATTCGACGATAGACTTTCGAAAGCCCGCGCCGTCGCGCAGCATATAGAAGAGCGCCACGATAGCGACAAAGAGGCTCAAGGCAATGCCTGCCGTCGAGGAGAATATCTTTGAGGCATTTGAAACAAGGCCGTCCGCCAACGACTGCACGGTACCCGGAATGTCTGGATTGAATTCAGGAAACACCCCTTGGATAGGCTGTACGATGTATTCGGTGATGTAGCCAAAGCCTGAGACTCCGCCATCGCGCACGTCCGTGTAAAAATTAAACGACTCTGCGGTAATCTGCTGAACGAGCACGGCCAAAGGCACCAAAATTACGACCATCGCAAAGAGCACGCTCGCGACCGCCGCCCATGTCCTGCGGCCGTTGAGCTTTCGCAAAAACCACTGGTCGACAGGGCGGATGACGATAGCCGCCATGAACGCCAATGCGATTGGCGCGATGAAAGGCTGGAACAAGGCGAGCGTCAGGGCAACGACCGCCAACAGGAGTCCGATAAAGAAATAGAGCTGAAGCTTTTTGGTATTCATGCTCTAAGTATAGAACATGCGGTATTAAACGCGAAGGGCCTTAGAAACCGACCTCGATCGCCTGTCAGGTGCTTTGGCGACGATCTTCACGCAGGCTTTCGAGCAATACGCCTTGTCTGCCTTTATGCAGTCTGCGCAGATGAGGAGTTGCGTACGGCAATCCACGTTCGTGCAGTCAGCGAAGTTCTCAGTCTTCGTACCGCAGCTCTCGCAGACGCCGATGATCTCGCGCTCCTTGCCGAGAGCCTTCCCCTTTTCATCAAAAGCCATGGTCACGCGCTTGTCGAATACGTAAAGCGACCCTTTGAAATGCTCGTTCGGATACTTCTCCATGAACGAGACGATGCCGCCGTCGAGCTGATAGACATCCTTGAAGCCCTTTTTAATAAGATAGCCCGAAGCCTTCTCGCATCGCACGCCGCCGGTACAGACGGTGAGCACCTTGTCCTGCGCGTACTTCTTGAGCTTCGGCATGACTTTCGGCAAGTCGCGGAAATTCTCCATCGGAGGAAGGACCGACCCTTCGAAAGCGCCGACCTTGTGCTCGTAGTCGTTGCGCATGTCGATAATAGTGAATTTCTCGCCCTTGTCGAACCATTTCTTGAGCATCTCGGGCTTGAGGTGCTTGCCGGTCGTCTTGCGCGGGTCGACGTCGGCATCCTTGCTCTTTACGAGCGAAAGCGAGACGATCTCCGGGCGCACGCGGACGGAGAGTTTGCGGAAAGCCTCGCCGTTGCCCTCGCTCACCTTCCAGTGGATGGTCTTGAATCCGACCTTGGAATTGAGGAATTTGCGGTATGCCTTGGTATCCTTGGCCAAGCCCTCGATCGTGCCATTTATGCCCTCTTTTGCCACGATAATGCGGCCCTTGAGGCCTCGCTTCTCGCAGAAAGCGCGCTGCTCCTCCATGAATTTCACGGGATTGCGCACGGTCGCGTATTTGTAGTAAAGAAGTATCTCGTACGTCATGCCAGTTACTATATCAAAATTAGGCTTGAAATAAAGCTCAAAATGTGGTTTATTGAGGTTCGCGGCTCTTTTTAACATTCCACATGACATCTCCGTCCCCCCATAGTCAACCTGCTTGGTCCACACATCAAGTCCCTGACCCTCGTCTGCGTCGTCCCCGATCAGCCTTTCCCGGCAGAGGAGCTTGCCGCAAGGCTCTGCTCGTCGGGGTTCACGCTTGCGTTCACCCCGATCAACGATTCCGTGAAAGCGCGAGCTGCGCTCATCCTCCCGGACGATCGAGCGGGTTGCCCAGAGCCATGATCCCGCGGCCAGGGTCATGACGCGCGATCAGCACTGCGGATCCGGCGATGTCATCGAATTCAAGTTCGGCAGCGACGGTGTTACCTACCAGTACACCGAGCATAAGCCAGCAACAGACGCCTGATTTCTCAGGCGCCTTTTTAATTTATTAAATTTTGGCGCAAGCGAGCCTTAACCAAAAATGCCGATGATGAGGGACATTAGCGATATAGCGACGAGCTGATACCCCGCCTCTATCAGGAAGTACTGCCATGAGTCGCCGCCGTAGAGATAGTCGGCGATCTTTGCCGGAACGACGAAGCCTGCCCAGACGCAGAGGCCGACGAGGAGCATCGAGCCGAAGCCCACGATGACGAGCGAATGGAAGATGCCGGCAAGGATGAATGCCTGAAGGAGCGTCGCGAGGGTCATCGCTGAATGCACCGCGATCATGGACTGCTTCGCCTTCTTGGCGGTCAGGTGCTCTGGAGTCCAGCCATTGTACTTGAGCCAGAGCTTGCCGAATACGAACGGAGCATGCCAGACGATGCCGAGGCCCATACCTACGATCGCTGCGATAATGATGACTACGTAATTGAGGTCTCCGAAAAACATATGAGGAATTTAATTAGTAATACATCTAGTATACATTCATTTCCGGCCCAAGATAAAGAAAGGCTCAATTTGTGAATAACCAGGCTTGTCACTACACTAGAGTATAGTAGACTGACGCCAACCAATACACACATGCGTATTCTTGTCGTTGACGATGATAAGGGCATCCGGGAATTCCTCAAGAAAAACCTCCAAATGGAGTCTTTCGTCGTCGATACGGCCGGCAACGGCGAGGACGGGTCGTATATGGGGCGCGTCCACGATTACGACGCCATCCTGCTCGACAGCATCATGGCCAAGAAAAACGGATTGGAAGTCTGCAGGGACATCAGGTCGAGCGGCAAGACTACCCCTATCATGATCCTATCGGTCGAGTCCGAGGTGTCGGACAAGATAGCCATGCTCAATGCGGGCGCGGACGACTACATGACCAAGCCGTTCTCGTACAAGGAGCTATCGTCGCGCATCAGAGCGCTCCTGCGCAGGCCGAAGCCCATCGTAAACCCTTCCCTACGCGTGGCGGACCTGACCCTCGACACCATGAGCCAGAAAGTCCGTCGCGGAACGAGGGACATATACCTCACCCGCAAGGAATTCGCCCTCATCGAGTACCTGATGCGGCAATCGGGCAACGTCGTATCGCGAGCGGCCCTCATGGAGCATGTCTGGAACGAGGAGCTCGATCCGTTCTCGAATACCATCGAAGCGCACATACTCAATCTCAGGAAAAAGATCGACGCCACGTCGAAACGAAAGCTCATCCAGACGGTGCCAGGCCGCGGGTACAGGATAGAGGCGGCGGGACACAACATAATCAATTAGAAAGGCGCCCGGCGCGCTTCGCGCGCCGG
>DASWWW010000005.1:0-86001 GCA_036400935.1 Minisyncoccota bacterium
CTCGCGCCTGCGATTAGAGGAGCATCAGCAAGAAGCCGATGATAGCGACGTTCTTCAAAAACGAGATGCGCTGATTCATCTTTGCCATAGGATCGGTCTCGGCCCAGAAGTTGTGCATCATGATCGTGACAGGAATCATGAATACGAGAGCGGCGATGATGCCGTAGAACATATACATGCCCGATACGAACGAGAGGCCAGCGACCAAGAGCAGGAGGCCCGAGACGATGATGGCGAGTCGGGGGCTCGGCACTTTCTTCGAGGCGGCATAGCCGACCATGTCAGAGCTCTTGAAGAGATGGCTGTAAGCGTTGATAAGGAAGTAAAGTCCGACGATGACATGACCAACGATGAATGAAATTCCGAGCATATGATTATTTTATCTGGTAACAGTACAAGTATAGCGCTTCTATTTCTTCTTGTGGATCATGAAGCAGTTGCCGTCAGGATCTGCCGCTATAACCATATGGCAAGCGCCCGTATCCATGGCGTCCATGAGGACTTTCACCTTTTCAGCCTTGAGCTTGGCCACTGCCGCCTCAAAATCCTCCACCTCAAAGGCCACCATGCCACCATTGGGGCCCGGCTTGAAATTTTCCGCGCCCGATCCAATCGAGAGCGTTCCCGATCCGATCTCGTACTCAACGAATGCCATGCCGTCAGCCTCGAATACGCTCGTTTCCTTCAGGCCGAGCACTTCCCCGTAAAACTTGCGCGCCCTCTTGATGTCAGTAACCGAATACCCCGTAAACGCTATGTCCTTTATTTTCATATTATTGATTGCTATCGCCGCTAATATCTGAAATTTTCTTAGGTGGCATCGGAATGAATACGCTCGTCCTCTTCCTGTAACTATCGAACAGCGGATTCTTCTCCATATTCCTCTCGAGCATCGGCACGCCGGAAACCTTGAGGATCAGGAACGTGATCGTGAGCGGTCCAATCAATCCTATCCACCCGTACGGCACCGACAGGGCAATGATACCCAATCCCCACCACTGCGTCACCTCGCCGAAATAGTTCGGATGGCGGGTGTAGCGCCATAAGCCGGTGTCGAGTATCTTGCCCTTGTTCGAAGGATCCTTGATGAAGGCCCGCAGCTGGCGATCGCCCTGGGATTCGAAAAAGAATCCGACGACCCACACCGCTAGACCGATGATATCGAGCGGCGTCCATGACCCTCCTCGGTACGTATTGATGACGAGAACCGGCATGACGACCAAGATCAGCAGCAGCCCTTGGAGCAGGAATATCTGCCCGTATGCGCGCGGTATCACCCATTTGCCCCAAGCATTCCTCCAAGCGACATATCTGCCGTCCTCAGGCTTCTTTACGTTGCGCCTGAATATGTGATACGCCAGCCTGCTTCCCCATATAAGGACGAGAGAGGTAGTCAAAAGTGACCTGTCCGCCTCGAATCCGTATGCGAACAGCGGAACCAAAGCCGCGACGATGAAACCGACTCCCCAGGCAATATCGGCAACGTCATTCCTCTTGAGCGTGGTTCCGATGACAAACCAGATCGTCATGTACGCCCAGATGACGAGGCCGACGCACTCAAGGGTATGGATGAGGGCTTCGGGCATTAGTTGAAGTATCTATGGATAACGACGGCGGCAACGCTCGCGGCACCAGTCAGGATCGCGCCCCACGCCATGTCGAGCACCGTCACGACGATCGGCCAATCTTTCATTGTCGCATGATTGGTAAGATCGTACGTCGCGTACGCCACCAATCCGAACAAGGCTCCAGAAAGCAGCACGGCTGGGATGCTCGCGCCTCCCTTTATCGCAGGCCAAACGACAAAGAACACGACGCCAAACGTATAGATTAGATAGAAGATGACTGCCGGTACAAAATTCACCTTGTCGGCGAACAGGTGGCCAAGCCATTTCTTGTACTGTGCGCCGGTACTAAAGAGCCAGATCGCGTCCAATGCCGCCAAAGCCAAGAGCGCGTAGACGTATATAAGTATTTTCATGATTAAAGTATAGCAGAGCCCGCCGCCTTCAGGACATCCTCGAATTCCGACTTGCTTACAGGCGTTATCGAGAGCCTGCTCCCCTTCCTGAGGATGATCATGCAGGACAATTTGGGCCGCAGCTTGATCTGGCCGAGCGACAAGGGCTCCTTGAATTTCTCGACGAATCCGACATCGACGCATGTCCAGATCGGCTTCTCTTTTGTAGATTTTGGATCGTAATGCTCGTCTTTCGGATCGAGAGCCGAGAGGTCGGCATGAGCGGCCGAGACCACCTTGGCCAAGCCGTATACGCCGGACGGATTGCTCGACGAATGATAGAACAGGACCATATCCCCGACTTTCATGTCCCTCTCCATGAAATTGCGCGCCTGAAAGTTGCGCACGCCCTCCCATGCGGTCCTGCCGTCCTTCTTGAGATCGTCTATCGAGTAGCACGACCCTTCGCTTTTCATCAGCCAGTAGTTCATATAATTGAACGAATTATAGCATTTCGCCCAAACGAAAAGCCCCGCTACGCGGGGCTTTTCGTTTGAAATCGGATGTCTTGCTTAGAGATTCTCGCCTGCTCGAACGTCCGCCTCAGTATCCGCAGAAGCGTCTATGCTGTATGTCGCCTGAGCGGCTGCGTTGATCTCGGCGATGAACTCGGCCTTCTCAGAGGCTGTGAGCTCGCCCGTCGCCGAAGCCGAGACCGAATTCTCTACTCGTGCCTTAAGGGTATCAGAGAATTCGTCAGTTCGGGTATCGTCAGAAGCGAAGATAGACCACCACGACTTGCTTACCGAAGCCGATCGCTTGCCGTCATTGTCGGCCTTCACGACCGCCCTCTCGGTGAGAGATACGTCGATGAATCCGAAGAGCTTTGCTGGTCGCTGGTACTCCACGACAACCTTGTTAGAGCTGGTAGTGTCCACTTCCTTGAGGTCGGCGTTGGTCGCCGCCACTGTCTGGACGTACGCGTCGAGCTCGGCTGAAGTTCCCTCGTCTGCAGACGTAGTCGTCATGACCTCGCCGTTCAAATCGGTATTTACGTTCGCAGCAGAGTCGACGTTGCCGTTAACGGTAGCGTCTACCTTGATGCCTGATTCCGACGTCGATGCCGATGATCCGACATTGAGGTTCGCGTCGAGGATCTGAGCCTGCGCGCTCGCTGCTCCCGCGAAGAGAGCCAGTGCGAGCGGCGCGGCCGTAAGGATGTGCTTTGTTTTCATAGTGAAAGATAGTGTTAGTTAATTGCCTTAATTGTGTCTGATTTGGTCAGCCTGAAGCGTTTCCGGCTCGGCAGGCCTGAATTTGGCCGCCAGCCTCCAATGCTGGTCCAGTAAGGGTGACGAAGCAGGACCGCGCCGCTTACAGCCGCGACAGGCTAGTTATCGGTCTTCGAGTCCGAGCTGCCTCCGAGATTGATCTGCAATGCCGCGTCATTCTGATCAGCCGCCCTGTCTACGCGGTTTGTATACCAGAAAAAGCCGAATCCCGCGACGACGAGGATAAGGATGACGATAAGAATAGTATTAACGTTTGAGCCCTGCTGCATATATATGAAATTTAATTTGATAAGCTTTCACATATTAAGACGATTCAGACGCTCACCTATGACAAGCTACTTGAGCTTTACCGCAGTGCCGTAAGCGAGAATTTCCGCCGCGCCGTTCATGATCTGGGATGTCGAGTAGCGCATGCAGATAATCGCATCCGCATTCAGGGCGCGGGCTTCCGCGAGCATGCGCTCGGTAGCCTCTTCGCGGGCAGCTGTTACCGCCCTCACGTATCCAGTTACCTCGCCGCCGACGATCGTCGTCAGCCCGGCGACGATATGGCTGCCGATATGGCGCGTCTGCACGGTATTGCCCTTTACGAGCCCAAGTACCTGTGCGACCTCCCTGCCTGAAACTGATTCAGTTGTTGTAAGTATCATATATTTATTCTCCATTAGCTGCCTTTGTAAGAGCGGCGAGATCAAGTCTCTTCATGTCGAGCATGGCCCTGGTTACCCGGTCAATCTTTTCCTGATCGCCGCTTGCCATCACCTCGTCCATGATAGTCGGCACGATCTGCCACGAGACGCCGAACTTGTCCTTGACCCATCCGCACTGCTCCGCCTCGGGAACGGCAGAGAGCTTATTCGTATAATAGTCCATTTCTTCCTGCGATGCGCAGTGAACGATGAGGGATACGCCCTCGCCGAATGAAAACACGTGCTCGCCCGCACCATCCATCGCAGCGAACCACTGGTCGGCAAGCTTGAAGTCGGTGAACATCACCGTGCCCTCCTTGTTAGGCTCCATTCCTGCCGGATAGCGGGCAATCGCGCCGCGCTTCGAGTCCTTGAATACGGACATGTAGAAATTCGATGCCTCCTCGGCCTTGCCGCACACGTCCTTCGTAAAGAGGAGCGACGGGATAACGCGCGGTCGCTCCTCGCCCTCTGGATTGGTGAGGATAAGCTGCCAGGTGAATCCGAATTTGTCCTCTACCCAGCCGTATCGCTTGCTGAATGGATAGGCGTCGAGAGGCATCAGCGCCTTGCCGCCTTCGGATAGCTTCGCCCAAACCTCGTCGATCAGCTTTTCAGCGTCGGGATTCTGGGACGGGTCGAAATTGATCATCATCGAGATCGACGGGTTGATCTTGAAATACGGGCCGGCGCTGATGGCCTGGAATTCTGTGCCCATGATATTGAACGAGACGATGTCGCAATCGCCCGAAGGAGTGCCTTTGATAGTTGCCGTATAGGTTACGCCCGATTCCGGAAAGACGGATGCATAGAATGCCGCCGCTTCTTTCGCTTCCTTATCGAACCAAAGATGTGGAATTATTTTTTGCATGCGCTTTATATTAGCCATTAAGCAAGTATAGCAATATATAGAGACGCGAGGGGTGGCGTATTATTTCTTGGCTGCGCGAGTGGCTTCGAAAGCGGCGCCAAGGGCCACACCAATCGCAATACCCATAGCAATATTGTCGAACGCCGCGCCGAGGGCAGCTCCCATAGCAATGCCGATCGCGATCCCGGAACCAGATGGGGCGATCTTGCTTTCCGACAGCTCCTTGATGCGGGCGAGGACTTTCGGAAGCCTTTCCTTGAAATTCTCTACCTGCTCAGGCGGGGTGTCGAGCACGATGGTCAGGGTCGTAATACCGTTCTGCTCCGAAAGCGAATAGGTCTCTTGGCCGCCGGTCCATTCATGCTCCCGCTCAGGCTTGTCGCCTTCTGCCGCATCCGCCAAATGACGGAACGTGACGAGCTCGTTAGGAACGAGATTCTCGACGAGGCTGGTTACGCCGTATTTCGGATCGCCGCCGACGAATCGGACTTTCGCGCCCTTCTCCAGCTTTCCCGAGAGCGACATACCCGGATCTATATTGTTCGCCCAGTCGCGGAACGTCTTGTCATCCCAGAGGATGTTCCAGATTTTTTCTTTTGGGGCGTTTATTTGGGTTGAGAATTGTAGTTTTTGCATATGTGATTGTTGTCAGTGTGGGACGATGTTGGAACCTTGGTTAAGCCATTTTAGTGCCCTGATGAAATAGCATCTGCCACTTTCCGTCGTTTAGCTTCCAAATCGAGCTTCTTAAGGACCTGAACTTTGTTCCAGTCTCAGTATCCAGCTTTGAGGTGGCGTAGGTCACCTGAACAGTGTCCGGAGACAAGGATTGCGCCTTGAAATCGCTGACCTCAATCTCCAAGTCACTGTCTTCCTGCTCCAAGCTTTCAAGAGTTATGTTCTTGTCATAAATCTTTCCCGAGCTGCCGAACTCGATGAAGTCATCCGCCAAAAGATCCGACACCGCCGCGCGAGAGTTTCGGATTTCCTTTTTATGCAGTTTTGTCTCGAGATCAAGAAATAATTCCAGGTTTGGTTTCATGTAGAAATTATAGCAGACTCGAAAACTCGTTGTTGGCGTTCTTGGGATAGAGCCACCCTCGGCCAAGGTGGGTAAGGCAGTTTAGCTACTGCCACGCGTCTCTAATCGACCCGTCCTGAGCGATGCTCGGAACAACCGCACTTTTGGTAATCTAGGTACTTCTGCCATGTGATGGGGGATTGACCTGATATGAGTCCATCGACAATCCTGATATCTTCGTCGATAAGTCTCCCGTTTTTTTTGATAGGGTCCCCATTCCGCAAGCTTCTCAATCAGGTGGGCCACAACGTACTGGGGCTTTCCGTCATAGGTGCCGCTGAGCTTGAAGTTGCAGGGGTGGTCGTCCTTATGGGTAAGGATTACGGCGAATGGCGCAAATTCAGGTCCGTCGATAAAAACGACTGGATGATATGCCTCGTTAAAGGATTGCCTGGTCCCTCTTAAAATGTCTCCTCTTTTAAAGTTGTTCATTGTTGAAAGCGACAAAAGTGACACTGGAATATCTTTTCTCGTATTTGTGAATGAGACAAATGAGACACAGAACACCCGTCTCGGTCGTTGTCTCATTTACAGCAATTTACCTAATTTGAGCCTATAAATAAGAGGTTTTAAATGATATTGACACATTCTATCTAAAGTAGTATAATAGAAATGTCCAAAGCTGGATTATAGCGAGATTGGAAAAACTCGCAGAATGCCTTACGGAATCAAATCATCCCGTTCGTGGCGTCGTAAACGCTACTCCTTGAAAAATGAATACGCTTAGCAAGATCGGCCAAGCCGCCCTCACTCGTCTGTTCTACTCTGGTAGGAAAGGAGCGCATAAAGTCGAGTTCTCTACGGAGGAATTCGACCTGACTAAAGTCGTGCGCTGGGAACGAGTGAACGACCACTACGGAGACATCCAAACCGTCGGTGGCACGAACTACCTCGTGTGGGGCATCGAGCTTGGTCTGCGGCACTTGGAAACGGTGGAGGGTGAAACCTTTGCCGATGCCATTGCCCGCCTCCTCGCTCATGAGAACAACGGAACCAACCGCGCCGTGTATCATCACGATGGCGATTGGATCTATCCGTCGCACATCATCCGTTGCTCCTGGTGGGGCGGCGACATGTTCTCGAATCGCGAGGAAACCTATACTGTCTATCGGTTCACGCAGAAGCAGGACGAAGAGATCGAAAATCTCCGTCCCCTGAATCTGCCGCTCCGCATGGCGCAGTAAGTTCTTCATCGCCCTCACAGGAAGCCTTCGCTTCGGTGGGGGCTTTCTTTTGTCTACCTCTCCTCTCGGTCGTACGTACCCGAAGATTCAGTCTTGAGCTTTGCTCCCAGATCCTTCTCCCATATGGTAAACAAACTATTCAGTGTGCTGACGCGCATCTTTTCTGGGATTTCTTCCTTACGGGTAAGCAGTAATTCGAGGTCACCAGACCATTCGATGGGATATGTGCCCATCGGGCTTTCCGCTTCGATTTTTGCACTAACGCTTCTGCCATCCGAGAATCGAAGTGTGTAGGTTTTTATAAACATAAAGCGATTATACACCTCGGATGGGGAAATTCTTTGATGTAATACTGCAGGCGAACGTTCTTGCCGACAATATAGGCTAATACCAAAGTCGTTTGGTACAGCAGCTCTAGGTTCGCCTCTTTCACACTCTCTTCCATCTACGAAAAATCTTATCGCGAGGTCTTCTTTGTTGAAGCGTGCCATATGGATATTTTGAGTATAACAAAAGCCAACCATTCGGTCGGCTTTTGTTCTGACCCAATCGACGGGTCTCGGGCGATATAAACCATTCTCAACTTGGTTGCCGGGCTTGGAGTCGAACCAAAATTTCAGGATTCAAAGTCCCGCGTCCTGCCGTTAGACGACCCGGCAATTATTGCCTATACCCTTTGACCAGCCCTCGATTTTCCTTAACAAAGTCGAGCTTCTGGATATACTAACCCGCAACAAACCATTATACAAACCGCCCGTATTCTTTCTTGTGGTATTAATCTTATTTTTCTTGAAATATACGCCCTTGATAACGGATTTCGGCACGCGCAACTCTCTTGACCAAAAATCGACCGCCAATGGCACTTCGTGTCGCTTGCTCTCATGGATATAAAGATCAATCCTCATATCGCCCATCGATACCTGGCCGAACTTTTTTGCCCAAACTATGAATACCCTGATCATACTCGGATCGGAATTGGTAAATATCACGCCCTTGCCCGGCTTGCTCTCCTTTTCTTTAGTGCCCTCTGCCCAATAAAGCGCGATGCCAACGAGCCACAGTTCCCGTGCAGAGAGATTCCCGACCTGTCTCTCAGACTCGCTCCAAATAGTTTCTTGGGCCAAAATTCTCTGGCCTCGCCTCGCCTCCGCACCTTTCTTCTGCCCATCGATCCTCTTCTGCGTAATTCGCTGCTTCTGATGCGTCGCCAGCTCGACCTCGTGGAACCAGAGCGAGAGCGTAGACTTGGCTACAGGAACAACCTTCCGTATTTCTGAATACGTCTTGCCCTCCCGTCTCATCGCCACGGCTTTTACCTTTAGCTCTGTTTTCATGAGCTTTGGAATTAAAAATCACATGCAGGATAGCATGCGATAGATAAAGAAATTCTAAAGGAAACCAACCATCCACTACTTCCCCTCTCCGACCGCGTCAAGGACAAGGAGCTCGAGCGGCAATTCGCGGATCGGCGAGACGCCGACGTAGTCAAAGGCGCCGAGGAATGCTCGGAGGAGCTTCGAATCAACCGATGCCGCCTTGTCCGCGAGCAATGCGTCGATGAACGACTTGTCCTCGTCCGAGGAGTTCGCGAGGATATTCGGCACGGACATCTTGTGCAAGAGGGACAGGCGCACGAGCGAGAGCGAGAGCTCGAGGAAGAGCTTCGGGTCGAACGACTTCGCGCGGATCTTGCCGATGACGGCGAAAGCCTTGGCCGCGTCCTTGTGCGCGAGCGCGCTCACGAATTCGCGGATCATTTCGGACTTTGGCGAGCCGGTCGCCTCCTCTACCATGTCGCGGTCGATCTTCTTGCCCGATATGCCGGCGATGACGCGCTCCAATATGCCGTGGGTATCGCGGAACGACCCGTCTCCCACGAGGGCGACGAGCTCTGCCGCGGCGGGCTCGATAGCGAAGCCCTCTTTCTTGGCGACGGCCATGACGGTGTCTTTCAAAATATCGACAGTCGGCCTCTTGAATTCGAATACCTGGCAGCGCGAGACGATTGTTTCAGGAAGCTTGTTCGATTCGGTCGTAGCGAGGATAAAGACGACGTGCTTTGGCGGCTCCTCGAGCGTCTTTAGGAGCGCGTTGAACGCCTCTTTGGTGAGCATGTGCACCTCGTCGATGATGTAGACCTTGAACTTGGACTCGAAAGGCAGGGTGGCAACCGCATCGCGCAGCGCCCGGATGTCGTCGATGCCGCGGTTCGATGCCGCGTCGATCTCGTAAATGTCGTTAGGGCTCGTGCCGATCTCGGACGCGAAGATGCGCGCGATCGAGGTCTTGCCGATGCCGCGCGATCCTGCGAAAAGGTATGCGTGAGCGATCGCCTCGGATTTTATCGCGCCCTTCAGCGCCTTTACTACGGATTCCTGGCCGATGACGGCATCGAATCCCTGCGGCCGGTATTTTCGATAGAGTACTTCGTGTGACATGCGACAAGTATAACATTAATGGGCGGCGCTTCCGAAGCGCCGCCCAGTTATTTTGGTCCTCAGACCACTATCCCAGCTGCATCCTGGGAAAATCTGCATAGGAGGGCGGGGTCACAATCCCGCCCTCCGCAAGCATGTCTATCAGCATCTAACGTTTGGTTACCACTCCGTTCCCCTAACACTATCAACAATGCAACCAAACAAATGCTTTGGAGCGGCGTCGGGGGCAGGCCCCAAACCATATCCACCAACGCCGCTCCATGAGCCTCGGCCAAACGACCTTCCGTCGTGCCCGACCAGCCCAACCACAGAAAACCTCAAAGAGCTTGGGCGGAGGAGGCAAACCCTCTAACTGCCTCCTCCGCCATATTGGCCCGCAGCCTGTTTGCTATGCGAAGCCAAAGACTTTTAAACAGTACACCCGCGCCCATAATGAAGCAACGTAGTTATGCACAACCGGCAAAAGCAGAAAGCCCGTCCGAAAAATCGGAGCGGGCCTTGCCAGAAGGAATAGATCGCGACTGGACTTTTTGGCGAACAACACGGCTTATCGACGATTTGCTTGTGTGATATTTTTGCCGTCGACGATCCTTGCCTTCGCGGTGAGAGGATATGTCTCCTCTGAGCATGCTTTCACGTCAGCAAACGACACGTATCGTGCTTCGACTGTACGCTCAGAACGGGATTTAATCCCGGCGCGCACACCTATGCACTAATGTATGTGTGAGGATCACTGTTTATATATTATCATATAAACAATAATAAGTCAAATATATGGCTCTATGCACCGATCAAGGGCTCAATAGAGCCGTCTTTGAGAAAGCGCTTTATGACCTTCTCCACCTCCTTGGAATTCTTTGTCTCCATGAGCTTGGCGCGCAGCTCCTTGGCATTATCGAAATTGTTCACGTACGCCTTGTAGTGCTTCTTCATGATGGCAAAGCTCTTTATGTCGCCGAGAAGCTTCTCGTAGAGCTTTGAGTGCTCGACCATGACTTTCAGTTTTTCCGGAACGGTCGGGACCACAGGGTTTCCGTCCTTAGTATGCAAAGCCGAGAAAAGCCACGGATTGCCGAAGATGGCGCGGCCGAGCATGACGCCGTCTGCGCCGAATTCTGCGGCCTTTGCCCTGCCGTCAGCGATATCCTTTATGTCGCCGTTGCCGATGATCAAGGTATCAGGTGCGATGCGATCGCGAATGGCCGTGACCTCGCGAATATGCTCCCATCGGGCGGGAACGTTCGACATCTCCTTACGCGTGCGGCAATGGATAGTGAGGGCGGCAACGCCTTCGGAAAGGATCTCGGGAATCCAGGTAGCGATCTCATTTCTGTTGTAGCCGATGCGGGTCTTTACGGAAATTGGGAGCTTCGGGGCGCCTTCCTTTGCGGCGCGGATTACGGCGCGGGCGACTTCAGGCGATTTGATCATGGCCGCGCCGCACCCCTGCTTCTCGATCGACTTGTCCGGGCAGCCCATGTTGATGTCGATGCCGTGAAAGCCGAGCTTCTGGCAGAGAGCCGCCGCCTCGCGCATCTTCTCGGGCTTAGACGAAAAGAGCTGCGCCACGATCGGCTTCTCCTTGCGGGTGAATTCGAGGTCGCGGATGAGCACTTTCCTGCCCGGCGAGCAGAGGCCGTCGGCAGAAACGAACTCGGTCCAGAGCACGTCAGGCTTGCCGTACTTGGTTATGATGCGTCGAAAAGCCGTGTCAGTAACATCGGCCATAGGAGCCAGTACGAAGAAGGGCTTTTTCAGGTCTTTCCAGAATCCGTAATTCATTGAGCCTCTACACTAGCATTTTTCAGCTTGTAGACAACCTTGTTGCCCGCATCGAACTTTATATAGTCGAGATTGGCCAGAAAATCCGAGAAAGACGGCGCGATCGTCCGATCCTTGAGCACGACGGAGATATTCTGCAGAACAGTAGAAAGGTTGGCACTGGCATGGACGATGATCCGCCCGCCGCCCGCCAATCCGATCGATATGGTATCGGCGACGCGGTCGAGCCGGGCCTCTACAGGCTCCACCGAAAGGCTGTCGATCTGGCGCATGAAGAATTCCATGTTCTTGAAATCCGCAGGAGGAAGTACCTGCTGGCCCATTGGCTCGCCCTCGACGAGCCCCCTGTAGGTAAAGACATCCTCCGATCCCGAAGCGCCCGGGATGCAGACATTCGGGCCGCAGCCGACGAAGCTCGGCGAGAAGATCAGGCCGCCCTCGTCGACCGAATAGCAGTCGGCCCGCGCGTCGAGCGGGCCGTCGCCCATAATCGCCGGGTCCTGGCACCAGCGCGCGGCCTCCTCCCTCTCTTCGACGGTGACCACCACCGTATTGAACCCGGATCGCGAGACCTTTACGTCCTTGATTATCGGCACGAGGCGCAGCCTCGCTTCGAGATCGTCATGAGGATAGATGAGGGCATTCCTCTTTGAGAAAAAGCCGGCGTAATTCCCCACCAGGCCGTTCTTTACCACAAGCTCGACGTCACCGCGCGTAAGCCTCTCGTTGCCGCGCACGACCACCTCCTCCAAAGAAAGAGAGTCGAGCTGCGTGATAGACGAAAGGGCGGCCCAGATGAAGCCGATCACGACGACCGTATACAAGGTTATATAGAACGCTCGCCTGCGCTTCTTTTCGACGAGCTTTTTCTGGTATACCTTGACCTGTCCTCGCATAGTCGAGAGAGATTATCGCGAGATTACGTCCTTGCCTACGTATTTTTTGAGAATGTCTGGAACTTTGATCGTGCCGTCAGCCTGCTGGTAATTTTCGAGTACGGGAACGAGGATTCGCGGGCCCGCGAGAGCCGTGTTGTTCAATGAGTGGGCGAACTTGAGCTTGCCGTCGGTATCGCGGTAGCGGATGTTGAGGCGTCGAGTCTGGAAATCATGGAAGTACGAGCACGAGTGCGTCTCGCGGTAGGTATTCTGGGAAGGCACCCATGCCTCGAGGTCGTATTTCTTGACCTGGCCGAGGCCGAGATCGCCCGAGCAGTTCACGACAGTGTGATATGGCAAGTTGAGAGCCTCCAAAACTTCTTCCGAGTTTCGGCGAAGGTCCTCATGATGCTTTACCGACTCCTCATGGCTCGCCTCGCAGATGATGATCTGCTCCAATTTATAGAATTCATGGACACGGATGAGACCCTTGGTGTCCTTGCTATGGCTGCCAGCCTCGCGCCTAAAGCAGGTCGAGAAAGCGAGCACCTTCATCGGCAGCTGCGACTTGTCCAAGACCTTGTCGGCAAAGTACGCCATGGCGCCCACCTCTCCTGTTCCAGAAAGATAGTCGTTGTCCTGAGTTTTGTACAAGTCCTCCTCGCCCTGTGGGAGGTAGCCGGTACCGTAGAGGGTCTGCTTGCGAACCATCGAAGGCACCATCATAGGCACGAAGCCCTTCTTTACGAAATGCTCCATGACGAACTGCCAGAGGCCAAAGCTCATGGTCACCGCCTCGTTCTTCAAATAGTAGCCTCGGAAGCCCGCGACCTCCGCGCCCTTCTCGAAATCGGCAAGGTCGAGCTTTTCGGTGAGCTCGATATGGTTCTTTGGAGCGAAATCGAAGGCCGGCTTTGTTCCCCAAGCGTGCGCCTCCTTGTTGTCGGCATCGCTCGCGCCGTCCGGGACGGACATGTCGGGAATGTTGGGAACCTGGAGCATGAGATTCTGCCAGTTCTTCATCACCTCCTTGAGGCTCTCCTCCTCGGCCTGAAGATCCGCCTTTACCTTCTTCATGGAATCAAGAAGAGCGGCCTTCTCCTCGGGAGTAGCCTTGGGGATCTTCTCGGAAACGGCGTTCTGCTCGGCTCGCTTTGCCTCGATGGATGTCTGGACGGAGCGTCGCTTCTCGTCCAAAGCCAAAAGCTGGTCGATGTCGATCTCGACCTTCTTCTTTACGGCGCCCGCCTTTACGAGGTCCTTATTATCCCTGATGAATTTGATATCTAGCATTTTAGGTTTTCTTTAACCCTCACATACTACAATAAACCGACCATGAATTCCATTAAAAAGGTTTTAAAGAAAGACTTCCCGCCCTTGCTCCGGGAGATTTGCGATCCGCCAGAGCATATCTATATACGGGGCGATTTTCCACTGGGCGAGTACAAATACCTGACCGTCGTCGGATCGCGGCGCTTTAGCGACTACGGCAAGCAGGCCGTAGATACATTAATAGAGGGATTGCGCGGCCTGCCGGTCGTCATCGTCTCGGGCCTGGCCTATGGAATAGACGCCCGTGCCCACGAGGCAGCTCTTCGGGCGGGATTAAAGACCATCGCCGTACCCGGCTCAGGCCTCAACGACGATGTCCTCTATCCAAAGGAGAACTTAAGACTCGCCCAGAACATATTGGAGAGCGGCGGAGTGCTGATGTCGCCTTTCGAAAGCGACCTGCCTGCCGCCCCTTGGACATTCCCAGAACGCAATCGCATCATGGCCGGCATGTCGCACGCGACGCTCGTCGTCGAGGCATCGCTCATCACGAGCAGGCTCGCGACCGACTACAATCGAGACGTATTCGCCGTGCCTGGATCAATCTTTTCGAGCAAGAGCGCCGGCCCGCACCAGCTCATCCGCAGCGGCGCGACTCCGATCACCTGCGCGGACGACCTCGTCGAGGCTCTCGGCTTCAATCCCGCTGCCGCAAGGATCGTCGCCGAGACGACCCTGAATTCGATGCCCGACAGCGAACGGACAGTCTGGGACGCCCTGTCCGAGCCGCTCGATCGCGACGCGCTGATCGGAAAGACCGGCCTCTCGGCGAGCGCCGTAAACGCCGCCCTATCCATGCTCGAGATCCGCGGCCTGATCGAGGAGCTCCTTGGCCAGATTTGCAGGAAGTGAGGAGTGGAAAACCCCTTTGACTTCGGCTGTGGCTTTGATATTTTTTGCTAGTAACCCCGCACCGCAATTTTTCCCGTTTTCACCATGATCCCCGAAATCATCGATAGCGCCATGGAGTCCTTTGGCAAGGATCTCCATATCACAGGATTGATCGTAATCGCTGTTCTGTTGGCCATCGGCGTCAAGAAAGCCTTCTTCTCAAAAAACGACCAGTTCGGTCGAGAGTCCCAGTTCGAGAAAGGCTGGACTATCGAATATGGAAATACGAGGGTCGCCGCCGCAAAGCTCCGCGAGGGCCACGCAGATAGCTACGTGAAGATCGTCCGTTATGCCGAGGACCACGATCTCGCGTTTGCTGACGAAAGCATGCTCAACGCGATGCTGATCAGCCGCCGGCTCTATAGGGGCTGGCGTTATGTGGCATTCGCCGGCGACTGCGCGCTCGTGATCGACACTACCGTCAATGATCCGGTCATTCGCCGCGTCCATTCGGCTGACGTCTGCATATACGATCTCCATCTGCGCCTTCTCCTGATCGATACGCGGACGGCCCCGAGCAAGGACCGCCGCACGACGCCGGTCGACGCGCTTCCTGCCTGACAATGTCAGGCTTCCCGCCGCACGAATTTCGCGCGGCTTTTTTATGAAAATAATGAGCTTCGCGAATATATTTTCATTATCCCCCTTGGGGATATACCTCCTTTTATTTGCTAAATATTTTCCGTTCGTGTAATACTGGCCACTGACTATGTCAAAACTTCTTATCGTAGAGTCTCCGGCGAAAGCCAAGACCATCGGAAAATATCTCGGCGAGGGATACACCGTCGTCGCGTCGATCGGGCATGTGCGCGACTTGCCGAAATCGAACAAGAAAGCGATCGACATGGAGCACTTCACGCCCCACTACGAGATCAGCGCGGGCAAGGAGCATGTCCTCGCCGACATCGAGCGCCTCGCCAAGAAATCCGACGAGGTCCTGCTCGCGACCGACCCCGACCGCGAAGGAGAGGCCATCGCCTGGCACATCGCCGAGGCGGTAAAGTTCGGCAAAAAGCCGGTACGCCGCGTCGTTTTCCATGAGATCACCAAGGACGCCATCATCGAGGCCCTCAACCACCCCCGCGACATCGACCAGAACCTGCGCCAGGCCCAAGAGGCCCGCCGCGTGCTCGACAGGCTCGTTGGATACGACCTCTCCGGCATCATCTGGAAAAAAGTCCGCTACGGCCTCTCTGCCGGCCGCGTGCAGTCCCCTGCGCTGCGCATCATCATGGAGCGCGAGCGCGAGATCCGCGCTTTCAAGCCCGAGACCTACTGGGTGCTTTCTGCTGAGACGAAAACAAAATCAAAGGACAAGCTCGCCCTCACCTGTTCTATCGAGCCGCGAGACAAGAAAGAAGTCGACCGAATCCTCACTACAGGCAAGAAGGAGTCGTGGGAAGTCGTGTCCGTAGACGAGATCGAGGCAAAGCGCTCGCCGAAGGCCCCTTTCACCACATCTACCCTCCAGCAGGCCGCGTCGACGCGCCTCGGCTTCTCGCCTTCGCGAACCATGTCCGTCGCCCAGAGACTATACGAGGCAGGCCTCATCAGCTATATGCGAACCGACTCGACCAACCTCTCGCAGCAGGCTATCGGCCAGATCGCCTCATATATAGAGAAGAATCACGGCAAAGAGTCGTTCGTGCCGCGCACCTATACGGCGAAATCAAAGAACGCCCAGGAAGCGCACGAGGCCGTCCGCCCTACTACCATTTCCAAAATCGAAGCAGGAGCGAATCCGGAGCAAGTCGCCCTCTACAAACTCATCTGGTCACGCACCGTCGCGTCCCAGATGATCGACGCCCGCATCCTCCGCACCAAAATCGTCGCAAATACCGCGCAGAAAAGCATCCCCGACTTCTGGGCGAACGGAACGCGACTCGTCTCCCCCGGCTGGCTTGCAGTGGACCCAGGCGCTCGCGGCGAGGACGTCGAATTGCCAAAGGTGGTCGCGGGCGAAAAGCTCGAGCTCGTCTCGCTCGAATCGCTCGAAAAGCAGACCGAGCCGCCAGGCCGCTACTCTGAAGCCGGCCTCATCAAGGAACTCGAAAAGCGCGGCATCGGCCGACCATCAACCTACGCGTCCATCCTCCGCACCATCGAGGAGCGTGAGTATATTACCAAGGAAAACAAGGCACTTAAGCCTACCGACACCGGCGACGTGGTCAGCTCTTTCCTCGAGGAGAACTTTGGAAACTACATAAGCGACACCTTTACCGCCGAAATGGAGGACAAGCTCGACCTCATCGCCGACGGCTCTGCAAAATACGAAAAGACCCTCTCTGATTTCTATAAGCCCTTCATCAAGGACGTAAAGGAGAAGGACAAGCTTGATAAGGCAACGACCCTCGGTGAAGCAGACGAAAAGTTCAAGTGCCCTATCTGCGGATCGAGCATGATCATAAAGCTTGGCCGCGCCGGCAAGTTCCTCTCGTGCTCGAGATACCCTGACTGCAACGGCGCGCTCATGCTCGACGGAACCGAAGTCCCAAAGGACAAGGTCATCGGCAAGCACCCGGACACCGGCCTCGACATCACCGTGAAGAACGGCCGCTTTGGCCCGTACGTCCAGATGGGAGAGACCATCAAGGCACCGAAGAAGCCTCGAAAGAAGAAGCCGACCAAGAAGGAATTGGCAAAGATCGCCACCGACCTCGCCGCAGGAATCGCTCCTGCGCCTGTTCCGACATCAGCAGAGCCAGAAATCGTCGCCCAGAAGGCAAAAATGGCCTCTATTCCAAAGGAAATAAATCCGGCAGAGATAACTCTCGCCCAGGCAGTGCACCTCCTCACCCTCCCTCGCCGCCTTGGTACGCACCCGACGACCGAAAAGGTCATTACCGCGAACATCGGCCGCTTCGGCCCGTACATCGTCCACGATGGCGACTTCCGCTCGGTAAAGAAGCCCGACGACGTCTACGTCATCACCCTCGAACGCGCGCTCGAGATCCTCAAGGAAGAGAAAAAGAAGCGCGGATTCAGGGCAAAGAAGAAAACTGAATAAGGAAAAGCGCCGCCTGCCGCCAGGCGGCGCTTTTATTATCCATGTTGACGACACCCGTATTTACGGCAATATAGTCCGCATATGACCTATTCGTTCTTTACCAAACAAGAGGTGGACTCCCAGAAGGCGCTAGAAGAATACATGTGCCTCTCGGGTTTCGCCCTCGGGCGCAGAAGCGAGATGGACGAGGAGACGTTCGCTATAGTCTCGGTAACCCGTCCCAACAAGGAGGTCCAAGGCTGCTTCGCCCTGGATGCCGAGTCGGACGCTCCCGGAGCGCCCCTCCACCTGTACCATTTCCTCGACGGCAAGCGGACGCGGTTTGTGTTCGCAGAGGCGGAGCGCGGTATCCTTCCGGCCGGCGCCGTCCTCGCAGCAAAGAATATCCGCGTGATGCAAGAGCCGCTCCCATGAGCGGCTCTTTTTTATAGCGAGAAATTCTTCATCGAGTAGAGATCTTCGGTATTCTCATCTTCCCTCTTTTCCTCTTTGGATCGGTCGTCGATCGCTACGGTCGGTTCGGACGGAAGCTCTACGGGTGCCGGAGCCGGCGGGAGCGTCGTATCGAGCGACGCTGCGACGCTCGCGATGGTTACCGGAGCGGCGGCTCCTGCCTGAGCGGCCATATGCTTGTTCAAAAGCTCTGCCGGATTCTTCTTCTCCTTGTTGCCAACGATGGTCATAATTGCCTTGAGGTCCTCGGGCGAGAAGAAGTCGATGGTGATCTTGCCCCCCTTCTGCTTCTGCTCGATCGACACGCGGGTGCCGAAGGTCTCAGACAATTTCTGCTCGATCTCGAGCATTTCGGGGTCAAAGGCGCGCTCCTTCTTGCGGGCCTTCTCGACGGCGATCTTGCGGGCGATCATCTCGGTCTCGCGCACGGTCAATTTCTTGAACATGATCTCCTTGAACAGGGTCGACTGCTCTTCTGGGCGGTCGGTGAGCATCATGAGCGGTCGGGCATGGCCCTCGGAGATCTTGCCCTGCGACAATGCGTCCAAAATATCGGACGGGAGCATCAAAAGGCGGATAGAGTTCGAGACGTACTCGCGGGACTTGCCGATCTTCTGAGCAACCTGAATGTGCTTTAGGCCGAACTCGCGGACGAGCTGATCGAAAGAGCGCGCTCGCTCGACCGGATTGAGATCCTCGCGCTGAAGGTTCTCGATAATGGCGAGCTCGAGCTTTACCCGGGCATCGTCGGTATTCGCGCGGATGATGGCAGGCACCTGCTGGAGGCCGAGGAGCTTCGAGGCGCGCAATCTGCGCTCTCCGGAGATGAGCTCGTACTGGACAGTCATGCCGCCGTCCTCGCTATGGATCTCGGCGCGCGTGACGACGAGCGGCTGAAGAAGGCCGTACATGCGGATAGACTCCGCGAGGTCGCGCAGGGCCGCCTCATCGAACTCGCGTCGGGGCTGGTACGGATTTGGCTTCACCTTTTCCGTCTCTATCCAGAATATTGAGTCGCCGAAAAATTGGGATGACATGAAAATGTTTGGTTTATGGGAAGATTTTATCATACCGCGCCGGAAATTGAGAAAAAGCGGCTTTTGGTGTAGATTTCATGAGCAGCCCTCAAGAGCCGGAGTGGCGGAATGGTAGACGCGCACGACTCAAAATCGTGTATCGAAAGGTGTGAGAGTTCGAGTCTCTCCTCCGGCACATAAAAAAGTCCCCGTGCATTTACTTTGCAGGGGGACTCGACGTATCGACCCAGCCGAGATGCTGAGTCGCAAGCTGCTTCGCCTCGTCGAGAGCAGCCTGGAAAGCGGCGACGAGGCTTGCGCCGTCAACGACCTTGTCGATTCGCATATGATCCCGGACATTTACGTACTGGGTCTTGGCATCTTGCTCTGACGGAGGCTTTGACGATGAACTCGGGGCGGTTGCGGCGGAAGGCGGTGTAATCATAGGAATAGCGGGTTTTTGTTGCAAAAGGGCCTTACGGCTGATATTAATGAGTCCACGTGAAAAAGCAATTGCCCAAAGTAATAGCCATCGTAGGCCCTACGGCCACAGGAAAAAGCGACGTTGCCGTTGAGATGGCCCTTTTGTTTGGTGGCGAAGTGGTATCCGCCGACTCGCGCCAAGTGTATAAAGGAATGAATATCGGCTCGGGCAAGATAACCAAGGCCGAAATGAAGGGCGTGCCCCACCATCTCCTCGACATAGCCGATCCGAAGAAAGCCTACAGCGTGGAGAGCTTCAAGAAGGACGCAGCGACGGCAATCGCCGGCATCGCGGGCCGAGGCAAGCTCCCCATCGTCGCCGGAGGCACAGGCTTCTACATCGACTCGCTCCTATCCGGCGAGATTTTCCCGGAAGTCCCTGCAAACAAGAAATTGCGCGCGACCCTCGCCAAGAAATCCGCAGAAGCGCTCATGAAAGAGATCACGAAACTCGATCCGCGACGCGCCAAGGCCCTCGACCCTTTCAACAAGGTGCGCATAATCCGCGCCATCGAAATAGCCCGCGCCCTCGGATCGGTGCCGAAAGTGAAAAAAACGAAAGCATACGAGACCCTCTATATCGGCCTCCTGCTCGACGACGAGAAACTGCGTGAAAAGATACGCGCGCGCCTCCTGAAACGCGTCAAGGCAGGAATGGTTCGCGAAGTATCAGCTCTGCATCGCCGCGGAGTGTCATGGAAGCGCCTCTACGAGCTCGGACTCGAGTACAGGTACGTCGCGCTCTACCTACAAAAGAAGCTGACCAAGGAAGAGATGCTCGCGCGACTCGAACAAGAAATAATCCATTACGCAAAGCGCCAAAAGCAGTGGTTCAAGCGCAATCCGGACATCAAATGGTTCTCTCCGGGCGACACCGCGGGCATAAGTGCCGCGATCAGGCGTTTTGCGTTATCCACTCCACTGGCGTAAAGCGGGCTGGCGTCCGTTATATACTATAGGCACATATCACCGCACGCATATGAGGCTGCTCGTAATCGACGACGACAAGAATCTGCTCAGCTACCTGAAATCGACTCTCGAATCAGAATCATTTGCCGTCGACACTGTGGCTGACGGGAAATCCGGATCATATATGGCGCGGACGAACGATTACGACCTCATCCTGCTCGACAATGTCCTGCCCGGCAAGAGCGGCTACGAAGTGGCTGCCGACATACGCGGCCAAGGGAACAACGTGCCCATACTCATGCTCTCGATGAAGACGGAGGTCGACGAGAAGGTCCTCCATCTCGATTCCGGCGTCGACGACTACCTAACGAAGCCCTATTCGCACAAGGAGCTGGTCGCCCGCGTGCGAAACCTCATCCGCAGGAAGAATCCGACTCACGCCGCCGACACCGCGCTCAAGACGGGCGCGCTCGTCCTCAACTCGAGCACCCAGGAAGTGCTCTGCAACAAGAAGGAGATCTATCTCACGCGCAAGGAATTCACCCTTCTCGAGCTCTTGCTCAGGAATAAGGGCAAGGTCGTCTCGCGCGGGGCGATAATGGAGCACGTTTGGGACATGGCCGGCGACCCTTTCTCGAAGACAATCGAGATGCATGTGCTCAACCTGCGCAAAAAGCTCGAGAAAGGCAGCCGAAAGTACATCTACAACATCCCCGGCCGCGGATACAAGATAATCGCCTAAGACTTTACTTTTAATTTACTTTTTCTTGAACAGCGCCATGCGACACTTTCCCAGAGAGGCGACGCTTAGTCGAGCGGCGCTTTGGAAAACAAGCATTTTTAATCAAGAAAATGAAATCGATCTTTCAAAAGGTCCTCACCGACCAGTCGCTTCGCAACCGAGCGGCTGTAGAGGGCATCGCTCACGACGAGGCAGTCCTCGAGCCTTGGTCATAAGCACCAACTCGATCGCGCCACGCGTGATAGCATAACGACAAAATGGATACAAAGCCCCAAAGTAAGCCTCCCGCATATTTTCAGCCCGCTGCACTTGCAAGGTCGGGTATCCATTTTGTCTATGCGAAGCTTGTCCGGCCGAAGGCCGAGACCGAGGACGGCAGGCGGCGCGAGCATATCCTCAACATTATCCTCGTCGGCTTCCTTGCCCTGCTCTCCTTCTTCGAAGTCATACTCCTGCACGGCATATATTCGGCCGGCTCGTCGTTCCGGGGCCAATCGTTCTTGACCTTCAATGCGATAGTAGGCCTCTTCGTCGGGCTGCTCGTGCTCTCGCGCAAGGGCTATGTCAGGGCAGCCGCCTACACGCTCATCGCCCTCTTCATCCTCGCGGCATCCTTGGGCGCCTATCAATGGGGCATCAACCTGCCCTCGAGCATCCTCATGTACGTGTTCGCCATAGTGAGCGCGGGCATCCTGGTAAGCAACAGGTTTGCCATCATAACCGCGGCGTTGGCGAGCGTCATCGTGACGGCGCTTCCCATCCTCCATTCGTCGGAACTGATCCAGATCGACCGCGAGTGGGTCAAGACGCCTCCCCAGATCGCCGATGCCATAAAGGACGTCGTGTTCTTCTTCGCATTCGTGCTCATCGCATGGCTCTCGAACAGGGACACCGAACGCTCCCTCATCCGCGCGCGAAAATCCGAGGCCGAGCTCAAGGAGGAGCGAGACTCGCTCGAGATCAAGGTGCAGAAGAGGACCGCGGAAATCCAGAGACTCCAGGCCGAGAAGATATCGCACATGTACCGCTTCGTGGAGTTCGGCAGGCTTTCGGCAGGCCTCTTCCACGACCTGATCAATCCCCTGCACTCCCTCGCCCTGAACATGCAATCGATCGACACGTCCAAGAAGATATCGTCAGAGAATCTCGGTGAGATCAAGGACGAGATAGACCGCTCGATAGACGCGTCGAGGCGGATGGAGCGGTACATAGTGGTGCTGCGCAAGCACCTGCAGACCGCGGACCACAAGGAGGTATTCGTGATAAACGACAACATAGAGGACGCGCTCACCATCTTCAACCACAAGGCGCTCAAGGCCGGCGTCGAGCTGCGCTTCTTCGCGAGCGACAAAATCGCCGTCGAGAACAATCCCCTCAAGCTCCAGCAGGTCATTGGCAACCTCATATCGAACGCGATCGATTCGTACGCGACATGCGATAAGCGGGACAAGACAGTGGAGATCCGGCTCGCCCACGCCAAGAATCAGGCCGTCATATCAGTAAAGGATAACGGCTGCGGCATACCGAAGCAGCTTCTCGACAAGATCTTTGACCCATTCTTCACCACCAAGGCGGCGAACAAGGGCATGGGCATAGGCCTTTCGACTACCAAGGACATCGTAGAGAAATATTTTAACGGCACCATATCCATACAGGGCGCGGAGGGCAAGGGCTCGACCTTCACGGTCTCCTTCCCGCTCAAATCACATCATGAAAACGGAGACAGCGGCGATCGACAAGGCGCTAGCGGGCATAACCAGGTTCATCCGAAAAAGCCAGTCTGAAGACGGCAGCTTTTCGAGCGACTCGGGCAACAAGAATTTTACGACGGCACTCATCCTTCTCTGCCTCAAGGGGATTGAATCGGGCGATATAGCCAAAGGCGGGACAGACTACCTGCTCTCCCAGCGCAGCGCCAACTGGTCCTGGAACTACTGGCATCGCGGATCGCACCAGGCCTCTGCCATGCCCTATCCCGACGATCTCGACGATACGTGCTGCGCCATGGCAGCCATCTCCCTATTCCGTCCCGAGGCGCTTTCAGGCGGCGCCCTGGCCTCGCTCGCAAAGCTCTTCGAGGTGGCCGAGCATGCGGTCGGCGGACCCTACAACACATGGCTCATACCGACAAAGCCGGGACCGGACAGCCCCTGGCGCGACGCAGACCCTGCGGTGAACGCCAATATCGCCTTTTTCCTCGGCCTCAGCGATGTCGAGCTGCCCGCCGTCATGGAATATATCGAGGACACGATTATCGGCGGCCGATACATCTCGAAATACTACCCGCCACTCGCCGTCATGCATTTCGCGGCAAAATCGTACCGCGGGAAGCTTCATGGCAAGCTCAAAAGTGACATCCTATCCCAGAAAAAATCGTCAGGCTGGCAGCATCCTCTGGCCGCGGCCCTCGCCATGTCATCGCTCCTGCGCCTCGGAGCGCCGTCGTCCAAGGTCAGGAAGGAGGCGATCGCCCTCATGAGGCTCGCCGACACGCATCAATGGGAATCGCACGGTATGTACGCCGAGGATCCGGCAACGGGGCGCGAATCAAGCGGCTCTCCCGCCCTGACGGCCGCATGCGCAGCCGAGGCCCTCGCCCTATACAAAGAGGCGCTAGTCCGGGAAGCTCAGGAGCCCCTGCGCGAGCAAAAGGAGAAGATGGCAAAGGCCGTCGAGGCGCGAGTGCGGAGCCGGTTCGCCAAGTCATCGCCCCATGCCAAGGCGGGCATCGAGAAAATCCTGCGCAAGATCCAAAAGCGCGACGCCCACGAGCAGGTGCTGCTCTTGCCGTATAACTTCGCCCGCTCGCTTCACCCGTCGTCCGCCGCAAAGGTACCGGAACGCGTACTCGTCGAACTCGGCGCCGCGAACGCGTTCGGATGGATCGCGTACACCATATTCGACGATATCCTCGACAATGAGGGCATGCCGGAGCTGCTGCCTCTGGCGAGCGTGTGCCTGCGCGAAGTCGTCGAGATATATCTCGAGCATATGCCGCAAGAGGAGCAGCCCCTCTTCCGGGAGATAATGGACGGCATCGATCAGGCGAACGAATGGGAGCGCGTAAACTGCTACCGCGTGCCGATAAGCCCAAACGACCTCCCTTCGTACAAAAACTATGCCGCTCTTGCCGAGAAATCCCTTGGCCACGCCCTCGGCCCGCTCGCCGTGCTGTTCAGGCTCGGATACGCCAGCGACTCGTCCGACGGAACGGCCCTGCTCGCCTTTTTCCGGCACTATCTCATAGCGCGGCAGCTCAACGACGACGCGCACGACTGGCTCTCGGACCTCAAGAGAGGCTTCCTCAACAGCGTGAGCGTCAATGTCCTGGCCGAGTGGAAGAAAGCGCACGACCGCGAGTTCTCGCTCGAGACAGAAGAGAAAAGCCTCCAGACAATATTCAACGAGAGCGTCATACTGAAAGCGATCGACGCCATCGACTCGCACTGCAAGAAGGCCCGTACAGCCGTAGGCAAGGTAAAAATCCTGGCTGAAAGCGACTATCTGATTGCCCTAGTCGCGTCGCTCGAAAAGGCATCTGCTCTCGCACGCAGGGAGCGCGATCTGGCTATCGAATTTTTGAAAAGCTACTGAGCGCCTCCCTTTCCCTTCTCCTTCCGCTTGAGGTATTTCTTGCCCTTCAATTTATCCGGCAGAAGGCTTTCGGTATCGTACATCTCATAGCCCTTCTTGTAGCCGAGATTCTTCATGAGCTTCGTCGGAGCATTTCGGATCTTGAGAGGGATCGGCAAATTGCCCGTCTTGCGGACGTCGGAGAGCGCTTCGAAATAGGCGTCGTATGCGGAGCGATCCTTGGCCGCCTGCGACAGGTACGCCACGGCGTGAGCGAGATTGATCGCAGCCTCGGGGAGGCCGATAACCTCGACCGCATTGAAGGCGGCGTTCGCCACGACGAGAGCCGTCGGCTGAGCGAGGCCAATATCCTCGGACGCGAATATGACCATGCGCCGGGCGATGAATTTCGCGTCCTCGCCTCCCTCGATCATGCGCGCCAGATAGTAGAGCGCGGCATCGGCATCGCCAGCCCGCATCGATTTAATAAAAGCAGAGATAGTGTCATAGTGCTCCTCGCCCTTCTTGTCGAAGCGGATGAATATCTGCTCGAACGACGATTTGAGATTCTCGAGGGTGACCGATCCGTACAGTTTTGACGCGTTTTCAAGCGCGGTCAGGGCCATGCGAGCGTCGCCGTTCGCCATATTGGTCAGCCACTCGAGGGCGTCCTTCGAAATCTTGACCTTCGAGCGCTTCACGATAGTCTGGATCTCCTTTTCGGTGAGGCTTTTCAGAATGAATACGCGGGTACGCGACAGGAGCGCCGAGATGACCTCGAAGCTCGGATTCTCGGTCGTCGCGCCGATGAGGGTCAGCCTGCCCGACTCGACGAACGGCAAGAGAAAATCCTGCTGCGCCTTGTTGAAGCGGTGGATCTCGTCGAGAAAGAGGAGCTTCGGCCTCTGATCAAGCATGGATGAATCGTCCATAATGCGGCGAATATCCTCCTTGCCCGCAGAGACGGCAGAGAGCTCGTAGAAGCGGGCGCCGAGGGCGTTCGCGTATATGCGCGCCAGAGTCGTCTTGCCCACGCCTGGCGGGCCCCACAGTATGAACGAGAAAAGGTGCCCATCGTCGATGGCGACGCGCAAAGGCTTTCCGGGACCGACCAAGTGCTCTTGGCCGATGAAATCCTTGAGGCTTTCCGGCCTCAGTCTGGACGCGAGCGGTTCTGACATATGACAGCAGTATAGTACGTTTGCCGGCGCATAAAAATTCCAATTTCGGCGGTTTCGTGCTATAAAATCAGGGCGTCAAAATGCATTGGGCGATTAGTTTAGTGGTAGAACAAAGGCCTCCAAATCCTTTGGCGGGGGTTCGATTCCCTCATCGCCCGCACATTCGTTAAGTTTCATATATTCAGAAGCTACCGATCTTAACTCCCGCGAAATCGTTACATCGTGATAGCTTACACACGCGCAACCCTGATAGCCTTCTTTCTTATACATCCCTGAAGTTTTCTTGATATAAGACTTAATAAACTGACTTCTCGGAATACCAGTCACTCCAGACCAAAAACTCAGTTGAGATTCCTCATCATGATAGGTATGAAGATGGATTTGCATACGGAACTTGTCTTCGTCAAGATCGAAAGAACGTCGCAATAGTGCCAAAAACAGCTTCATGAGGCCGGGATCAGAATTCATGAAATCGACCCCTCTGAACGGGGATTTCCTCCCTTCGCAAAAATAAAGCAGTGAACATATTAGGAGGGACAACTCATTGGCTTTCGGAATCCGCTTAAGCATCATCCGCGATCTTTTTAAAGAGGCCACTTCTTTTGCCACCCTTCGTTCTCTATTCGCTTTTTGAGAATAGAGTTGCCCAACCTTAATTTTAGTGAGTAATCTTTCTTCAGACTCCTTTGAAAGCGGCACATTCCTGACCCACTCAGAAGCGGAACTCTTAGCCACGCCCAATTCGCCGACTATCTCATTCAGGGAATAGCCCTTCCTCCTAAGCTCAATCGCCTTTAATTTCAACTCTTTCTTCATATGACAAGACTAGCATTCAGGGGATAAAGAAAAGATAAAATATGCTAAAATCCGCCCATGAATAAGGACCAGAATTTCCTCAAAAGCCCCCTTCGCACTTTCCTGTACGCAATTCATGAATACCGCGGAAGGATCCTGCTCATGTACGTGCTGATCGTCATCGGCAACGCGACGTCCTACGCGGTCCCCTATTTCGTAAGCAAGATCGTCGACAGCCTCGTGGAAGGCTCGACTTTTGCCGACTTCACGCTGCCGCTCTCGCTTATCGTCGCCGCGACCGTCATATCGGAAGGAGCATTCAGGACCGGCCACTGGATCGAGATCGGAACAGCTATCGGCTCGTACCGACGCATCACCACCCGGCTCTACGAGACCGTGCTCGAGAGGCCGCTCGCCTATTTCGAAGATCGGATGTCGGGCGAGATCAGCCGCAGGCTCGAGCAAATCGTGAGCGCCATCATGGGCTTCATCGAAATGCTGCCATGGGAAATCGGCTGGACCGTCGTCGGATTCGTCACGGGCATTTTCCTCCTCGGCTCGGCGAGCTGGTGGCTCGTGCTCATATTCGCGATATGGCTCGTGACATTCGGCACGACCTCCTATTTCCTCCTGCGCATGCAGGCAAAAGCCACAGAGAAGGTGTCTGAAAAGACCGCCGATCTCGCTGGAAACGTGGTCGACGCCCTCGCCAACGTATCGCTCGTTCACGCATTCGCGGCGCACGGCCGAGAATACGGCTACCTGAGCGGGCACCTCAAGGAGACGCTCATCGCGGACAGGCATTCGCGCAACATCCTCTTTATAAACAAGATCCAGCAGGGCTGGGGCGTCGTCATCCTCACCATCGCGCTCATCTCTGCCGGAATATACCTCTTTACCCTCGGCAAGATCACCGTAGGAGGCTTCGTCATCATCGCCTCCGTCATCCCGACCATTACGAGCATCATCTGGTCTATCGGCGAGATAATGATGAGGGCGGTCAAAAGCTACAGCGAGCTCAAGAACGCCGTAGAGGCGCTCCGAACGGACATGATGCCTATCAAGGAAGGCAGCGAGACCCTGTCCGACATCAAGCCTTCGATTGAATTCAAGGACGTATCGTTCGCATACGGCCCCGATAAGGAAAGCGTGCTCAAGGATTTCAATCTCGTGATCCGACCCGGAGAGCGCGTCGGCCTCGTCGGCAAATCGGGCGCCGGTAAGAGCACCCTGGTAAAGCTCATATTGCGGGCATACGATCCGTCGACTGGCATTATCAAAATTGGCGACCGCGACGTATCAGCCGTTACCGTTGCGTCCGTTCGGGCGGGCATCTCGTTCGTGCCTCAGGATACCGCCCTCTTCAATCGCTCCCTTTTCGACAATATCCTCTATGCAAAGCCGGATGCCACCAAAGAGCAGGTCATCGAAGCGTCGAAGCATGCCCACGCGCACGACTTCATCGAGAAATTCCCTAACGGGTACGATACGCTCGTGGGCGAGCGCGGCGTGAAGCTCTCGGGAGGCCAGCGGCAGCGTATCGCGCTCGCCCGAGCAATGCTGCGCAACTCGCCGATACTCGTCCTCGACGAGGCGACGAGCTCGCTCGACAGCGAGAGCGAGGAGATCGTGCAAACAGGGCTTCAGACCCTATTCAAAGACAGGACAGTGCTCGCCATCGCCCATCGCCTCTCTACCCTGCGCCTCATGGACCGCATCATCGTCATGGAGCATGGCCGCATAGCCGAGGACGGATCGCCTGCCGAGCTGCTCGCAAAGGAGGAGGGCGCATTCAAGAACATGTGGGAGAGGCAGAAGAATGGTTTCGTATAATCGCATGACAGAAAACGAACTGAAAGCAGCCCAGCAGTACGAAGCGACGGTCATCGCGCCAGCGGCAAAGTCATCGCCGCAATTCCTCCTCTGCCCTGTCGGTCTGGTCGGAGCCGGCAAGACAACAGTTATCAAGCCTCTAGCCGAGCGCCTCTCGCTCGTCCGCATATCGGGAGACGAGATCCGCATGTTCCTGAAGGAAAACGGATGCGGATACGAGAACATGCTCCCGATCGCGGCCATGGTCGCCAAGAAATATCTCGCGCAAGGACACGGCATCGCCATCGACAGCGATTGCGCGGGCAACACCGGCCAGAAGCTGATAGCGGACGTCCAAGCAAAGATGGGCCTCAAGGCTGTATGGATTCACATTAATCCGCCCGAGAGCTTCATCATAAGCAAGCTCCGAAATTTCAAGCACACCTGGCTCTTCAAGGATGGCGAAGAGGCGGTCGAGAATTATATACGACGCAAGCCGCTCCACACGAACCTGACGATGCCTTTCGTGTATACGTTCGACACGTCGCGGGACGACATTGGAAAGCAGATCGATAAGGCGGAAAAGATAATCAGACAAGAAATAAAGCCGATCTAGAATAAGTCACAGCAATATCCATAAATAAAAAAGGCTGACCTGAATAGGTCAGCCTTCACGCTTATCACAAGAAATAATGCTTGTGACCTTGCGGGTAGAGATAGTAGAAACTCTCGCTTCTCGCCCCGCCGATATTGCCGGCAAAGACAGTTACCGTCTCGTCCTCGGTCTGCTCCACCTTGTAGACATGATTCTTTGCATGCCATGGCCCATAAGCCACAGTCGCAGTACGGGCCATTAGGGCTTTCGCATGCGGCGTGAGTCCCGGATTGGACGTTACGAACTTTCGTAGGAACTCTTCTTCAAGCGCGATCTGCATTTCATGCTCCTTCATGAGCACGTCAAAATACTTTCGCGGGTTGCGCTCCACGACAAGGCGATCGAAGGGGTTTTCAGATGTCGTAATCCGGTAGACAGAGCCTCCGTGAGCGAGATTCCGCCCCAGCCTCATTCTTTCCATGGCATCCAAAATGTCTACGAAAGCCTGCAGACGCGTATCGTTGAAGAAACTAGCCTTTTGCCACTGCCGAAGCGCAGAAATGATGCTTTGCGCCGAGGCGCCAGCTTCCATGATCCCGCGGCGCCGACCAAAGGCAATGATTTGGTCACGGTTAGTGAATTGAGATATCATCTTATTTAATTTGGGTTGAGTGTGAAAGAGAACGCATAGAACCGGCGGCCTACAAGCTTTCTTTCACATTCAACCCTCAAAGAGCCCTGTCGAAAACTATACATATATTATGACAAAAGTCAATAGCTACTCCGCGAGACAAAAACCGCCTTTCGGCGGTTTTTGCTTTGAATTATTTCTTTGATTCCTTGAACACGACGCGCTTGCGGAGCTTCTTGTCGTATTTCTTGAGCTCGAGCTTTCGCTCTACCTTTCGCTTGTTCTTGCGAGTGTGGTAGACCTCTCCGGTGGTCTTGTTCCTAAGGATTACGAGTTGGATCTGTGACATAACTTTGATGCAAAATGTTGTAGAAGGATAGTATCACAAAGGGATTAAAACCGCAAATTTGAGCCTTAAATATGGCCTCCCACGGGCCCAAATCAGCCTCTAGACAGCCAATCGGGGCAAAAGCGGGTTTATGCGCGTGACGAGCTCGTAATTGATCGTACCGGCCATTTCGGCCATTTCCTCGGCCGATAGAACCTCCTTTCCCTGCGCGCCAATGATAACGACCTCAGAGCCGATGCGGACGCTCGGGATGTCGGTGACGTCGATGATAGTTATATCCATCGACACGCGGCCGACGATCGGAGCCTTCTTGCCGCCGACAAGCACGTGGCCCTTGTTCGAGAGCGAGCGCGGCATGCCGTGCCAGTACCCTACCGGAATGATGGCGAGGCGCGAATTGCGCGAGAGCGTATGGGTAAGGTCATAGCCGACTTTCGAGCCCTTCTCGACCATCTTTACCTCAGAGACGATAGTTTTCCAGCTGAGGGCCGGGACGAGTGTCGTTTCCTTTGCCCAGCGATGGATTTCGTGCGATGGCCAGATGCCGTAGGTCGCGATGCCCGTGCGAGCCATGTCGAAATGGAAGTCCTTTGAGAAAAGGATGCCTGCCGAAGACGATGCGTGGACGATCGGAGCGAATCCCTTGGCATTGAGCTTCTTTACGATCTCTTTCAGGGCATCGCGCTGCATAACTGAATAGTCGCGGGCCATAGGGTCCTCGATGATAGCGAAATGCGTGTAGACGCCTTCGATAGTCGCCGGGAATCCCTGCGACGAAATGAGGCGGATGACCTGCTGGACGTGCGACGGCATGATGCCTTGGCGATGGAGGCCGGTCTCAAACTTGAGGTGAATGTGAAGGGGCTTCGCGAGCTTCATCTTTGAGAGGTCCTGGAGCGACTCAAGCGACGAGATCATAAGCGAGATCTTCTTGGCGGCAGCGATCGCATAGAGTTCGGGCAAGGTATAGCCGAGAACGAGGATCGGAGCCCTGATCCCCTCCTTGCGCAATGCGAGAGCCTCGGTGATTTCATCGACAGCGAGCCATGACGCGCCGCCGGCAAGGGCCGCTTTTGCCGACGCCACGATGCCGTGCCCGTATGCATTCGATTTGACCACGGTCATCATGACGGTCGCATCGGAAAGCAGCGCCTTCATGGTGCGCGTATTGATCGTTATGGCCTTATAATCGACTTCCACCCATGATCTGTGGGAATGTTTTTTCATATAGAGAATATATCATGAAAAACTTGTTATACGCCGAAAATTTGGTAGAGTATTGGAGTTCCCATATGCGCCGATCGAATAGCGGCTATTTCAGGAGACTGTAAATCTCCCGCCCAATGGGCATCGGGGGTTCGAGTCCCTCTCGGCGCACAAATGAAAAACACCCATTTATCGGGTGTTTTTCTTTGAGCAAGGACCGAGTCCTTAGCTTACCTTCTCCGCCTCCATCTCTTCTCCGAAAGCCTTCAGCGAAGTCAACTTCTTGCCCTTCTTGATATCGAACGTGAACTCCCCGTTCTTGAATCCGACGGCGATAGAGCCGCCCTTGGTGACGCCCTGCGAGATCATGAATCCGGCGATCGGCGTGAGGACCTTCTCCTGGATGAGGCGCTTCAACGGTCGCGCACCGTACTGAGGATTGTAGCCTTCCTTGGCGAGATATTCGTAGACTGCAGGCGCGATGTCGAGGATGATTTCCTTTTCCGCGAGGCGCTTTACGATCATATCCACCTGGATTTTGACAATATCCTTGATCGAATCAGGCGAAAGCACGTCAAAGAGGATGATCGAGTCGAGTCGGTTGAGGAATTCCGGCCTGAAGTAGTCCTTGAGGCTCTCCATGACCTTGCCCTTCACGTCGTTGTACTTGGACTTGTCGCTCGAGTCAGACGCGAAGCCGAGCTTCTCCATCTTGTCGATAAACTGAGCGCCGATGTTCGAGGTAAGGATGATGACGGTATTCTTGAAGTTAACGACGCGGCCCTTGGTATCGGTCAGGCGGCCGTTGTCGAGCACCTGGAGGAGGATATTGAAGACCTCTGGATGCGCCTTCTCAACCTCGTCGAAAAGGATGACTGAGTACGGTCGGTGGCGGACCATTTCGGTGAGCGCCCCGCCCTCCTCGTAGCCGACGTAGCCTGGAGGCGCGCCGATGAGCTTGGAAGTCGAATGCTTCTCCATGAATTCGGACATGTCGACGCGGATGAGCGCCTTGTCGTCGTTGAACATGAATTCGGCGAGGGCCTTGGTGAGCTCGGTCTTTCCCACGCCGGTAGGGCCGAGGAAAAGGAATGAGCCGAGAGGCCTCTGTGGGTCTGCGATACCCGCGCGAGCGCGGCGGATGGTGTCGGCGATCTTCTGGACGGCCTCGTTCTGGCCGACGACGCGCTTTGAAAGCTCCGCCTCCATGCGCATGAGCTTGCGAGCCTCTTCCTCGAGCATTCGCGATACGGGGATGCCCGTCCATTTTGATACGATGTCCGCGATATCCTGCTCGTTGATCTCTTCCTTGAGTATGCGGCGAGACGACTGGAGCTTCTTGAGCTTCTTTACCTTTGCGTCGAGCTCCTTTTCGAGAAGAGGTATCTTGCCGTAGCGGATTTCTGCGGCCTTGGCGAGGTCAGCTTTCAATTCAGCGGCCTCAGCTTCGAGGCGCAGCTTCTCGAGGTCCTTCTTGTGGCTCTTTATGCCGGTGAGGAGCTCCTTCTCGCCCTTCCACTTGATCTCGAGCTCGCTTGTCTGCTCCTTGTGATCCGCGATCTCCTTTTCTATGGCCTTGATGCGGTTCTTCTGGGTCTTGGCATCGTCCTTGTTGTCCTTGGCGAGCTCGACTTCCTTCCTGAGAGCCTCGCGCTCGATCTCGAGGCGCATGACCTTCCTGTGCGTCTCTTCGAGGAGCGGCGGCTTTGACTCGAGCGAGATCTTGAGGGCCGAAGACGCCTCGTCGATGAGGTCGACGGTCTTGTCCGGCAAGAATCGGTCGGAAATGTAGCGGGACGAGAGGTTTACGGCCGCGACGATAGCGTCATCGGTGATGCGCACGCCATGATAGAGTTCGTATTTTTCCTTTAGCCCGCGGAGGATGGCGATAGCGTCCTCGATCGAAGGCTCGGCCACGATGACGGGCTGGAAGCGGCGCGTGAGGGCCGGATCCTTCTCGATGTACTTCTGGTATTCCTTGAGAGTCGTTGCGCCGATAGCACGGAGCTCGCCTCGAGCGAGGGCCGGCTTGAGCAGGTTGGACGCGTCCATAGAGCCTTCAGATGCTCCGGCGCCGACGATGGTGTGGATCTCGTCGATAAAGAGGATGACCTTGCCCTCCGATCGCTCGACTTCCTTCATGATATTCTTGAGGCGCTCCTCGAATTCGCCGCGGTACTTCGTTCCGGCGACGAGAAGGCCGAGGTCGAGCAGTACGAGCTCTTTGTTCTTGAGAGATTCAGGCACGTCGTTCTGGGCCATGCGCAATGCAAGGCCTTCGACGATGGCGGTCTTTCCTACTCCCGCCTCTCCGATGAGGATCGGATTGTTTTTCGTGCGGCGCGAGAGGATCTGGATGATGCGGTTGATCTCCTGGTCGCGGCCGATGACCGGGTCGAGCTTGTTCTCGGCGGCGAGCTTTGTGAGGCTCTTGGTGTACTTCAAAAGCGCGCGCGGCTTCTTTGCGGCTGCGGGCTCGGAGGTCTTTGCCTCGCGGATCTCCTCGAGGACCTTCATGACGTTAGGCTTGGTGATGCGGAATTTCGCGAGGGTCTCGCTCGTCGGAGATGGGATTTCAAGGAGGGCGATGAAGAGGTGCTCGGTCGAGATGAACTCATCCTTGAGGGTGGCTGCGACTTTGGCGGAATTTTCGATTGCCTGAGCGAGCTCTGGAGTGAGGTAGATCTGATACGACTGCGAGAGGGTCGCGCCGGTTCCCGCGCCTTCGATCTGCTCGGCGATGGAGTCGGAAAGCAATATGATGTCCACCTCGAGCTTTTCGAGGATGGCGGTAACGATCGATTCGTCCTGGAGGATGAGGGCAGAAAGAAGGTGGAGCGGATTTACGTGGTTCTGGCCTCGCTCGATCGCAAGCTCGTGCGCCCTGCGGATCGCCTCTTTCGCCTTGGTCGTAAAGTGGTTAAGTGGTGGCATTTGTGTGTTGAAAGGCCCTTCGGAGGCCTGTATTAAGCGGTTTAAGGTTGGGACGGGTCCGCTCCTGTCATATTACGGTAAAACGCTTAGATAATGAAGCCTCCCTACCTCTTTCTGCCTGTTCGGGGCACAGGTCGTTCCGGTGGACGGAACGCCTTCACTCTCGCGCCGTCGCGCTCCGAGAGTCCTCATCCAAGGCGAAAGAGAGGGACATGAGCTTCAATAATCTAGAGCGATCGGATGGCGGAAATTATTTTGTCTACGTCAGATTTTGAAGCGTCGGGAGAGAATGTGAATCTCAAGGTTTTTGACGCGCGCCATGACTGGTCTGGCTTGTCGCCGATGAGGCTTTTGACGACGTACGACTGCTCTTCCCCTTTGAGGCACGAGCTTTTGGTCGAGCAGGCGATGCCCGCCTTGTCGAGCTGGAGGACCGCGAATTCAGGGTCAGTGATTTCAGGAAGAGAGATGTTTATGTTGTTCGGAAGGCGCTTGTCGATCGAGCCGTTTACGATCGCGGTCGGCAATTCCCGCGCGATGCGGTCAAAAAAGTATTTCTGGGTTGCTGATGCGGATTTCTCGCGAGCGACCCTGCCCTCTTGAGCTATTGCGAGAGCCTCAGTGAAACCTGAGACAAGCTCGAGCGATTCGGTGGTCGGGCGCATGCCGCGCTCCTGGCCACCGCCAAGTATTAGGGGCTCAAATGAAACATTGCGGCGGACGATAAGGGCGCCGACGCCTTTCGGGCCCTGCATTTTATGAGCATCGAACGTAATGGCGTCGGCGCGCAGTCCCTCAATCTCGCACGAGAGCCAGAGAGGAGCCTGCGAAGCGTCCACATGGAAGACCGGAAACGCCGCGGTCGGGTCGACAGCTTCGCCCTGAGCGGAGATTTTCTGCGCGCGGATCTTGCGGATACCGGCACCGATCTTTGAAACGGGCTGGATGGTACCGATCTCATTGTTCGCGTACATGCAGGTGACGAGAGCTGTCTGAGGAGTGATCGCAGAAAGAATATCTTCAGCGCGGACGATACCGTCTGCCCCTGGGGCGACATACGTCACCTTAACGCCATGGCTTTCAAAAATACGGACGGTCTCGAGAACCGATGAATGCTCGATCGTCGTGGTAACGACATGGACGTCGCTCGGCTTGATTCCCTTCTCCAGTCGAGTGCGGATGACGCCCTGGATGATGGTACCGTTTGCTTCGGTGCCGCCGGAAGTGAAATAGACCTCCTCAGGCTTCACGCCGATGAGGCGCGCGCTTCGCGCGCGCCTCTCTTCAAGCGCCTTCTTAGCCCTTACGCCCTCCTTGTGAATAGCGCTCGGATTCGCCCAGAATACGCGGGCCTCCGCCATTGCCTTTGCGACGCGCGGATGCAAGGGCGTAGTTGCCGCCCAGTCCGCGTATATGCGCTTCTTTGAAAAAATCATGATCCCAGTATAGCAGTCTCGAGCGTAGTTATGCGCCCGCCCTGTTGCTTGACCTGAGGAATTACAAGGTCGGTCTTTTTCTCAACCTTTTCGAGGCGTGTCTCGACTTTATTCAAACCGACCTCAACACCGTCGAGCCGAACCTCGACTTTCTCAAGACGCGCCTCAACCCCATTGAGCCGGCTCTCGACCTTATCCAGCCTCCGATCAACGCCATCAAATCTCCCATCCACTGCCAAAAAGCCCTTCTGGACCATCATCGCGAGATCATCGACTGTAACTTTTGACACAGCATTCATAGATTTAATTCTAATGCCGTCATCTTACAAGATCAATGATAAAGAAATTATAAAAATTCGCCCGTAGAGCATATAGCAAAAGGGGCGGTCGCATTGCTGCGACCGCCCCGAACAACTTACCGGATCACCACATCCACGGATCCTTCTTCTCGCGCCGGATATACCATTCGGCGAAGACGATCGGAATCGCAAGGAGCGCATAGACCCAATAGGTCAGAGAAATCCGGCCAAACTGGTCGGGCCAAAGGTCCATCAGAAGGACCGAGGCCGTCGAGGTATACATGATGCCTCGCAGGATGACCGTCGATTTCTTTTCAGGCTTTTGAATAGGATTGCTTTCCATAGGTTTCAAAAGAGAGCCTCGAACCGTCTCGCCTCCCTCTTTTGAAACCTAACCTCACATTCTTTTAATATTATACACTTAAATATAGTAAAAGTCAATTCGATAAAAAAGCCCGTCCAAATCCATTTGGACGGGCCAAGGCTTAGTCGCCTGCCAGCTCTGCGCGGAGAACCCTCTCGCGATAGCCAACAATCTCATCGCCGCGATACTCGCCGACCACTCGCCCGTCGTCGATCTCGATCACGCGATCGAAATGCGACAGGTAAAGCGGGTCATGAGCGATCACGACAATCGTCTTGCCGGCGAAGCTCCGCAGGCTCTGATAGAACAGGCTCCGGGTCTGCGAATCGCAGTTCGACATGGGCTCGTCGAAGAATCCGGCAAACACGTCGTCCCGCAGCAGCCTGTAGAAGGCGGCCGTGAGCTTGATACGCTGCTTCTCGCCGCTCGAGAAGCCGACGCCGCCCGGCCAATCCTCGCCAACCTGCGTATCGAAGCCCTTCTCGAGCCGCACGATGAAATCGTACGAGCCAGCGAGCCTCGCTGCCCTCACGAGCCTCGAGTCGTCGACGTATGCCCGAGAGCAGCCGGCGATCAGCTCGTAGAGCGGAACGTCCAGAGACGTCGCATCCTGAGTGACGCACATGACGCGATCAAGCAGGCTTTCCTGAGTGATCGACGACGTAGATTGCCTGCCCACGAGGACGAGGCCCAGATTAGGCAGGTACACTTTGATTAGCATGCGCAGGAGCGTCGTCTTGCCCGCTCCGTTCTTGCCGACGAAAGCCACGACCTCGCCCGAAGCGATCGACAGGCTGCACCTGTCGAGCGCCAGCCTGTTCTGACCCGGATAAGAGAAGCTCACGTCGCACACCTCGAACTTCGGAGCAGCCGTGACTTCAAGCTTTTGGCACCCCGTCTCGTCGATGAGCGGCTGCGTCGCATGGAATTCCTCGAGATAGGCGTAATCTGTACATGCGCTGTTCAGATTGACGACCACCCTCGAGAAGCCCGCAAGCGACCTGCCCATTGTCTTCATCGCGCCGAGAAAGAAGAAGCCTTTCACGATAGTCAGGCTTCCGTCTACCAATCCCTGGCCGAGGTAGAGCATCGCGAGCGCAACCATGACTACGTCCAGCACGCTCAGCGAGAGCTCCGCCTTGAACTCGAAGAGCTTCATGTCGCGATTAGACGCCCGGAGCTTATCGGCATAGCCGGAAAAGCGCGCGAGCATATAATCGGCGAACCGAAACATCTTTGCCTGCACGACGCCGAACCGGCTCGTAACGCAGCGCGCGTACTCGTCCCTCGAGCGCCGCAAGTCATGCTCGCCCTCAAAGCGCGTGCGCCGCTTCTTCTCTATGACCGCGGCCCGAATAGTCTTTGGGACTACCGGTACGAGAGCGAGGAAGATAAGCGCGGGACTCAGCGCGAATATGACGCCTAGCGATGCGATAACGCCGCAGACGGCGCCGATCAGTGCCATCTGCGTATTCCAAAGCTTCAGGACGGAAGCCTCCCCCCGAACCGCCGCCCGCTCCTTAAGAGCGATGAATGACGGATCGGTGAGCCTGCCGAGATCGAGGGACCGCAGCTTGCTGATCTTCTTGCCCTTCAGCCTGAAGCCGAGCTCGTCTTCGAGCAGCTCCCTCTTCCAGTCGTGAATCGCGTCGAAAACAGCGATCACGAACATATAGGCAAGCAGGCCCAGGGTGTATAGGGAGACCGCGCTGTACGTGACCTTTCCCGCTTCCTGATACCCATCTACCGTCTCCTGGATGAGAACGCCGACAAAAGCGATGATTCCGATGGAAGACAGCCCTCCCGTAACCGCCTTGACCCATGACCATTTGACTAGCCGCGGATCTATAGAACGCATGAGCGCGTTGACCTCCCTTACCTGACGTCGGGAATTCCTGATTGCCAGGAAAAACTCCCGGATTCGATTAATCGCCCGAACGAGCATGATGTTATGCCTTTCTTTGTTTGCTGACGTTTGTGTTGAGTTGTTTGCTATTTCAAAAAATCCTTCGTCGTAATAACATTAAAGATATAAAAAGTCAATAATAAGCTCTCCGCCCCAGATTGCCTTTAGGCGCCGAATGGGCTAATATACAAGCCATGATTCTTGATCCGTACATTCTTATCGGCGTATTGGCGCTCCTCCTCGTTTTGACGGTCGCGGACCACTTTGTCCTGCGCCGAAAGATCACGAAGCTCCTGCGCGGAGGCAAGAACGAGAACATCGGCCAGGCCATGTCTTCGATCAATGCGGATATCAAGGACCTCGAGAAGTTCCGGAGCGAGATGGAGGAGTACCTCCTTACCATCGAGAAGCGCATGCGGCGAGCGTCGCAGGCTGCGGAAACCATCCGCTTCAATGCCTTTCGCGGAGACGGCCTTTCCGGAAACCAGAGCTTCGCTACCGCTTTCCTAAACGAGGAGGGCGACGGCACCGTCCTCTCGAGCATCTACTCCCGAGAGCGCGTATCCGTCTTCGCGAAGCCGATCGTGAAATTCGCCTCTTCGACGGTAGACCTATCCCAGGAAGAGAAGCAGGCGATCTCGGCAGCAAAGGCGAAGCTCGCGGCAAAGTAAAAACCCAAACTGTATTGCGCTCCGCACTACGATGAAAACTTTAATTTCAAAGCTATGGCTAAAAAAAATACACAATCGAATAGCCAGACGCCCGGCGCTTTGCAAAAGCGCTCTCCTGTCGTAGCAATCCTCGGCCATATCGACCACGGCAAGTCGACCCTGCTCGACTATATCCGCAAGTCGCACATCGTAGACGAGGAAGCCGGCGGCATCACTCAGAGCATTTCGGCATATGAGGTGGAGCGTCCCAATGGCGACAAGATCGAGAAGATCACCTTTATCGATACTCCGGGCCACGAGGCATTTTCCGGCATGCGCGAGCGCGGCGCCACGACCGCCGACATCGCCCTTCTCATCGTATCAGCAGAAGACGGCGTAAAGACCCAGACCATCGAGGCATACAAGGAGATCGAGAAGGCAAAAGTGCCTTTCATCGTCGCCATCAACAAGATCGACAAGCCTAACGCCAACGTCGAGAAGGTCAAGAATTCCCTTGCCGAGGCAGGCGTATACCTCGAAGGCTACGGAGGCAGCATCTCGTACGTGCCCATTTCGGCTAAAACGGGCCAGGGCGTCGACGAACTGCTCGACATGATCACCCTTACCGCGGACGTCGCAGACCTCAAGGGAGATGCCTCGAAGCCCGCATCAGGCTCTATCATCGAGGCGCACCGCGATCCAAAGAAAGGCATCTCGGCCACCCTCATCATCAAGAACGGAACCATGGGTCCCGGCATGTTCGTCGCGTCAGGCGCCGCTTTCTCCCCTACCCGCATCATCGAGAACCATGCTGGCAAGAAAGTGACCGAGGCCTCGTTCTCGTCCCCTGTCAGCCTCGTAGGCTGGAATGAGGCGCCGAAGGTCGGCAGCTCGTTCGAGTCATTCACGTCAAAGAGGGACCTCGAGGAATACCTCGAGACCGCGCAGGAATTGGCCGATGCCGCCGAGGCAGCCGAGGCCTCGTCAGGGCCAGTTGCCGGCATCGGCCAGGAAACCCGCAAGGTCATCCCCGTCATCATCAAGGCCGACGTCATCGGCTCCGTCGAGGCGATCGCCCACGAGATGAAGAAGATCAAGAACGACCGCGTAGTCGTGAAGGTCATCCTCTCGTCGATCGGCGACGTCACCGAGTCCGACATCAAGGGCGCCGGCGCAAACAAGGAGACCATCATTGTCGGCTTCAACGTAAAAATCGACAGCCGAGCCCAGGCCATGATCGAGCGCCTCGAGATGCAGGCAGCCACGTTCGACATCATCTACAAGCTCGTCGAGTATCTCCAGGACAAGGTCGTCGAGCGCACCCCGAAGGTCGAGGTCGAGGAGACCGTCGGCAAGGCAAAGATCCTCAAGTGCTTCAGCGCCAACAAGGACAAGCAGATCGTCGGAGGCAAGGTCATCGACCGCGAGATAAACCTCGGCCACAAGGTAAAGATCTACCGCCGCGAGACCATCATCGGCGACGGCGTCATCCGCGAGCTCCAGCAGGCCAAGGTAAAGGCGAGCACCGTGAACGAGGGCTTCGAGTTCGGAACCATGATCGACTCAAAGATCGAGCTCGCCCCCGGAGACGTCATCGAGGACTTTATTATCGTTTCAAAATAAGCGCCGCGCGCCTTAAAACAAAATGTCATACAAGCAAGACCGATTCGAAGAGATCCTCCGCGACATGGCCGCGCGCTTTGTCGCCCTCGAGTCGAACAGGAAGTCCATGATCACCATCACCCGCGTCGCCGCTACCGAAAAGGGCGACGTCGCGACCATCTTCTTTACCGTCTTCCCCGACAATCAGGAGGAGGCGGCCTTAGACTTCCTGAAGAGGCAGCGATCGGACTTCCGCGCTTTCGTGAAATACAACGCGCGCCTGATGCGCATCCCCTTCTTCGATTTCGAGATCGACAAGGGCGAGAAGGCGCGACAGAAGATTGACGCTGTCACGATACGACCCTAATATAAGCACACAGGCCACGTAGAAAAGTGGTAATTCGGAGATCTGCAAAATCTCTATGCGCGAGTTCGATTCTCGCCGTGGCCTCAAAAACGCACCGCGCAAGCGGAAGTTTTTAGGCCACGAGCAGGCCCGTAAGGACCGATTCTCGATCGCCGTTGCCCGGGTGGCGAAATTGGTTAGACGCAAGAGACTTAAAATCTCTCGCCCGTAACAGGGCATGTCGGTTCGATTCCGACCCTGGGCACCAGCAGTTATTGCCAATAGGCCAATTTTCTGTTACATTTCTTCACACACCGCCCTTAGCTCAGTTGGTAGAGCAGATCCCTCTTAAGGATAAGGTCGTAGGTTCGATCCCTACAGGGCGGACAAGCGCGAAAAATCCTGCCTGTGGCAGGATTTTCGCTTGTCCGAGCCGCAGCCATATTTTTCGCCTCGAAAAATGGCGAGGCGGGGTCGCGGACGATTCGAGCGACGGCGAGAATCGATCCGTGACGACAAGAGAAAAATACCTTGCGTTGCAAGGTATTTTTCGTTGGAGCTCTACGTGACGCAGAACCTCTCTAAAATGCGTGATTATCGTCAAACTCGAAGTAGTTCTGGGTAATCTCCTCTCCCTGCTTTATATCCCTATTCGCTACCAGAGGATACTCAACATCCTCGAACGACGTATCTGTGCTGACATTTCCATCCTTCGCATGATTTATGAATCTCACGTTATCAAAAGAGATGTGATAGTTCCCCGTCTTCCTGCTATTGAATCCATAAAAAAGAATAAAGTCCTTTTCTCGCTGGTCCAGCTTTTCGAAATCAGTAGGCGAAATTTCGGTATCGAGACCTGGAGAAAACTTCCATATCCGTGCCCCTTTCGCTATATCCTGATCGGCAAAAAGACCGATACCGTGAATAGCGCTTGCCTTTGGCGTCGCTTTGATAAGTAACATATTGAAAGTATAGCAAAGAATCTTATTCTTGCTTGGTTAAATAGGTCCTAACGTCGTACAACAGATCGGACAAATTTTGAAAAAGCTCGTCGCGCGACGAGCTTTTTCATATATTTACAATTAAATATATATGTGTGTTGTTGTAAATAAGCTCTTGAATCAACCCGAGGGCAGATAGTTCATCTCAAAATATATTAAAAGAGCTCATGATGAATCCTTCTGCCTCACAAGCAGAAAGGACCGTTATGGCTACATGTTCATATTGTGGCTGGCATCAGGGTCGTCACGACACTGGGTGCCCTGTCAGTCCCGCGCACGATGAGGTAAAGATGAGAAAGTGGAAATGCGGATATGAGGACGGTAGTTCTGGAAAGGACTACTGGTCTTCTGATCCGAGTTATCGCATAGGCATGGGACGCGGCATAGTCGCGCTCGAGACTCGGGAGAACGAAGTCGATCCCCGTCTGTATAACTAAATAGCCACAACAAACCCCGCGATAACATCAAGGGGTTTCGTTATTTCCATACCTAAAACAGGTCCTAACGTCGTACAACAGATCGGACAATTAGACGATGTTAGTACGTGACAATAAAAAAACCGGGCTACTCCGGTTTGGTGTCAGCTTTTGGACACGGTTTCCAGTTTTCAAGTTGATTCATCGCCCTTTCTTCACCGGAGATAGGTTTTCCTGCCCACCCCTCCATATCCTCATAATACATTCTATCGAGCTTGACTCTTAATAACGTCTGAAGCTCGGTTTTGAGAATACCAGTGTTATCTGTTTTTGCTACATCAACAGCACTTGAATACATTAAGGACCTGCATGCAGTGAGCATGAGTCCTCGCTTATCCGCCAAGGTTTGTCCCGTTGCGCTCTGACAGTGTGCATGCAAAGTTTGAATGTTCATGGCTTTAGTAATTAGAATCTCAGCCATGTGAAAATAGTTTCACCCGTGAATAGCAAAATGAGTTCTAACGTCGTGCATCAAATCGGACAAGCGAGTCAAATAGCTAGAAGAGACTTTTTTTCTTCCAACCATTTGTGAACGCGGCCGCTCCCGTATGTACTTCACACGAGGCGAACAGAACAAGCGAGGCTGCCCGAGGCTTCTGATATACTTTATTCATATGAAAAAAACATTTTTTGCCATGGCTTTAACAGCTATCGTCTTGGCAGCCGGAGGTCTTTACCTGCATTCGAAAAGCAGAGAATCTGCTGAGTCCATCGAGAATCTGGCAAACCGGGAAACGGCACTTGCAGTAAAAGACTGGAAAGCCTGCAAGAACAAGCAGTATGGTTACGAGGCAAAATACCCACCGACTTGGACTACCTTCATACCAGTCTCTGGCGGGCGAGCCCCCATGCCTTGCGGCACCGAGAACCAGAGTCAGATCGAATTCTCTTTGTCAGCCAAAGGGACACCTGTCATAAGCTTGGAAGCAAGCTTCGAATCGTGGTTTTATGGAAACACCCTCCATTCGCTTGATGACTACATAGCATCAAGCAGCTTGAAGCATCGTCAGCTGGAAAAACTGATGATTGATGGAGAGAAAGCTGTCTCTGAAGAAGGTAAATGGATTTACACGTTCCACAAGGGAGACGTGTTCAGGTTCTCTTTTTATGGCGTAGACAAAGAGACTACCGAACAGTTCCTGTCAGCATTCAGATTCAACTAAAAGGAGGTCCTGACGTCATACGTCAGAACGGACAGTCAGAAAAACACCTCGAATACGAGGCGTTTTTCTTTTGCGTAGGCGACTTTAGCCATCTTGACGTTAGTAATTTTTTAATGCAAGATACAGAAGTTGCCCCCATCAACAACGACACGGGGCGATATCCCTCTGAGATTGTCAGAGAAAAAAGAAAGTTCCTCACATGCTAGATGATATTAGGTACAATCGGCAAAATCCGCCGACGAACCTCGTAGCCGCCGAGATACGCTCGGCCAAGGTAAAGGCGAGTATACGTCAGATCGAATCAGACCTGAGATCAAAGCCCGCGAGCGAATTCCTTACCGTAGATGAATACCAGAACTGGTACCATCGGGCGCGCGGAGCGCTATCCCACCTCAGAAGAGAGAATCGATTCCTCGACGTGTGGATGGAACTAGAGAGAGCAGGAAACGAACAACACCCGGGCCAAGACGAATTCGATCACGAGCTGGCCGCACTCCTCAACGAGATTATCTACAAGCCGCTCTATAGTCGCGACAATCTCCCGCAAAGCAGAGAAACGGCGCTCGCCCGTCGCGCGGTCATCATCGAGGAGAAGAAATGGATCGAATCAGCGATCGTCGCCCTCAAGAGGCTAGGCCTGGAATCAGGTACATTCCCTACCATTGATTCAATGCAAGAGGGCGTAGTCCTTGAGCCAACCCGCGCGGTCATTCGAAGCATCGACAGCGAGCTCGGAGTGCTTGGCGCGTACATCAGGTCGGTTAAGGCGACCACCGCGTCGCTCGTACAAAGCAAGTTGAGCGATGATTTCAAGGAAATGAATGCTATCAAGGACGAGATCGGTACACCCGGCTTCGTCGTAGAGTGGATGCTATCCCTAATGCTCCCGCGCAAGGATTCGCTCGGCCTAAGCCCAGAGGACATGCGAAAGCTCGCCCTCGCCGCCCGGTACATCGAGCTCGTCAAGAAATGCGCGGCAACCAAGAAAGAAATCCTCCAGCCTAGCTCATAGTCATGAGCGGGCTTTTTTATTCTCAAATCCGGCCTTTGTGCTAAGCTATCCTAGTCAGACGGGCGGATGGTGGAATGGCAGACACACTAGCCTTAGGAGCTAGCGCCGCAAGGCATGAGGGTTCAAGTCCCTCTCCGCCCACATATACATATTTGACAATATGTGTTTTTTATCATATTGTCCGCAACGGATCGGTCGTTGCCACGGCATACAGACGGATACCATACCTTTTTATTCATGAACATACTGATAGTCGAGAGCAACCCTCACATTGTCGAGATGCTGCGCCCGTTCCTCGAGCAAGCCTGCAGCGTTGCCAGCCACGAAATACTCCACGCCGCCTCAATCCAAGAAATCGGCAGGATTATCGTGACCGAGGCGGGGATCGATCTCGTGCTCTGCGCAAACAGGCTCCACAAAGCTCCTGTGGGCGACCTGCTGCAGACCCTTCACACCGCATGGCCCAACGCCCTCCTCTGCCTCATGTCGGACGACCATGTCGCGCCACAAAACCATGCCGCCGATATTTTCGTAGAAAAGGTCGAGCTGGTGAAAGAATTGCCCGAAATCGTCGATGCGGCAAAAAGACGCATGGCCAAATAGACAGTGCCCGGAAACGCTTCGCGTTTCCGGGCTTTTTTATTACCGAAAATTGCCGTGACCATGATCACCATATATTTGACTTATTGTAAAACAATAAGTAATATGCACACCGGACCGGTTCTCGGAAAAATTCAACCTTTTCCTCCCTATCCAGACCTTGAAATACACTTTCACGGACAAACTCAACGACAAACCCTAAATATAGGAGCAAGAAAGCAATGATACTGACTGCTGTAATTATCAGCTGCGCCATCCTAATGATAGGAGCCGCCCTGTACGCGTGCTATAAACTCGCGGACTACAACGTGCTCTTCACGCGCGTGCCCGAAGGAGAAATCATCGGGATCACGTACTCGGAGAAGATCGGCAGATTCATGGGAAACATGACCGGATACTGGATCCATCCCAGAACCGGCCAGGTCCATTCTAACGAGGAAGCCGTGCCCGACGATGTCTCGCTGCCCAAAGACCTCTTTGGCACTGGCATCTACTGGCTCGGCATCCCGCCGTTCGCCCAGCGCTACACCTACGAGTTCCACTGGAACAAATGGGCGAAGCCTGTCGATCCGGCAACGGGCCTTGAGAAAACGGAATACGCCATCATCCCGCGGCAAGCAATCGTCGACTCGATCTACTTCCGGGCCCAATACCCGGTACAAGTCAACGGCTGCGAAACGAAGGAGGGCGTGCCCCTGACCATGACGATCCTCATCACCGTACAGGTGGATAATGCGGACACGGCATGGTTCAAGATCAAGTCGCCCGGCTGGCTCTCGGCCCTCAACGGCCAAGTGACGGCCGTGCTGCGCGACTGGGTCGGCGGCAAGACCCTCGAGGAAATCAATACGGCTCAAGCCGAGATCCCCTCCATGGGGCATCACTCGGAGTTCCAGCTGGCATTCTTTACCCTCAACGAGTCGACTGTGGGCAACTTGAGCATAAAGACAATGCTGGGCGCAGGGCTCAGTGGCGTGCATTTCGTAGGCTATTCGATCGACGAGGCCAGGAATCCCACGCAACGGATCTCTATCGAGAAGTACTTCGCCAGCAAAGAGGGCGAGGCCGCCATCGAGAAGGCCCGACTAGAGGCGATCGCCGCCCAGGAGACCGCTCAGAAGACGCGCACGGAGGCGGAAGCGGCTGCATTCGCCACGGAAAAGCAAGGCGAGGCGGAGGCGAGCGCAAAGCTCGCAATGGCCAAAGCCAACGCCGAAGCCACCATCCTGCAAGGCGAGGCGGAGGCGAGCGCCATACGGACCAGGGGCGAAGCGGAAGCCCATGTTCAAGCCTTGGTAACGAAAGCCGTCAAGGACAATCCCCATTACGGAGCGATGGTCCTGTCGGTCGCGATCAAGGACCAGAAGGCTGCTACGACGCTTGTCGTAAACGCAAACGCCGTTCCGACGATCCCGCTCACGCCCAACAGCTAATAAAGGACGCATATGAAAGAAATACTGTTGGTGCTCGCCATCCCTATCGGGACAATCGCCCTCTTGTTCGTCGGCTTCATCGGCACACAAGTAAGAAAGGAGATGAACCGCAATAGCAAGAACGAATCCATGAAGTACGGCACTCAGGCCCCGCAAGGAGCTCCGAGGACCGATACTTCATGGGGCATCTCCTGGGCAAGGAACATACCTTGGGCCAAGCTCAAGCCAGGCACGTTCCTCGGCGATGTCATATGGATGGCAGCCGGCCTTGCCTTCATAAACTGGTTCTGCGCGCAGGCGCTGGATCACATATGGGACGGGTTCTGGGCGCACAAGTCCTTCTGGGCGACTCAAATCGCCCTACTGCTCGCGTGCGTCGGCCTGAGGAATACGAAGAACGACATAGGCGTAGGCATATGCATCGTCGTGCTCCTCTTGTGCTTCTACAGCATTGTGACCGTAATCCAGGCGCACATGCTGAGCCCGGACTACAACAGGCCCAAAGGGCTCGTTGAGGTATTCACCGAGCCAGGCAGATGGTCAGAAAAGTTGGATCCAAAGAGAGTGTATTCGGTCACAAATACCACCGACCGCAAGTGGCGGCGGACCTTCGTGAATCCGGACAAGGTGACGCACAGGGTATACGAGGATCCGCTACCCTACGGGGACTTCGATCTGCCGACGAACATGAAGTTTGTGGAGTTCTTCTCGGAAAGGAGCCCGCTCAAGATCGAGCTCTATCCCCCGAAAGACGACCTCAGGCCCGAACGATAAGTTCGGGCCTTTTTATTCTCCAAAAGCGCTCAGCGGTCGGCAAGAAAAAGCCGGGCGCCTTGCGGCGCCCGGCTTTCGCTTTTACTTAATCCCAAACGTGCTCTGCAAAATCGCGAGGATGCCCCACACGGAGCTCATTATGAAGAGCCCGACCGTGCTCCATAGGATATGGTTGGCTCCTTCTTCCCTCGCGCTGCTGTCATCCGCCTTCCTGATGAAAGTAAAGATGCCGTATATGAAATAAAGGGCGGCCGCGGCGAACAGGAGCTGAACCACAGGGTTCACCACCACGTCCACGAACTTATCGACTTCCTTTATTTCGAGGATTTTCATCTAAGGCTAGATCTGTGGGATAGTCGGGAGCTGCTGAGTAGCCTCGCTTGAGCGGTTCGTGTTCGTGAGTCCGAACGTGTTGTAAAGGATGTTGACGAGACCCCAGATAGAGATCATGACGAAAAGGGCGATGACGCCGTAGATGACGGTATTCTTTGCCTTCTCCTTCTTCTCGTCGTCAGAAGCCAGGAAAACCTGGAACATTCCCCACACGAAGTAGACGACGGTAAGGGAGATGATAAGGGGAAGGATAACGTTCAAGAGATTCCTGATGAACGTGAAGATATCGTTCAGATTGTTTATCGCAGCAAAGGCCGAGAGAGGCATTACAAGCGACAAAGCGGTGACGATGCTAATTTTTTTCATACGTAAATATAACCTGTTAAATAATGCTGCTAAAAGCCTTTACCGCGCCATTATACCAATAAAAATCGCGTCAATACAGGGATATGGGGATAATAGGGCCATTTTCCCTATGCGGCTCCAAATCGAGGCCTAATAACGACAAAATATACTTGACAATATAGCAACGTAGGTGTATAATAGTATTCGGAACAAGTATACCAGCAAAGGAATGAATAGACCGGCACTCCGCCGCCTATGTCCGATGCAGTAGCGCTTGTTTGCACAGAGTGATTCTTTGACATCATGCCAACTCCCCCGAAAGATCCCACCAAGGAAGACCCGACCCTCCCGCGCATCCTGCTTGGGGACGATCCCCAAAAGGACAGCCCGGAGCAAGCCAAGGAACGCCTGCGCGTACAGCAAGCGGTCGCCGACCGCGACCGCAAGCTCAAAGAGCAGGAGCTCGAAAAGCAGAATGCGGAAAAGAAGAAGGCGAGCCCGATCCAGATCACGGTCGCCCTCCTCCTCATCCTCATCCTCGCCGGCGTGGTCTACATCATCATCGGCATGGGTAAGCAGCCCGAAAAGGTTGCCATCCGTACCGCCGAAGTCGTAACAAGCAGCGTCAGCGCCGCCATCACCAAAGATGGCGACGAGACCCGCAAGCTCGTTACGATAGATGGCCAGGCCACGCGGACTCACATGACCACGGCTGCAAACGGCATCGCGGCTGCGGCGGCGCAAAATGCCTCGCAGCTGAAGGCCGACTACGCCGCCGAACTGAAGGGCCTCCTCAGCTCCCTGGGCCTCAAAGAGCTCAAGGAAACTGCGGATGCCACGAAGGCGGCGGTCGAGGCCAACGGCAAAGCGATCGCCGCCCTTCCGGGCACGATCGCCGGCCAGCAAAGCGACGCGGCGAACGCGGAAGCCCAGAAACGGGCCGACGCGATCGCGGCGAAGCAAAAGGCCGACCGGGATGCCGAAGCCAAACGGTTGGCGGACGAGGCCGAAGCGAAGGCAAAGGCGGAAGAAGCGAAGAAGCAACCGGCTGGCGAGAAGGTTTCACCTCCTCCGTCCAACTCGTTGTCCTCGCGCATCCCCGCCCACAGCAATCGCGCCGGCCGCATCCTCGGCACCTCGAAGCCAGCCCCGACGCAAGTCGTGCTCGAACCCTACAAGACGCTCAAGCAATATGAGCTCTCGGAGAAGTTCGATATCGGGCTGATCGAGTCCGCCAAGGTGTTCCCGTCCAATACGCCCGGTATCATTGCGAAATGCTACCAGGGCGTGGGCACGGGCGACGCGGTCGAGGTTCCGGTGCCGGCTGACGGCAACTACGAACTCGCTCCGAACACCCGGAAAGTGCAGTTCTACTGCGCGACGGGGCCAATGGCCGTGTACAAGCAATAGCGAGTACCGGAGTGGTCCTTCAAACCAAAGAGCCAAGGCATTTATGCCCTGGCTCTTTTTTCTTGCGCTATTTCTATTAGGCTACTTGATGAAAGCCTTGTTGATGACGGCGTCAGAGTCCTTGTCCGAAAGCCTGAACGTATTGTCCAAGATGTTCACGAGGCCCCAGATCGAGATCATGACGAAGAGTCCGACGATGCCGTAATAGATGGTCTGCTTGCCCTCCTCTCGCTTCTCCTCGCTGCGGATCATGTTGAATGCCCCGTACACGATGTAGACGACCGCCGCGGCGATCATGAGATAGATGGCGACATTGAATATATCGACGAGGCAGTTGACGACGCCCGTGATGCCGTTGTCAGCCATAGTCGCGCAGTTGCCGGAGCTCGAGAGCGAAGTTCCAGCTCGGGGGGTCTGGGCCAAAGCAAGCTGAGGGGCAACAACCGCGACTAGCGAGAGCATTACGAATGCGGAAACCAAAACTTTCTTCATATTATTATTTTAAACTTTTAACTACGCTTTCCAATATCGCCGTAATGGTGTGCGCGCCGACTACGATGATAGCTCCTATAATTGTGCCATAAAACGTGCTTTTTGCCTCCTCAAGCTTCGATTCGCTCCCCTGCGCGGTAACGAACTTGAATCCTGACAGCAAAAGGAAGAAGGCCACGACGATATATCCGATCTGAATGACGGTATTCAGCAGATCCTTGTAGAGCGCCTCGAGGCTAGATACCTTGAGCGGATTCTGAAGGGTCGACATGATCGGAGTCGAAGGGCCTGTCTGATTCGCCCGACCCTGAGTCGACTGGTTCGCATTACCCGGCTGGGCAAAGCTGAGCGCAGGGACCAGAAACGCGGCCAGTACGAACAATGGGATTAATCTTTTCATGGGATAAGTATAGCGCAGATTATAAATTCTACCTCGGCGGCAAGATGTCGGTCTTCTTGAGGCCGCCAACGTTCTCGCCCAGGAGCTTGTCGAGCACAGTATAGACGAGGAGCCATCCAGCCATTATGAAGAATATGCCTATAAGGATCGGAGTAAACATCCTCTTTGCGTCGGCGATGAGATTTACGTCCCCGCCGGCGGTCACATACTTGAATCCAGTGTACACGAGCATGCAGACTACGATCGGCGAGACGAGCCAGAGAGCAAAATTTATGATCCTCTGGATAGTCAGGATAAGCTGGTCGAAGTCGCATTCGACGCTCCTTGGATCGACAGTCGGCTTGCCGTTGGCATCAGGAATGATCCTGCCCTGCTCGTCGCGCAAGTATTTTTGAACGCCGTCGCAGGACACGAGCTGGAAGCTGGTCTTGTCCGGAATCGATCCCGTATCCTGATTCTTGGGATCCGACGAGCTGACCTGCGCCCCCGCGAACGCCGGCGCCGCAAATATCGCCATGAACACAAGAAACGCGCCGAACATTGCTATTTTTTTGAAAATCATCATAGTGCGGTATTAGCGATCATCCTATCCATTTCGAGGGATGCGGCGCGAACAGCCTCGCTCACGCGCATCTTTCCCGACGTGACGTTGTCAACCATGCGCATGAACGCCTCATTGGTGCCTTCCTTGTCAGGATCAAGCCACCCCTTCGCGATCAGCGCGCTCTGATAAAAGACAGACTTGTAAGCATCGCTCGGCAAAGTCGCGAACATATCGCGGCGGACGGGCGGAAAGCCCGAGTATTCCGTCCAACGGGTCTGCAAGTCGAGGCCCGAGAGGTTCGTGGCCGCGATAAATGCCGCGGCTGGATTCGGGGACGCCTTTACGATAGCGATGGCATTCATCGAGCCGAAGGCAACCTTGTTGCCGGAAGCGCCCGACGTCTGAGGAATGGCCGCTACGTCGAAGTTAAGGTTTGGGTTCGCAGCCCGGATGCTCGCAAGCTCGCTTGCCGAGCCGAAGTACACGGCGAGTTTTCCCGCCGCGAAAGCGGTCTTGTCGTTAGGCATAGAGCGGTTCCATGAATACGATGATTTGTTGGGATTAGAGAACTCGACGAAATAAGAGAGGGCCTGCTCGCTTGGGATGAGGCCTCCGGTCCCCTCATCAAATACGCTGACGATATTCCCCTGGCTATCGAACGAGACTATCGGGGTGCCCGCCTGGATAGACAGAAGTGCGATCATGTTTTTGGCATGGGTGACATTCCTCGTCTCGCCAAAGGCGATAAGTGCCTGCGAAATATTGCCTGCCCCATCCCTCTTTACGATCTTCGGAGCCATGGTAAAGAACTCAGTCCATGATGTCGGTGGACGGCTGTAGCCCTCATTAGTAAGGATATCCCTGTTCCAGTACATGACCAGAGGATCGACCGTGAATGGAAAGCCGATAATACCGTCGGGCGCAAGGTACAGCTCACCCTCCTGGATGAACGAATCCTTAAACGTGCGCTCGGAGTAGTTCTCGAAAGGAACGATATAGAACTTGTCGAGCTGCTTTACGATGAAATCCTGGGGCATGAGGATCATGTCCGGGCCCATGCCGCGTGCAAGCTGCGCTATCATTTCCGATTCGATAGTCGCGGGCGATTTCTGAACATAGGTTACCTTGAATGTTTTCTGGACATCGCTCTCGACAGACGAGAGGAATCCCGACACGACTTCGGATCTTAGCGTTCCCCACATGACGAGCTGTGGGACGTTGGAACCAGAGCCGCTTTTCGACAAAGCGAACGTCGCTATTCCCGCGACGCCAAGCAATACAACGATAGCCGAGAAGATGATTTGAAATCGGGTCATTTTCTATGATTATTTCTTGCGGAAAATTATACCATAGTGGTGCGCGCCAGCATGGATCTCCTTTTCATACGTAAAGCCGGCTGCCACGGCGAGCTTGTGGGCGTCGTCCTTGTATACGACATGGCCGTGATGCGGTCCCATGCCTGAAAATGAGGCAGACCAGTCGACGAGGAGCATCTTTCCGCCCGTCTTGAGCACGCGCCTGGCCTCGAGCAGGAACGATTTCTTGTCGTCGAGCATGAAAAGGATATTCGAGGCGATGACTGCGTCGCAGGACGCCTCGCGGATCTTCGAGCCGCCCAGTTTCTCGAGATCGCCCGACAAAACGTCGATATTCCGGAGGTGAAGCCTGTTCGCCTCCTTCTTGAGCCGGTCGAGCATGTCGCGCTGGACATCTATCGCGTACACCTTGCCATGCGGAGCGACGACGCGAGCCGCCGCGAGCGTATAAAAGCCCGAACCCGCGCCCATATCCGCGACCACCATCCCGTCCGACAAGCCGAACTGCGCAATATTATGATCTGGGTCTGAAAACATGGAATAAGTATACACCCTTGCGCGACCCGTCGCCCGCATGCTACAAATAGTATCCAGGACGAGCACTTCGAAAGGGCTCGTTTTCTCTTTTCACGTCAGACAACCTCAATCCTGAAATACCACCAGAATGGAAACGTCAGCTTCAACACCCACTCCCACCGTCGTGCAGGACAAGCAGAACGAGGAAAATGGCGGCATCATCAACCTGGACGGCCCGAGCGCTAGCGGCAAAGGCGCCACAAGCGAAGGCCTTGCCGCAGAACTCGGAATGATCATCCTCCCGTCAGGCGACCTGTATCGCACCGCCTCGCGGATGTTCGCGCTCGACAAGATCGATCACACGGATACCATCGCGGCCAGCGACTACTTCGCGCAGAATGTCGAGCGGGTAAAGATCCGTGACGGCATCATCTTTCTCGACGGCATATGCGTCGGAGACGAGATTCGGACCGAAGAGATCGACGAGCTGGTAAAGCACGTCTCGCGCATCCCGATGGTCCGCTCCTGCCTGCTGCCGATCCAGCGGGGCCAGATCAACAAGAAGGGCCTGATCGCCGAGGGACAGGACATGACGACCGTCGTCTTTCCCGAAGCCGATCTCAAGGTCTATCTCGACGCGCCGCTCGCGGTGCGAGCCTCCCGCCGATACAAACAACGCCGGAAGAAATTCGAAAAGCTGCCGCCCGGCCACGGCCAGAAAATGCAGACCTTCGAGGAAATCTATGACGGCTTGGCCGCTCGCGACAAGGCCGACATGGAGAGAAAAGAGTCCGCGCTCCAGCAGACTCCGGAAATGCTCTACATCAACAGCCATCACAAGACGCTCGAACAGGTCGTCGGGGAAATCCTCGCCGCCTGGAGAGCGCTTCTCGTCGCCGCCTAAACAAGGCGGCTTTTTTATTTGACTTCCTGCTGCCCCATGCTACAAATAATGCCTAGGACGAGCACTTCGAAAGGGCTCGTTTTCTCGTTCAGCACACTAACGTTCGAAAATCGCAGCACATGAAATCAAGGACAAAACCGCCATTCGCTACTCCGCCCGGTTCATTCATGGCCACGCCTTTGACGCTCAATCAGGTCGAGGCGCCGGCATCCCCGCCGGCATCCCCGCCGGAAACAGTCGTGCCAGAGCTGGTCCTCGCTGCTCTCGATCCCGAGTTCGTCACCCCGCACGGGCGGACGAGGATTCCGAGCCAGGACCGCGAGATCCGCGTCAGCCAGGGCGATTTCGGCTCCGCCGTCGTCGACCTCTGCGAGGAATGCGGCGTAAGCATGGGTGACGAGGCGGCCGTGAGCCGGGTGCTCGGCGAGCACCAGCAGGGCCTGAAACTGCACAAGGGCCGCGTCATCATGAACGGCCGCTACGTGTTCCCGCCGCTTACGCAGCACCTCGACCGTCCGGACTTCCGGCTGAGAGTCGCGGCCGTCACCAATTACCGTTTCGTCCGCGAGGTCATGGTCAGCCTCTTCTGCTCGTGGGCCCGCGACTTCTCACGCGCGGTCTTCGTCACCAGGTATCCCGAAGCCCTTCAGGATCTGTTCCGGGCCGAGTGCCAGAAGCAGAATCTGATTTTCAAGCTTGCCGGCGCCTAATAGGCGCAATGCGGCAAGAAAGCAAAACCGCCCTCACGTGAGGGCGGTTTTTTCATTCTAAATTTACAAGCAGACTACCGACGCGAGCGAATCCCCTTCGCGAAGCTTCATGACGCGCACGCCCTGTGTCTGGCGACCAAGCGTCGGAATCTCATTGAGCTCGACGCGAACGACCTGCGACTTCTTGGACATAGCCACGAGCTCGCTGTCCTCCTCGGTAATGACCTTGGCCGAGATAACCGGGCCGGTCTTGTCGGTAACCTTCATGGTGAGGATTCCGGAACCGCCGCGGTTTTGAGTCTTGTACTCGTCGGCGTTCGTAGTCTTGCCGTAGCCGTGCTTCGAGATGACCATGATGCGGGCGCCCTTGGCGTCCTTCTTGATCACGTCCGACGATACTACGTAGTCGCCCTTGGCGAGGTTCACGCCGCGCACGCCCATAGCGGAGCGTCCCATCTCGCGGACATCCGCCTCCTCGAATCGGATCGACTGACCTTCAGCCGTAATGATAGACATGTCGTCGCCCTTTGATACGAACGATACCGACATCAATTCGTCGCCAGCTTCGAGCGTGATTGCGATCAATCCCGATCGGCGCACGTCGTGGAAGCTCTCGGCCTTGACCTTCTTGGCCGTTCCGAGCTTCGTGACCATCATGAGCGACAATGCCTCCTGCTTCTTGGACTCCTTTGGCATAGGAAGGATCGAGGTGACCTTCTCGTTGTCGGCGAGCGACAGGAAGTTCACGAGAGCCTTGCCCTTTGTGGCGCGCTTTCCTTCTGGAAGCTCGTACATCTTGATCTGGTACGCCTTGCCCTTGTCGGTAAAGAAGAGGATGTCCGAATGGGTCGTAGTCGTGACGAGATTCACGACGAAATCCTCCTCCTTGGTATCGAGGTCGATCACGCCGACGCCACCGCGCTTCTGCTTGCGGTACTCGTCTGGCATAGTGCGCTTCACGTAGCCGCCCTGAGTGAGGACAAGCACGTTCTCGACGTCTGGGATGAGGTCCTCGTCGGAAATCACCTTGGCGCCGTGCTTGATGACCTTGGTGGCACGCTCGTCGCCGTACTTCTCCATGATCTCGCCGATCTCCTTCTTGATCACGCCGAGGATCTTCTTTGGCGAGGCGAGGAGCCCCTTCAATTCTGCGATGAGGGCCTGGATCTCCTTCAATTCGTCCTCGATCTTCTGGCGCTCGAGAGCCGCGAGTTTCTGGAGTCGCATGTCGAGGATAGCCTGTGCCTGGAGGGCTGAGAATTTGAAGGTCTTCATGAGGCCGTTCTTCGCGTCCTCAACCGACGAAGACTTGCGGATAAGCTTGATGATCTCGTCGATATGATCGAGAGCCTTCTTGAGTCCGATGAGGATGTGCTCGCGGGCCTCTGCGATGCGGAGGTCGTATGCCGTCCGGCGCTTTACCACCTCGACGCGGTGCTCGATGAAGTGCTCGAGGATCGACTTGAGCGAGAGGGTTTCTGGGCGGCCCTTTACCAGGGCGACCATGTTCAAGTGGAACATGCCCTCAAGCTGCGTATGCTTGTATAGGAAATTGAGGACCTTCTGAGGATGCGCGCCCTGCTTGAGGTCGATGACGATACGGATATCCTTTGCAGACTCGTCGCGCAGGCCCTTGATGCCTTCGAGCTTCTTCTCGCGGACGAGGTCTGCGATAGCGACGATAAGGTCGGCCTTTACCACGCGGTAAGGGATCGACGTGATGACGATCTGGAACTGGCCCGCTTTGTTCTCGACGATCTCGGCGTCGCCGCGGCAAAGGATGCCTCCGCGTCCTGTCGAGTACGCGTGCGCGACGTCCTTCTCGCCGTAAATGGTGCCTCCTGTCGGGAAGTCTGGGCCCTTGATGAACTGGAGGAGATCCTCGGTCGTGGCCTCAGGGTTCTCGATCAGGTGCGAAGTGGCATTGAGGACCTCGTTGAGGTTGTGAGGCGGAATGTTGGTCGCCATACCGACGGCGATACCAAGCGTTCCATTCAAAAGGAGGTTCGGGACGGCTGTCGGAAGGACTGAAGGCTCCTTGCGGGTGTTGTCGTAGTTCGGTCGGAAGTCGACAGTCTCCTTTTCGAGGTCGCGAAGGAGCTCGCCTGCCACTTTCGACATCTTTGCCTCGGTATATCGGTACGCTGCGGCGCCGTCTCCGTCGATCGAGCCGAAGTTACCCTGGCCGATGACGAGCGGATAGCGCATGGAGAAATCCTGGGCCATCTTTACCATCGCCTCGTATACGGACGCATCTCCGTGAGGATGGTACTTGCCGAGCACGTCTCCCACGATGGTCGCGGACTTCTTGGTCTTTGCCGACGCCGTAAGGCCGATATCGTGCATCGCGTAGAGGATGCGGCGGTGTACCGGCTTCAATCCGTCGCGGACGTCCGGCAGGGCTCGGGCGGTGATAACCGACATGGCATAGTCGAGATACGAATCTCGCATCTCGGTTACGATAGATCGGCCAACGATGCCTCGTTCTTCAAAAGGCAATTTCGGCTCTGGCGGGGTATTTTTCGGGCTCATTAAAGGGTAATTTCGCTGCTAAATATATGTCAAATATAGCATTTTTGGGCCTTGGCAAGTAGTTGACAACCGGCCTTATATCTCTTGAGATTCTGAAGTAGTTCCTATTTCCACCTCTTGCATCTCGTGCTGAACAGTCTCCTTAAATGCCTCGAAAGCCTCCGTGGTACTCGCGATCGGGGCGACGAACGATGTTGTGAATATATCGCTCACGCGATCGACAAGGCCGCCAAACGTCTGGCTTAGGGTCGGCACGTCCCTTCTGCCGGCAGTCTTTGTGCCGGAGACGGATTCCGTACTTGCATAATAAATCAGCGATGTGGCGATAATCCAAACCACGGCAATACCGAGAGTCGAGTAGAGAGATATGCGAAAGGCGGCCTTGCGTCTCACGGCCTCAGGCTGCCTTCGCAGATTTTCAAAGTATTGGAGCATATTTGTTTCCGATATGCGGAAAGCGATTCTTACGCCGCAGGTTCGAGGACAACGACGTCCGCATCCTTCCCTTCCAGATCCTTCTTCTTGAGAGTAAGTTTGTCTACCGGCTTTACCGATTCCTCGCCAGCCTCCTTGAGGAATGCCTTGAGAGCCGCATTGTCGCCCCAATAGAGAGGAACGATGAGCTTTGGCTCGAGCTTTACGGCGAGCTTCGCGGCGTCGCTCGGAGCGAGGGTTCCAGCGGCGCCCACAGGTACGAAGAGCACGTCGATGGTCTCGATCTCCTCGTTTGCGGCGTCAGGAATCTCCTTTGTCGAGATCGCGCCGAGGAAGCAGAGGTTCATGTTCTCGAGGCTGACCGTATATATCGTGTTCAATCGGGGCTCGCCTCCGTAATTGGAGTCGGACTTGAAGCCCTTGATGAAGACGTCCTTGATCTCGTACTCGCCCGGGCCGGTTACCGCGAAAGCGTTCTTCTCGCCGAAAGACACCTGCTCGACGCCGTTGAAGTCAGCATGATTGACCGACACCAAAGCGATGTCCGCGCCGAATCGCGAGCTCTTGAGCTTCGAGTCTTTGGAAATAGGATTGACCGCGATCGTAATGTCGCCGAACTGAACTTTCACGAATGCCCCGCCTTGATATGTGATTACCATAATGAAGAGAGTATATACGAATGCTACGCATAAAAAAAGCCCGCACATTAAGTGCGAGCCCAGGAATCAAGACTTCGGGAAACGGGCAATGCAGTCGCTGCTGGACGCCTCCCAGTGCAAGCCACGCCACCGGATGTTTACCTTGCCGCGATACGTGGTCATGACTGGCGCGAAGTAAGTGGAAAGGCCCCTGCGCACGGCAGATTTTAGGCCCCATACGCTTCTATCTCCGAGAACCTTTGCGAACTCGTGCCAATAGCCTTTGCGAATCGCCTGGAGATCGCTCAGCCCCAAGCTTCCCGCAAGCTGACCCGCCGCTTTCAAGCCTTCATACCAGACCTGAATGCCCCCGGCTTCGCCTCGCGGCGAAAAAGTCACCTTGGTGAAATCAAACTCATCCGGGCCATCAGATTCGAGGTCCATGTGCAGGACCTCCTTCACCCAAGTCTGATATACGGGGCGCTTGCTTCGATCGACACGCATGACAGTAGCGTCGCCACGGATTCCAGGCGGCGAATATGTCGGCCGAGGATCAGAGGCATCGACAACCTTGAGCCTGCCACTCAAGATTCCTTCGACTCCCTCCTTGCCGCCGACTTTTACGACAAGCCGCCTGACCAATTCAAGTTCCTGTACGGTTTTCTGTATATCCATAAGCAGAAAGCCTCGATTTCCAAGGTTTTTTGCTTATGGACATACAAATCCTCAATGAACAGACTATTTCTGGATTATGCATCATTTATTCAATATGTAAAGAGCAATCAGCTTGTAAACCCTTATTTTTGTGCTAGTATCTACCCCGCTGGCCTCACGGCTGGCTTTATCAGAAAAACCCTCGAAATTAGCCCTCTCCCACGCATACGGCCACGAGCAACAGGCGGAGAGAAATTTCAGGCCTTTTTCATATCATGTCAACAGAAGCAAAGACCCCAAAGGTCAAGAAGGAAGTAAAGAAGTCAGAGGCCGTCTTGGCCGCTGAGGCAGAGGCGAAAGCGAAGCACGCTACGCCTATGGGCAAGATGCTCAACGATACGGCAACCCCTCCAAACGCAGGAGACCTTATCGAGGGCACCGTTATCGCTATCGACAAGAAGGGCGTCTTCATCGACCTCCCTCCGTTCGGTACCGGTATCATCTACGGCCGCGAGTACATCATCGCGCGCGACGTAATCAAGAAGATCAACATCGGCGACAAGGTCGCCGCGAAGGTCGTCGAGGCCTCTAACAAGGACGGCTATATCGAGCTCTCTCTCAAGGAGGCGCGACAGGCCCTCATCTGGACCGAGGCAGAGGCGGCTATCGTCGCAAAGACCGTGCTCGAGCTCCCTATCAAGGAAGCAAACAAGGGCGGACTCATCATCGAGTGGCAGGGCATCCAGGGCTTCCTCCCTGCTTCCCAGCTCAAGCCTGAGCACTACCCACGAGTTCAGGACGGCGACAAGGATTCTATCCTCGCCGAATTGAAGAAACTCGTCGGCACAAAGCTCGCCGTGTCTATCATCGGCGCTTTCCCTAAGGAGGGTAAGCTCATCTTCTCTGAGAAGAACTCAGTAGAGGGCAAGGACAAGGCCGTAGCAGTAGCAAAGTTCAAGGTCGGAGACGAAGTCGAGGGCAAGGTTACCGGAATGGTAGACTTCGGCGTCTTCGTAAAGATCGATGAGGGCCTCGAAGGCCTCGTCCACATCTCCGAGATCGATTGGGCTCTCGTTGAGGATCCAAAGACTCGATTCAAGGTCGGCGACAAGGTCATGGTAAAGGTTATCGAGGTCAAGGAAGGAAAGGTCTCCCTTTCCATCAAGGCTCTCAAGCCTAATCCATGGGTAGAGGCTGGCAAGAAGTACAAGAAGGACCAGGTCGTAAAGGGCGTGGTCATCAAGTTCAACCGCCACGGCGCTCTCGCATCGATCGAGGAAGGCATCGCAGGACTCGTTCACGTCTCTGAGTTCGGATCGGACGAGAAGCTCCGCGCGAACCTCGAGCTCGGCAAGGTCTACTCGTTCAAGATCTCACTCTTCGACGCAGGAAACCAGAAAATGACATTGTCATTCGCCGGCGACAAGAAATAAAATCAAACAAAAAGACCGTTCGCACGTCCAAGTGGGGGAAGGACTAACGAACGGTCTTTTTGTTTGACTAAAACTGGCCCGAGAGTACTATCTTGGTGGGTGCATATACGGGTTGGAGATGAAGGCCTTCGGGTTGTAAATCCAATCACACAAGGAGATTCCTTAGTCCGCGTGTCCTATCAGCTCGTCGGTTGTGGTAACGGCTCACCTAGGCTATGACGGGACAAAGAGGCTCGTTGCCTTTCGCAAGTGCGGAAGTCGCTGGACGAAGGTAAGGCGCCGCGTGGCGTCGATCGAAAGCCGATCAACGGATAAAGCGGTTCTGGGCGCATAGTCCATTGCTGCGGCTCTCATGGGTTGGAAACTTCCCTAGCCGGTGGCGAGTCCACCGAGCCAATATCCAAGCGCGAGCATATCGCGAGCGTCTTAGCAAAACGCAGCAGATATGCCGGCATTCTTCAAGGAACAATGCGCTCTGAAAGAAAGGGGCGGGCGTCCGATTAGACACCGGAGCCGCCCGCCCCTCGTTCATTTTTGCTCTTTTGCCAAATAGCGCCGACAAGCAAGGCTTGCTCGGTTTTTTATTTGACTAAAATGCTTCGCTGTGCAATAGTGGGGCCTGAAGCGGTCATTCCACCTTCCCGCCCATGCCTACGGGCCAAGCGGGCCTCCGACAGCCATGCCGCGACCGCCAGAAATCGTGCGTTATCCGCCCCGCACGTGGAGGCGGGCGGCGACCTGGATCAGGTCGCCGCCCGCTATTCCCCTTTTTGTTCTTTATTTGAAGATGCCGACAAGCTTTGCTTGATCGGTTTTTTGTTCATCGAATCATACTTGCAGAACAGCAATAAGCATGGTATTTTGAGTATGGACACGGATGTACTTGGCTTCTTCATATAATCTAGTTGCGTTTATCGTGCAAGCCATTTACAGGCCCTTGGAGGAATACGCCCTTAAGTAAGGCCCTCCAACATTTTCAAAGCACAGAAATCAAAAGGCATCCTCAATCCGGAGGATGCCTTTCTCGCTTTCATATGCCAACTGCCCAACTCGCACCTACTTATTGAAAATCGCGTTGTACTCGCTCATAGCCCTCTCTGGAGACTCAGTGCCCGCGAGCTCGAGGCAATCGACGACCTTCTTCTGAACGCTCTTAAGCTCCTCGGCCTCCTTGTCCTTGAATTCAGCGACGATGAAGTTGTCGATGATAGTGTCGTGATCGAGCTTCTTCATCTTTCCCTTGGCCGATGCCGGAGTAATACCGATCCTGATGCGGAAAAAGGCCTGAGTGCCGAGAGCCTTTATGACCGACTCGACGCCCTTGTGGCCGCCCGCGCTCTTGTCCCATGACATCTTCGCCTTGCCCAATGGGATATCGAGCTCGTCGTGGACGACGATGACGTCGGCGAGAGCCTTGATCGTCTTGCCCTGTGAGTCCTTCATCTTCTTTGCACCTTTCGCATACTTTCCTACCGACGCTCCGGACTTGTTCATGAAGGTCTCAGGCAGGATGAGCGTCGCCTTGGTCTTTCCGATCTTGCCTTCGGTCACGAGAGCCCGGGTCTTCTTGTCGAATTCAAAGTCGTCGAAGCCCGCCTTCTTTGCGAATTTCATAACAGCCTCGCGGCCCGCATTGTGCCGCGTGCCCTCATATTCTGCCCCCGGGTTTCCCAGTCCGATGATTATCATAGTGAAACCAGTATATGCCATATGCCCCATACAGGAAAGGGTTTGAAAGATGTTTGGCTTTTATTGTTTGCTCGGCTCCGCAGGCGCGAAGCTTGGAGGCGTCAAGGCTCCCTTTGACGCCTGAGCGCCGAGGACAGAACGAGCTCTCCGCAGGAGAGAGCGAGTGTTCGAGCAAACAATAAAAGCCAAAAACTATTACAAATTCCCTTCCCCCATTGTGTCAATGGCCAATGCGGGACTATACTTCAGTTACTTTTACATATTTAAGAGCCCTTCCATGGATCCAGAGAACGACAAGAACCAGACCGCGCCGATCGCAGAGCAGAAGCCCAAAAACAGCTTCATAAAAGAGACTCTCTGGTACGCGGCCATCGCTATCCTCGTCGTCGTGCCGATCCGCCTCTGGATCGCGCAGCCTTTCATGGTGAGCGGCGCCTCCATGGACTCAACCTTCGCGGACGGCGAGTACCTCGTCGTAGACGAAGTCACCTATCGCTTCAATGAGCCGCAGCGGGGCGACGTCGTCATCTTCAAATACCCTCAGGATACCTCGAAATTCTTCATCAAGAGGCTCATCGGCCTGCCTGGCGAGACCGTCATCGTGCGCGACGACGTCGTGACCATCAAAAACGCCGAGCATCCAAAGGGCATCGTATTGAACGAGCCGTACATCCACAGCACCTCGTTCCTGACGAAGACACTTACCCTCGGCGAGGACGAGTATTTCGTCATGGGAGACAATCGCGGGGTAAGCTCGGACTCCCGCGTCTGGGGAGCCCTTCCAAAGAGCGACATCATCGGCCGCCCGTTCGTCCGGCTCCTCCCTATCAATCGACTCGACTTTTTCCCGGGAGTCGTCGCCAGCTCGACCATACTAGCCAACTAACACCCATACTTTCATGACACCTTTGAACGCAGCGACCGCAGCAAAGAAGACCACACCATCGAAAGCCAAGAAGATCGAGCATCCTAAATACGTCTCGTACGAAGGCCTCGACTCTGTCGGCGAAGCTGCCCTTTTCTACGGCTTCACTCCCCTTGCCCAGCCGCACATTCACGCCGAGGATATCGCTCAGGCGAAATCGATCTCGGAATGCGAGATCGTCGTAGATCATGACAATCACGAGGAAGGCGCCGTCGTACGCCTCGAGGAAAAGGTAGCCCTCCTCCACATGTACGAGAAGGAGAAGATGGGAACGCTCGCCCAGCCTTTGATGTACTTCTACAAGAAGCCTTTCATCGGCGACCGACGCAAGCCGAATCCAAAGGAGGCTCATTACGGATTCGAGATCATCGGCACGAACAAGTCGATCGCGGAGGCGATCCTCATGCAGGCTGCCGTAGCGGTGCTCCACGATGCGGGCGACACCGACCTCCATGTCGAGATCAACTCGATCGGCGACAAGGAATCACTCGCCCGATTCACGCGCGAGGTGACCGCCTACTACCGCAAGAACCTCAGCTCGCTCCCGGCAAAGTGCCGCGAGACCTTCAAGAAGGACGTCTTCGCCCTCCTCGGCTGCGACCACGAGGACTGCCTCAGGCTCGCCGCGGACTGCCCGAAGTCGATCAACTTCCTCTCCGAGCGATCGCGCCAGCACTTCAAGGAAGTCCTCGAATTCCTCGAGTCTCTCGATATCCCCTACACCATCAATAACGGCCTCGTAGCCAACCGCGATTTCTGCGGCGAGACCGTATTCGAGATCCGCGGCTCTGACCCAAAGAGCCATCCAAAGGCAATCGGCATCCGCTACGACACGCTCGCAAAGCGCCTCGGCCACAAGAAGGAGCTCCCGGCAGTCGGCGTATCGATCGCTCTCCCAAAGAAGTCTATCCAGGCAACCGAGATCAAGGCCTCGACCGTCGCAAAGATCCTCGACCCGCAGATCTGCTTCATGCAGCTCGGCTTCGAGGCAAAGCTCAAGTCGCTGCGCCTCATCGAGAGCCTGCGCCAGGCCCGCGTACCGGTAGCCCAGTCTCTCGCCAAGGACAAGATCGCCGGCCAGGTCGGCCAGGCGGAAAAGATGCAGGCCCCTATCGTCGTCATCATGGGCAAGAAGGAGGCTATAGAGAACACCGTCATCATCCGCGAGACCTCGACCCGATCCCAGAATGCCGTGCTCGTTACCGAAGCGGCGATCGCGCTCAAGAGGTTCAGAGTCTAGGAATCTGCCCCAAACTTGAATATATAGGCCAAATATGCTATTGTTTCGATCTAAACGGTCGCGACGTGTGGCCACCAAATTAGAGGAAAAGACGGCTTATTTAAACGATTTAAACACTTAGAATGGCAACAAACGTAGAAGTAACTCGAAACGGCACGGAAAACCCATTGGGCCTCCTCCGCCGATTCACAAAGCGAGTCCAGGGCGCAGGCCACCTCCCTCGCGTACGAGGCGAGCGATACCACGAGCGAACCCTCTCTCACTACAAGAACAAGATGAAGACTCTCGCATCGATCGCGAAGCGCGCTGAGATCGCAGAGGACATCAAGCTCGGCAAGATCAATCCTGACGCTCCACGAGGACGCGGACGACGATAGGAATATGGGTTCATCAGAGAAATTCTCTTTGATAAACCGGACTAAAGGCAAGCTCCCCAGCTTGCCTTTTCTCGATATGAAAAACGCCGTGCTCGGCGAGGGCTACGAACTCTCCCTCGTATTTCTCGGCGACGACGAATCGCGCCGGATAAATATCGACAGCCGCGGCAAGGACTACATCCCGAACGTGCTCTCATTTCCTCTCGACGAATCGTCGGGCGAGATCTTCCTTAACCCTTTCGAGGCCAAGCGCCAGGCAAAAGAATTCGACCGCACTCCCGTAAACATGATCGCTTTCCTCTATATCCACGGGCTCGTCCATTTGAAAGGAATGGATCATGGGGTTACAATGGAGAGAACGGAAGCAAAATTTCGAAAGCAATTCGGAATCTAAAGGGCTCGCCCCTCATTTGCACCGCACTCCACATCAATGCGCAAACACATAGCAGCAGGAATAGACATAGGAACGTACCAGGTAAAGGTCGTGATCTCCGAATCCGACCCTGAAACGGATCGCATCCTGCCGCGTATCATCGGAACCGGCTCCGCCGAGTCTAAAGGCCTGCGCCACGGCTATATCGTAAATTCCCGCGACGTCACCAAGAGCGTCATGCAGGCCGTCGCCCAGGCCGAGAAGGCTTCTGGCTACAAGATAAAGAAGGCGTTCATCTCCATGGGAGGCATCAGCCTTCAATCATTGGTGAACATCGGATCGGCAGTCATATCGCGCGGCGATTCGGAAGTAAGCCAGATCGACATCGACAAGGCCCTCGGCATCGCAGAACGAAACATCCCTTCGGGAGCGACCATAAACCGCCGCATCATCCATACGGTCCCCCTTTCATACAAGATCGACGGCAAGCCCGTCCTCGGCAGGCCCCTCGGCATGAAGGGCAACAAGCTCGAGGCGAAAGTGCTTTTCATCACCGGCCTCTCGCAACACCTCGACGACATCGTCGACGCGATTTCTGACGCGGGCATCGAGGTGCTCGACATCGTCGCGTCTCCGCTCGCCGCTTCCCTCGTCACCCTCTCTAAAAACCAGAAGGTCGCAGGCTGCCTCCTCGCGAATATCGGAGCAGAGACAGTTTCAATAGTCGTCTTCGAGAACAATCTTCCCGTATCGCTCGAAGTTTTCCCTATCGGCTCGACCGACATCACGAACGATATCGCCCTTGGCCTCAAAGTTCCGATCGAGGACGCCGACAGCATGAAGCGCGGCGGCGCACTTTCAGCGAGCATCTCAAAGAAGAAGCTCGACGAGATCGTCTCGGCGCGCCTTTCTGACATTTTTGACCTCATCGAAGCCCATTTGAAAAAGATCGACCGCAACGGCCTCTTGCCTGCGGGAATCATCATCACCGGCGGCGGATCCGGTATCGCCGAAATCGCGGACCTCGCCAAATCTTCACTCAAGCTCCCTGCGCGCCTCGCCACCCTCGGAACGACAGGCAAAGACAGCTTAAAGGACCTTTCATGGTCTGTGGCATACGGCCTCACTATTCTCGGAATCGGCTCGGAAGAAGGCCAGGATTCGGGCATTTCGAAGGGCGGCCGGACATTCCTCGAGAAAATCGGACAGTGGTTCAAGCAATTCCTTCCTTAAAATAAGGCTTTTTCCAGCATTTTGACGTTTCCATTTATATGGTGCGCATGATTCGAGCAACGTTGTAATTTAAGGGTCTTTTGCTATGATGTACCCACCTTAATCAATCAGGCGCCTAAACCCGTCTGGCTTAAAACCATTACCACATGCCAAATATCATTCCTGAAGTAGAGACATTCGCACGCATCAAGGTCATCGGCGTGGGAGGTTCCGGAAAGAACGCCTTGAATCACATGGTCAACGCCAAAGTAAAGGGCGTCGAATTCATCGCGGTCAACACGGATGCTCAGGATCTCCACCACTCTCTCGCAAAGAAGAAGATCCACATCGGCAAGAACCTCACCAAGGGCCTCGGCGCAGGAATGAATCCTGACCTCGGCCGACGCGCTATCGAGGAGACCAAGGAAGAGCTCCAGGAGGCAGTAAAGGGCGCGGACATGGTATTCGTCACCGGAGGAATGGGTGGCGGAACCGCATCGGGCGCGACTCCCGTCGTAGCCAAGACCGCAAAGGAGCTCGGCGCTCTCACCGTCGCCGTCGTTACAAAACCCTTCTTCTTCGAAGGAGCCCAGCGAAACAAGATCGCCGACGCGGCGCTCGAGAATCTCAGGAAGGAAGTCGACGCTATCATCGTCATTCCTAACGACCGACTCCTCGCGAACATCGACCGAAACACTACCGCAAAGGCAGCCTTCGCTATCTGCGATGAGGTGCTCAAGCAGGCCGTAGAGGGTATCTCTGACCTCATCACCACCCCAGGTATCATCAACATCGACTTCGCCGATATCCGCGCAATCATGGAAAACGCTGGACCAGCACTCATGGGCATCGGCATTGGATCGGGCGAGAAACGAGCCGAGGACGCCGCAAAAATGGCGATCTCATCCCCTCTCCTCGACATCTCTATCGCGGGCGCGAAGGGCGTGCTCTTCTCTATCGCCGGCGGCGACGATCTCACCATGTTCGAGATCCAGGACGCGGCAAAGATCATCACCGAATCCATCGACCCATCGGCAAAGGTCATCTTCGGAACCGTCCGCGACGAGAAGCTCAAGAAGGGCGAGATCAAGGTCACCGTCATCGCGTCAGGCTTCGGCGATATCGCCGCGGGCGCAGCGACAAAGTCAAAGTCGCTCTTCAGCGGCCCAGACCCAAAGGAGGAGAAAGGCAAGATCCATAACTCGATCACCGCTCCTGCTCCTGTCGTAAAGGAAGACAAGCCAGAGCCAAAGACGATCATCATCGAGGACAAGAAATCGAATATCCCTACCATCGACCACGATGACGACGATTGGGGCGCAGTACCGGCTTTCCTTCGACGAAAGAAGTAGTTTTTATACAACAAAAAGCCCGCGGCGCATCAAGCCTGCGGGTTTTTTGTTTGCTATACTTAGCCCACTAAGCACCAATTTACCATGTACGATCTAGCAATCATCGGAGGAGGCCCAGCAGGCGTCGCAGCGGGCGTATACGCCTCAAGGAAGCGCCTCAAGACCGTTTTCATTACCAAGGACTGGGAAAGCCAGTCAACCGTCTCTGAAGGCATCGAGAACTGGATCGGAACCGTAAAAATAGCCGGCTCTGACTTTGCCAAAAGCCTCGAGGGGCACCTGCGCGCGTACGCGGCGGATATCGTCGATATAAAGACCGGCGAATACTGCAAGAAAGTTTCGAAAATCGGCGGCGCGGATGATGCCGGATTCGAGATCGCGACGGAAACAGCGACCTATCGGGCAAAGACCGTCCTCATCGCCACGGGATCGCGCCGCCGCAAACTCGACGTTCCAGGCGCCGACGTGTTCGAGCATAAGGGCATCACCTACTGCGCGTCATGCGACGGCCCGGTATTCGCCGGACAGGATGTGGCAGTTATTGGAGGCGGAAACGCCGCTTTCGAGTCCGCAGCCCAGCTTCTCGCCTACTGCAAGTCGGTTACCCTGCTCAACCGCAGCGAGGAATTCCGCGCCGATCCCGTTACCGTAAAGAAGGTTCTCCAGAACCCGAAGATGCGCGCCATTACCAACGCCAAGTTGGCCAAAGTTAAAGGCGGCAAGTTCGTAAAGTCGCTCACATACACCAACGAATCGGGCGAGACTATCGAGCTCCCTGTTTCCGGTATTTTTGCTGAGATTGGCTCTATCCCCGCCACTGACTTTGCGAAGGATCTCGTCACCATCGATCCATTTGGACGAGTCGTCGTCGATGCGCGAACGCAGGCGACATCCGTTCCCGGAGTTTGGGCTGCCGGAGACTGCACCGACGGCCTCTATCATCAGAACAATATCGCCGCCGGCGACGCGGTAAAGGCACTCGAAGACATCTACGTTTATATCCACGCCAAATAATATGAAACGAACAGAATACAACGCATTCCTCTTTGCCCACTTCGCACTCTTCGTAGTCTTCGTATGGTTCGGAGCGCTCAAGGTATTCGGTCTCTCGCCAGCATCGGCCCTCGTAACGCAACTTTTCAACGACACGCTCGGCGTATTCGTGCCATTCAGCGCCGATACGTTCATTATCCTTCTCGGCTGGCTCGAGGTACTCATAGGCTTCCTCTTTATTGCGCCAAAGACAGAGAAGCTCGCCATGGTGCTCCTTGTACCGCATATGGTTACGACCATCATGCCACTCTTCCTCTTGCCAGCAGTGACATGGGCAGGCTACCTTCAGCCGACGCTCGAAGGCCAGTACATCATCAAGAATATCGTCATTATCGCCCTCGCTTTCACCGTATTCGCGGATTTGAACAAAAAAAGAAGGACGGCGAGAATATAATTTATATTGACCATATCAGAAGCATCTGTTAACCTGCAGTTACAAATGCCTTCGGGCTCCCACCCTCGCAAGAGGGAGAACAATCGAAAGCCGTCAGATAAGATCTCTGACGGCTTTTCGTATAGTTTCGAACTTTCCTTTTTCCAAATAGCCAATTCTCTCAACCAAACGCCTTGTATCAACAAGCCTAAGTTGAGATATTATCGCGAAAGCCAACCTTCCGTTCACTATTCCGACATCCACGTGATACGGATTTTTCTTAGCAGAGGTCGTCAACGGAATTATTAGGCAGACAAGGGCACTAAAGCCTCGAATAATCAGAACAGGCCTTTCATGACCTGTTCCGGTGCCATCCTGCTCAAATCCGATATTTACCCCAAGCGAACACCACCAAATTTCCCTCTTATGGTAAAAGACTTTGGCTGCCCTATCGTTTATATCTTTCTTACGCTCGCACCAATCATCAAAATCCTTTTGCATGCCAAGAGCATACAAAAATCCCGATAAAGAAATACTAAAACTAATCCCTAATGTCCCCAATTATCTTTCCGTCATCCAATCGCACGATTCGCTTTGCCATCTTTGCATATTCCTCCTCGTGAGTAACCATGATAATGGTCTGGCCCTGCCTGTAGATCTCCTCGAAGAGCTTCATGACGGTGCGGGACGACTCGTTGTCGAGGTTCGCGGTAGGCTCGTCGGCAAACAGGATGCGAGGCTTGTGAGCCAGCGCGCGGGCGACCGAGACGCGCTGCTGCTCTCCTCCGGACATCTGGCTCGGCAGGTTGGTCAGGCGGTGCGACAATCCCACGCGCTCGAGCGAGAATTTGGCCTGCGTGTACGCGTCGGCTTTCGACTTGCCCTGCATCATCAGAGGAATAGCCACGTTCTCGATAGCCGTGAGGTCAGGAAGCAATGCGTAGTCCTGAAATACATAGCCCAGCTCGTTGAGGCGGAAGGCCGTCTTCTCCTCGGCCGACATGTTGTGAGTATCCTTTCCGAAAATGACGATCTCGCCGCCCGTAGGCTCGTCGAGAAGGCTGAGCTGATAGAGAAAGGTCGACTTTCCCGCTCCCGATCGCCCCATGATGGCGATGAACTCGCCCTCTTCTGCGGTGAAGTTGACGCCCTTCAGCACCTGCGTCTCCTTGTCCCCGTTCTTGAAGCTCTTTACCAGATTTTTTACGTTGATGAGTGGCATATGTTTCGGAAATTAGTTTCGTCCAAGGATAGAGTCGAGCGTGTTCTTGCGCACGATCATACGCGCAGGAATATATCCGGCGATGATGGTAGTTATGATAAGAAGCGCCACGCGGAACAGGGTCGAGCCCAGAGGAGCGACCAGGATGCCGTCAGAGAATGGAAAGTCGATCGGATGGGCGGCAATGAACGGCTGCAGTACCAGATAGAGCGCCACGAGGCCGATAGCCGACCCGGAGATCGCGTAGAAGAATGACTGAAAGATGTACGACACCTCAATGGCAACGCCGCTGATACCGATTCCCTTCAGGATTCCTATAAATTTCCTGCGGGTGATGGCATTGATGAAGATCACGATGAAGATGGTGATCGAAGCCACGGTAAGGCCGATCGACGAGAGCATGTTTCCGAGGAGCGCGAACGTCGCCTTGATATCCTTGAGGAATTTAGGCTGGGCATCCTCGAACGTCTGGACCTTTGCGTAGTCGCCCAGTCCCGATCGCAGCAAGGCGTCGCGCACGACGGTGGCATCGGCGCCCGGCTTGAGCTTGATAGAGATCTCGTCGACGTTATAGTCGTCGCGACCAATGAGCCCGCGCAGCTGCGAATCGACAAAGAAGATGCGGAATGAGAGCTCGTCCACTTTTGACTTAACGATTCCCTTTACCGTTACCTCGCGCGTTATGCCGTTAACCTTTACGCGGATCTTGTCGCCGATGTTAACGTTCGAAAGCGTGGTGAATCCAGGCGACTCGATCGGCAGGTACTTCTTGAGGAAGTTCGCTCCCACGAGCACCTGATCGTAATCAGTCGGGGTAAGGAAAGAGCCCTCTACGACGAAGCGCTCCATGCCGGTCGTCTCCCTCTCCATGACCGGATTGATGCCGACGAACGAGCCGCCCGCCGATTCGATGTCCTCGGCCTTCGACGCGGTCTTGTAGTTCGCCTCGATGGTTCCGCCCTGAATGTAGCGCGCGGAATACGCTTCGATTTCAGGCAATGCCGAGATGATCGAGATCACTTTCGGGCTCTGCTCGATATAGTCCTTCTTTGGCAGGACCGAGATGATGACGTCAGACGTGTAGTAGGTCTTGTTAGCCTCTACCGATCCCTCGATCAGACCGACGAGGATACCGGACACCACGGTCAGGTTCAAGAACGTGAGCGTCATCACGAAAATGATGAGGCCCGTAGTCCATTTGCTCGCGCGCAACACCTGGCGCAGCGCGAGAAAGAATCCTATGCGAATAAATTGCGGCATTATGGTGTTTATATAGCCGGATTAAGCAGGATCACGTCCGTCGAATCGACGCCTGAGATGATCTCAATATTCCCTTGGGTATCGAGCTCGCCCACCTCAACTGTCCGTGTGACGATATCGCCGTTAGCGTCGCGGACCGACACGGTCTTTGCGCCCTTTGCGGTATTCAGTGCCCGCGCAGGCAAGAGCGTTACATCAGGCTTGCGCAATGTCTCGATAGAGATATTCGAGGTCATACCGGATCGGATGCGCTCGTCGGCTGTATTGAAGGCAAGCTCGATCTTGTAGGTCGAGACGCCGTCGCGGATGGTCTCTCGAGGCTCGATGCTGCTGATCACGGCGTCAAAGACGGTATCCTTGCCGTAGGCGTCGAGGCTTACCTTGGCCTTTGCGCCAACGGTGACGCCCGCGACGGAAACCTCGGGCACGAATGCCTCGATCTTGTAATCCTGGCTGATGACGGCGGAGACAATGACGTTAGGGGCAATAGACTCGCCCGCCTTGGCATCCTGTTTCGAGATGACGCCCGCTATCGGGGATCGCAATGTCATCTTTGAAAGCTTTGCCTGATAGTTTGCTACGGTCGCTTCGGCTCCGGAAACGCGAGCGGCCTGGACAGGAACGTCAGAGACGTCCGATGTGAGGGTCTTCTCGCCCGTAATCAGGGCCGATGCGGCAGAGTTTACGTTCTGTCGAGCGGCAGAGACGTCCGATCGGTACTTGTCGATAGAAGCCTGAGTGAGTGATGAATTAGTCTCGAAGCTGTTTACGGCGAGAGATACGGTATCGAGGAATGATCCGATAGTGCGCAAGTACGATTGGGACGATGTCAGGTCGTTCGGGGTATATGTCGAGGCGCTGAGCTTGTCGATCATGAGCTTCCACTTGGCAAGAACTTCGCCGGCGACGATACGCTCGGCATTTACCTTGTCGCGGAGGGTAAGGCTCTTGAAGGCGTAAGTGATGCGAGGGTTCTGAGTGCGAGGGTCCTCAAAGAACTGGTCCACCTTGTTGAGGACGGCATCGTTCGCGTTCGTGTACGCGTCAAGAATGTCCTGGACCACGCGAGTCTTCGAGTTGGTGATCTGGGCCTGAAGCTCGGCGCCGCCAGAGAGCTTTGCCAGTTCGGCTCGGGCAACGTCGAGGTCGGCCTGCGCCTTGAGGAGATCAGCGCGAGTCCCCGATCGGTCGAGCTCGACGAGAATCTCGCCTGCCGCGACCTTGTCACCCACCTTCTTATACACGGCCGATACTGTACCGCCCACCTCAAATGCGAGGTCGGCATCGTCGCTCGGAACGACCTTGCCCGACAGCTCGACTGTTCGGACGAGATCGCCCTTTACAGGCTGAACCGTCTCTACGGTCGAAGAGCCGCCTGCGGTGAGGGCGATAATTGCGATAATGATGACCGCCGCCGTCACGATAAGGGCTACCTTCCTGCGTTTAATAAAGGATTTCATGGGTATTTCGTATAAAAGTTATGTAAAGCCTATTCTAGCACTTTCGACTTGCCCGGCATAGCAAAAGCGCCCCTTACGGGGCGCTTTTGAGGCTGCTACGCCTTTGCGACGTTCGCTGCTGCAGGACCCTTTGGGCCGTCTACAACTTCGAATGTAACAACGTCTCCGACCTTGAGAGTGTCGAACATGACGCCCCTGAGGTCCTTTGAGTGGAAGAAGAGGTCCTTCGCTACGCCCTCCTGAGCGATGAAGCCGAATCCTCGGTCCGTAAGAGTCTTGATTGTTCCTTTCATGATATTTTCTTTTTTGCTATTTGCGAGAAACTCGACTATTTCTATACATTTCACACTATCACACCTACTTCAATATAGCCATGAATTTCATGGGGTCTATCGATACGTCGTACAGCCTGACCGTAGTGTGCAAGTGCGGGCTTTCGGCGTACCCCGTCATGCCCGAAAGCCCGATAGTCTGTCCGGGCAAGACGAGCTCGCCCTCGTTAACGTAAATTTTAGAGAGATGCATATAGAAGGTCTGCAGGCCGAGGCCGTGGTCGACGACGATTGTCTTGCCGTAGTTCCTGCCCTCCTGGACAAGGCGCACGACGCCGCGATTCATGGCGAGTACCTTGGTTCCGGTCGGGGCGCGGAAGTCTGTTCCCTTGTGCGCGATTGCCCGCCCTACTGTCTGGCGCGAATATCCGTACTCGTCCGTGACGACTGGATTGGCGACCGGATAGACGAACGGCTTGGTCCAGAATGCATGCGTGCCGGTGCGCAGGTTGAGGAGCGAAGCGTTCTCCTGAGCGAGCGTGCTGACGAGAGTCGTAGCAGCGGCTGGAGTATTGCCTCCTAATTTCTCGGGAATGCCGAGTGGCGCCTCGATTTTTTTGCGGGCGGCGACGGTTACTGCCCTTGAAATGGATGAGCCGTCAGAGAGCTTGGTGGTCACGGTGTAGTCGGCCGGCTTCTTGTTGAGGTCGATTCCGTAGAGGGCGGATGGCTTTCCAGCGCGCGTGAAAACGCCGAGCTTCTTAGACTCGAAAGAGATGCCGGAGACGGTCGTAGACGCGGAAAGGCCCTCGATCGTTATGAGGATCGGCTCGCCCTGGATGGGATTTTCAGGAGTAACGGAGATAGTTGCGGCGGATGCGAGTGCGGGAAGAAAGAATGCTCCCGCGATCAATGTGAATAAGAAACGCTTCATATGCATACAGTATACTCCTATGCCGTATGAGGGGCGGGTTTGCTACAAACAGAACTTATTTACCCAACTCCTCAGCCAATCCAATAAGGAGGCCTTCTGGGCCGCGAACGTAGCAGAGTCTATACATACTTTCATACTGAACTACTTCGCCCACCGGCTTCGTATCATGCTTCTTGAGCCGTTCGAGTGTCTCGTCAATATCGCTCACGGTAAACATGGCACGCAAGTATCCCAAAGAATTCACGGGAGCATTGCGGTGATCGGCGGTTATTGCTGGAGCGATAAATCGTGAAAGCTCCAATCGGCTATGCCCGTCAGGCGTAACCATCATCGCGATTTCGACCTGCTGATCGCCCAATCCCGTAACGCGTCCGGCCCACTCTCCCTCAATCATTGCGCGCCCCTCCAACCTGAGGCCGAGCTCAGAGAAAAAAGAAATCGCTTTGTCGAGAGAATCGACTACGATACCGACATTGTCCATTCTGAGTAATTTTGATTTCATATTCTGTATCATATCAGGAATCGGCTATCCGTACTTTTCTGCTGAAAAGTCGGACAGCCCGCCCTCGGCCCGTCGGCCTTCGGGCTTCGATTCTGCCCACCGGGCATCACCCATCGGACAGAAAAAGACACCCAGAATTGGGTGTCTTTTTCTGTCCGATGTGAGCCTTCTCGTGATAGAACCAATATGATTTGTTGCACTGTAAGGATATTCCTGGTATTAGAAATAGATTTCAAACGACCCTTCTCGAGCACCTAAAATGAGCCTAATACGCATTGTCCCAACAAGTTGTTAGCGCCTTATGTACCAGTGGCATATCCTCTTCAAATTGTTCTTTTTCAATTCCTTTTCCGACGTTTTTTGCCCTGGTTTGTTTTTGTCTTGATGTTAGATTATGACCGACAGATTCTTGCCATCGATGATTATGTCCGTTCACTTGTTCAGGTCTTGCAATTGGATAATATTCTTCGAGGCTAGCCACGGATAGCTCAATGACTTGTTCATCTTTTATACCCGGATACTTTCTTCTGAATTCTTGATACTTACTTAATTTCTCCTCAGAAATTTTATCAACCAAAATTACAACTCTGTCGGCGTAAAGGGTCGCATTCAATGGAGCAAAAGTTTCGGCAAGTTTCTCAAAAACCCTATCTACTTTTTCAATATCACCCCAGACAGGTATAACCTGTATATTTTTCTTGTCGGGATAATGTCTATCAATCACTAATGACAAGAAATCTCTATCACTCGTGCCTTCTACCAAAATAAAATTCGCTGGTAACAACAAGTCCGCAGGACTTCCACCAAGGAGGTCATACACAACATCTTTCTTGAGTCCTTCTACAACAGGCTCAACGTCAGTTTTCTTTTCTGTTTTTTGAACTCGCAATACAGTTTGCTTTTTACATTCATCAGCAATAAGAACAGACGAGTGTGTTGATATAAAAACCTGATCACCTCCAGTCGCTAGTTCCAACAGAGCTTTTTTAAGATTTCTTTGAGCTGTAGGATGTAAATGTAGCTCCGCCTCGTCGATTATGAAGAGGAAATTTTTGATACCTTCACTTTCTCTACGATGCTCTGCGTAAGTTTGAAAAATAGCAAGCATTAAAGCACGTTGCATACCGTCTCCTTTATCAGAAGCAGGAGTATTATGGCCGTCATCAACGTCTACTTCAAAGTTTTTAAGTAGTTCATCCAGCTTTGGATTACTAACACTAAATTCAACTTTGTCACATTCTGGAAACTGAACTTTAAGATAAGACTCCACCGTGCCAGCCATTGTCTTAAGCTTCTTGCCTACGAGCGAACCAGAGTCACCGAAAAGACGATTAAAGAGTCTTACGAACTCTTTATATTCCTCATCTTCGGAATACAGAATTTCGTTCACCACGCTTCCCAGCATGAGTCCAATTTCAGTTTTGGGCCCATACTTCGCTACATCTTTTAGATGATTACTTGTTTTTACAAACTGCAGTGTTGGAAGAAAATCATTTAGAAAGTTGTTTGCACCAGTACCGGTAGTTATGTACTCTTCCGTACTTGGATCCCACAAAAGTCGCTCCTGCTTATCCTTATCTGAAACTCTAGCGATTATTCTTGCAGTATTAGCGCCGTTAAGCTTTGACGTGAGTGTGGTTTTGTTTTTCTCATTCTTCATGTGTTCAAGCCCAGACTCAATATCAGTAAATTCGATCACGACACTAATGTCTTTCTTGTCTTTACTTCTATGAACTATCTCCTCTAACTTACCAGCGCCGTTATAAAACCACTCGATTGCTGACAAAACATTAGTTTTTCCATGATTATTTTGCCCAATCAAAACAGTAAAATCAGAGGCAGAAAAAGAGGCCTTCTCTATAGATTTAAAGTTGTTTATCTCTACTTTAGATATTTTCATGTAATCAAGTATACCTAAAAAACTCTCATAATGAGATTTTTTAATCCTTCTCGAGTACTCGAACTAGCTCTCTAATTGGTGACCCTACGGGGAATCGAACCCCGATTACAGCCTTGAAAAGGCCGTGTCCTAACCATTAGACGATAGGGCCGTCGTTCCGCTTTTCGCAGGCCTCAAATATAGCATTTTTTGCGCAATTGGCAAAAAATGCTAGGATAACCAGCACTGCAGACCAATTGGAGAGATGGCAGAGTGGTCGAATGCACCAGTTTCGAAAACTGGCAGGGGTGAAAGCTCCTCGGGAGTTCGAATCTCCCTCTCTCCGCCCAACGAAAATCGCAGATAAAAATCTGTGATTTTTATTACCGCAAACAAGGGAAAGTGTGCTAGATTCTAGCGCATGAATGAATCTCTACGAGAGCGCATCGCCGAATACGACCGACCAAAACGAAAAGCGCTCTCGAGCCGCTTCCCTTTTCTTGTGGGGCCGGCCACCTTTGTCAGGAAGGCTCAGCGACACATCAAGAATCTCGCGACTATCAAGAAGCTGAAGAGGGTCGAAGAAATATTTCCATCGGTCGTCGCGAGACACTCCAGTCCGCTCTATCGCAAATTGGGATCGAGCGACGACAGGCTTCAGAAGAATAAGGTAATTAACCTCGCCAAGGCTATCGAGAAGCTCGACGGCCTCGTCATCCCACCCGGCGAGACATTCTCGCTCTGGAAGGCGATCGGATCAGTCACGAAAAGAAAGGGCTATGTGAGCGGCATGCTCCTCTCGAACGGAAAAGTATCTGAGGGCATCGGCGGCGGGCTCTGCCAGCTTTCCAATTTCCTTTACTGGATCTTCCTTCACGCCGACACGCAGATCAACGAGCGCCACCATCATTCGGTTGACGTATTCCCAGACTCGGGACGCACGCTCCCCTTCGGCAGCGGCGCCACCATTTTCCACAATTATCTCGACCTCAAAGTAAAAAATACCTCGAAGCGCCCTCTGCAAATCCAGCTCTGGCTTACCGATAATGCGCTCAGGGGCATGCTCCTGTCGGACGCGCCGGCCGAAAACAAATTCCACGTATTCGAGAGGAACCACCATTTCATAAAATCAGGCGAAAGATATTTCAGATATAACGAGATCTATCGAGAGAAACTCTTGCGCGGACAGAAAGTCTCCGAGGAAAAGATAATCACCAATTTTGCGCCCGTAGTCTACGAGATAGACGAAACCGCGCTCAGGGAGCGCGGTCACGAAATCGTCTATATCTAACGAGATGCTTATTTCTTTATATCCGTATCGGGGCTCGTTGTAGTGCCGGCCATGACGCCGCCGTCGACGATCAATTCAGAGCCCGTAGTGTATGAAGATTCGTCAGAGGCGAGGAACAAGACCGCATACGCGACCTCGTCAGGAGTGCCGAATCGCTTCATTGGGATATCCTTTGCGAATTTCGCATGATTCGTTTCGAAATCTGCGCCGGTGCCGAGCATGCTCTTCCACATCGCAGTCATAATCGACGCCGGATGGACCGAGTTGCAGCGGATCTTGTAGCCCTGCTGCGCGCAGTAGAGAGCGACGGACTTGGTGTGATTGCGAATCGCCGCCTTTGTCGAGGCATAAGCCGCCGCGCCCGGGACGCCGACATTGCCCGATCGCGAAGACATGTTCACGATCGATCCCCCGTTCCCCTTCATGGCAGCGATCGCGTACTTGCAGCCGAGGAAGACGCTGTCGAGATTGATCTTGTGGACGAGCTGCCAGTCGGCGAGCGTCGCGTGCTCCGGGTTCTGCGTCCCCTTTCCGAGGATGCCGGCATTGTTCACGAGGATGTGCAGGCCGCCGAGCTTGCTCGTAGTTTCTGCGACCGCTGCCTTCCACGAATCCTCGCTGCTCACGTCGAGCTTGATGAAGATGCCGCCGAATTCCGCCGCGGTCGCCTGGCCAAGAACCTCGTTTATGTCAGCGACAACGACCTTCGCGCCCTCTCGCGCCAAAAGGCCGCCGATGGACTTGCCGATGCCGTCCGCCCCGCCCGTGACTAACGCAACCTTGCCTGCAACTCGCCCGACCGAATCCGCCATAGCATCTTTTTTTGTCATAGAAAGGGATTATAACATCGGCGTAATGTATACCCAAGAATCTTCGGCTTATAGGCTACAGGCAGCCTCAAGCCTCGCTTATGATTGCCCACATACTCACATATCTTATATACTTAAGGCCATTATGGCAGACGTACAACCGACTCAAGACAAGGAAAAGAGTGGCTTTATCTATTTCATCCGCACGCAGGGAGTCGTCGGCTTGGCCGTCGGTCTCATGCTCGGAGGAGCCGTCACGACCTTCGTCAATTCCGTCATAAAGAACCTGATCAATCCCCTGCTCGGCATCGCCCTCGGCCAAGCCAAGAATCTCACCGAGGCCAGCTTCACCGTCCTCGACGCAAAGATCATGTACGGCACCGTCATCCTCGACACCATCAACTTCATAGTCATCGCCGCGCTGATCTACTTCTGCGTCACCAAACTGCGCCTCAACAGGCTTGATAAGCCGAAAAATTAGTGTAAAGTAGTCGTACAAGGCCGTTAAAAGCCTGTTGCGCGGTTAGCTCAGTTGGTAGAGCATCTCATTGACGTTGAGAGGGTCATAGGTTCAAGTCCTATACCGCGCACTATGAAAATTCTCGGCATCGAGACATCGTGCGACGAGACGGCGATAAGCCTCATCGAAGTCGATCCGGCCGGAACCTCGGTCCGCATTCTCGGCAATACAATCCATTCGCAAGTTCCAGACCACGTCCCGTACGGCGGCGTTTTTCCTATGCTGGCAAAGCGCGAGCACGAGAAAAATCTCCCCCTCGTACTCGATAGGACCATGGATGAGGCGGGCGCGAAATCTGAAGACGTGGACCTCATAGCTATCACGATCGGGCCGGGGCTCGAGCCCGCCCTATGGACCGGAATCGTCTTCGCCAAGGAGCTGGCCCAGAAGTGGAACAAAAAGATCGTGCCTGCCCATCACATGGAGGGCCACATCTTGGCCGCGCTCATTTCGCAGACCGCCGACGCGCGGGCGTACAAGCTGCTCGAATCCGAGATCGCTTACCCTGCCCTTTCCCTGCTCATTTCGGGCGGGCATACCCAAATCGTGCTCATTGACTCGATGGGATCGTACAAGATCGCCGGCGAGACGCGCGACGACGCCATCGGCGAGTGCTTCGACAAGGTCGCTCGCACCCTCGGCCTCGAATATCCCGGCGGACCGAAGATTTCGAAACTTGCCGCTCAGGCGCGCGCTGAAAACATCCAGAGCCCAGAGCCATTGCCTCGCCCGATGATGACGAGCAACGATCTCGACTTCTCTTTCTCGGGTCTCAAGACTGCCGTTCTCTATCTCGTCCAGAAATTGGTCGCCGAAAACGGAGGAAAGCCCCTCGACGAGAAAACAATCAAGGGGATCGCCCGCGAGACCGAGGACGCGGTCACTGACGTCGTGCTCGCCAAGGTGCGCAAAGCAATCGAAATCTACGGCATCCAGTCGATCATCGTTGGCGGAGGCGTTATCGCTAACAAAAATATCAGAACCCGACTCGAAGAGCTCGCGAACGAATGCTCGACGAAGCTTTTCATACCTCAGGTCGACCATTCGACCGACAACGGCCTGATGATCGCCCTCGCCGGCTATTTCAATCGCGGCAAAGCCGTCGACGCGAGCGCGGAGCTGAAGGCAAAAGGTACTTTGCCACTCGGGCCGAAATCTTAGGCAACAGCCTATAAACACCAATAAGATAGCCAAAAAACGCTATTTTTGGTATTATTTTTCCTACATGGAACCATCTAAAACGCCTTTCGTAGAGCCAAATATCCCGCCAAAATTCCTCAAGCCGTACGATCCGACAGCGACCGAAGACGCGATCTACAAGGGCTGGATGGATGCCGGCTATTTTAATCCGGACAAGCTTCCCGAGCGCCACAAGACGCCCTTCTCTATTGTGCTCCCTCCGCCGAACGTGACAGGCATCCTCCACATGGGATCGGCTTTTATGATCGCCATCGAGGACATCATGGTCCGCTACGCCCGCATGCAGGGCAAGAAGACGCTCTGGCTCCCGGGCACGGATCACGCCGCAATCGCCACGCAATCGAAAGTAGAGGGCGAAATCTATAAGAAGGAAGGCAAGCGCCGCCAGGATATCGGCCGCGAGGAGCTTTTGCGCCGCATCAACGAGTTCGCGCAGCAGAGCCACGATTCTATCGTGAATCAGATCAAGAAGATCGGCGCCTCCGTCGACTGGTCTCGCGAGGCATACACCCTCGACGACAAGCGAAACCTCGCGGTACGCACCGTCTTCAAGAAAATGTACGACGACGGCATCATCTACCGCGGCTATCGCGTAGTTAACTGGGATCCAAAGGGCCAGACCACTATCTCGGACGACGAGATCGTCTACACCGAGGGCAAGGGCAAGCTCTATACGTTTAAATACTCAAAGGACTTCCCTATCTCCATCGCTACGACCCGTCCAGAGACGAAAGTCGGCGACACCGGCGTTGCCGTCCATCCTGACGACGCGCGCTACCAGCAGTACATCGGCAAGACCTACAACATCGAGTTCGCTGGCGAGAAGATCAGCGTCAAAATCGTCGGCGACAAGGAGGTAAATCCTGAGTTCGGCACCGGCGCCGTCGGCGTTACTCCCGCGCACAGCCATGTCGACTACGAAATCGCGCAGCGAAACGGCCTCCCTCTCGTCCCCGTCATCAACGAGTACGCAAAGATGAGCGTTCAGGGGCCTCTCCTTGCCGGCAAGAAGACGACCGAGGCACGCGAGATCGTCGTCACCTGGCTCAAGGAGCAGGGTCTTCTCGAAAAGGAAGAGGAAATTCCTCAGAACCTCTCTACGGCAGAGCGAACCGGCGGCACTATCGAGCCATTGCCTAAATTGCAGTGGTTCGTCGACGTGAACAAGAAGATCCCCGCTCGCGACAACCGCTCGCTCAAGGAGCTCATGCTCGACGCGGTTCGAAAGGACGGCATAAAGATCATCCCCGAGAACTTCGAGCGCGTATACATGCACTGGATCACCAATCTCCGCGACTGGTGCATCTCTCGACAGATCTGGTTCGGCCACCGCATCCCGGTCTGGTACCGCACGGACGCGTCCGGCAAGGAGGAAATCCTCTGCGACGTGAATGCCCCTACAGGCGAAGGCTGGAAGCAGGACGAGGATACCCTCGACACCTGGTTCTCGTCGGGCCTCTGGACTTTCTCTACCCTCGGCTGGCCTGAGGAGACCGCCGATTTCAAGCTCTACCACCCTACGACCATCATCGAGACGGGCTATGACATCCTGCCATTCTGGGTAGCGCGCATGATCCTCATGTCCCAGTACGTCCTCGGCGTCGTTCCGTTCAAGACCGTATATTTCCACGGCATCGTCCGCGACGAAAAGGGCCGCAAGATCTCGAAATCCCTTGGCAACAACATCGACCCAGTGGATATGGGCGCGAAATACGGCGCCGATGCGGTGCGCATGTCGCTCATCGTAGGTACCGGCCCAGGCAGCGATTCGAAAATCAGCGAGAACAAGATCAAGGGCTACAAGAATTTCTCCAACAAGCTCTGGAATATCACCCGATTCGTCCTCTCGTCTACAGAGAACGTATCTTATGATGCGAATTTCTCGGCATGGAGCGCCGACGACGCAAAGCTGACCGCCGAGCGCAAGAACCTTATCAAGGAAATCACCAAGGAGATGGATGAGTACAAGTACCACATCGTATCCGAGAAGCTATACGGCTACGTCTGGCGCGAATTCGCGGACGTCATACTCGAATCGTCAAAGCCGATCATCGCTTCCGGCTCTCCCGCTGACAAGGCTTCCCGCCAGCAGTTCCTGCTCCACACCCTTGCCGACATGCTGAAGGCTCTCCATCCGTTCATGCCGTTCGTCACCGAGGAAATCTGGAAAGACATGCCGATTGCCGATAAGAAGCCGCTCATTATCGAGACATGGCCTATATAACGAACCTCGTAGAAAGCTATCCGCTCCTCTATGCCGCCATGGGAGGCATCTTGCCCGCCCTCTTTTGGCTGTGGTTCTGGATCCAAGAGGACAAACTGAACCCTGAGCCCCGCGGCCGCATCTTCATGGCCTTCCTCGGAGGCATGATAGCGGTAATCCTCGTATATCCCCTTGAAAGGTTCGTTCACCAGCACTTTGGCGCCATAAATACGTCGACGATCTTCGCCTGGTCGGTCATCGAGGAGTTCGCGAAGTACCTCATCGTCGCAATAATCGCCCTCCACAGCAAGGATTTCGACGAGCCCCTCGACGCCATGACCTATATCATCACGGTCGCCCTCGGATTCGCAGCGCTCGAGAATACCCTCTTCATCCTCCACCCGCTCCTTTCGGGCGAGGCATTCCAGAGCTTCGTGACAGGCAACGAGAGATTCATCGGAGCCAGCCTCCTCCATGTCGTATGCTCGGGAATCATCGGCTTCTTCCTGGGACTCGCCTTCTACAAGAACAAGATATACAAGATGATCTACCGAGTCTTCGGAATCATGCTCGCCGTCGCATTGCACGCGGCATTCAATCTGTTTATAATATATAAGAATGGTCAGAAAACCCTTTTCGTGTTCTCTGTCCTCTGGATACTTGTTCTCGTAATACTCCTCCTTTTCGAGAGAATAAAGAAAGTAAAAGCCCCGTAATCACACACTATGCAACCTTCAAAAAAATCGTTCTTTGAGCGCCTCACCGGCACCGTAAAGCTGGAGGAAGAAGAGCTTCAGGAAACTGAAGTCGAGGAAGATGTCCGCGGCAGCATCCTCGAAGAGACCGAGGAAGAGGGCCAGCTCACCGTAGACGTATACCAGACATCTTCTGAAATCGTCATAAAGACCATGGTGGCCGGAGTCCGACCTGAGGATCTCGACATCAACATCACTCGCGATATGGTCACTATCAAGGGCAAGCGAGAGGCCGCAAAGGAAGTCGACGATCAGGACTACTTCCACAAGGAGCTCTACTGGGGCTCATTCTCCCGAACGGTCATGCTCCCCGAAGAGATCGAGGTAGAAGAAGCCGAGGCGGTTGAGCGTCACGGGCTCCTCGTGATCAAGCTCCCGAAGATCGACAAGGCAAAGCAGAACAAATTGAGGGTAAAGTCGGTCTAGAAAACAAAAAACCGCTTTAAGCGGTTTTTTGTTTAGCCACCTATTTGAAAGCTACGACCTTTAGCTCCACTCTGGCTCCCAACGGCAAAGATTTAACAGTAACGGTAGTCCTTGTCGGAAGCGGATCCTTTAAACTGCTACGATAAGCATCATTGAAAGCCTCATAATCATCTTGTTCAGTGAGAAATACAGTGACATCGACGATATCAGTCATCCCAAGGCCGTTTTGCTTCAGAATGGTCGCAACATTGTCTATTGCTTGAAGTGTCTGCTTGCCAATCTCATCAGAAACCAACTGACCGTTTATCTGACCAATCTGACCGGAAATATAATGATGGCTTCCGGCATTCCTGTAAGGGCTCAAAGGAAAGGTTTTCATGCTTGTAATTATATCTCAATATTGCAAAACCAAGGCTCACCCGCGACTCTCGTCGGCTCGTCAGCCTCCTCGGTCTGGGCACCGCCTCGCCATCGCTCGCCGTTCGCGATATGGCTCCGGCGTTCTCGCCTGGGCCGCAGCGCCACAGGCGCTGCTTCCAAGCACAAAATGAAAAGCCGCCCGATGGGCGGCTTTTCATTTTGTGCTTGGACCCAGGCTCGAACTGGGGACCCCTTCCTCTTCAGGGAAGTGCTCTACCAACTGAGCTATCCAAGCGTTGGTACTGCTTTCAGATTACTGGATCGAAAGCGAGCTCTTTACGGTGTCTATGTATGGCTGGAGGAAGTACAGCGCTCCAGACAGGACTCCCAATACGACCACCCAATAGACGATCTTGAATGCCAGAGAGGCGCGGTTCGTTCGCTGGAGACCTTTCAGTATCCGATTGTTCTCCTCGGCCATTTCCCTCGTCTCTATGAGCAATCGATGTTCATCAGGAGTCATACGGAATAGTATACTCAAAAATGGCTTAAAAACAAGAAAAATAGTATAGTTTTCGGTACGCCCACATAGTTCAATGGATAGAACGGCTCACTCCTAACGAGCTGATGTAGGTTCGATTCCTACTGCGGGCACCATATGTATTTCTTGTTTAGAGAGATCAAAAACACGGGTAGTATACGATTTTTTCAGGCCACCCTCGGACTATTCGTACTTTTCTTTGGCTTTTTAGGCTTTTACTACGGCGTGCCGCTATGCGACAAATCCAACAACATTGACTGCACGTACTACCTGCTCGCGGCTGTCTTCATACTCTCGCTCGCCGCTACCATAGCGCTACAGGCTTTCAAAGGCTCTCAGAGGTATATGAATTTCCAAAACAAGCCGACCGTCGAGAGGTTGACGGGTGTGCTGGAAATCTTAATAGGGCCCATCATTGCCTTCATTTATCACACCGTTAATCAATTCATGCACGGATGGCCTCAACAGGACAGATGGATGGGAATCTGGTACGAAACCCTGCTAGATGGCCATATAAGCAAGGGAGCGTGGATAGATCTTACCGCTATTTTCTTGGCAATATTCTTTGTTGCCGATGGTTTGAGGAGATTGCTGACGAAAAGACCAGTCGACAAGCACACCTCGGTTTAATTGCGGGACCCTACATCCTCCGGCTGTCATACGCCCAGTGCAAGAGCGCCTGGCGCTGCTTCGTATTGCACGACCGGTCTCCTGGGTGGCATTTGCCCTTTATTTGAGCTATATGGCGCGCCATGGCCTTCCAGCGCCTGATCTGGCGCTTATCCTCGTCTTCGATGCGGCGGCCCATGTAATAGCGGCAATACCACTGGAACCAGCCACGAGGGTCGTCCTTGTAGATCCAGCTTTTGGCCCGCCAGACGGATAGCGGCTGGCTTGCATGGACGCCGAAGCAATTCATGGATGCGACTCGTTTCGTTGTCCCTTCAGGAGCGAACTTCGCATTTTCAAACCAAGACTTCGGGAATTCGTTCGTGCAGTCGCGCATGTAGATGCCGCCAAACACGCCAAGAGAAAGCATTTCTCTTGGCGTGAGGTCCGGCTTGAAATCCGGATGAAAATCTTTGCCCGTGGGCGCAGAAAGCCGGTACGAATACCCTTTCTGCATTTTGTCGCTTACCCTGACGGTCTTCACGGTGCTACGGGAACTATTTGATCGCGAGAAGGTCCTTGAGGACAGCCTCGTCAAAGCCGATGACGATATCGCCGCCGACATCGATGACAGGAACTCCGAGCTGGCCGGATTTCTCGATCATTTCCTCTTTCTTTGCCTGATTGGACGCGACATCGTGCTCGGTGTACGCGATATTGTTCTTCTTAAAGAAGTCCTTTGCGAGGCTGCAGTACTTACAGACCGGTGTTGAATATATTTCTACTGTTTTCATGGATTCAGTATAAGTTTAAAGGCCGATGCTATCAAGGAATTTTCGCCACCACGAATCATTTATAGCGTTTGCGCTAGCCTTGGCAGCCGGAGCGCCGTCGACGAGAATGACGAGCTTCTCGCCGGGCTTTACGACGCCAAAGCGGTCGCGGATCTCCTTCTCTCTGCCCTCGTCCGTATTGAGGGTGGCGATGGACTTTGAAAGGACCGCCTCGCGGGCCTGGAGCACGGCGAGGTCGGCACGAGACTTTTCAGCAAGGGCGCTGCTCTTCTCGTACTTAACGTAGATGCCCCAGACGCCTCGGGCGACGAGCGCGATGATGATTATCAGAAAAGCTATCGCGTAGCGCGAGTGGAGGAACTTCTTTGCCTTGCGACGGTCTTGAAATTCGCGCATAGCGATTGAAATAGGACTTGGAGTGCGCTACCATGCTACCCATAGCCGTTAACGTATTGTAAACGAACATGTTGATCAATCCAAATCACCGCAAGAAGCTAAATATCGCCTCGGCAATCGTAGCCATCCTGGTCATCATCAGCATGATCGCTTTCAGCTTCGTGGG